>CALHND010000001.1 GCA_938034875.1 uncultured Clostridia bacterium
AAGGTGTAACAAAAGCGGCAATCAGATACAAAACAAACCGTCAGTATATTTACCGTTGGCAGAAAAGATATGACGGAACGCTGCAATCATTAGCAGACAAATCACACCGACCGCACCATCACCCTAATGAACATACGGCAGAGGAATTAAAACTAATTGCAGATATGCGAAAGCGTAATATGAACGCCGGATTGGTGGTTTTTTGGGTAAAGCTGCGCCAAAGAGGATATACTCGCTCGGTGACGGGCTTATATCGCATTTTACGCAGACAAGGTCAAATGGCTGTTAAACCGCCAAACCCAAAGTATGTGGCAAAACAATATGAACAAATGCAATTTCCCGGTCAAAGAGTTCAAATAGATGTTAAATTTGTACCGGAGGTGTGTATGGTAGGTGATGCAAAGGGCAAGAAATTTTACCAATATACCGCAATAGATGAGTATTCACGCTTTAGGTATTTGGAAGCATTTGAGGAACACAGCACATATTCCTCTGCCATTTTTCTTGAACACCTTATAAAAAAATTTCCTTTTAAGATACAATGTGTTCAAACCGACAACGGCTCGGAATTTACTAAAAGCTTAGGCAATACCGAAAAGCCGACACCCACACTGTTTGAGGCGCGCCTCAAACAGTGTGGCATAAAGCACAAGCTGATAAAACCGTACACTCCCAGACACAACGGTAAGGTAGAGCGTTCACATCGCAAAGATAACGAATACTTCTATGCTACTCATTCATTTTACTCTTTTGATGACTTTAAAAAGCAACTTGCTGTTCACAACAGAAAGTACAATAATTTCCCTATACGCCCTCTTAACTGGAAATCTCCTGCCGATTATTTGTATTCCTTTTTATCTAACGGCGAAGTTTTCTGATTTTTGTAACACATCATTGACAAACCTACATTTTTTATTTTTTGTCGAATTTTGTTTGTAGGTTTACAATAGATGTGTTACAGAGATTAAAAAAAGAGTGACGAATGGAGCTTTCTGTGTTACAGTTAAAGTTGCGACACCAACTGAAAGGAAGCACCATTCGTCATGAATACTGTAACACAAACAATGCTGTACCGTCAAGCCCTAATTAACTATGCAAATAAAAAAGGTGTAACAAAAGCGGCAATCAGATACAAAACAAACCGTCAGTATATTTACCG
>CALHND010000002.1 GCA_938034875.1 uncultured Clostridia bacterium
ATTGTACCGCTACCATTGACGGATACACAGATTTCATTTTTATCAATCGCTTCGGCAATCCACAACATCAGGGAACGCTCAATAAAGCAATCCGCCGCATAATTCGTGACTGTAATGATGAGCAGTTTTTGAAGAACGAAAATCCCGAAGTGCTGCTTCCGCATTTTAGCTGCCATTCATTAAGACATACATTTACGACGAGAATGTGCGAAGCGGGCGTGAATGTCAAGGTCATTCAAGACACGCTTGGTCATAAGGATATTTCAACAACGCTTAATATCTATACCGATGTAACGAAGGAGCTTCGGCAGTCCGAATTTGAAGGTCTTGACTCATATTTCAAAAGCGAGTATAATAAAGTGTCAGACGAGTAAGGAATATTTCGGAGACGATGATAAAAAGCTTATACACCATTTACACCAATTTGTACTCCAATCCACCGAAAAACAGCACGAATTTATAGGGATATAGCGATTCCGGAAGAAACGCTGTTTAGACCTGTTATGAGATATGAGGAGGTTTAGGACGGATTGAAAAGATGGTTGCTTTCGTCCCCACAATGAAACCGATTGATTAAGAAAATCAACACCCTATGACTAATAAGTCATGGGGTGTTTTTATAGATTGAATCTATTATCTTATTCCATTTAGGTATGCAATATCAATTTCCGAACCAGAATATTCATATATACTTGTTCCGTCTCCCATTTTCTCACCTTGTTTCCAACAAGAGAAAACACCGATTATTTCTATTCGTTCTCCAACTGAAACAGGAATGTTTTTTCTTATTCCGTGTGTATAGTTACAAGATAATGAATAGATATTAGCTCGAATAAACGGATGCTCTGTAAAGTGAGTGCCGCTGTCCTTTTCCTTATCATAATTTACATCTCTTGTTACCTTTTCTTTGTTTGATATATATAATTCAATTTTAAAATCATCAGTGAACATATTAATGCTTGAAACATAGGATATTATCTTTATGTACTTTTTATCATATTGAAGGGGATTTCTTTTTAATTGGTCTAATGTCACTACAATCGGTTTTCCATATGTAAATGTATAATAATCATCAATATGATTTTCCCAATATGTTTCTTCAAGAGGTGTGGCTTCTATAGAAGTGCTTTTAGATCGATATAGTTTTTGAACTAAATCGATTGGAATGGCAAGATTTAAGTTTTGACCCTCCGTAAATGATGCATTAGTAATTCCGACAACTTCTCCTCTTTCATTAAAAAGGGCTCCGCCACTACTTCCATTTGATATTGGTGCTGTAAATTGGAGAATGTCATAATCGTTTTGCATAATGCGAGCACTTAAATTGCCTTTTGATACGGTATTCTTTATCCCAAGTGGACTTCCAATTGCAGTCACGGTTTCGCCTTTTTTCAAAATAGATGGATCACCGATTTTTAACGGTGTTAGGGTTGTTTCTTGTTCGAGTTTTAGAATGACAATATCTTGATTTTCGTTTTGGTGCCAAACACCTGCGACGTTATATGTGATATCTTGGTCTGTGGATACCTTCATAGAATACACTTCATCAATAACATGATAATTTGTAACAATCATATCTTTATGAAATAAAACAGCTCCGCTACCTGTTGCTATTTCTTTTCCGAGGTGATCATAGCAGAACACCTTTACTACTGAAGCTTCAGCGTTTGCAATAGCATCTGTGTCTTCTGAAAAATGTTTGATAATGATATTTGTTTTCTCAATAGAAAAGTTTGGTTTTAGCCAAAAGAGGCAACCGATTCCAATAAGTACAAGGGTGACTAATGTTAAAACAAAATATCGGGGTTCTGTAAACATTCGCGTTTTCCGTTCTTTGCATTGCGGTTTCGTATCTGCGGTTTCTTCCTTCACATTTGACAATAATTCGTCGGTTGTTTTATTAAAAATTTTAGCAAGAGATAAAACAGTTTCAATTGATGGTTGGGATTGGCTATTTTCCCAAAGACTAATGCTTTGCCTTGTGACACCCAATTTTTCAGCAAGGGTTTCTTGTGACATATTTGCTTGCTTGCGGAATTTTTTAATATTATCGCCTAACATATAAAAACTCCTTTCCTATTAGTATTATAAGACAATAATAACTTGCATTCAATAAAAAGTCGATTGCATTTTGTAAAATTTTACTTTCCATTGAGAGATTTCTTTATTTAATTTATACCACAAACAATTATAAAGTTCAATATTTGTGCAATTATACGAGTCTTAACGATTCTTATAGAATCTTTATGACTCTTTCTCTTTTATATAACGCTCTTATTAATCATTATGATTATATAAGCATTATGAGTCTTTATCTTAAACATACAGTAATTGAGAGTTATCAAGATTAAGAAAAGAGTAAAGAATCCTCTTGATTGTTTAAAGAGTAGAGACCAATACTTTAAATAAAAAAAATAATAGAATAAGTTTTAAACTTCAATATTAGTTTTAGTGATACTCCTGTTAAAAATTTTAACAATACCGCCGCTTCCCCTGCTTCGGAAATAAAACCGTCCCATACTTGGATAGGTGATTGTGAAATGTGTAAAAGGCAAGATGTTAAGTTGTTTAACATGAAAATTGTAGACGATACTGGAACAAGGTACACAGATGTTTGTGAAGATTGTGCAAGAAAATACAACTGCACAAATAACAGAAAAAAAGCATTAGACGAGCTTCTCCGTAGCGGGTTGATTTCCAAAGAAGAATACGAAGCGAAAACGGCGTAAAACAGCTGTATTACAGGGTTTCTAAAACTCTACAAAAAGCATTTTACGACACTTTTACGACATTTTAAAAATTGTAAACAGCCTCATATTTTTACTTCAATTGGGACAAAGCTATGAGCACTTTATGAGCTCTTGCACCAATAATGTATCAAATAAAGCAGGTTGTGTATTTTCTCACCCTGATTTTTCCAAAATAGTGTTTGACGAAACAGTAATATAATATTATAATATTAATTAACTTGTTTTTTATTTCATTTAGCGTAATGGAGGGTAAATATGAAAAAAATTATAGCTTTATTACTGGTCTTAATGCTGGTTTTATCGGTCTTTGCTTCCTGCGGCGACACAAATGAAACAGCCGACGTAACGTCATCGGACGAAATCCCTGTTTCGTCACAGGTAATTGATGTAAACCTTTATCAAGATGCGGTTGACGCTCTCAGCCAAACCGAATTAAAACTCGACGGCTCACACGAGGTTTCTGAGAATTTGATTGTCGCAATTAACAGCGCCGAATACACCGAGCCGAAAAACTTTATTTATATGATTGGTGACGGAATGGGCTTCAACATTGTCGAAGCTACAAGAGCGAAGTACGAGGACAGCTTGTATCAAAGCAAGCTTGCGATCAATCAACTGCCCGTTCAAAGCTCCCAGACCACCTATTCGGCTGATGCCGAAGTAACCGATTCCGCTGCCGGCGGTACCGCTCTGGCAACGGGATTCAAAACCTCGAACCAAACCGTCGCGATGAATCACAATGATTCGGAAAGCTACAAAACACTTCTCGAGCTTGCCGCTGAAAAGGGTAAAAGCACAGGCGTTGTTGTAACATCAAATGCCACCGATGCTACACCCGCTGCCTTCACTGCACACGTAGCCGATCGCTATTTACAGGAAGATATTGCCGCTCAACAGCTTAAAAAGCTCACCGACGGCACCCTCGATATTGTGCTCGGCGGCGGTAAAAAATATTATGACGCTGACGTGAACAAAGACGAACTCGACACCGCAAAGAATGCATCGGTTACATACACGGAAAGCTGGGAAGAAGCAGAAAAGGCAACCCTTCCCCTTGTCGGTCTTTTTGCCGAAGAAAATCTCGATACTCACGACGAAAATACTCCCTCGATTGCGCAAATGACCGACCTTGCGATCGACCTCCTTGACGATGACGAAAATGGATTTTTCCTCATGATCGAGGGCTCACAAATTGACAAAAAAGCTCACAATAACGAGTTTGAAAATCAAATAAAAGAAATGAGTGACTTTGACTGTGCGATAACTGTCGCAATGCGCTTCGTTGCGCTTAACCCAGACACAGTCCTCATCATCACCGCCGACCACGAAACAGGCGGTCTCGAAATTCCTGCCGACGCTACCGCAAGCACCGCCGGCAACTCATACTACACCACCGGCAACCATACTTCAAAGGCGGTTCCCGTTGCTGCAGTCGGCAAGGGTACAGAAGCCCTGCTCGGCATAAACGAAAATGTTGACGTTGCAAGATTTTTTGCAACGGCTCTCGGCGAAGCAAACTTTGGTGAAAAGAGCCAATTCACTACTATAAAGGACGAATTCAGCAAGAATGACGTAAAGGCGCTGACAGCCAATAACTCGACCATAAACAATCACACCCTAGTTGAAAAAACAAAGAGCGGTTCACTTGCCGTCCACTTCAACAACGCTCACAATTCACTCTCGATTTCGGGCGAATTGCTTAAATCCGACACCGAACTGACAAACGGTATGCGTGCGATACATATTACCGTGAAAAACACCGACGAAAAAACCGTTTTGCTACCGCAGTTGAAAGCGAAAATTGCTTATGCGACCGCAACACTTGTTCCCCAGGTTGCCTATATAGGCGGAAAATCGACCATGAGAGTTACCTATGTACTTCCTCAATGGGCATGGACCGAAAAATCCACTGAATCAATAAAACAGATCAACTTTTGGTACAAAGAAGGACAGCAAATCAACCTCGAGCTCGACGACTTTGTGCTTGTCACAAGAGCTGATAATAAATAAACTGTGAAGAAAATCTGACCAAAAGATTAGCCGCAAAAAACTGAAAACAGACAAAAAACCTCGCAGAGATATTTGCTGCGAGGTTTTATATTCTTATTATAAACAAGTCTTTGATGTAAATGACGGTTGGGGTGGGATGAAGCTGTAACATTGATGCAGACGCCATGGGCAATCACCTTTTTTGCCACCTCGTCAGCGCTAAGGAACTGCGAATGCCAATTTGCCGCAAGGTCTTTAAAATTTGTGGCTCTTCACATATAATATATATGGTTTGAGGAGAAGTCCCACTCTATAACGTAGACTTTCTCAACATTTGCCGAATTGCTCTCCAATTCATAAAAGAATAAGGTAAGCAATGGCAAGTAGTAAATCTGGACGCAAAATCGTCCTCAAAAATGACTCTTTCGAGACAAACGGGGATAAGTAAATTAGTCAACAAGAATTTTCTCACAATGGTACCAATTGATTAAAAAACGGCGTAAAATAGCGGTATTACAGGGCTTACAAAACTCTATAAAAGGCATTTTACTACACTTTTACTACATTTGAAAAAATGAAAACACCCTATGACTACAAAAGTCATGGGGTGTTTTTTCATTTTATAGGTTGCTTTTTTATTAACTCTACGATTTTATTATATAATATTTTTATTACTGCTTTACTTAAAATGGTATAAAAAAAGCACCTCATTGTTTGAGATGCAAAAAAATATAAAACTAACTACAAAATACACTTGGCTTTTACACCAAACCCTACGATAATATAATGACAGAAAGGAAATAACTTACAAGTAATTAAGAAAGGAGCTAAGCCAATGGCAAACCGAAAGAAGTATAAAAGCGGAAGCTAAACCGTTACCCGATCGGCTCACGTACCGCAGTTTTCTGGCTACTTAACAATTCGATTGCCTTGATAATAAAATCACTCGAATGGTAAAGTAAGTAACCCGAAAGCGAGTGGTAAACCGCTTCTGCTCCATTTCAATTTTAACGGTTTTTTGTTGGCTGTAAATAACGAAATGATTATAGATTATATTCAGATAGCTTTATCCAGTGTTTCTATCGTTTTGTCAATTACTATTATAGATGCTATTAACCTATACCTCTCAAGTAAATAATTATTGGAGCGGTTGCATATCATGGTGCATCCTCTCATTTCTTTTTGTCTTTCTTTGACAATACCATACTAACATAATAAATTGAAGCGACAGTGGATATTTAGAGCGAAGCAACATAGGTATTTAAACAACAGAAAACCCGAAGTAGTAAGGCAAACCAAAGATTTCCTAACAAAACAAACCGAGTGGCAAAAATCACTCGGTTTCCTTTAAAATTTTTATGACTTTTACGACAATTTTTATGACAATTATCCGTGACGATTTAATAAGATGTAGAACTTACAAAAGTAGTCCCCTCAATGAAACCAATTGCAGAGTAAAAAGATAAAGGACTATGACACTTTGAAGTCATAGCCCTTTTTATTTGCACAATAGCCGATTTATATAAGAAAGATGCCCAAAACAGACTTTTTCTTGATGTTCTATCTATCATCGCAAGGTTTTACCGGTGAATCAAACGATGGATTGAATATATAGAAGTTACGGTCGTTTAACTTATCCTGCAAACGGCGAAGTGCTTCACCAAATCTTTGGTAATGCACTACCTCACGCTGACGCAGGAATTTAATCGGGTCGCGTACATCAGGATCATCGGTAAACCGCAAAATGTTATCGTAGGTCGTGCGTGCCTTTTGCTCGGCAGCCAAATCTTCATGCAAATCGGTAATAGGGTCACCCTTAGACTGCAAATATGCGGCTGTAAATGGAACTCCTGAAGACGATGAAGGATATATACCTGTCGTGTGGTCAACAAAATAGGTATCAAAGCCACTTTTCTTAATTTCTTCTTCGCTTAATTCACGAGTAAGCTGATGAACTATAGCTCCAACCATCTCAAGATGCGCCAGTTCTTCCGTGCCTATGTCCGTTAGAATTGCTTTCAGTTCAGGCATCGGCATGGTATAACGCTGGCTCAGATAACGGAGCGATGCCCCTAATTCACCGTCAGCGCCGCCATACTGGGCTGAAACAAGCTTCGCTAATGCAGGATTTGGTCGTGCAATTTTTACCGGATACTGCAATTTTTTCTCATAAGTCCACATTAGTTATCAACCTCCCCTAACGTTAACGGATTTTCTACATCCCATGGCCACGGGTCTCTTACCCATTCAGAACGGGTGTCACCGTACATATCCATAGGACGAAGCGGTCCAAATCGCTTTTCGTATTCCTGACGTAACGCGCGTGCGCGTTCATCGTATTTTTGCATAGCCATCAGCGCTGAACGGTCATTTGGATGGGTATCAAGATACATATGCATTTCCCACGCAGCAAACTGTGCGCTCGAAAGCCGTCGAAGAAGCATTTCTCTGTCGCTCATCTTTTAACCCCTCCAAACCCCTTAAGGAACGGCTTATCAAGGTCAGGAAATAACGTTCCCTGACTAAGCGCGTCCTCATCTGTATAAACCGTTGTTAGCGTCTGTAAAGGCACATATGCCATTGCCAGAACAGGATTTCTAATTGGCTCTGCTCCCTCTGTTGCCGGAAGAGAACCGCAAACATATCCGTCTGTGAAACTATCGTTTCTCAAATTGAGACGCCTCTTTTCAATACATAATAAAGCTGTCTTTAAACCCAGACAAACTTCAATACACTATATGTACAGGCATCATGATTTGTTAATTTTATCTTGACAATACACAAAATTAATAGTACCATTTAATAAAAACCCAGGGGGATTATTTGAATGAAAATTAAATCAAGCTATAAGCTGCGCACTGTTGCTGGCGAAAACATGGTTGTAAATGTTGGTAATGACCCCGATACTTTCAATGGTGTTATAATGCTGAACGACACCGGTGCATTTTTGTGGAAACTTCTTGAAAAAGGCGCCGAGCGCGATGAAATGATTGCTTCGTTAATCAGTGAATATAAAATTGATGAAGCAACCGCTGATGAAGCCGTTAACAACTTTATGGAAAGTATAAAAAACGCGAATCTTTGCGAATAACATTTAAAGAACACAAAAACTGACCGTACGGCAAAAATGCTGTACGGTCAGTTTATTATTTATTTTTCTTTTATCAGCCGTTTGAGCCAAGTGTAACCTTAACGCTGCCCTGTGAACCATTGCGGTAGATTCCAACAGTAACTTGATCTCCTGCATTGTGGCTGTTTATTGCATTAATAAGGTCTTCATATGCTGTGATTGTAGTATCACCAAAAGAAATGATAATATCTCCACTCTTTATGCCCGCTGCCTCTGCAGGACCACCTTCAGTAACAGCAGCAACATAAGCGCCGCCTGTAAAGGCTCTGTTAATTTCTACTCCAAGATAAGGCTTTCCATTTGACTGATTATTGCTCATTCCATTTTCGATAATATCATTGCAAATATCAACAACTGTATTTACCGGAATACAGAATCCCATGCCTTCATATCCATCGGCAGAAATCTTAACGTTGGGCACTCCAACAAGCCGTCCCGATGCATCAACAAGTGCCCCGCCTGAGTTACCCGGGTTGATTGCGGCGTCGGTCTGAATAAGTGACATTGTAACCGAATCAACCGAAATCTGACGGTCAAGTCCGCTGATTATTCCACTGGTAACAGAACCTGCGTACTGAATTCCTCCTGGATTTCCGATAGCGATAACAGTCTGACCGAGAGCAAGCTTTGATGAGTCACCGATTTCAACAGCAGTAAGACCCGTCTTTTCAATTTTAAGAACGGCAAGGTCTGCAGCTGAATTATATCCGATTATGGTTGCATCAATGCCGTTTTCGCTGTCGTTATCAAGATAGACTTTAATTGAAGCATCTGTAACATTTGATGAGTAAACACTAGATATTACATGATAATTGGTAATAATATATCCGTCTGTAGAATAAACAACTCCTGAACCATAGCTGGTTGACTGTGAATTCTGGGGGTTGCCGTAATTGCCGAAAAACGAGTAATATGAATTGTTTTTAACATTCATATTTACTTCGATGCACACGACGCTCGGAGTAACTGTTTTAGCGACTGCCTCTACGGTAGACATTTCAACATTTGATGTAATGATATTAGTTTTATTTGTGGTATTATTTTGCAATGTACCGTTTGAGTCAGACATAAATACGCGCATTGCTGCTACCGAAGCAACGCTGGCAACTATTGCAGCAATAAGCATGCAAATAATTACCTTACCAAGAGTAACAGGTTTACGCTCCTTTTTCTTTGCTGCAACAGCCTCGTGTGATGCATACACCGGTGCTGTATGTGTCTGACTGGTATATCCGCTTTGCGAATAACTGTTGTAAGGATAAGTAGGCTGTGTATAATCCGACTGTCGAGATTGATAGGTATATTGCTGGGAATATTGGTCAGCGTTTTGTTGGCTGCCATCCGAGCCGGATTGCTGAGAATAGACAGAATCCTGGATTATTTGGTCACTTTTGTAGCTATACGACTGTTCACCAGCTGAATCTTGGTTGTTTTCAGCAGATTGTGCATCGCGGTTTTCTACATCCCCCGCATTATTTTTAATTTCATCAAATTCGTTCATTTAAAGTCTTCCTTTCGATAAATAAAGGTTGTAATTTATTAAAATTGTGATTTAGAAGCTAAAGCTATAATAGTAATAATATGTTACTCGCCAGTAGCAAAATTATGAATATAGAGTAAACAAATTAGTCCAAAATTATTTTAATATGCCATATTGGGCACAAAAACAGCAATAGTACTAGAAATTTTAATTAATATGTGATATTATAAACAACAAAAGGTTGTATGTTGTCATCCTTTTTGTGTTATAAACGTTTCGGCAAGGCTTTTTTACATTTAACTATAAGTTTATACTTTTTAATGTAATAGTCAAGTTATAATATGTAAAAAGGTTAAAATACTGTAACTTCATTTTTTTAAAAATGTGGTATAATTATTATTTGCAAACAGAGTTAAGTAAAATTTAGTTTTTCACTTTCTTTTAGGAGGCGATTTTATGGCCAACGATTTTGAACAAAAACACAACGTGGACCGTACATCCGGAACGCGTCACACTGGTGGTTTCAGTACGACATCCTCCGGACAAACCGGTTCAAAGCAACAAGCAGCACGCGGCGGTCAGCAAGGTCCCGACAGCCGAAGATACACCGGAAGCAGCACTGAGCACAACAGAGCACAACGTGCTCCGATGTCGCGCAGTGCATACGGCTCACAAAGAAGCCAAAGAAATTTAAGTTCGAGGACTTCTTCGGGCAATGTAAACAAACCCCCAAAGAACAAAAAAGATACAAAGCCGCTAACAAATGCAAACCGTATTTGGCGCACAGTGGGCAAAATTGCTCTTTCTGTTTTCCTTATCGGCGTAATTGCAGCATTTCTTGTTATCGGCGCCTTTGGAATCTATATGTTTGGGTTTGTAGATGATTCAATTGATTACAACCTTAACGACCTGACGGTCAACCAAAAATCGGTCATCTATGTACGAGACAGTAAAGATTCGGATAACTGGGTCGTTTATCAGGAGCTCTACGAGGAAAACCGCGAATGGGTAGATCTTGAAAATATGACTGCGGACCTTCCGCATGCATTTGTAGCCGCAGAGGATCAGCGTTTTTACACCCACAGCGGTGTCGACTGGAAACGCACCATAGCTTCTTTTGCAAACATGGTTGTCCCCTTCCTCGGCTCTCAGCAAGGCGGCTCTACCATCGATCAGCAGTTAATTAAAAACTTAACCAACGACAACGATGTTAGCCCGATGAGAAAAATACGCGAAATCATGCGTGCAAGAAAAATTGACGCAACATATTCAAAAGATGTAATTATTGAATGTTACCTTAATTATATCTATCTTAATAATAACTGTTACGGTGTTCAAGCTGCTGCCAAATACTACTTTGACAAACCGTCATCAGATTTAAACATTCAGGAATGTGCGTCGCTCGCCGCTATTACAAAAGAGCCGGCAGCTTACGACCCTATCACCGAAATGGAAACGCATAAAATGCGTCGCGACTGGGTCATTTCCGAGATGTACAATCAAGGATACATTAGCGAAGAGCAGATGAACGAAGCTATTGCATCAAAAGTTGAGCTTGCTGGTATTGCAGGTAAACGCTACAACGCCCTCCAGTCAAACGGAGAGGATATAAGCGACGAGGATGCTGAAGCTGACAGCGAGGATACAACAGAAGACAGCAACGTTTTCTCCTACTTTACCGATACACTCATAGACCAGCTTGTAAAAGACCTTGTTGAGCAAAAGGGATATACCGAATCCGGTGCAGAGGACCTGCTCTATCGTGGTGGTCTGAAAATATATGCAACACTGGATACCAGCATACAAGATGTTGTCGACGATGTATTTACAACTAACACAAACTGGTCAAAGGTTTATAATATTAAAGACACTCCCACGGGTGCTATGACAATAATGGACTACGAAGGTCATGTTGTTGCCATATGTGGTGGCAGAGGAGAAAAAACAGTCAGTCGTGGACTTAACCATGCAACTGCTGCTCATCAGCCCGGTTCTTCAATGAAGCCGGTGGGCATTTATGCAGCGGCGATTGAGGAAAACCTTATAACATGGTCGACTTTAGTTAAAAACTCAGATCTCACCTATAATGGCACAAAGCTGAGAAACTACGACTGGTCAACCAGTGCACCTGTTACGATTCAAAATGCGCTTGAGCGATCATTAAACCTTGTTCCCGCACGAGTTTTAATTGACTTTGGAGAGGAAGAGGCTTACGATTACGCAAAGAATAAATTTCACCTTAGTACGCTGGTAGACAGTGATAAAAATGTATCCGGTTTGGCTCTTGGCGGAAGCACTTATGGAGTCACAACAGTGGATATGTCTGCCGCATATGCTACATTCGGAAACGGCGGAAAATATTATGCCCCCACTACCTACGAGCTGGTACTGAATTCACGCGAAACACTTGAAAACTACAAGGAGCCGGTGCTTCAGTACAGCGGTGACAGCGAACAAGCAATTGGCGAAGATACTGCATACATTATGAACCAAATGCTTCGTACTACTGTTACCGGATCTCAAGCAACAGCAGGTGCAGCAGCTTTCAATGGTTGGCAAATAATAGCCAAAACCGGTACAACCAGTAATAACAAGGGCCGTTATTTTGTAGGAGGTACACCTCATTATATTTCGGCTGTATGGTTCGGCTGTGACCCTCCGAAATCAATGAATAGTTTGTCATCCGGCACTAACCCTGCACTCAGATTGTGGAAAGCTGTTTTCAAAACTGTTCATAAAGATCTTGAAAAAACGACATTTGCAAAAAGCAGCAATGTAAAAACAGCTAAATATTGTGTACATTCCGGACTTATTGCAAGTTCAAAGTGCAGTGACACCACTCGAGTAGGATACTATAAACGAGATTATGCACCGGTTTGTACTGGCAAGCATATAGTTGTTGCCGGTGATGAAAACAGTTCATCAGGTGTATCTTCAGGTGCTTCATCAGGTACATCGTCTGGTGCCTCATCTGGTACCTCATCAGGAGCGACTTCCGGCACTTCATCCGGCACTTCATCCGGCGGAGGTTCAAGCGGAACAACAACCTCATCAAAACCTACCACGTCATCAACCACCGCTACCTCTAAACCAGCAGCATAAATGTAATCATATTTATTAAAAACCACCGGCAATGCCGGTGGTTTTTTTATTAGTAATAAAACGATCGTAGCTAAAGGCATATCGTGCTTTATTATTGATTTTAACACTCAATTTAGTGTTTGAATGTGTAAGTATACTAAAAATATATTAAGCGTTAATTGGCGACGTTTTGAAGCTTTTAGGCCATATAATTGTTATTTGTCACGTGACCTCTTTTAATATAATCCTCCAACAACAAAAAATTTGATTATATTTAACTTTGGGCGTATTACATCATAAAATAATACAAAATATGTTGATTAGTACTGATCATTTTAAAACACAATTAAAATTGTAATATTTTTATATATTGATACAATATTTATTATTATACAAATAGTTAATTTAGTTGTTGTAGATCATATAAATTGTTGAATTTCTGTAAAAAAATAAAACGCCCTGTTAACAAGGCGTTTTATACCAATTTATGAATTATTCGGCAAATCCCGATTCAACAAGAGCAACAAGTCCGTCTACAGCTGCTTCTTCATCGGCGCCATCAGCAATGATTTTAATACCTGTACCGCCAACAATACCCAGCGAAAGAACGCCCAGAAGGCTTTTTGCATTAACGCGACGTTCCTCTTTTTCTACCCAAATAGAAGATTTGTGTTCATTAGCTTTTTGAATAAAGAAAGTAGCGGGACGAGCATGCAGGCCAACCTTATTCTGAACAACGACATCCTTAATAAACATCAATATCGCTCCTTATATAATCATAATATCTTTCTGTAAATATATTATATCACAAATGGACACAAGGTCAATGATATAAAACACAATATGAAAAAAGTTCTGTTTTGTCTACAAATCACGACCGTTTTTTTGCACCATACTTTGTAGACTTTCACTACATTTCTTTGAAATTGTATCTCATTTTGACTAAAATATTCATGTGTCCGTCTATTTTTTATTTTTTTGATTTAAATAATTTAAAACAAAAAGCCGTTCTTTCTCACTCAAATCTGCCGTTTCAAGCATATCCGGACGCTTGTCCGCTGTCTCTGTAAGCATCTTTTTGCGGCGCCAATCGGCTATATTTTTATGGTGCCCAGACAAAAGCACATCAGGGATTCCCCTACCTTGCCATTCGGGAGGACGAGTATACTGTGGATATTCGAGCAAACCGGAAAAGTGGCTTTCTTCGGTAAAACACTCGTCATTCGAAAGCACGCCCTTGACCATTCTGCAAACAGCATCGGTCAGTATCAGCGCCGGCATTTCGCCGCCAGTAAGAACATAATCCCCTACCGATATTTCCTCATCCACTATTTCGTCCAGCAGTCGCTGGTCGACACCCTCGTAGTGACCGCATAATATTACAAAACCGTCTGTCTTAGACAGCTCCAGTGCACGCTGTTGCGTTAATACATTACCTTTTGGCGACATATAGATGACATGAGGTTTATCACCGCGTTTTTCACATATCGATTTATAACAGTCATATATAGGTTGTGCAGACATTACCATTCCCATACCACCACCGTAAGGATAATCATCGGTACGTCCGTGTTTATTTTCGGTAAATGGGCGAATATCAGTACATTCAACCGATATCAAGCCCGACGAAATAGCACGTCCAATAATGCTTTCCTGCAAAAACGCATTACACATATCAGGAAAAAGGGTCATAATGTCAATTTTCATCGTCAAATATACCTTTCATAGGACGAATAAGCATCTTTTGACTTTCGACATCAACCGAAACTACCACCTCATCGATAACAGGAATAAGGTACTCTCCGCGTTGATTGCTAATATGCCAAACATCGTTAGCACCCGTCTTTGAAACATCGCTGATCTGTCCGTAAAGTATTCCATTATCATAATCGAAAACTTCACATCCAAGCAAATCCTGAACAAAATATTTGCCCTCAGGCAGTTTTGCGTCCTTGCGACTGATATAAACAACTTTGCCGCGGAAGCGCTCTGCCTGTTCAACTGTATCAATATCCGGCACCTTGACGATTGCAATGTTTTTATGTGGTTTGCAAGCAACCTTAGTCCACTTTTCACTGCCATCAGATGATAAATACAGCGTTTTAAACGCAGACATGAATTCCGGTGAATCGCACCAACACTCCATGCGCATTTCGCCGCGTATGCCGTGCGTGCCTGTTATTTTTCCGGCTTCTATATATTGTTTGAGCATTTCTAAGCTCCTTATTATTTTAATATTATAAAACCAAAGGGACAGACTGAAGTCTGCCCCTTCGATTACCTCGACATATTAATTAGTCGATTTCAACCATGATTTTTTGTCCGTTACGGTTAGCAACCGAGCGCATAAGCGTACGAATTTCCTTAGCTATGCGACCCTGCTTGCCAATGACTCTGCCCATATCGTCGGGAGCAACATGGAGATGATACACCATTATACCCTCGGCATCAGCATTGTCTACTGTAACGGTTACCTGGTCGGGGCATTTTACAAGGCCGCGAGCAATAGTAACCAATAATTGTTCCATTTACGGTTCCTCCAAGATTACAGAATGCCGTTTTTCTTAAGAAGAGACTTAACGGTATCTGTCGGCTGTGCGCCGTTACCAATCCATTTTTGAACCTTCTCTGCATCAACCTTTACCTCTGCAGGATTGGTAAGCGGATTGTAGTATCCAATCTCCTCAATAAAACGACCATCGCGCGGATATCTTGAATCTGCAACTACAATGCGATAAAACGGAGCCTTTTTTGCACCCATTCTGCGAAGTCTAATTTTTACTGCCATTTTCAGCACCTCCTAATTTAATTTTACTTGTATATTCACCTGATAAAATAATCGGGATGAAATCAGAATTTGAAATTCGGCGGAAGCTGCATTCCGCGCATACCGCGTTTTCCTTTTCCTTTAGCGCCGTTCATTTGTTTGAACATTTTTTTCATTTGTTCGTGCTGGCGCAGCAGTTTATTTACTTCCTCAACGGAAGTGCCGCTGCCTGCCGCAATACGACGCTTACGGGACGGATTAATGATATCAGGTTTCTCTCGCTCTTTCTTAGTCATGGAATAAATGATTGATTCCACTCTAAGCAGCTGGCGTTCGTCAATATCAATATCCTTTAACTTGCTGCCCATTCCGGGAAGCATGGACAGTACCTGTTTTAAAGGGCCCATTTTTTTGATTTCCTGGAACTGCGAAAGAAGATCATTCATGTCAAACGTGTTGTTCTTCAGTCTTGTTGCCATTTCGGCAGCTTTCTTTTCATCAAGCTGCTGTTCCGCCTTTTCAATCAGAGAAAGCACATCGCCCATTCCAAGAATACGCGAGGCCATACGAGACGGGTGGAACTCCTCAATATCGTCAAGCTTTTCGCCCGTACCGACATATTTTATTGGTTTGCCGGTAACGGCACGTACAGAAAGTGCAGCGCCGCCACGCGTATCGCCGTCGAGCTTGGTAAGCAGGACTGAATCTATTTCAAGCAAGTCATTGAATGCTTTTGCCACATTGACAGCATCCTGACCAACCATGGAATCAACAACAAGTATAATTTCACACGGATTTGAAACATCTTTTATTCGAGTAAGCTCTGCCATAAGCGCTTCGTCAATATGCAAACGTCCTGCTGTATCAAGAATTACATAATCGTTGCCATAATCACGCGCATGGCGAATAGCTTCATCAGCTGTTTTTTCGGGCTTTTGCGTACCGCGTTCAAATACGGGCACACCAGCCTGTTCACCGACCACTTTTAACTGGTCTATGGCAGCCGGGCGGTAAATATCGCAGGCTACAAGAAGCGGGCGATGACCCTCTGCCTTTAACCTTTTGGCAAGTTTGGCCGAATGAGTGGTTTTACCCGAGCCCTGAAGTCCGCACATCATGATAACAGACGGCAACTTAGATGAGGAGTTAAGTCGTACATTTTCGCCACCCATTAGCTGAGTCAATTCTTCATTAACCAGTTTAATAACCATTTGCGCGGGTGTAAGACTTTCCATTACCTTTTCGCCAACGCACTTTTCAGTCAGCGAATTGGTAAAATCCTTTGCAACCTTATAGTTAACATCGGCCTCAAGCAAAGCAAGACGAATTTCTCTCATCGCTTCCTTTACATCGGCCTCAGACAACTTTCCTTTTGATTTAAGTCGCTTAAATGCAGCGCTCAGTTTGTCGGTAAGATTATCAAATGCCACTATTCAAGCTCCTCCTGTTTTAAAATAGAATCTATAATTGAAATAATTTCTTTGTTATCGGTCATAGAACGTATTTTTTGCAGCGCTGTCTCAATATTAGCAAAGCGGCTGGCAAGATGCAACTTTTCTTCAAGTGAAAGAAGCGCGGCTTCTGCCTTTTTTATCGAATCGCGGACACCCTGACGGGTAATCCCCTCATTTTGCGAAATTTCAGCTAATGACAAGTCCTCGTTATAATATAAATCGAGGAGTGATAGCTGCTTTTCGGTGATAAGTGGCCCGTAATAGGCCAACAGCAAGCTGATGCGTAAATCCTTTCCCATATCGTGATACTCCTTACGCTCATTAACACAAGGTGTAAAGCTTTTATACTTTACAGCAAACATAATTATAGTGTGTATATATCATTTTGTCAAGTGCAAATTATTTAATCTTGCCAAATTTATATTTTACATATATAATAGTACATATAAGTGCATTTTTTGTACTTATAACGGAGGAAAATATGTTATATAAAAACAGAAAACGTCGTATTGGCGACAGATATGACGGATTTAAACTGCGCAAAATAGACACCCTTTTCCACATTATTCCGCTTATAATGCGTACACGTACTGATTCATTAGTGTATTTTGAGGACACAATCGATATTACTGAGGTTGAGCATTTTATCAGGGAACATCGTCGAACCGATATTAAAAATCTGTCGATGCTTCTTCTGTTTATGTCGGCAATTGTTCGCTTGTTTTCTATACGACCGAGGCTTAACCGTTTCGTTGCAGGCAAGCGCATTTATGCAAGAAACAGCCTGCGAATTTCGCTTGCAGTCAAACATGACTTGACAATTAAAGGTGAAGAAACGACCATTATGCCTGAATTTGACCCAGAAGACACCATGTATGATGTGTGCAGAAAGTTTAATGAAACACTTGATAAAGAAGTAGAGAGCGTTAAAAAAGCCGAAGCAAAAGGCAGTAAAACCGATATTTTGGCAATGGCAATAGGTGCCTGCCCCATGTTTATAAAAGTTTTTATTATCTGGGCTGCACGTACACTTGATAAAATTGGGCTCATGCCTAAATTTATTAACCGCGCTTCTCCATTCCATTCCAGCGCCTTTATTACAGATATGGGCTCACTCGGCGTTGGTCCTATTTACCACCATCTGTATGAATTCGGTACATGCTCTGTCTTTTTTGCAATGGGTAAAAAGGAAACAAAAACAGTTTTAGATAATGAAGGAAATCCTGAAAAAAGAAAGTTCATAAACATAAAAATCGTTGCTGATGAGCGTATTTGTGATGGATATTATTACGCATCATCAATGAGAATACTTAAAAAACTGATTAAAAATCCCGAACAGCTTTTGCTTCCGCCTGAAGCAGTTTTTGAGGATGACGCAATATAAATTATCGGCGGCTGTTATCAACAGCCGCTTTTTGTAACATTATTTTCAAAGGAAGATTATTATGTCCCTTTTAAAACGCTTACTTGCTGCTGCACTTTGCATATTAACCGTAATTTCACTGTGCGGCTGCGAATTTAATTCAAATGAAAATAAAATAATAAGCATGGGCGTGGACAAGCCGCCTGTAAACATTGACCCACAGCTTGCTTCTTCCGACAGCGAGCTTATTATCGCACGCAACACTATGACGGGGTTGTTCAGAATAAATGCTGACGGCAATGTGGAACAATCATTATGCGATAGTTGGAGTGTTTCAAGTGACGAGCTTACATATGAATTTAAGCTAAAAGACGCTAAATGGAGCAACGATGAAAAGATTACTGCCGACGATTTTGTTTTCGGAATCGTCAGAGCTTTGAGTGCCGATACAAAATCCCCTTATGCCAACACATTATTTTGTATAAAAAACGCGGCAAAATTCAATAGTGGCGAAGTTAACGAAGCGCAACTCGGCGTTTCTGCCGTGGACAGTAAAACGATTAAAATTGTACTCGAAAAGAAAATATCCGACCTTTTTTACCGTTTAGCCGACACGGTATCCATGCCGTGTAATCGCACATTTTTTAATGAGTGTAAAGGTAAATACGGATTGTCCGATGACGATATGATTTATTGCGGGCCGTTTTACCTCAGCAATTGGACAAATAAAATTATTAAAATGAGCCGTAACAGCGATTATGTCGGACAAAGAGCAAAACCTGCATCAGTCACAATGACATTTGGCGAAACGAGCGATGAGAAAATATTTTCTATAACAAAAGGTGTTATTGATATTGCTGTAATAGGTGCAAACAAGGAGATGGATGCTAAAAACGCCGGTCTTAATACATCGTCACTTCAGCGCACCGTTTGGTCAATTATAATAAATCCAAATGCGCCAATTTGTGGTACAAAACTTGGCTCGTCGGCGCTTGTAAAGTCGCTCGACCGCACCGCAATTGAGAAAGCTTTGCCATCGGGGTACAGTATGTTCAGCGGTCTAATTGCGCCCGATATTAATGTCTGCGGTGAAAAATATGTTAATTATATTAACGAGTATACACAGCAGCCTATGAACGCAGACGAAGCAAAACAAGAGTATATGCAAGCATTAAAAGAAAACAGCGGAAGCATGAACGGTACAACCCTACTCTATGTCAAGGACGAACAAATGGATAGTCTGGCTGTAAAGATTGCTGCAAGCTGGCAAAGCAATTTGGATGCCTACATTAACACAGAGGGCGTTTCATTTAATGAAATGCAGAAAAGAATTGCTTCGGGCAATTATACGGTGGTACTCTATCCCATTGGGTACGGTACGCTTGATGCCGAAAGCACCCTTAACCAGTTCATAACCGGTAACAGCGCTAACATATTCGGTATTTCAGACACTGAATTTGACAGACTCATGATAAACGCCGAAAAAGCTGTCAGTGCTGTGGATAAATCCGCCGCGCTTAACAAAGCGGAAAAACAGCTTATTTCAAGCGGATATGTCTGCCCAATGATACTTAGCCCAACGGTTGTCGCATGTACCCCCTCAATGTCAGGTTGTATATTTGACTTATTCAGAGGAAATTTTGATTTTTCCAATACAGGAAAGTAAAAAAACACCTAGAATAAATCAAGGCGACAAAAAATGCAGACAAAGTTTAAATAACAACTGAAATTTGAATAATAAGTTACATGAGTGACTTGAGCCTGTGATTTGTAGCTGCAGCCAGTTAAATTTTATATTAATAAAGTCATTACGATATGATTTTATTTAAACCTCGTTTTGACATAAAATTTACCCCATTTGTCAGACAGCATATTGCACCGTCTAACAAATGGGGTAATTTTCATTATTGTGTAATTAAGTTTTTTATTTCTTATTCTTTCTATAATTAAGGTAATCCTGTAAAATAACAGTCGCAGCGGCACTGTCAATAGCTTGTTTGCGCTTTTTCCCACGCGTATTTGTGTCATTTAGGTGATTTGCCGCAATTATTGTTGTACAGCGTTCATCCCATAAATCTACCTTAATGCCCGATTTTTCCTCAATCATTTCAGCTGTATGACGGCACTCTTCGCACCTATATCCCTGACTGCCGTCCATATTTTTTGGCAATCCGGCAACAATCAGCTCAACGCGGTATTCCGCTGCAAGCTCACAGATTTTTTCGGTCAGGCGATCTTCATTTCTTTCACAAATAACTTGTTTTGGAAAGGCAAGCGTTTCGCCGCTATCACAAACAGCAACACCGGTACGTGCCTTTCCTAAATCAACAGCCATTATAATCAACTAATATTACCTCACATTGTTTCAGGTGCGGTTATCTTAAGCATAGACAGAACATTACCGATAACCTGTTTCGTACACTTGCACAGATAAAGTCTTGCCTTCATAAGCTCTCTATCCTCACATTTAACATGGCAGGAATTATAGAACTTATGGAACAGTGTTGCTACATCGTATGAATAACGAGTAATCTTTGACGGATCGTGTTTTTTAGCCGACTGTATAATTTCCTCGTCAAGAGTAGACAGCAGTCTGATTAATTCGCGTTCCTCATCTGCTTTGAGCAATGTAGCATCAACATTATTAAGCAATTCATCAACATTCTCTGTCTCACTGATGTTTTTCATAATGCTGCAAATTCGCGCATTTGCATACTGTACATAATAAACCGGATTTTGCGATGACTGTTCAATTGCTAAATCAAGATCGAATTCAAGATGGCTGTTCGGCTCGCGCAGGTTAAAGAAAAAGCGTGCTGCATCAATCGGTATTTCATCAAGCAAAGTTTCAAGTGTAATTGCCTTTCCTGAACGCTTTGACAGCTTGTATGTCTCGCCGTTTTTAACAAGACGAACCATCTGCATAATAATTGCTTCAAATCTGTTAGGATCAACTCCGAGAGCTTCCATAGCTGCTCTCATGCGCGGAACATATCCGTGATGGTCTGCACCCAGCACATCGATAGCTATATCAAACTTTCTTTCTTCAAGTTTATTATAGTGGTATGCAATATCAGGTACAACATATGTCGGTACCCCGTTTGCACGAACAAGAACTCTGTCTTTATCTTCGCCAAATGTTGTAGATCGGAACCAAATTGCGCCTTCCTGCTCATAAGTGTGTCCCTTTTCGGTCAGTGCGTCTACAATTGTTTTGATCGCTCCGTTTTTGTGCAGCGTGCTTTCCAAATACCACTTGTCAAATGTAATACGGTATTTTGCCAAATCATCATGGAGTTTTTGAATATTAAGGGGCAACGCATAATCACAAAGAGCCTGCTTACGCTCATCAGAATCAGCGTTTACATATTTGTCGCCGTGAATTTCAGCAAAGTGCTTTGCGTGCTGTGTTATATCGTCGCCCAAGTAAGCATCTTCTGGAATTTCTACTGATGGGTCGTAAATCTGGAGGTATCTTGCCTCGAGTGAAACTTTAAATTTCTCAATTTGGTTTCCTGCATCATTAACATAGAATTCGCGAGCAACCTCATATCCGGCAAAATCCATTACAGAAGCCAAACAGTCGCCGATTGCACCGCCGCGTGCGTTTCCAATGTGCATTGGTCCTGTCGGGTTTGCAGATACAAATTCGATCAACACGCGCTTCTGTTGACCGTAATCGGAGCGACCGTAATTATCGCCCTCTTCATCAATGTTAGCCAATATATCGGCATAATACTTATCGTTTAAATAAAAATTCATAAAGCCAGGGCCGGCAATTTCGCAGCGGTCAATGTAAGTATCATTAAAATCAAAGCGTTCAATAAGTGCCTGCGCAATCTTAACCGGTGCCATGTGCAATGCTTTTGCCCATGCCATTGCTGCATTCACTGCATAATCGCCGTGCTGTCTGTCAGCAGGCGTTTCAATGTTAAAAGAAGGTAATGCTGCATCTGCGGCAAAAATACCGTCAGCAACAGCTCTACCGGCTGCTGACATTACAATTTCTTTAATATCCGACTTTGATTTATTAACAGTTTTAGACATTTGGTTTTACCTCTCTGACTTTTATCGTTACTTCGTTTTTACTGAACACCGACGCATTAACATCAAGCGTATATATCATTTTTATTTCGCCACCGTTTTGATTAAGTTCATTTTTTATTTCCGAGCAATAAACGCCCATCATAAGTTCGCCATAATCGGTGCGGTAATGACACATATTTCGTTTATCTAACTGAATCATAATGCGTGAGGATTCATCCCCGTTTCTGGTAATGCTAACCGCATCATCGGTTACGCGGATAACCGTACACACCTTTGAGGATGTATCGTCAATGATCTCGTCATACATCATAACCCATTTATTATTTACTCGACTATATTTCCCAACAGTTGTAAGTTCTGTTAAGTTTGTATCACCGTCAACAATAATTTTGCTTGAAATGGTAAATATATATTTATTCATATTAATAGTTTTCAATGTTGACCTTCTTTATGTCAAAATCAAGTGTTTTTCCCAAAAGAATTTCTGAAGTTTCGATAAATGTCTGCGTTGTATCGCTTACAAAAAAATGACTTTCAGACTTTTCTTCAGACAGCATATCGTTTTCTGTTAGAATTTGTTTTATTTTTATAGCAGCCGCTTCACCTGTATTGATAAGTTTAACCTCATCACCTACAACCTTTTGAATGATCGGAGCCAGTATTGGATAATGCGTACAGCCAAGAATAAGTGTATCAACATTATCTTTTACAAGCGGCTCAATATATCGTTTTACCACTCCGACAACTAAATCATCATCTGGTGATATAAAACCGGCTTCTACAAATGGCACAAAAAGTGAACAAGAATGCTCAAAAACTTCTAATTCATTATTATAATTTAATATTTTATTTTTAAAAGAGTGGCTTGCTACCGTAGCAGCTGTACCGATTACACCTATCCTACCGTTTTTTGTAGTTTTAGCTGCAATCTCAGCGGCGGGTGTAACTACCTCAACAAAAGGCACATTTAGTCCTTCAGCGGCGGACGCTGCCACCGAGCTAACTGTACCGCAAGCGGCTACAATAAGTTTAACATGGTGAGATTTTAGAAAATTAATATCCTGTTTAGCGTACCTAATTATTGTTTCATTACTCCGACTTCCGTATGGTACGCGACCGGTATCTCCAAAATATACGATACTTTCATCAGGTAAATATTTATGAATTTGGCTGACAACTGTCAACCCTCCAAGTCCTGAATCAAATGCTCCGATAGATTCATTGTTCATAAATACTCTCCCTTAATTATTAGTTTTAACATTATAGCATATGGATGTATATATTTCAAATATAATTATAAACGTCCCTGTGACTACAAATCACGTTTTATGCAAAAACCCTTAAAAACTACTATAATAAAAAGAAAAAGAGGTGAAGGCAATATGAAAATCAATTTAAAATATAATCTTAAAACGCTACGCGAAACGCGAAACCTCACTCAACAAGAAGTTGCAGATGCTATAAATGTTTCACGATCTTCATACACATATTATGAAACTGGTGGACGCTACCCTTCTGTTGAAACGCTCAGTGAATTAGCCAAAATTTTTAAAACTTCAATAGATGCCTTGGTTAACGGTGAATTTGTTTTCGGCAGCGGCCCATCACTATACAATAGAAATAATTTGTTAAGCTTCGATATACTTGACAGTGATGAAAAGGCTCTGATTATGAGCTACCGTTGTATGTCGGACAAGGACAAGGAAGAGCTGGCTGACATTGCAAAACAAATGAAAGATAATTCTAATAAATAATTTAAAAGAAAAACTAATAAATAATTTCAAATTTACAGTATTAAAACTCGTAAGTTTTTTTATTCATACAAAAATCGGACAACCATAAGGTTGTCCGATTTTATTTTAGTGTTTTGAAAAATTACAGTTCAGCGAAGTACTTAATTGTGCGTACCATCTGGCTTGTATAGGAGTTCTCGTTATCGTACCAAGAAACAACCTGTACCTGATAGGTATCGTCATCAACCTTAGTAACCATTGTCTGAGTAGCATCGAACAGAGAGCCGTAGCTGATGCCGATGATATCAGAAGAAACCAGCTGCTCTTCGGTGTAACCGAAAGAATCTGAAGCTGCAGCCTTCATAGCAGCGTTGATACCGTCAACAGTTACATCCTTGCCCTTAACAACAGCAACGAGGAGTGTAGTAGAACCTGTAGGTACCGGAACACGCTGAGCAGAGCCGATAAGCTTGCCGTTAAGTTCAGGAATAACAAGACCGATAGCCTTTGCAGCGCCGGTAGAGTTAGGAACAATGTTAACAGCAGCAGCACGAGCACGACGAAGGTCGCCCTTTCTGTGTGGGCCGTCAAGTACCATCTGGTCGCCGGTGAAAGCATGAACAGTTGTCATGATACCGCTGACGATAGGAGCATACTTGTTAAGAGTGTCTGCCATAGGAGCAAGACAGTTAGTTGTGCAAGAAGCAGCAGAGATGATTTTGTCATCTTTTGTAAGTGTATTTTCGTTTACGCTGTAAACAATAGTGGGAAGATCCTTACCTGCAGGAGCAGAAATAACAACCTTCTTAGCACCAGCATCGATGTGAGCCTGGCTCTTTTCCTTAGAGCAATAGAAGCCTGTGCACTCAAGAACAACGTCTACATCGAGCTCTCCCCAAGGAAGATCTGCAGCGTTCTTTTCTGCATAGATTCTAATAGTCTTGCCAGCAACTGTGATAGTGCCTGCTTCGTCATCTGCGGAAACAGTGTCGCCAAGAGCATATCTGCCCTGGGCAGAGTCGTACTTGAGAAGATGAGCAAGCATTGTCGGATTGGTAAGGTCATTGATAGCAACAACCTCGTAACCCTCAGCGCCGAACATCTGTCTGAAAGCAAGACGACCAATACGGCCGAAACCATTAATAGCAACTTTTACCATTTTTAAAATACCTCCAAGTTTTTGGTTATATCTATTGTACCCTAATTTTACTAATATTGCAAGAACTTTGATAATAATTTAACCACATCTTATTTATTTCGGCGATAATGCCAAAAAAATTAAATGCCCAGCAACCTGAATTGATATAAATTAGCGAATCACAGACGCGCAACACCGCTTTTTTTTGCAGCCTCAGCGACTGCCTGAGCAACAGCGGGAGCGATTCGTGAGTCGAATGCTTTTGGCAGTATATATTCACTGCACAATTGGTCTTCTGATACCAAATTGGCAATTGCGTATGACGCTGCCATTTTCATTTCGTCATTTATATCACTTGCTCGCACATCGAGCGCACCACGGAATATGCCCGGGAATGCAAGCACATTGTTGATTTGATTCGGAAAATCAGACCTTCCCGTTCCAACGACGGTTGCACCGGCGGCAACAGCTTTATCCGGCATAATTTCGGGTGTTGGATTTGCCATTGCAAATACTACAGCATCTTTTGCCATTGACGAAACCATTTGCTCATTTACAACATTAGGTGCGGAGACTCCGATAAATACATCTGCACCGCACATTACATCAGCAAGAGTTCCCTGCTCATTATTTGGATTCGTTTTTTTGGACAACTCAATATGAGCGGCAGATAAACCATCCATTCCCGCATATATTGCCCCAAATTTATCGCACATAATTAAATTTTTAAGTCCTAGCTTCATCAAATGCTCGCCAATTGCTGTACCGGCAGCCCCTGCACCATTAATAACACATTTTATCTCGGAAATATCTTTTTTTACCAATTTCAGAGCATTAAGCAGTGCCGCTGCAACAACAATGGCAGTGCCGTGTTGGTCATCATGAAAAACAGGAATATCACAAATTTCTTTTAACTTTTGCTCAATTTCAAAGCAACGTGGTGCCGCAATATCCTCAAGGTTGATACCGCCAAAGCTACCGGACAAAAGATAAATTGTTCGCACAATTTCATCAACGTCGTTTGACTTAATACACAGCGGAAAAGCATCAACACCGGCGAATTCCTTGAAGAGTACACATTTACCCTCCATAACAGGCATACCAGCCTCCGGACCGATGTTTCCAAGTCCCAGTACTGCAGATCCGTCAGTAACCACCGCAATCATATTTCCTCTACGTGTAAGCTCATATGATTTATCAATATCCTTTTCTATGACAAGGCATGGCTCGGCTACACCGGGTGTATATGATAAAGACAAATCCTCAGCGTTTTTTACAGTGGTGCGTGAACAAATTTCAATTTTTCCCCGCCATTCATAATGTTTATTAAGTGCTCTCTGTTTTACATCCATTATTAAAAAACCTCTTTACTCAACATATAGGAATATTTTATCAGAAACCTCACTACTGTTCAAGCGGTAAACGCTGTATTTGTAAAATAAAAGCAAAATCAGTCGAACGAAAAAATATTTCTGCAGTATTCGGTACTGTATGAGCGGCAATACTATTTGCGTAATCAAATTATGCGGAGGTTTGCAGCAAATGCAGTTTAACAAAGTTGAAATTTGCGGCGTTAATACCGCTGAACTAACAGTACTGAGTGAACGTCAAAAGGAGGAATTGCTCAAAAAATCCAAGCAGGGCGATAAATCAGCCAGAGACGAACTTATAAACGGAAATTTAAAATTAGTGCTCAGCGTTGTACAGCGTTTTGCAGGACGCGGAGAAAACCCTGACGACTTATTCCAAGTCGGATGCATCGGACTTATTAAATCAATTGACAATTTTGATCCAATACACGAAGTCAAGTTCTCCACATACGCTGTACCTATGATTATTGGTGAAATCAGGCGGTATTTGCGTGACCACAGTCCAATTCGTGTCAGCCGTTCAATAAAAGACACAGCATACCGCTCAATGCAAGTAAAGGAACAGCTTACTATTAAAAATCAAAAAGAGCCCACTGTTGACGAAATAGCTAAAGAGCTGAACATTCCGCGTGGAGATGTTGTTTTAGCCCTTGAAAGCATTGTCGACCCGGTTTCACTTAACGAGCCTGTTTATTCTGACGGTGGAGACACTATTTATGTCATGGATCAGGTCGGCGACAAAAACGACGACAAAAACTGGCTTGACGAAATTTTCTTGAAGGAAGCAATAAAAAACCTTAATGAGCGAGAAAAAAGAATACTCAATTTACGGTTTATGAGAGGCAAAACACAAATGGAGGTTGCAAACGAAATTGGAATATCGCAAGCACAGGTTAGCCGCCTTGAAAAAGGTGTTATTGATAAAATCAAAGGCATTTAATCGGTATATTGCTAACATTGTGTTTCCTCATATTTATTATACAGCTTTTCAAGTGCCTTTTTTTCTATACGTGAGACATATGAACGGGAGATTTGCATACGCTTAGCTACCTCACGCTGGGGTAAGGCATTTCTCCCGTTAAGACCGTAACGCAAAATTATAATTTTGCGTTCACGGTCGTTCAATTCGCTTTTTAGATAATCGCGTAATTTGCAAATTTTAATGCGTTTATCAATATCGTCCACTATTGAAAAATCGGACGCAATTACATCAAGCAAGGTCAGCGCATTGCCGTCTTTATCGGTATCTATAGGGTCACTAATAAACACATCAAGTGCTGTTTTTTTCTGCGCACGAAAATACATAAGTATTTCATTTTCAATACATCTGGCTGCATATGTCGCAAGCTTTGTTCCCTTGTTTTCATTAAAACTTGATATAGCCTTAATCAGTCCGATTGTTCCGATCGATATTAAATCGTCATTGTCGTAATGGGTATCATAATACTTTTTTACCACGTGAGCAACAAGCCGTAAATTATGCTCTATAAGTAATTTTCGCGCCTCGTCGTCGCCGTTTCTGTACCGTTCAAGCAAGTCCGCTTCTTCCTTTTGTGTCAAAGCACGAGGAAAAGAACCAGGGTTTGAAACATGAAGAATAAAATAAAGAATATTAGATAACGCTACCGATAAAAAATATGTAAGCAAAAAACCACCTCATACCGCTTTTTTTAATAAATATATGCGGTATGCAGATTGTCTCTTGCGTATTTAAGCTGAATTTCTATAGTTTAAATTTATTTTGCTGCGCCAACGCGCTCCTTGCCTTTATAAAAAATTTCGTTTTTGCAGATTTCACCGTTGAAAACATCGCTCAAATTTTGATAAGTCGTTTTTGCAATCGTACTTAGTGCATCGTCGGTCAGAAAGGCCTGGTGGGCTGTCAAAAGTACGTGAGGATGTGCGATAAGCAACGATAACATATCATCATTGATAACTGAGCCCGAATAATCCTCAAAGAAAAAGTCGCTTTCTTCCTCATATACGTCCAGGGCTGCGCCCGCAACGCGTTCCGAATTAAGTGCGTCAAGCAATGATTCGGTGTCCACAAGCGCTCCACGCGAGGTATTTACGATGTAAGTACCATCTTTCATTAAATCAAATGCCTCTTTATTAAGCAAATGGTACGATTTGTCTGTTAACGGACAATGCAACGATATAATATCACTGTTTTTAAACAAATACTCCAAACTTACGTAATGAATATCGCTGTTTTCAAGCGGATATGGGTCATATGCAATAATATCCATTCCAAAACCGCTGCACACTTCAATAAAAGCCTGGCCTATCTTACCCGTACCGACTACGCCCATGGTCTTGCCGCGCAAAAGAAATCCCGTCATACCATTCAGGCTAAAGTTGAAATCGCGCGTGCGGTTGTATGCTTTATGAATCTTTCTATTAAGCGACAAAAGCATTGCCATAGCGTGCTCCGCAACAGTGTATGGCGAATAGGCCGGCACGGTAACTACGGTCAACTTATCTTTAGCAGCCTTTAAATCAACGTTCGAAAAGCCTGAGCATCTCATTGCAAGTACCTTGACTCCGTTTTCAGCCAAAATATTTATCGTTTCTGCGTCTATGTCATCATTTACAAAGGCAATTACAGCATCATAACCGCGAGTAACGGGTGCTGAATTTTTATTAAGTTTGCCCTCAAAATAATTGATTTCATACTCTTTGTTAAATTGGTCAAAATACTGTTTATCATAAGGTTTTGTATCAAAAAAAGCTATTCTTCTCATTAAATCATCTCCTGAAAATATTCTGTCCTTAATATATAAAAATATCAGTTTTAAATGCATTCTGCTCTTGTAATGTGAGGCGTATTTTTGTATAATATTTCTAAGATTAAAAAAATGAGTTGATTTTATGAAAAAATGTTATATCGCAATTGATATAGGAGCGTCAAGCGGCAGACTTATTGCCGGATGGCTCGAGGACGGTATAATTAAAACTGAAGAAATTCATCGATTTGATAACGGGGTTGTTAATAAAAATGGAAATTTGTGTTGGGAAATTGATAAGCTGTTTTTAGAAATTAAAAACGGTCTTAAAAAATCCGCACAAGCAGGTAAAATACCTCAAACTATCGGTATTGATACTTGGGGTGTTGACTATGTTTTGCTTGATGCAGACGGAAATGTAATTGGTAATACCGTTGCATATCGTGATAATCGCACAGACGGAATGGTTGAAAAGACAGCCACTCTTGTTTCACAAATTGAACAGTACACCCGCACTGGAATTCAGCCCCAGGTTTTCAACACCATATATCAGTTAATGGCTGCAAAAGACCAGCTTAACGGTGCAAAACATTTACTGTTCATTCCCGAATATCTTAACTTTTTACTTACCGGCGTTATGATGACCGAATACACCAACGCATCCACTTCGGGACTCGTCAGCGCTGAAACAAAGGATTGGGATTTTGAAATTATTGACCGACTTGGATATCCTCGTGAAATTTTCGGCAAAATTAATATGCCTTCTACTATTGTTGGTCAGCTTAAGCCCGAAATTGCAGAAGAGGTTGGATTTGACTGCAATGTGATTTTGCCATGTACACATGATACAGGCTCTGCAGTTCTAGCTGTACCAAGCAACGAAAAGGCACTTTACATAAGCAGCGGCACGTGGTCATTGATGGGTTGCGAAATCGCCACACCTGATGTTTCGCAAGACAGTCTTTCGCTCGGTTTTACCAATGAGGGTGGATATGATTATCGTTTCAGATATCTGAAAAATATTATGGGACTATGGATGATTCAGTCGGTGCGCCGTGAATTAAACAAAAAATACAGCTTTGATGAGCTGTGTGAAATGGCTAAAAAATCTGAATTTTCAGAAATAATAGACATAAATGATAAGTCGTTTTTGGCACCCGACAGCATGATAAATGCTATAAGCAGTTATTGCGAAAAACATAATATGCAAATCCCCTGCTCTATCGGCGATACTGTGCGCTGCATTTATCATTCGCTTGCAAAGTGCTACGCCGAAACTGTATCCGGAATGGAAAAAATGCTTGGAATTAGCTTTGGCACAGTAAACATTGTTGGTGGCGGAAGCAAGGACGGATACCTTAATGAGCTTACAGCTCAGTATACAGGCAAGCCCGTTTCTGCAGGCCCGACAGAAGCAACAGCTATTGGAAATCTTTTAGTTCAAATGTTAGCCTCCGGTGATATTAATAGTCTTGCCGATGGCCGAAATATAATAAAAAAATCTTTTAACATAGTGGAGGTAAAATAAATGAAAAATCGTTATCCTGACGCGAGAAAATATTATACAAGAGTCGGCATTGATACCGACAGCGTTATAGAAAGACTTAAAAAAATCCCCGTTTCCATTCACTGCTGGCAGGGAGACGACGTGCTTGGCTTTGAAGGTTCATCAGAACTGACAGGTGGAATTGCTGCAACGGGCAATTATCCTGGCAGAGCTCGCAATGCAGAGGAATTAATGGCTGACCTTGATGTAGCACTTAAGCTCATTCCGGGTAAAAAGCGCATAAATTTACATGCTTGCTATGCAATAACCGATGAAAAGGTTGACCGTGATAAATTACTGCCCGAGCATTTTGCAAAGTGGGTAGATTTTGCAAAGGAACGCGATTTGGGACTTGATTTTAACCCCACATTTTTCTCTCATCCTAAAGCTGCAGACAGTCTTACACTATCCCATCCAAATAAGGAAATCAGAAAGTTTTGGATAGATCACGCGATGGCTTGCCGTAAAATTGCCGCTTATTTCGGAGAACAGCTTGGTACACCTGCACTGTGTAACATTTGGATTCCCGATGGTTACAAAAATAACCCTGCAGATAAATTTTCGCCGAGAAAGCGTTTAAAGGAAAGTCTTGATGAAATTTATTCGGTAAAATATGACCCGTCACTTATAATCGACTCATGCGAAAGCAAGTTTTTCGGAATTGGTCTTGAAGCGTTTACAGTTGGCAGCAGCGAATTTTACATCAGCTACGCTGCAACACATGAAAATGTATATCCCCTGTTGGACAGCGGTCATTTCCATCCGTCCGAGGTAATTAGTGACAAGTTGCCTGCGCTACTCAACTTCTTTGATAAAATTCCTCTTCATGTAACCCGTCCAATTCACTGGGATTCAGACCATGTTGTTTTACTTGATGATGAACTTAAGGCAATTGCAACCGAAATCGTTCGCAACAATGCCGATGACAAAGTTCTTATAGGACTCGATTATTTCGATGCAAGCATTAATCGTGTTGCCGCGTGGGTTGTTGGTGTACGGAATATGCAAAAGGCTCTTCTTACAGCTATGCTCATTCCGCACGAAAGGCTGGCAAAACTCCAGGATGAAAATAAATTTACCGAAATCATGGTTGCTACAGAAGAAGCAAAAACCATGCCTATCGGTGACATTTGGGAGGAATACTGCAAAGAGTGCGGCGTCATTGAAAACGCTGACTGGTACAATATAGTTGCCGCATATGAAAAAGAAGTCCTATTAAAACGCGAATAAAATTCAATACATAACACAAAGAACGAGTGCAGTAAAGAACACCTGCATCATGATTTAAAAACAAATTATTAAAGCCCTGCGGATTGGTCCGCAGGGCTTTTGTGTTGACTTAGTTATTTAATTAAAGTGTACCCAAACCAACAATATACATTTGAATTGCAACAAGGTCAGCACTGTCAACTCTGCCATCGTTGTTTACATCGCAACGGTCAGAATCAATAACCGGAGCAAGATTTAAAATATGCATCTGAATAGTCAGGAGGTCAAGACTGTTGATGACAAAATCCTTTGTAATATCGCCGTTTATGTTGGATTCCGTATTATTAATCTCATCATCAATAACAGCGCCATTAAGCACCTTTTCAGAGTTGATAAGATAGCGAACCTCATGAACTTCATCAAGGTCATAAACTGACAGTGTATCAATTGCCTCGTTTGTAGAATCAACGATGTAACGATCGTTTTCAGTCAACTTGCTGTATTCCTTTGGAAGTGCAGCGATCATTGTGCGAACATTCATAGCTACATTAAAAAGCTCATTATATTCGTATGTTGGGCGCTCCTTAACTTCACAACTTGCGATATGGATTCCTATATTCGTATGATATAAATTAAGTGTTCCTACGGATGCATTTCTGACTGCTCCGTTAGAAAGAGGCTGGAAGTTGTTACCCCACCAGTTACTTCCACCGGTAGTAATGTTATAAACAGTGTTTGAGTTCTTAGAGTCTACAATAGCACCTGTATCATCATAAATTATATCATATATAAGATTTGTCCAATATACGCCCGGTTTTACTGTATCACCTTTGTAAATCGTAACATTACGGTCCACGCCGAAATAAAGACCTGTTTCATCATCAGGAAGAGCTGCTGGATATCCCGAACCATATGATTTACCAAGCTGAACAAGTGTAACAATTTTCGGAGAAATGAGCTCATTGTTTGCTACCTCTGATTTGATAAGAGTATTAGCTTTGTCAATAAGTTCATTTACACCGTTTACTAATCGTTTTTCAGCGGTGCTGAGCATAGAATACGCACCAAGCGCATTAAATACAGCATCGTTGTTAGCCATAGTAACTTCGTCAGGAATAGCTTCGATAAGTTCATTTACCATTCTGAAACTGGTAGCTTTTCTGAGAGCCTTAACAGTAGCTTCAGCAGTTGTGAGAACCTTATAATCTTTTACCAAACTCTTTCCCTGCTCAGTAAGTGTCTCATAAGATTTGCGAGCATCGGATACATACAAATAGTTGCTGTAATCGATTTCGCCCATAGCAAGAATTTCAGCGTTTACAACATTTGCAGCTTCTGTGTCATTTTTGAGAATGGTAAGACGAAGGATTTCAGCTTCAGCAGCCTCAAGATTCGCCAAATTTGTAACAAGCAGTTTCTGATCTTCCGTGTAAGTTTCATATTCAGCACGGTAGCCTTCAATAGTAAGCCTATCTGAAAGTTTGAGTTCATTAACTGCAATTTTGCCTATTATAGTATTTAAATTATCGGCAATGAGAACAGGCACTCTTGCACTGAGGGCATTAAGAGTTTCAACATTTGTTATATTACCCTGCTCTGTTGTATCAAGACCATTATACCACTGTCCGAGAACATTAATGCCAGCAATATCATCATATGTGACTGTTGCAGGGTCGAATGCGGCAATGCGTTCTGAAAGAATTGCGCCGTTCATTAGTGCATTGATAGCTGAAATTTGGGTATAAAGACCATTGCTCCAAACAGAAGATCTTTTATAAACTCTAATGGCAGGAGCAATAGCAGAAAAATCATAATCAGCTATAGTCGCAGTAGTTTCAAAAAGTGAATTATTTTCTTCGTCTGTTACCAAGATATCAAGTGTAGCATTGTCAAACCCGATAGTAATATATCGTTTATTAATACCGATATCGGTTGATTCTGCAACAAGATAATTTGATGTTGTATTGTAAGAAATGCCGGAACCACCGATACTTGCAATATCTGTGCCGTAGTAAACACGAACTATACCGTGGTTATCACCTGTACCTGAGCCGTAAGAGAAGTATGCAATAGCAAGATCTCCAAGCTGATAAACTATACGGTTATTTGAGTTCGGGTTTTGGTTATCGGATGCTGTTTCAAATTTAAATTCAAACCTATCTCCCAGATCGTAGACAATCTTTGATTGTATATATCTGTCTCCACCCTTTGTGCGCGTAGTTATTTTATTGCCATCTGCATCAAAAGTGACGCTTTCTTGGTCAGCAGTAAATATACCACCCATAATACTACCCGTATCACCGGTGAAGTACATAGGGGCAAGCGGAGCCTGAACTTGGGTTAGTCCTGTTGTATCAATGGCCGCAGTAGCAGACACCATGCTGGACACAAGAATCATCATGGAAAGCACTAAAGATATAATTCTCTTTTTCATTTCTGCATCTCCTTTGCATATATATGGATATTTTATCATATAATTTTTGAAATGCAATAATAATGTAATAAAATTGACTCCATTTCTACATATGTTACAAATTAGTGGCTCTGTTTTATTACAGAGCCACTAAATCATTTTGAACTTATTTTATTTTTTCACAGTACGCCTATAATTTTTGTTTGCAGAATTAGAAGATCGACCGAATCAATTATTCCATTTTTATCAATATCGGCAACCGGTATTATATTATTATTCAATGTATTCAGCGCTAAAATATGTTGCTGTAAGCTAAGAATATCACTGCTTGTTATACAGTAATCAATATCAATATCGCCGTTTTCTACAACATTTAGCACTAATGAGCAGGTTTTGCCTCCGTATGTAATTGCAAGTTGCTGTTTACCTACACCAGAAGAACTAAACTGGCTAATTTTGTAGTCAGATGCAATAAGATTGAAATTGCTTCCATCACTGTACGTTGCTGTAACAACCATTCCGGTTGTATCCAAGCTTTCACCTACAAGGTAAACTGTTTTGTTTGGTTGGGTTGTAACATTTATTGCAGTAAGTGATTTTACGGTCTCTGAAAGTGGTATAAAATAATCACTTTCCGACGGGCTTGTACGAACAGTGAATCCGGCAACGCCATTTTTCATTCCCAAACCATATATCAACCTGTCATCTGCCGAATATGTGTATATTACACTGTTGCCGGTACCGTCAAGCCTCATAGTGCAAATTTCAGTCGGTGTATTATAATATATGTATCCATTGTAGTATATTGGACGAACAAATTTTACAGAGTAGTAATAACCCGGATTGTTCTGTACACGCCAGTACGACGATACGGATTTAATTTTTGTTACAGTATCTGTTTCGAAATCATATGTACCTATTTCACCGTTTTTAAGCGCATAAATGCAAACATCTTCAGCTAATATAAAGGATGCTTCGCTTTTAGTCCAGAATTTTGAGTCATAAGTTGTGTCGATAGCACCGTTTGTTTCATATCCGCTTATATAGCCATAATTCTGTGTCGCCTTTGTGTCGGAAAATAAAAATCCGGTGTGTTTAACCTGAAAATATATGTCCGTTCCCGCCTCTGTGACAGGGTCATCGTAAGTTGCATCTACATTATACCAATTACCGTCGAGCTTAACTTGATTCCACATATGATTCATTTCCACATATGAAATAAGCTCGTTTTCTATGCCGCAAAGGTCTGCACAGTATTTAAACGCTTTAGAATATGACTCACATACTCCTGTGTTTTTTACCAGCACCCCGTACGCTGTGTAATCAGAGTCTTCGGTAGTATTATTATCTACAGCAGCAGTATTGTAGGATGCGTTAACAATGATACGGTCGTGTATCAAAATAAGCTTTTGTACATCGGTCATATCATCGGTAAAACCACTCATTATCTCGGACACTGCAGCATCAAACTGTGCTTTAGCTATTGCAATTTCATCCTTAGAAATAAAATATGTGGGCTCTATTAAAATAATTGTTCCAGTACGTGAAATATAAAAATTGCTTAATTTTCCAACATAAAAAATATCTGTTCGTTTATTAAGTACATTTGCAATAGCATCCGAAACGGTCTGAAAGTCAGCTTCAAACGTACGCAGATCTATCATGCTATCCATTTCTAAATAGCCTTGATAAATAGCATTTTCAATTTCATTTAGTTCACTTCTGTATACTGTTGTAGATTCTTTAGCGGAAACATATGCCACCGGAATAGATGAAAATAAAACAAATATTACTATTACGGCACTTAAAGCTTTAATAATCCTTTTCATAAATCCCCCAACAAAACTATATATATATTTTTCATATTACCATGAGCAGTAATTTTTTTCAATAATAGTCAACAAATTTCACAAAATTCTGTGTTATCTATTGATAAAAGCAAAAAGTTAATATAAACTATTGATGTAATTTCTGAAAGGTGGCTGAGTAAATAATGAAAATTAAAAGTATGACTGCAATTGTTGCCGCAGTTATAGTTTTGTTGTGCTCCTGCAACTCTGCCACAACAGATTCGGTTTCAAACGGCAACGATAAGCCGAGCAACTCTATTACCGAAACCAGTATTTCTCTGCCCTTTTCTGCAACTGACTCGCTTAACCCATATGTTGCCGTTACAAAGGTCAATCAGGAACTCAGCATGCTGATATACGACCCACTTATTAAACTAAATGATGCTTTTGAACCAATATTTTATCTGGCAGAAGAAATAAATACTGAAGAAAATCGCATAACTGTAACGATAAAGGATGTCCTATTCACAGACGGTTCTAATCTCACAGCTTCGGATGTTGAATATTCGATTAACCAAGCTATGAAAACAGAAAACAAATACAAAACTCAGCTTGAGAATATTAACTCATGCACAGTTATTGACAAAAAAACTATTGTAATAGATTTAAAGCAAAATGACCCTTTCTTTATTAATGTGCTTGACTTCCCTGTTTTTAAAAATGGCACTGCCGAAACAAAAGACTCAAATGACCGTGTAATCCCACCGATAGGTTGCGGCAGATACACATTTAACAAGGACGAAGGATACAGGCTTGTTGCGAACAAAGGATATTACGGTGAACAGCCAAATGTAGATTATATATCGCTAATTGACACCCCTGATGACGAATCACTTACTCATATGGTTGAGGTTAACGCCGTTGACATGGTATATTCCGAGCTGGCCGATAACAACATTCCGAAAATGATAGGTACACAAAAAACCGTACCTCTAACCAACATGGTTTATATTGGTCTTAACAACTCTAAAGCTCTGCTTACTCAACCGGAATTGCGAGCAGCAATAAGTTCGGCTATATCCAGAAATAAAATCTCTCAGTCAGCTTTTTTTAATTTTGCTACTCCTGCAACCGGAATTTATCCGTCTTCATGGGCACAGGCAAAAGAGCTGCAGCACATGGACGCCGAGCAAAATATTGAACAAGCAGTTGCTTATTTGGAGCAGTTGGGTTATAATAGTAAAGATAAAGAAGGATATTTTCTTGATAAATCTGGTAACCGTTTGTCATTTACTCTGGTTTACAATGCCGGAAATTCATCACGAAAATACGCTTCAGAGCTGATTTTACAGCAATTAAAAAAGGTCGGCATCGAGATTATTATTCAAGAGGCTGCTGACTTTGACGAATACACATCCCGTCTAAAAAGCGGAAGCTACGATTTATATATCGGAGAAGTAAAATACGGAAAAAGCATGGATCTTCGCAGTGCGTTTAACCCGGATGTAATATACGGACTGGGCGACACATATACAAGTGAAATGATCAGTGCATTTTACGATGGTACAGCTGATATGTCTACGGTAATCAGTGCATTTATCAGTGAAATGCCCATTATTCCGATTTGTTGTCGTATGGGAGTTTTCGTTTATTCCGCCAATGTTGCTGAAAATCCATCTGTCAGCATTAGCGACATTTACTCAGATTTATAATTTTTATATTCTGCATCACCTGTCCGCATCAGATGCAGGAAAAAGCATAAATTACACATTACTTGCGGAGAAATGGAGTTTATTATGATAACCTATGAAAACAGACACGGCCTTATAACCATTTCGAACTCGTACTTTGCAAAGCTCATCGGTCATGCGACTTCTGCTTGCTATGGTGTTGCCGGAATGGTTCCAAGCGTTCCACAAAAATTTTTGGGCATCTTTAAACATATGCCCGAAAAAGGCATTACTGTAAAAGGTGATTTTGACACCATTACGGTTGATCTTCATATTGTTGTGTGCTACGGAATTAATATAAACGCAATTGCTGACAGCATTGTTCATAATGTAAAATACACTGTTGAAGAAGCTACCGGGATCAAGGTTAAAAAAGTCACCGTCCACATTGACGGTATAAAGACCGATTGATTCAGCGTCTTTTTACAAAGTATTGATTTCAGGAGTGTTCATAAAAGTGATTAATGGAAAAATACTTCGCGACGCATTTATTTCGGGCGCGAATAATATTACAAACAACCGCGAAAAAATTGACCAGTTAAATGTATTCCCTGTACCAGATGGTGACACGGGAACAAATATGTCAATGACTATTTCCAGTTCCGTACGTGAACTAAGCAGACTTGTCGAGCCAACTGCAACAATAGTAGCTGACACCGCAGCTTCCTCTTTCCTGCGTGGAGCAAGAGGAAACTCAGGTGTTATTCTCTCGTTGCTTTTTCGCGGCATTGCAAAAGGATTAAAAGGTCAAGAAACTGTAAGCGGCAAGATATTTGCCGAAGCTCTTGCAATGGGAGTTTCAGCCGCTTATAAAGCTGTTATGAAGCCGACAGAGGGAACTATCCTCACAGTTGCAAGAGTTGCAGCCGAAAAAGCTGCAGCCGTAAAATCCGACGATTTTATAGTAACATTCGAGGCTGCTCTTGCCGGCGCTAAAGAGGCTCTTGCGCAAACACCGGAAATGCTGCCCGTGCTTAAAAAAGCAGGTGTAGTTGACGCAGGTGGTCAGGGTCTTGTTACAATTTTTGAAGGTATGCTTTCGGTATTCGTTGGCGGACAAATCATTGAAGCTAAGTCCGCACCGACTGTATCTACACCGGAAAAAACACTTTCTGCCGCCGCAGCATCTAATGAGGAAATTACATTCACCTATTGCACTGAATTTATCGTTAACAGAGACAAAAACATAAAGGCAAACCCACTTGAGCTCAGAAAATATCTTGAATCAATAGGAGACTGCTGTGTTGTTGTCGATGACGAAGAAATCATAAAGGTTCATGTCCACACAAATAACCCCGGTAACGCAATTGAGTTTGCTCTCACCTACGGTCCCCTTGTTAACCTCAAAATTGAGAACATGCGTGATCAAAACGAGAGAATGAAGCACGATACCCGCGAAAACGACCCAGAACCTGTTTCCACACCTGACGGCGGCGAATACACCCCCGCAAAACCGGATAAAAAACACGGTTTTGTCAGCGTTTGTGTAGGTGACGGAATAGAACAGCTCTTTACAGACCTGGGCGTTGATACACTTGTCAGTGGCGGTCAAACAATGAACCCCAGCACAGAGGACATTTTGAAAGCTATTGAAATGACTCCTGCAGAAGTGGTATTTGTGCTGCCAAACAATAAAAACATCATTATGGCTGCTGAGCTTGCAGTTCCTCTGGCAACTCGAAAGGTCATAGTGCTGCATACAAAAACTATACCAATGGGCATTGCAGCTATGCTTGCATTTGACCCAAGTGAAGAGGATGACAACAACGCTGTTGAAATGATGGCTGCTGCTGACCGCGTAGCCACCGGCCAGATTACCTATGCAGCACGCAACAGTGACTTTGACGGCCATGATATAAAAGAGGGCGACATTCTCGCACTCGAAAACGGCAAGCTTGCGTTTACCGAAACCGATTATACCACGGCAACAATTAAGCTGGCCTCTAAAATGTGTTCAAAACAATCAAGTTTTGTTACGCTTATTTACGGAAGTGACGTAACCGAGGCTCAGGCTAATGAAGTTGTAAAAGGGGTTAAAGCAAAACTTGGTAACAGTATTGAAGTGAGCGTCGTAAACGGTGGACAGCCGATTTACTATTTTATTATTTCTGTTGAATAACTTTTAGCCGGAGGTAATGAAAATGACCGGCGATAAAATTACAAAAATAAAAGGCGTTGGCGAAAAACGCGCCCTGCTATTTGAAAAGCTGGGTGTAACTTCTGTCGACGCTCTTTTGCATTTTTATCCGCGTAATTACATTGATTATTCGCGAATTGTACCGCTGAGCGAAACTATAATCGGTGAAGTTGCTTGCGTAAAGGCAACGGTAATATCTAAACCAATTGAGCATCGCGTTCGCAAGGGCATGACGCTATATAAATTTAAAGCAAATGACGGTAACATGCCGCTTAATGTAACCATATTCAATAATAAATATCAGGCTGAAAAAATACGAACTGGTGAAACATATATTTTTTACGGCAAGGTTAACGGTAGTCTGTTATGGCGTGAAATGGCATCTCCGGAAATACTGACGCCAAACAATGCTAAAATCCGCCCAGTTTACAGACAAACTGAAAGCCTGAATACATACGCTATTGAAAAAACTGTAAAAGAGGCATTGGCGATTACCTCTATTGAAGAGTATTTGCCGCAAGAAATTCTGGACAAATACAATTTGTGTGGGCTGTCTGCCGCTCTTAACAGCATACACTTTCCAAAAAGCTACCCTGAATTAAATCAGGCTCGACGCAGACTTGTGTTTGATGAGCTATTCGGCTTACAACTTGGCATGCAAATGATAAAGGAAAGCTGCAAGCTGGCTAATTCGTATATAGTAACTAATGACTATACTGATGAATTTGAAAAACTACTCCCCTTTTCGTTTACCTCAGCGCAAAAACGTGCAGTAAACGACTGTATTGAGGATATGAAACGCCGCAAAATGATGAACAGACTGATACAGGGAGATGTGGGATCGGGCAAAACAGCGGTTGCTGCTGCTGTATGCTACACGGCAGTCAAAAACGGACTGCAAGCCGCCCTGATGGCGCCCACAGAAATACTTGCCGAACAACATTTTGCATCATTTATAAAAATGCTGTCTGGCACAGGATTGCAAATAGCCCTGCTCACAGGTTCAACAACACAAAAAAAGCGTGCAGAGATACTTTGCCGACTCAAAGAGGGAGATATTGACCTTTTAATCGGGACACACGCTATAATCCAAAGCGATGTAGAATTTAAACAACTCGGCTTGGTTATTACAGATGAACAACACCGTTTTGGTGTAAATCAGCGAGCGTTGCTATCAGCTAAAGGTAACAATCCTCATGTTTTAGTTATGTCGGCCACCCCTATTCCCCGAACACTCGCTTTAATGATTTACGGTGATCTTGACATTTCAATTTTGGACGAACTTCCGCCCGGCAGACAGGTTATTGAAACCTTTGTCATAAACAGTGAGATACATTCTCGTGCGTATGGTTATATTCGCAAGCATCTTGACGAGGGATGCCAGGCATATATTGTATGCCCGCTTGTTGCCGAGGATGACGAAACTGACACAGGCAGCCGAATTGCCGCCGAAGAATATGCTGACAAATTGAGCAAAGGCCCATTTAAAGGCTACTCAGTAGGACTGCTTCACGGAAAAATGAAAGCCGCCGAAAAAGAGCGAATCATGCACGAATTTGCGGCAGGTCGCATTCAGCTACTTGTATCCACTACGGTTATTGAAGTCGGCGTAGATGTACCTAACGCAGTAATTATGATGATAGAAAATGCAGACCTGTTTGGATTATCTCAGTTACATCAGCTCCGTGGCAGAGTTGGACGAGGTAAGCATAAATCCACCTGCATTTTAGTATCAGATGCTCAAAACGAAACGGCTGTTACGCGACTGAATGTAATAAAAAACACCACTGACGGCTTTAAAATAAGCGAAGAAGATTTAAAACTGCGTGGACCTGGAGACTTTTTTGGAAACAGACAGCACGGATTGCCTGCACTTAAAATTGCAAACATTTTTGCAGATATTGACATACTGCACGAAACACAGCAATGTGCAAAAAGCATATTAGACCGCGATCCTGAGTTGAAATTACCCGAAAATTCAGGTATTTGCCGTGTAGCTAACAACATAAAAACTGTAATGTCAGAAATTGAAATGAATTAGCCTGAGAGGATATTTATGACAAACAAAGATTTGAAAACACTACTTGAAAGTTTAACATTAGAAGAAAAGTTAGGTCAAATGTTTCAAGCTTTGCCCCATATTTTTGGTGAGGAAGGTGCTATTACAGGCATATTTGACGAGCCGGTAACCACTGAAAATTTAATAAACACAGTCGGTTCTATTATCAATATGTACGACACAAACCGCATGAGAGATTTGCAAAAGCGGCACATGGAGCACAGTAAAATACCGATTATATTTATGAATGATATCATTTACGGATTCAACACTATATTCCCTATCGGACCTGCTATGGCTGCCACATTTGACCCCGAGCTTATTAAACAGTCAGCTCGCATTGCGGCAAAAGAAGTAGCTCCGTTTGGCGTAAATGCTACATTTTCACCTATGGTCGACATTTCGCGTGACGCCCGTTGGGGACGCGGTTGCGAAGGTTATGGCGAAGATACATATTTGTCATCCGTGTGTGCAAAAGCTATGGTAGATGGATACCAAAATGGCGATTTAGCTGCCGATGACACCATTGCTGCGTGCGTTAAGCACTTTGCCCTGTACGGCGCACCGTATGACGGCAGAGATTACAACAACGTTGATATGTCTGAACGCATGATGAGAAATGATTATTTACCGCCATATAAAGCAGCAGTTGATGCTGGTGTAGCAATGATAATGACATCGTTCAACACAATAAACGGCATTCCGTCAACCATTAATTATCACACTAATGTCGACATTTTGCGCGACGAATGGGGTTTTAACGGTGTAACAATAACCGACTACGGCTCAGGCAAATCCTGCTTCCTTGGAGGAATGACAAGCAGCCACACAGAAACAGCAAAACTGCTTGTTGAAAACAAAGTTGATGTTGACATGATGAGCGGCATTTACGGTATGAAATACCTCGGTGATGCAATTGAAAAAGGACTTGTCACCATGGAGCAAATAGACGAGTGCGTTATGCGCGTACTTGAGCTTAAAAATTCACTCGGTCTTTTTGAGGACCCATACAGATATTTTAAAGGTTCCGACACATTGTCAAATGAGCAGAGAGATGAGCACCGTGCCATTGCACGAAAAGCCATCAGCGAAGGTAGCACTTTGCTTAAAAATGAGAGCAATATTCTGCCGATTAAAAAAGACGAGAATGTTGCTTTCATAGGGCCTTTTGTATTCGAAAATGACCTGACTACACACTGGGCACGCATTCACGGAGAAAGAGACATCGGGGTGAACATTAAAGAGGCTATTGAGGGCTTTGGCGAACTAAAAGGAAACTACACATTTGCGGTTGGATGCCCATATATTGAGCCGGATGCCGTTCTAGCCGACAAGCCGTTTGACCCATGCGGCGGTGAGTACGAAAAATACGAACGTGAAGCAATTAACAACGCTAAACTCGCTGATAAGGTTGTTATGCTCATGGGCGAGCCAATGCAGCTATTCGGCGAATCGAGAAGCCGTACTGAGCCAATTATTCCCGAAATACAGATGTCGTTACTACGAAAAATACGCGAGGTAAATGAAAACATAGCCGTTGTGCTTTTCAACGGCAGACCGCTGGTACTAACCGAGCTTTCTCAGCTTGCAAAAAGCATTATTGATGTCTGGTACCCCGGATCACAGGGTTACCTCGGAATATGCGATATGCTATTTGGCTACACTGCGCCAAGCGGCAGACTGCCATTCTGCTTCCCTAGAAAAATTGGACAGGTGCCGCTGTTTTACAGCAATGTATCAACAGGCCGCGATCATTATGACGGTCAGTTTAATGAATACGTCTTGCGCTACATAGATACTCCCAATACACCGCTTTATCCATTTGGATACGGTCTGTCATACACCGAATTTAAGTACAGCAACTTGCGTGTTTCTGCTCCACAATTTACCCCTGACAGCAGTATAACTATCAGTGTGGATATAGAAAACATTGGCACGCGTGATGCATTTGAAACCGCGCAGTTGTATATTCGCGACAGATACGCAACACTGGTTGCTCGGCCACTAAAAGAGCTGAAAGGGTTCAAGCGAGTGTTTGTTAAGGCTGGAAAAAAACAAACTGTTTCATTTGAAATTACCGAGCCTATGCTGCGCTATTATGATAAGGACTGCAACTACATATCAGAAAAAGGATTGTTTAATGCATACATTGCTCCGCACAGTTATCACGAGGAGTATGTTGAATTTAATATGGTTTAATTGTTAATATAAAAAAGCCTTGACTAATAAGTCAAGGCTTTTTTCTTTATTAAATTATGTGCAGGATAAATCGACAGAAGTTAAACGAAAGTTTTTTATGCTTTGCCTTAACAGCGCTGTCAATTATCTCATACGCCGCCGCTGCATATGCTCTATCGCTGTCCGTAATTTCAATTTTACGCGAATAAAGCAGCTTATTAAAGCTCTCGGCTGCGGCAGGAATAATATCACTTGAATACTCTTTACCTATTCTCTCAAGGAAAGTATTAGGCGTTTCATCTTTTTCAATTTTGTTGCCGTCATACCGTGTGAGACGCTTAATTTCAAACCACGCAGAGAAAACAAACTGGCGGTTTTCAAAGCTGTACATTCGTGCCATTTGGCGTTTGCGTCGTTTTATAATCGAGTGAATAACAATCCACATTAAAATTAGCGCAAACAACACAGATGAGCATATTATAATAAGCTTTGTGTAACCATCATCTTCTGTTTTGTCATCTTTATTATCGTAAGTAATGTCTCCAGGCTTTTCGGTTTCCTGATTTGTCTCATCATCAGTTTTATCCTTATCGTCCTTGGGAGCGTCCTCTTCTTCTCCGTTTTCGTTAAAGATAATATCATTTTCACGGTAATCATTCATGTTAATACCGTAATATTTTTCAGCAAAATAAGGTGACGGTTCAAAGGTTACCCAGCCGAATCCATCAAAGTAAACTTCAACCCACGCGTGGGCGTTATTGTTGCATATCAGCTGATCCTCGCCCCCGGTGGACAGCGGAGCAAAGCCTTTTACATAACGAGCAGGAATACCAACCTCTCGGCACATAAGTGCAAGTGCCGATGCAAAATATGTAGAGTACCCACCCTGTTCATGAAATAAAAAGTAATCCACAAAATCTTCGCCTTCAGGAACTTCAGCGGTAGTATACTTATACTTGAACTGATAAAGGTATTTCATAATGCTCCACACTTTATCAACGCGTGTTTCTGCGCCCGAATCACTTATAATTTTTTCGGTCAAGCTCTGTACTCGCGGCGGTGTCGATTGTGAGACAGTTGTGTACATATTATAAATATCGTTTTCATACGTCTCAAATGCCGCAGTTTCAATTTTGCTGGGATCGGGATTTTCTCCTGTGTACGCTTCACTATTTAAATAATTAAGCGTGGTTTTATTATCAAAATAATAGCTGTTAAATGAATAATCAAAGTTCTTTTTCATGTACTGATTAGTGTACATATTATCGCACGGGTCATACCATATAGTGCGTTTGTGCGGATTTTCAATATAAGTCAATCCGTTTGTTGTAAAAATGGTACGAAAGTTCATTTTACCCTGATAAGTCAGCGTTATCGGGTTTTCAGTATATTCAAGCCCCGCTTTATCAAAAGACGCCATTTTAAGCAGGGTGTTTATTGGTAAATTTGACTCATCGTATGGATCCTCGCCCTTTTCATGATAGCGCTGTTTGCCGGTAACATAAACAGTTGAAAGCTCCCAACCTTTGCCTGTGTATTTATCGCTGTAATTTCCTACAATATAGGTGGGTTGCTCAGATGTGATTTTCAGTGCTTTATCAAAATTCAGCGCACCTCGTGAGCCGCCGAGCTTTGCGTCGTCATAACCTACGCCTGACCAGGCTACGTAATATGAGCCAATTCCGTTATCTACAAATATATCATTTGAAAAGCGTTCAAGCGAAAACTTTTTACTGAATGAGTTTTCTTCAAATGGCGCAATCGCCGATGCTATTGCCACCAATATACACATTACTGCCGCTATTCCAAAAACGGCAAATCGCTTGTAGCCAAATCCTACGCCTGACTTTTCTTCAAAGTACTCAAACATTTTATACAATGCGAGTACAACTAAAACATATATCAGTAGCGCAAACGCAGTCATTGAAGCACGGTTTTTGGTTGAAGCAAACTGTATGCCGTAAAATACAAATGTAGAAATAGACAAGATTAAAAGATGGATTTTATTTGCAATAAAATATACCGAAAGGAATGAAATTGACAATGTAATTCCGTAAATTACGCCCAATTGTTGCCCTTCCGTCAACTTTTCTGTATTAAGGGCACGGTCCATAAGCATTTGGAACAAATCTGCAAATGATGGCAACACTCCGGTAAATACCAACACAATAAATGCGACTACCGACAGACCGAATAACGAAAATACTGATATACTAAAAATCTTAAATACTTTTTTAAAGCATGAGATTATGTATATGATAAGCGTTGTAAGAATTGTGCAAAGCAATACCGTTGCAGTAGAAACTTCTACGGTAAGCGATTTAGAAACAGCTAACATAAAAAAGCAGGCAAAAAGCTCGCAGAACACGAACTTAATAAGAAGTTTTATAATTCTATCCTGTTTTTTTTGCATAAATCTCACCTTCTTTTAAAGCTAACAATAATTAAAACGAAATAGGTTCAGCACCCTGTGAATTTATCACTGCTACGCTGACGCCATCGGACATAATTCCGTTAATTTCATCTTTGCGTTCATTTTTGTCGTTTTCATCCTGTGTAATGCACACAAGAGAGGTTTTATATCCTGCACCGATTGCTCCTCGCAGCACTGCGCGCAACTTATCATCTGAACGGTCGGTTACTACCATTATATTGGCACCTCCGACATTTTCGGAAACGATTTTATCAACGAGGTTTATAATGTCAGTTTTTCCATCAAATTTTAAGCACGCCATAAGATTATAAAATCCTACATAGTCTTGAATTTCATCAACATGGCGGTCACATATACCGCCCTTGTCATAATAAACTACACGGGCGGTAAGATTATCTGCAAGCGAATTTGCAACCAAAGATATTGCACATTCGAGCATCTTATCCTCGTTGTCTACTATAAGATTGCGTTCTTTATGCTCCTTGTGCATTAAATCAAGAGCAACAATGATACCGACTTCTTTTAACGGCTCATAGTTTTTTACCATGATCTCGTTCATCTTTGCAGTTGCTTTCCAATGTATTGTTTTCGGGCTATCATTCATTTGATAGGGACGAACGTGGGAAACCAACATATCATCTTTTTTCAGAGCATTGAGTGTAATTGAGGTCTGATTAATAAGTCGGCTGTCAACGCCAAATCCCATAACCGAATATACACGCGGATAAACAGTAATTTTGCACGGTTTAATCTTTTTCTTTAAACAAAAAATACCGAGCATATCATACATACGGACTGTGTCGGTACCAACGTAGTACACACCACGATTAGGGCATAAAAGCTCAAATGCAGTCTGTCCGGGCATACCAAAGCAGTTGACAATGTATGCATCGGCTTTATTAAGCTTTTTCGGCTGTTCTGTGGGGCGATTCATGCGCACGTCAATAAAGCCAAATGACAACATATAGTCACACTTAGCATAGATTCGCACGCGCACCTTTTCATTTTTATACAATGTTTTTCGGCTAACCGATTGACGCACGCGCAGCGATGTAAACGCCAGTAACTCAAGCACGAATGATATAATCGGAACAAATATAACAGCATAAAGCATTATACCAGCTACGCTGTTGCCGAAAACAAGCACCGATGCCACGCTGACAAGCAGTGCTATCAGATAATAAATCCTGTTAGCGGTCATTTTTACACCCGATAAACTTATTTTTTACCGGTAGGAACCGGTGTTGATTTTATGATTTCATTAAGGACATCGTCGGCGATTGTATTGGAGAATTTAGTTTCCTGAGACAGGATGATACGGTGTGCCATAACAGGTATAACCATTTTCTGAATATCATCAGGAACTACATAATCTCTGCCGTCGATGTAAGCCGAAGCCTGTGCAGTACGGTAAAGAGCAAGCGAAGCTCGTGGGCTTGCGCCTAATCTGACAGAAGGATGGTTGCGTGTTGCAGAAACAAGTGAAACTATGTACTTTTCTAAGTTTTCGTGAACAAACACTTTTTTAACTTCATTTTGAATATTAACAATATCATCGGTAGTAGCAACCGGCTGCAATGATTTAAACGGATCATCCATTTGGTGCATGGTAAGAACGCTGCGTTCGCTTTCTGCATCCGGGTAGCCAATAGAAATTTTAATAAGGAAACGGTCAAGCTGAGCCTCGGGCAATGGAAATGTACCCATGAATTCAATCGGGTTCTGGGTAGCCATTACCATGAACGGCTGAGGCATTTTGTATGTAACTCCGTCAACTGAAATTTGCTTTTCCTCCATTGCCTCAAGCAGTGCTGCCTGAGTTTTGGGTGAGGTACGGTTAATTTCATCTGCCAGTACAAACTGCGACATTATTGCGCCGTTTTTAAAGTCAAACTCGCCTGTTTTCTGGTTGTAAACAGAAAAACCGGTTATATCTGACGGAAGTACATCGGCGGTAAACTGTATACGCTTAAATGATCCGTCGATTGAACGTGCAACCGCTGCAATCAAACGTGTTTTTCCAACGCCCGGAACATCCTCAAGCAAAACATGGCCGTTTGAAATAAGTGCTATTACAACCAGCTCAATAGCCTCTCGCTTACCTATAATAACCTGCTCTACATTATTAATTATCTTTTTTAACATAATAAATCTCACTTCCGGAAAATATTTACCATTTTATTATAAAACATTGCCACATAAAATACAATTATCGTTTTTGTAGTTTTTTGTTATTTAATATTGGTAAATTGCACACATTATAAAAACAAACTGTTAACAAAACAAAGCCGCGATGATTAATCGCGGCTTTTAAGCATTTCTATGCATTTTTGTTTGTCTTTTTGTACTGCTGATATTAGTTGATCAACCGAATCAAATTTGGTCTCTTTACGCATAAATTCTTTAAATGAAACATTAACTTTTTGACCGTAAAGGTCGCCTGAATATCCAATAATGTGTGTTTCGGCAACCGGTTTAACAGTCTGAAAAGTAGGTCTGATTCCAACATTAGTCACTGCAGCATATTCGTTGCCGTCAATAGTCACCATTGTGGCATAAACACCGAATTTCGGCAGAATATACCCATCGGGGTACGGTTGGTTTATTGTTGCAAAGCCCATTTTAGCCCCACGGCTGTCACCATGTACGACTTCAAAATCAATTTGATAATCGTGGCCCATAAATTTGCTTGCTTTAAGCATTTCGCCTTCGGTTATAAAATTTCTCACCGTTGTTGACGAAACAACTACACCATCCATTTGTACTGCATCGATTTCGGCACTGCCGAGCGAATGAGCGGCACAAAAATTTGCTATATCGTCATATGAGCCAGCGGCGTTTTTTCCGAATCTATGATTATCGCCGCAAGCAAAAAAGCGCACGTTCATACGCTCATGAAGCATTTGCAAATATTCGTTCGGTGTCAAATCGTGTATATCTTCAAAGTCAAGACATATAGCTGTTTTTATGCCAAGTGATTCAAGATATTTTAAGTTCAGATCATCCGAAAAAATACGCTTTTTTCTGCCGTGTTGCATTATAACAACAGCAACAGGCGTATAACCAGATTCGACAACAGCTGAAATCACGCTACAGTGGCCAAGATGCACGCCATCAAATGTTCCAAGTGCGGCGGCACAGCCATTTTTAAAATATTCTGGTTTTGTAATGACATTCATTTTAATTTTACTCCGTAATTATGCACTTTACATTAAGCATTTCACCATCGAAAACACCCAGTCCGAGAAATTTGCCATCAGCCCCGTAAACACGTGCCAAATCGCCTTCTTGCGGCTCAAAATCTATGTGAAGGCGATTACGAAAAAGTTCGCCTCCATGCAAAAATCGGCGTGTTTGATTTTCACTAATTGCAATGCGCGGACAATAATCCACAACCGAATCGGCTTCACGCAAATAATCATGTGGATTTTCCACCAATTGCTCAAGAGTTACACACATATCTGAAGTATAACCTGCTGTTTGTGTTCGACGAAGTGATGTGAGCGTAGCCCCTACCCCAAGTTTTGTGCCGAGGTCTGAAGCAAGCGAGCGTATATATGTTCCTTTTGTACAAAGAACATCAACCTTAAATTGGTTTTTCCCGGTTTGTTCAAAAATATTAAGTTCTTTTATAACCACCGTGCGTGGTGTACGTTCGACCTCGATGCCTTGTCGGGCAAGGTCATATAACCGCTGTCCATCCTTTTTTATGGCCGAGTACATGGGCGGGATTTGCATAATTTCACCACGAAAATCATTGCATGCCTTTTCTAGCATAAAAGTACTGACATCACATTCGCAAGTGGTCAAAACATTTCCCGTAATATCGAGCGTATCAGTTGTTTTTCCAAACAAAATTTCTGCTGTATACCGTTTATCGGAATGAAGCATTAATTCGCACAGTCTTGTCGCTCGACCAAGCAAAATCGGTAAAACACCAGTTGCCATTGGGTCAAGTGTACCGGTATGACCTACTCGCTTCTCACCAAAAATTCGTTTTACAGCTGAAACAGCCGAAAATGATGTCATTCCGGCAGGCTTATCAAGTAGGATTAGTCCCTGCATATTAATCTCCGAGCTGTGCCGCTACAGCGGCCAACATTTTTTTCTTAGCATCGTTTAAACAACCAACTATTTCGCAGCCTGCAGCGCGGTTGTGACCGCCGCCGCCAAGCATTGCGCAAATTGCAGATGCATCAACTGGCTCATGAGTTCGGACAGAGCACTTGTATCTACCTTCCGACTTTTCACGCATAGTTACACCGACAACAACACCTTCTATCTGACGCGGAATAGGTGTTATTCCCTCAAGTTCATCAGGAGTTGTGGTTGCCTGCATTTCGGCAGTGATTGTCATAAGAGCGCAACGATCATTAAAATACATTTCAACATTATCAATTGCTTGACATTCAATCTGTAACCTTGCCAATGATTTAGTATCAAACATAATACGATTGATTTGATAATAGTCGGCTCCAAGCTCAATTAGCTGAGCTGCAATCTTATGTGTAGCTGATGTTGTGTTTTGATACTTAAAGCACCCCGTATCGGTCACAATCCCCGTATAAAGGTTATCGGCAATAACTTTATCCATTTTCACGCCAAGTTCGCTGATTACAGCAAATATATTTTCACAGTTTGCTGCTGCTCCCGAATTGACATAAGAAATTGGTGCGTATCCTTTGTTGGATCCGTGATGGTCTATTGCCAACTGAATTTTATCGCCGTAAATATCATTTAATTTGCCTAACAACTTTTTGTCTGCAACATCTACCGCTACAACAGTCTTATGTTCAAACTGCTGAATTTCCACCGGCTTTGTCATATAGTCATAACGAGCGGGAATTTCATCAGCACATTCAACCCTTGCTTTTTTGCCCATTTTATGTAGCGCATGGCACAAAGCATACGCCGACCCGACGGTATCACCGTCGGGAGACGCATGAGAAAGTATTAAATAATAATCGTTTTGTTGCAAAAATGATGCGATTGTTTTTACATCAATCATTTTTTACCTCGTCATTTAAATCGTCCAGCATATGTGCAATTTTAGAACTGTATTCAATTGAATCGTCAGCTATAAAGCGCAGCTCTGGTATTTTACGAATTAATAGGCGGCTGCCAAGTTCACGACGAACAAAGCCGCTGGCGCTTTTGAGCCCCTCAACAGCACGTTTAGCTGCCTCAAAACCTTCCATTGCGCATACATACACTTTTGCATATGATAAATCATTTGTGACTTCAACCCGCACAATAGAAAGCATATATTGCGATACTCTCGGGTCTTTCAGCTCTCGCATAATTGCCGAAATTTCACGCTTGAAATCGGACGAAATGCGGTCAATTTTATACCCTGCCATTAATGGCTCAGTCCTCTCTGTATTCTTCGATTATGAACGCTTCGAAGCGGTCGCCTTCCTTAATATCATTGAACTTTTCGAGTCCGATACCGCACTCGTAGCCCTGAGCAACCTCTTTTGCATCGTCCTTAAATCGCTTGAGCGAGTCAATCTTATCTTCTGAAATAACTATGCCGTCTCGTATAACACGAATCTGGCAAGCACGTGTTACCTTACCGTCGGTAACATAACAACCTGCAATAGTACCGATGTTTGAAATTTTATAAACCTGACGGACATCAACAGTTCCCAAAATAACCTCTCTGGTTTTGGGTGAAAGCATACCCTTCATAGCTGCCTCGATTTCTTCAATGCAGTCATAAATTACGCGATAGGTGCGGATTTCAACACTGTCACGCTCGGCATTTGCCTTTGCTCCAACGTCCGGTCTAACATTAAATCCGACAATGATTGCATTAGAAGTGTTTGCAAGCATTACATCCGATTCATTTATAGCGCCAACGCCGCCGTGAACAACGGCAACGCGCACCTCTTCGTTTGACAGCTTTTCAAGAGACTGTCTTACAGCCTCAACTGAACCCTGAACATCGGCTTTGATAATGACATTCAGTTCCTTTACGCTACCGTCAGAGAACTGGTCAAAAAAGTTGTCAAGCGTAACCTTTTGTTTTGCACTCCAAACTTCCTCTTTGGCCATTTGTTTGCGCTGTTCAACCAATTCGCGTGCGAGACGCTCATCAGAAACTGCATCAAATTCGTCACCTGCGCTAGGAACTTCGGCCAAACCAATAAGCTCAACCGGAACTGAAGGACCTGCCTCCATAATTTTTGCTCCATTTTCATCAACCATGCCGCGAACGCGTCCGACCGATGTGCCGGCAACAATAATATCGCCGTGGTGAAGAGTTCCCTTTTGTACCAACAGGGTTGCAACTGGGCCTCTGCCCTTATCAAGGCGAGCCTCGATAACAACACCGCCTGCACGACGGTCAGGGTTAGCCTTAAGCTCCATGACGTCGGCAACGAGAATGATGTTTTCAAGCAATGTGTCAATGCCCTCGTGTGTTTTGGCAGAAACCGGTATGCAGATAACATCGCCGCCCCATTCTTCAGGAATAATGTTGTGCTCTGTAAGCTGCTGCTTTACGCGGTCGGGATTTGCTGCCGGTTTATCCATTTTATTGATAGCAACTATAACCTGAACTTTTGCAGCTCTGGCATGGTTAATAGCCTCAACTGTCTGCGGCTTTATGCCATCGTCGGCAGCAACTACCAATACTGCTATATCCGTAGCCATGGCACCTCTGGCACGCATGGAGGTAAATGCGGCGTGACCCGGTGTGTCAAGGAAGGTAATATCGCGGTCACCAAGCTTAACTCGGTAAGCACCGATATGCTGAGTAATGCCTCCTGCCTCGGTGGATGTAACATTTTTATCACGGATAGCATCAAGCAACGAAGTTTTACCGTGGTCAACGTGTCCCATTACGCAAACAACAGGGCTACGCGGACGAAGATTTTCTTCTGTATCCTCGGTGTCATCCATAATACGTTCTTCAATTGTAACGACTACTTCACGCTCAACCTTTGCACCCAGTTCGGTTGCAACTATTTCGGCTGTATCGTAGTCAATTGTCTGAGTGATGGTTGCCATAATACCGAGCATCATTAACTGTTTAATAACTTCGGCTGCCGTCTTTTTAAGCTTTGCTGCTAAATCACCAACAGTAATTTCTTCTCCGATAGTGATTTTAAGGGGCATTTTCTTAATACGCTCAAGCTGAATACGACGCAGCTTATCAGCCTCGGTCTCACGCTTCGGTCCCCTTTTGGGATAACCCTGTTGGGGACGCTTTTTGATCTGCTGACGGGTTTGAACTTGTGTATTAACGCCCTTTTCGCTGGCAATGGACTCGTACTTTTCATTATAGCGGTCAAGCTCAACATGGGCCGCGTGCATATCGACCTTGCGAATCTCGGCAGGGCCGCGATTCGGTGTGACTGACGGTGCCTTTTTCTGTTTTTCCGGCATTGACTGCTTTTCGCCACTGGGTGCCGTAAATACTTGATTTCTACCAGCAGCTGCAGTATTTTTGCCGCTATTTTCTGACGGGGTTGCCGCTTTTGCATTTGCAGGAGCAGCTTTTCCTTCTTTTTGAGCGTTTGCTGCCCTTGCCATTGCGGCGAACTCCTCGGCAATACGTGCTTGCTCGGCAAGCTTTTCTTCCTTTGCCTTAATCTCTGCTTGTCGGCGCTCCTCACGAGCTTTTTCACCTACTGCAAAGTAGTTATCGAATGACTCTACCTGATTATTTTGTGTCATATAGTCGAAAATTATGTCCAGCTCGTGCTCCTCAAGAGCTGTCTGGCTTTTTTTCGGTTCATCCAAAAACTTTGCTAACAGTGTAACAATTTCTTTGCTTTGCACATCAAAATCCTTAGCGACCTCGTGTACTCTGTATTTTATCATCATATGGCTAATTCATCCTTCCTTATCGTATCGCACAAAGAAACAAGCTTTTGTGCAAAACCCCTGTCATTTACCGCTACTACGCCGGCTTTTATTCCGATAGCCGTCGATAATTGTTCCATTGTGCAGTCAAGTTTGACGCACGCAACGCTGTATTTGTTTGCGGTAAAATTAGCTTCTTTGGCTGTTTTCGGAGAAATATCATTTGCATACATTATAAGCCGAGCTTTACCGTGTTTTGCGGAACTTGCCGTCTCGTTTAATCCAACTGAGAGCTTTGATGCACTTCGCACAAGCCCAAGTGTTGACAAAATTTTATTCATCGGTTGATATTTCCTCCTCCATACGGTCGTATATATCATCAGGTATAGTGACCTCGAAGGCTCGGTCAATGCGTTTAGCTTTTCTTGCCTTTTTTAAACATTCGGCGTTATGACAAAGATACGCACCACGCCCGTTTTTCTTTCCAGTTTTATCAAGAGAAATCTCACCCTCTGCTGATTTGACTACTCGAATAAGCTCTCGCTTTTCCTTCATCTCACCGCAGCCCGTGCACATTCTCATAGGCTGTTTACGTTTTTGCATGACCTAATCCTTCCTTTATAGTATTTGGTTTTTATTCACCATAAAATCCGCTTTCGGGACGAATGTCTATTTTCCAACCGGTAAGACGTGCGGCAAGTCGTACATTTTGTCCCTTGTTTCCGATTGCAAGCGAAAGCTGACCATCAGGAACAGTCGCCTTACACGATTTCTGTCCGTCGGGATCAAGCTCTACCGCAACAACCTTTGCTGGCGAAAGCGCTTCTTTGATAAATTCCACAGGGTCCTCTGAATATTTAATAATATCGATTTTTTCTGGGTTGAGCTCGTCAAGTATTTTTGAAATACGAGCACCACGCTGGCCTATACATGATCCAACTGCATCAACATTTGCATCCTTTGACCAAACGGCAATTTTTGTGCGTGAGCCTGCCTCGCGAGAAATCGACTTAATTTCAATAGTACCGTCAAATATTTCGGGTACTTCAAGTTCGAACATACGGCGGACAAGACCCGGATGTGTGCGCGAAATCATGGCCTTAGGCCCCTTTTCACTCTCGCGAACATCTACGATAAATACCTTAATATTGTCGCCCTCTTCAAGAATTTCATCCGGCAACATTTCTGTCTTAGGAAGAATAGCCTCGGATGAGCCGATTTCAACAGTAACGATGCCTGTTCTGGGATTAACGCGAATAACCTTTGCTGATACCAGTTCCTGATTTTTGGACTGGAATTCAGCGTAAGTACGGTCGCGCTCTGCATCCTTTATACCCTGGCGGATGACATGCTTTGCTGTCTGCGCGGCGATGCGTCCAAAGTCCATGGTTTCAAGTTTGATTTCTATATCATCTCCAACAGCCGCGTTTTTGTTATAAGAACGCGCTGCATCAATCAATAGCTCAGTCTGAGGATCTTCGATTTCTTCTACTACAGTTTTCTTAACATACACATCAAAAATACGCTTTTCGCAGTCAATATTGCAGAAAACACAATCCTTGCCGTTGTAATCTTTTTTAACAGAAACAACAATTGCACTAGCAATCTTTTCAGCAAGATAGTTGGCAGGTATGCCTTTTTCCTTTTCCATTAACGCTATTGCCTCAAAAAACTCATTGTTATTCATTTTTTATATCAATCCTTTCGAAATATTTACAATTTAAAATAAATCTGAATCATCAGCAAGAACCACACTTGAAATCTCAGCTTTACTGAAATTGCGGTTTTGCCCATCAATATTAATTACAATATCATTATCGGCAGAAACCAACACACCGGTAAAATCACGCTCACCGTCAATTGGACGAATAGTATGCACACGAACATCCATACCGGCAGCATACTCAAAGTGTTGCTCGCGTGTAAGCGGGCGAGCAAGACCGGGGGAAGAAACTTCCAAATAATATTGAACACTTATTGGATCGGCCTCATCAAGTACAGGATCAATCGCTCGCGACATATTTTCACAGTCATCAATACCTATGCCGTCAGGACTGTCGATAGTAATGCGCAAATAAAAGCTTGTTCCTTCCTTTTGAAACCGTACATCCCACAGATTAAGCGATAATTGCTCCGCAATAGGCAAGGCAATTTCATACACTTTTTTCTCGGTAGCATTCATCTTATCCTTGATACTCAACAAAAAACCTCCAAACAAATATAAAAGAGCGGGTCACCCCACTCTTTCTTTAAATCCTTCTTACATAATACATAGTATCATAGCAATAATAAAAAAGCAAGTAAATTTTTTAAGAAAAGTGTTGACAGACGCAAATAATTATATTATAATACCCAAGTCGCTGACAGAAGCGACAGATAACGTGGCGGTATAGCTCAGTTGGCTAGAGCATTCGGTTCATACCCGAAGTGTCGTTGGTTCAAATCCGACTACCGCTACCACTTATGGCCCGTTGGTCAAGCGGTTAAGACACCGCCCTTTCACGGCGGTAACATGGGTTCGATTCCCGTACGGGTCACCAAAGGCAGATAAAATCCGAACTGTCTGACGGTTCGGATTTTATTTTTGCCAAATTCAAAAAAGCCTATACATTTGGCTTGACACGCGCAGCTTTTATTATTATAATATTGTTGCCGTTAATCGCCGGTATATATATGGTGGGTATAGCGCAGTTGGCTAGCGCGCCAGATTGTGGCTCTGGAGGTCAAGGGTTCAATTCCCTTTATCCACCCCATTTTAAAATTAACGGGCATACGGTTTTAGTTCCGTACGCCCGTTATATATCCAATGAGGTGTCGCCAAGCGGTAAGGCACGGGATTTTGATTCCCGCATCCGTAGGTTCAAATCCTGCCACCTCAGCCAAAAAGACTGTCGATTTTTTTATCGACAGTCTTTTTAAGTTTAATTATGTCTATTATTACATGGCTCTGATGAAAAAACATCTTGTTATATTCTTTTTACTATATAATATGGGTTTAGTATATAGCAATGATGATTTACTTGTAATTTCCAATTACCCCAAAATTATATGTCTTATCATAGGCAGGGTTATTAGAGATAAAGTGTATTAATACCGGTGCATTATCAAGATAAGGATGTTTTTCAAATAAAAATCTGTCAGCTCGGCGTAAAGCTTTTAGTGCCGTTGGCATTTCGTTATAAAAAATCTTATTTCTAATAAATGCATCTCCTATTACACCTTTACCATCCACAATAACAGAGCCAATTAAAGCTATTCCTTTCTCATTTTGCTCCCAAGCAATCCTTACCTCGTCACGCAATTTTGTAATTTTATCTTCAGCGTAGTTTTTAGCGACAAACACAAATAGTTCCGCTGTTGTATCCGAATGAGTCAAAGTATATTTTCTGCTCATAACAGGCTCTTGAGGTTTCATTATATCCCTATATTGTACAAACACATTTCTTGGGTTAAACTCTTTCACTTTATACGCCTCCTTCATAATATTAATATTCTATTCGGAGTCTGAATAAAATGTGTTACCACTATTGATTTATCATAAAAAGGCGTGTGCCTTTTTTATTACCTCGGCTTAACAAAGGAAAGCTGTTTAACTACGGCTTTCCTTTATATTTTTGTAAATCATGCAATTCCATATTTGTTTTATAAGTGAAATAAGTTTAAAAAACTACCCATTATTGACAAAGAATCAAACAAGTATACGATGTTTTTCTTTGATTGTACAACTCCATTTTCCTTTTATGAAAATTAACAGTTGCATGTTTCTCTTATATGTGATATAATCTCTAAAGCCTTCACGCCTGCATATAAGATATTGCATGATGCATTTATTATTGAAAAGAACATTTTACATGTGAAACCAAGCCGCTTTTTTTAGTAAATTTTGCATACCATTATTTATCTATATTTATAGTAAATTAAACTTTGACTCTGTTTGTGGGACACAAGTCGCAGTTTTTCTTGTTTGAACAGTGGGTATTAAGGCTCGCTGTTTATTTTTTTGCCTTTTTAATGAATAATGCTGGTTTCATAAAACCGTTATATTGTGAACCGCAAAAGAATAAACAAATAAATAAAAAAATTACCTATAATATTTAAGGTAAAAGAAAAGGACTTTCATGAATTTTGACAATTTCGCACTTTCCAATGAACTAAAAAAAGCTGTCCAAGAACTCGGTTATACTGAGGCAACCGAAATACAAGAGCAGGCTATCCCCGCTATTTTAGAGGGAAAAGATATCCTCGGATTAAGCGCAACCGGCAGCGGCAAAACCGCGGCCTACGGTTTACCTGCACTTCAATTGGTTGACACCACTATGGACGCAAAATATCCCCAGGTTTTGATTTTAAGCCCAACCAGAGAACTTGCTATGCAGGTTACTGACGAACTGCGCAAGTTTTCTAAGTATATAGAACGCATGCATGTAGTGCCGGTTTATGGCGGACAGCCGATCAATCGCCAGGTAGCCCTAATCCGTAGCGGCTGCCAAATTGTTGTCGGTACACCAGGCAGAATTATGGACCTATTAGATAGACATATTCTAAAATTTTCTGCTGTTAAAACAGTAATTTTGGATGAAGCTGATGAAATGCTTAATATGGGATTCAGAGAGGATATTGAAAAGATTCTTTCCGATACCCCGCAACCCAGACAAACGCTTTTATTTTCTGCTACTATGCCAAAGGCTATTACAGAAATCACTCTTAAATTTCAAAATGACCCTGTAAATGTTAAAATTAAAAGCACCCAAATGACTGCTACAAACATAGAACAGTCGTTTTTTGAGGTTGCAAAAGGCCATAAAAAAGATGCTTTGTCACTTTTGTTGCAATATTATCAGCCCAAATTATCGCTTGTTTTTTGTAATACAAAAAAAATGACCGACGAATTAGCAGCAGATCTTAAAGAACGTGGCTATACTGCAGAAGCTTTACACGGTGACATGAAGCAAGAGCAGCGCACCCAAGTTATGAATCGATTCAAAAACCGTGCATTCGAAATCCTGGTAGCAACCGATGTTGCCGCACGAGGCATTGACGTCAATGACATCGAAATAGTATTTAACTATGATTTGCCGGATGATTTCGAATATTATGTTCACCGTATCGGCAGAACTGCACGCGGTGGAAAAGAAGGCAAATCTTTCTCACTTGTCGAAAGCGCAAGACAGTTTGCTTACCTGCAAGAAATTGCCCGCTACACCAAGTCAACCATTGTTAAAAAAGCAATGCCGACCGTGGCCAAAATAAAAGACCAAACTGCTGACCAGTTCCTTGTTGAAATACGTGCTTTTGCCGAAACAAACAATTGTACTGAGTGCGCACCGCAGCTTAATGCCCTGCGCGAGGGCGGAATGTCCGATAGCGATATTGCAGCTGTACTTTTACAAATGTTTTTAAACGAAAAGTCGCTGAAAAACGGTACTATTGATGTGCCGGTAGCGTCTCTTAATAAAGCATTTTCAGGTGATAGCAAAAATAGCGGACGTGGCAACGGTAGACGTTCTGAACGGATGCCGAACGCAAGAGCGCAAAAGAAATTTGAAAATGTTTCAATGGACACTATTACAATCTCAATCGGTAGAAGAGATAAAGTTGCTCCAAAGCATATTTTAGGTGCTGTTGCCGGCGAAAGTGGTTTGCCGGGAAGCATTATGGGAAGCATCGATATTCAAAATCAGATTACTACCGTAGGTGTCCCAAAGCAACATAGAGCACAGATTGTCAAATCGTTGAACAACAAAACCATTAAAGGTAAAAGAGTATCGGTTAAATAATCATATAAATACTCTGACGATGATTCGATAAGGCACGGTTGTGTCCGATTTTTGCTTCTCGGCTTTTGGAAAAGTAACGTATTTGTTGTTAGCTTCGTCAAGCATACTTTTTAATCTGCTGACGCATTTTCTTTAATTATAATACCGTCCATGCACTAAATATTAAAAGCGTTGACTCGGTCGCTGATTAAGCGACTGTTGTCATCGCTTTTTTTAATAAAGAATAGTTGTTTCGGTCGTTTTTAGGTATAAAAAAAGCAGATGTTAAATCATCTGCTCTATCAGTTCCGCTATTTTGTTGTACGCTTCCTGTTCCGTTTTTGCCTGTTCTACTATCGGTATCGCTTTTTGTGCCACTTCTTCCTTTTGCTCCGGCTTTAATCGACCGAAAAGATTCATAATCTCTTCCACTGTTGATGGTGAGAATTTCATTTCCGAAGTAGTTTTCAATAGTTTTGTACGGTAATGATACTTGATTTCTTTCATAATACAGTATTTTCTCCTTTACCTTTGACACTGTTTCCATATCCGCATTTATTCTAACAATTTTAGTAATTTCCGGCTTACTAATTTTCCCCTTTACATACGCTATTACATCAGGACAATCGTATGAATGAATAACCGCCTCACCAAATCTTGTGGTGGGATAGCTGTTTTTATTGTGCTTATAATCCGCATACCGTGAAAATAGTATTTCTCTTTCTGCCGATGTAACAACCTTGTTAACCGTAATCCATCCAAAATTATTATACTGCGTTTCAGTATATTTTTCTATATCTTTATATAATTGATATTCCTCTCTGCTTATTTCTCCTCTTTCATAACGGTCAAGCAGGGTGCCTATACACCGCTTCAAAATACATAAATAGGGGCTGGTACGGTCTTATCAACCGTTCCAACCCCTGTTTTGTGCTGTTTTTACAGTGTTTTGGCCTTTTCAGCCTCTAAAAGCAAAGAAAGCTTTCTTGTGATGGTAAGGATTTTAAACCCTAAAACATTTGCTAAACATAAAATCGATACATCCTAAGTATATCGGTTTATATTTATTTTTTCGGGTTTAATTTAATTGTTTCGTTGGCAAAATCATCACCCATGAAATCATCTATATCATATGCTTTAAACTTAAATTCAATTTCTTCAATGTCGGTAATGCTGTTTTCTTCCAACGTCGTGTCAGACCAAGACATAGAACTAAAAGCACACTTGCCGCCAGAAACAGATGTTGCATATAACGGATCGGCCATATAACCATTTACGGATGCTTCATCAACGGTAAACATTAAATCCTTGTCAGTTTTGTTCAGCAAATACAGATTAACGGTATAACCCCAAATTTCATCATCTTCATAGCCTGTAACAACAACCGTAACATTTTCGTTGTCAATGATTACATTATCAGAAGCCTGTGCTTGTCTAACAAATTTAACTGCCTTATCTTTGCCATAAGGATAGATATGGATAGTTTCTTTTGCAACCGGATCGGCAAGTATATCATCGCTATCATAAACATGAAAGGTCAATTCAATATCGGTGTAATCGCCAACGCCGTTCTTTTCAAGTTCATCACTTGTAAAACTAATGTTTTCATTTGACTTTTTGCCAGCGGCAACCTCTGATGCAAATAAAGGATCATACTCTACACCGTTAATAGCCGCACTTTCTACAGAAAACATATATGTTTTATCTGCTGATTTGTTTTCGATCTGTGCTTTCAAGGTATACCCCCACATATTGTCGGGATCAATTTCAATGATTTTAATTGAACATTCAGCATTGTCAACAGCAACAACCTCGGTAAATGAGATTGCGTTCTTTTTTGTTTTGCTAGTTTCGCTAGTTTCGTTATTGTCTATTGTTGTTTCCCCGCCGCAAGCTGCAAGCGAAAATGTCAGCACAAGGACGAGAAGTAGAGTTGCGATTTTTTTCATTTTTTGTTTCCTCCAAAAATAAATATCGTGCAACCGAAGCTGCACAAAGAATAGAATAACACCGATTGTCGCCAAATTAAATTTTAACGAAATTTGTTTGATAATAGTATTATAGCACATCTGGAAAAAAAAGTAAAGTTATTAAAAGTGGCTCACTTCATAATATAAAATTTAAAATGTGGTACTGTAATCTTTTCTACCCGCTGTGTTGGATACAGTTATACTTTTAAGTTATAGCACATTTTATGTAAAAAAAGTAAAAGAGTACCCCGCGGTTTTTGTTGTTCTCTTTTTGTGTACAATGAACTTTTTAATTACCGCACTTATTCTATATCCGTAGCATAACCCTATATTGCACTTAAAGCAAACAGAAAAGCAAACAGAAGTGTTATAATCCCTTCGGTTGAAGCATTGCCAAGTTCTTTACTATGAAAAGAAAGTTGACAAGTAATCCATCTTGTCACCGCTTTAAAACACATAAACAGGGGCTTGTACGGTCTAATCAACCGTTTAAGCCCCTTTTTTAAGGTGTTTTTGCTATTTCAGCAATCGCAAAATCATAAGTAATGCTGCCAGAAACTATGTATCGGCAACCGTTCCTTTGTTCCTGCCGCATTGTTGCCTTCAATAAACAAAAGTACAGCTCCAATGTAAAATGCAATATATGCAACCTTATATACGATAAACTGTGCTTTTTTATGTTCAACTTTGAAGATTCGAGTTTATGTATAAGCTTAAATGAAGACGAGGCAGGCAACAATACCGGTCGCGTTGCAAAGAATGTGCGAAACCGTGCTTATCAGACAGTTGCCTGACTTGCGGAATATTATAGCATAAATCATACTGTCGATGAAGATTGTGGCAACATCGTACAACACAAGTACGGGATTTCCGACTGCGATGTGCCCTGCGGCAAACAAAACGGATGAAACCACCGCACAAATCCAAAACGGGAATTTTTGCATAGATTTGCCAAGAAAGAAGCCTCGCCACGCAATCTCCTCGCCAAGCGCCGCAATAATTACCTGACCCACAAGCATTGGGATCTTATTAAAGGACAGCATAGAATCTGTTCGCCCCATTATATGGGAAGTGAACCCACCGCTGAAAATCAAGTCTCCTACAAAAAGCGTTGCAATGCCAGTCGCAATCGGCAGCAATACCAAAGGAAGTACACCGGGCTTTTTTAAATCCGCAAAGAAGGACTTAAACCGTAGTCCGGATTCAACGGGCGACACTTTTTCAACAGCTTCTACGATGAAGAAAAATGCGATTCCCACAAGCACGGAGTACCCAGCCACCTGTAATGACGGAACAATCTTTGTCATGGTCATAATAATCATGGCAATTAAGCCGGTAAATGTAAGAATATGACTCTTGTTAGTATTAGCAGCATGATTCATGGTTTTATCTTATCTCCTTGTTGATGAATTAGATTTTTTCAGTTGCGTCTATTACCAAAACAGCCTATTTACCGATTAAATAAACCGCGACGCTCAAAGCACAGTGTACGTGTTCGTGTTCTACTCGATAAACCAGCGTTTATTTATTGGCAAAAAAGAGGTTCTTCTTTTCTCTTTCACAGGCAACTGGACGCTGACGCTTTGATTCGACAAAATATATTTTTGTCAATTCCCATGTGCCATTGTGGTTTCTGCACTATATTACCATTTATGGTATAATTATACACTATAATAATACCACTTTTTTTGTAAAAAGCAAATAAAAAACCCGTATTTTTCGTCAATATTTCGTGAAAAATCACTTTTTTGCTTTAAAAACACGCATATATATTCACTGCATTATCCATCATTGCCCTAAACGGTAATCAAAAGTATTAAAATCCTGTCGGATGCAGTTTTCCCAAGTTCTCTACTCTGTAAAGAAATTTTAAAAGAAATCAACGTTATCATCACTACGAAATGCATAAAAAAAGTGGCTGGTACGGTTTGGCAAGCCGTTGCTGCCCCTGTTTTTTACTACTTTTACTGTATTTCGGGTTGTTTTGCCCCTAAAAGAAAAAGCCTCTTTTGTCTTGGTAGACACAAGAGGTTGGTTTGATGAAAATAAGCAATTAAAAAGATGTACAAAAAATCAGAAAAAACGAGAAACAGTTTCCCACAGCATATTCAGATATGTAAAAATAACTGCAATCAGTTTACCTATAAATAATGATGGATATATGTTTTTATCTCTATTCTGTATTGTTTGAAGCAACATTGCAGTGATAATAAAAGAAAAAGAAAAAAATACAACTATTCCACTTTCAATATTAGACAAGGGCCGCCACACATTAGCTATTATTGCTGTAATAACTAAAATCACAATACCTGCCCATAGGCAAATTCGCTTTGCCTTTTTTATCATGCTATACCACCACCTTTTTAAAATTATATATTAAAAAATTGATTTTAACAACGGAAATATGAAAAGGATTAGCGACAAAATCGACAATCCTTTTTGTGTAAGAACAACTAAAAGTAGCGTAAGTGGGGGTAAAAACGGCTAAAAGTACTAATGAATTTCATCCAATCCCCATAAATTTTTTGGCAACAAGAACGCCGTTATAAAATAGGCGCATATTTAAGAATCCCATCTTTGCTTCCACTATGATTTTGCCATCGAAAGAGTCGATTTCCCCTTTTAAGCAAAATCGCGTTGCTACCAAGCCCAAGTATTGATCTACAACCTGTCCATTAATTACAAGCGAACAAGCATTTAAAGAGTTGAAGATTTGGACTAAATTTCCACCTTCCTTGTACTCTATTCTTACGTTACCTAAATCCATCTTGTTTTCCTCCACAAGAATTGTTTTTCACGTTTTAATTATATCACAAATGCGGTTTATTTGCAAATAAGTGATAAGTGATGCGGCTACGCAGTGATAGGTGATGCGATGCGTTCCGCTCACGCGCCGAAGGCGTGCATCACAGACGAAGTCTGCATCACGCACGCAGTGCGCATCTCGTTCCGCAAGGAACGCATCACGCAAAGAAACCTGATTTGTCTGGTAGACAAATCAGGTTTCTTTATTGGTGCGGGTGACAGGAATTGAACCTGCACGTCGTGGACACTAGATCCTAAGTCTAGCGCGTCTGCCAGTTCCGCCACACCCGCATACTATAAAAAACAACAAAGCGCTGAACGGTGAAGTTCAGCGCTGCGCTGGTGCGAGCAGTGGGACTTGAACCCACACGTCATAAACACACGCCCCTCAAACGTGCCTGTCTGCCAATTCCAGCATGCTCGCATATATAATGTCTGCTCAACAGCGCTTGGCTATTATAGCAAATCTTTATATCCATGTCAAGCATTTTTTTGATTTTTATTTTATTAAAAAATAATCATAATCAAGCTTTATACTTGTAATTTTGTCAATAATACTATATAATTATTTTGAGTTTTTATATGTTTTTTTGAAAAAGAAAGGACCATTATGCTTCAGAATTTATTAAACGGTAGCATCAACACTGTTGAAACGTTCATAATATCGCTGTTTTCGCTTTTATTTGTTATTTTCTGCACAATGCCGATTCACGAAGCAGCACACGCTTTTACCGCGTACAAGCTCGGCGACAATATGGCAAAGCGCAGCGGACGCCTGACACTTAACCCTATTGCTCACATTAATTATATGGGAGCATTACTGATTTTATTGTTTGGCTTTGGATGGGCTGAACCCGTCCCTGTAAATCAATGGAATTTAAAAAAGCCAAAGCGTGACATGGCACTTATTGCTGCGGCTGGGCCAATATCTAACATACTTATGGCAATTGTGCTCATGCTGCTGGCAAACACATTTTCTTTTGCCGCCATATCTATATTCGGATACTTAAACCCCGTTTATGAAAATGACACCGCCATATACTTAACCTCAAGTCCCACCGTTTACCGTGTGGTTATGTATGTTTATTTATTTTTGCACCGAGCTGCAATGATTAATGCTGGCCTTGCCGCATTTAATCTAATTCCGCTTCCTCCTCTTGATGGGTCGCGCATACTCGGCGCATTTTTGCCAAACAGCATATACTATAAACTTCAAACCATAGAACGCTATTCATTTATAATAGTTTTGGCACTTATAGCAACAGGAGTTTTATCACCCGTTATTAGTTTTTTAGGCGAATATTTATTCCGCACAATAACTTTTATAGCAGCACTTCCCTTTAAACTTTTTGGCGCACCAATTTAAAACAATTCGGAGTAATCATATGGACAAGCTGTCGTATAAGCTTGAAGTGTTTGAGGGGCCGCTCGACCTGCTCCTTGCACTGATAGCTAAAAATAAACTAAATATTTATGACATCAACATTTCGCATTTGCTCGAACAGTATATGGAGCAAATTGAGCTTATGCGCGAAAGTAATATGGATGTTGCCAGTGAGTTTCTCGAAATGGCGGCTCGTCTTGTTTACATTAAGACGGTTATGCTGCTGCCAAAGCACGATGAAGGAGATACCTTACGCGATGAGCTTTCGGGCGAATTGCTTGAATACTGTGTGTGCAAGCAAATGGCACAGCAACTTTCGACCATGACTGACGGGTTTGGAAGATTTATTCGCGAGCCAATGAAAATTGAGAGCGATAAAACCTATAAACGCACCCACGAAACGAACGAGCTTATTACGGCTTACCTTGCCGCTGTGGGACGCGGAATGAGACACATGCCGCCACCCGTTGACAACTTTAAACCGCTAGTAGCAAAAAAGATTGTAGCCGTCTCAACAAAAGTTGTATCAATACTGCGAAATTTACGCAAAAAATCAAATGTAAAATGGAAAGCGCTTTTTTCACAATCGAAAAGCCGTTCAGAGCTTGTTGCAACATTTTTAGCGGTGCTTGAACTTGTCAAGGCCCGCCGCGTTACAGTTGACGGCGACGGAGATAAAATGACCGTTAAACTTTTCGGTAAGGAGAATAAAAAATGAGCGAAAATGCTATAAAGCCGTCAATTGAAGCACTTATATTTGCTTCGGGCGAGCCTGTCGGCACCGACCGCATTTGTGAAATACTTGGTATTACCGCCGAGCAGGTTGCGGCGGCTGTAATTGAGCTTAATAAGGGATTCGAAAAAAACGACAGCGCACTGAGAATAATAAAGCTAAACGACAGCTATCAGTTTACTACTGAAAGTCGTTTTGCTCCAGAAATACGCAAAATGCTTGAAATTCAGCGCAACACTCCCCTTTCGCCTGCCGCATTTGAAGTGTTGGCGGTAGTTGCCTACAATCAACCCGTTACGCGTGCATTCATTGAACAAGTTCGCGGCGTTGATTGCTCCGGTGTTGTATCATCACTGGTTGAAAAGGGCCTGATTGAAGAACGAGGACGTTTGGAATTGCCGGGCAGACCTCTTATTTACGGCACGACCGATAGCTTTTTACGCTGTTTTGGAATTGAAAGTCTTGACGATCTTCCCGAACTTCCCAAAAAGACTACAGAAGAGCAAGAACAGCTTACGGGTGAGGACGACGGTCAGGTTGAAATAGACGAGATTATAAGCCAACCCCACGAATAATTTTCATCTAACAAACCTATCGAAAGGGGAAAACTGTTTGATAGTACTGTACATTTTAGCCGGGCTATTTGTTTTTATTGCTGCTGTGCTTTTCTCCTGCATAAGACTAAGAATTACCTTTGACGGTGAAATTAAAGTAAAACTGGGTTTTTGGTTTTTAAGTTACACAGTAAACCCGAGTAAGAAAAAACCGAAAAAGCAAAAAGCAACTACGGAGAAAGCAAAATCCAAAAATCAAAACAAGCCGAATAGCATTAAATCAATGATTGAGAACAATGGTATTGTCAATACTGTAGAATATATAGTAGAAACTGCGAAAGAATTTATTGTAAGGCTGAAGGACATAGCAGAACATATGCATATTACCAAGCTGTTTTTGGTAATTGGTGTAGGTGACGAGGACGCTGCTGTCGCCGCAATAAAATGCGGTGGAGTAAATGCAGTGGTATACCCCTTCCTTGGTTTTCTTGCCTGCCATACAAATTTTCCTAAGCACGATATAACAATTCATCCCGTTTACGACGGTGAAAGTTATTTAAAATTTGACTGTAAACTGAGGTTGCGTGTTATACACGGAGTTAAGGCGGCTCTTGGAATCCTCAAAAGGCTAATTAAAATAAATTTAAAAAATAAAAGTATAAATGCTAATAATACTAATAAGGATGGTGCTTAAAAATGAGTGATACTGCAATTAAAGGAATCATGGATGTTACAATGGACAAAATTAGAGCTATGGTTGATGCTGATACAATTATCGGCAAAGAAATCAAGCTGGACAACGGAATTGTGCTCATTCCTGTTTCCAAAATTTCTTTTGGCTTTGCATCGGGCGGCAGCGACTTTCCGTCAAAGACCAACAAAGAGCTTTTTGGCGGCGGCGTTGGTGCAGGCGTATCCGTTACACCCACTGCTTTCATCGTTGTAAACGGCAGCGATGTTAGAATGCTTCAAATTTCTAAAAAGCCTGACTCTACTGACAAGGCTATTGATATGCTTCCGGCTCTGTTTGATAAGATCACTACCCTGTTCAAAAAGGACAAGGATGAGCAAACAACAGTATAAGTAGGCGTAACAGAGTAATAATAATGGCCAAGCACGCCTGCATATATTTTGTGCGGGCGTGTATTTATGGGCGCGTCTCGAAAGGCGGGTTTCATGATGAAAAGACTAGTTATATTTACTCTTATAATACTACTCTCTTGTATGGGAACAATACCATCACGGGCTGCTGCTGCGCGCGAAATGCCCGGCATATCAGCACGTTACGCGGCGCTGGTTGAAATGAACACAGGTCAAGTTATTGCCGAAAAGAATGGAAATGACCGCACCAGCATGGCAAGCACGACCAAAATCATGACTTCCCTGCTGCTGTGCGAGCTAGCCGACCTTGATGAAGAGATTGTTGCCACCAGGGAAATGGTAACAGTTGAGGGATCGTCGATGGGATTGCAGGCGGGTGACCGCGTTCATTACCGTGATTTGCTTTACGGTATGCTGCTGGCAAGCGGAAACGACGCAGCCAACACAACTGCAATATCTATTGCCGGATCTGTAGAAAAATTTGCCGAGCTGATGAATAAAAAAGCAAAAGAAATCGGCATGAACGCTACACATTTTGTTACACCATCAGGACTTGACGATGAAGAACATTACACAACGGCGTGTGACATGGCAAAATTAGCAGTATATGCTATGAAAAACAAGGACTTTGCCGAGGCGTGTGCAAGCAAAACAGCCACGCTTGAATACGGCAATCCTCCATACCGTCGAACACTGAGTAATCACAACAAGCTGCTCAGATATTACGATGGTGCAATGGGAATTAAAACCGGATTCACTAAAAAATCAGGTCGCTGTCTGGTTTCCTGCGCAGTAAGAAACGGCATGGGTGTCATTGCTGTTACGCTAAATGCGCCTAACGACTGGGCAGACCACACAACAATGCTCGACTATGGATTTTCACAACTGGAGACACATGAGCTATATACACCGACAGATATTTTCAAGGTTGCTGCAGCCAACACAAACGATAAAATCAATGTAGCGTTTACCCCTCCGTCAGCCACTCTGCTCCCTGAGCAATTCGACAAAGTAACATTTAAAGTAGAAATGGAACGGTTTGTTTTTGCTCCAATTAAAAAGGGTTATAAGCTTGGCAGCGTTACATATTACATTGATGGCAACAAAATTGCGACGGCTGACATAACAGCGGCAAACGGTGCAATTGCTTCTCCAGCTGAAATTATAAAAAAGGACTACAAATACTGGTTAAAAGTGCTTTTCGGAGCGCGATAAGGAGAAAAAATGGACGAAAAAATTAGAGTACAAAAATTTATTGCCGACTGTGGCATTACATCGCGCAGAAAAGCTGAGGAACTAATAGAAACACGCCATGTTAAAGTTAACGGCAGAATAGCAAAGATTGGTGATAAGGTTGACCCTTACAAAGATCTGGTTACAGTTCACGGAAAACCGGTGCACAATACATCTGAAAAAGTTTATATTGTAATGAACAAGCCGCGCGGATATCTTACATCGGTAACCGATGACCGCGATAGAAAATGTGTTACTGACCTGACAAAAAGCATAAAAGAACGCATTTACCCCGTCGGTCGTCTGGATAAAGACAGCGAAGGCATGCTACTTATGACCAACGACGGTGAATTTGCAAATATGATGATGCATCCACGCAGCAAGGTAGGAAAAACATATCGCGTTACGGTGCGCGGAAAGGTAAGCGAAGAAACTTCTGCAAAGCTGATGAACGGTGTTGTGCTTGATGATGGTATAAAAACATTACCATGCGAGGTATATATAACTCAAAGAGACGAAGATCGCACCGTTCTTTCATTTGTTCTGTACGAAGGACGCAACAGACAAATAAGACGCATGTGCGATGCAGTCGGTTTGAGTGTAATCAGGCTTAAACGTACTGCTATCGGAACAATTAAGATGGGAATGCTTCAAACGGGAAAATGGCGTGAACTGACCGAAAAAGAGCTGACAAAACTGCGCTCCGAAGCGTTAAAAAGTGATAAAGACGAAGAAGAACAGCCGAAAAAGAGAGGTAGCAGAAAATGATACATGTTAGGCCGGCTTCAAGTGAAGAAATTGCAAAAATATATGGCGAGTCGACATTTGACGGCGCTAACGCAATGATTGCCGACGACACCGAGACAGGCAAAACTGTCGGTCACTCCAAATTTTCGATTGTTGACGGAAACTTTACTGTTATTGACATTACTCCAGCTGAAAAGGACATTTGGCTGTGTGACCTGATTGCACGCGCAACCATGAATTATGCTGTAAATAGAAGCATTCTTATGTGCTGTCTTGCAGAAACAGCACCCAAACACGCATTCAAATTGCTTGGATATATTGAAAATGAAGAAGTCACCGAAATTAACATCATTCAATTGTTTACAGTGTGTAAAAATTGTGGGAAAAATGTCCAAAACACTTGATTATATTTGGAATTTATAATATAATTCTATCTATATATTAAATTATTATAATGGGGTCAAAAGTGATTTCATTGTACAGGAGGAATTTATAATGGCTATGGAATATGCCGCAAACGGTATTCTAAAAGGTATATTCGACGATGGCAGCTTCACCGAGTTGGACAAGCTTATGGAGGACTGCGAAGTTGTTACCGGATACGGCAGCATTAGCGGCTGCCCCTGTTACGCTTTTGTTCAGAATTCAGAAATTTCAGGCGGTGCTATGGGCTGCAAGCAGGCAAAAAAATTGCTTAGATTATATGAACTTGCCGAAAAAACCGGCTACCCCATAATCGGTGTTTACGATTCAAACGGAGGTCACATTGACGAGGGACTTTCTGCTATGCAGTCTTACTCAAAGCTGATCGCAAAAGCTGACCGTCTGTCAGGTGTAATTCCGCAGATAGCCGTTATTAAAGGTGCTTGCGGTGCATCTTCGGCAATTTGGGCTCTTTGCTCAGATATCGTTATTGCTGCAAAGGACGCACAGCTTTTCCTTGACAAATCAGGTGCTGACTCCGATGTAACCGAAAACGGCAATGCTCAAATAGTTGCTGATGATTTCAGTTCCGCTATGGAAATTGCAAAGAATCTTATTTGTGCTTTACCGTCAAACAACTTGTCAGTCGCACCCATTGGCGACATTTCATCAGAAACTTGCAATAGTAACTGCATGATCGCCAAAATTGCCGATGCAGGCAGCATAATATCAATTAACAAAAACGAAGATGACTCAGCTAAAACAGCTCTTGCTCGCTTAGGTGGCATGAGCGTTGGTATGATAACTGTTGACGGCACAATAAAAACTCGCGACAGCAAAAAGATGATTTCATTCCTTGGCTTGTGCGATGCTTATTCCATTCCTGTAATCACATTTGTTAACACTGATGGTTACTGCGCATGCTGCGGATCGCTAAAGGCTGCTGCCGCACTGACAAAAGCTTACGCTGATGCAACCACGGCTAAAATTTGCGTTATCAACGGAAAAGCATACGGTCCTGCATTCCTAACATTTGCAGGCAGTGCTTCAGGTGCAGACGAAGTTATTGCAATTAACGGTTCTGTCATCTCCCCCATTGAGCCGGAAGCTGCAATGAATATTGTTTACAACAAACGCATACTAAACGGAGAGAATAAAGAAGCTCTTCTCAACGAATATATTGCAAACGAAGCTTCGGCACAAAAAGCAGCTGAAGGCGGATTTGTCTCAGACGTAATCAGTGAAGATGAGCTTGCAAATAAGCTGCGTATCACACTCGATATGCTGATTTCAAAGCGGGTTTCTACACTTGATAAGAAACACGCTGTTACTATTCTGTAAATTAACTGATTGGAGAGATATAAAATGAAACAGTTCAAAATTACCGTAAACGGAAAATCATATGATGTTGCTGTTGATGAGGTAGGTAGCACCGCCTCTGCACCTGTTGCCGCTCCTGCTGCACCTGCTGCTCCTGCTGCTCCTGCTGTTGCAGCTCCTGCTGCTCCGGCACCTGCTGCCGCACCTGCTCCTGCTGCAGCCCCCGCTGCTGCTTCAACCGGCGCTGAAAAGGTTAACAGCCCGATGCCCGGAAACATTCTTGATATTAAAGTAAGTGTCGGCGATATTGTTAAAAACGGCGACACACTGCTTGTTCTTGAAGCTATGAAAATGGAAAACGAGATCAAAGCTCCCTGTGACGGTACTGTTGCCGGCGTCCATGTTAGCAAGGGCGACACTGTTGACTCGGGCGCACTGCTTGTTTCACTCAACTAATAATAAAGGAGATTGACATGGCTGCTGTAAAAATTACCGAAACCATTCTCCGTGACGCTCATCAGTCACTTATTGCTACCAGAATGTCTACCGAGCAAATGCTTCCCGTACTGGAAAAGCTCGATGACATCGGTTACTATTCTCTCGAATGCTGGGGTGGCGCTACCTATGACGCTTGTCTCCGCTTTCTTGACGAAGACCCATGGGAAAGACTGCGCATTATTCGCGAGCATTGCCCAAAAACAAAGCTGCAAATGCTTTTCCGCGGTCAAAATATGCTCGGCTACCGTCATTATGCTGACGATGTAGTTGAATACCTTGTTCAAAAATCAGTTGCAAACGGCATCGACATTCTGCGTATTTTTGACGCACTAAACGATCCGAGAAACTTGGCAACAGCAATAAATGCCGCTAAAAAGGAAAAGGCACATGTTCAGGCTGCTATTTCTTACACTACCGGCCCCGTATTCGACCTGGAATATTATACAAAGTACGCAAAACAGCTTGAGGAAACAGGTGCTGACTCAATCTGCATCAAGGACATGGCAGGACTGCTTACTCCTTATGGTACGTACGACCTAGTAAAAGCTATAAAGGAAACCGTTAAGGTTCCGATTCAGGTTCATTCACATTACACATCCGGCCTTGCATCAATGGTTCTTATGAAAGCTATCGAAGCAGGCGCCGATATAGTTGATACTGCACTTTCTCCGTTGGCAATGGGCACATCTCACCCCGCAACCGAATCCATGGTTGCTGCTTTCAGCGGAACACAGTACGACACCGGTCTTGACATTGAAAAGCTCGATGAGATTTCGAAGCATTTTGCAGTGCTTAAGGAAGAATATCTTAAGAGCGGACTGCTCAGCACAAAAGTTATGGGCGTTGACGCAAAGGCTCTTATTTATCAGGTCCCGGGCGGCATGCTTTCCAACCTTGTTTCCCAGCTGAAGCAGGCAGGAAAAGAAGAAAAGCTGACCGAAGTTCTTGAAGAAGTTCCAAAGGTTCGCGCCGATTGCGGTTATCCTCCGCTTGTTACTCCGTCAAGCCAAATTGTCGGAACACAGGCTGTTTATAATGTTATCATGGGCGAACGCTATAAAATGGTAACAAAAGAATTCAAAGGACTTGTCCGCGGCGAATATGGTCATACTCCACTGCCAATCGACGATGAATTCCGCAAAAAAATTATCGGCGATGACACTCCTATCGACTGCCGTCCCGCTGACCAAATTCAACCTGAGCTTGAAAAACTCAAAGAAGAGGTCAAACCATGGTCCGAACAGGACGAGGATGTTCTGTCATATGCCCAATTCGGTCAGGTTGCCATCAAATTCTTTGAAAAGCGCAGAAATAAAAAACTGGGCCTTGATGGTGAACTGCTAGATATGGACAAAATGGTTCATCCGATGTAAAAAATGCTTGCATTTTGCTGTATCGTGTGATATCATATTATTCGCACATTAATGCGTATCCTTTTAATGGAGGTTAAAATAATGAATATTGCAGAAATAATTGTCGGTGTCCTTATTTTACTACTGGCTATCGTTATTATCGCTGCTATCCTTCTTCAAGAGGGACGCAGAGCAGGTATTAACGGCGCTATTTCCGGCGGCGCTGATACTTTCCTTTCTAAGAACAAAGCTCGTTCGGTAGATGCCTTTTTGTCCCGTTGGACAAAGGTAATCACCATCGTCTTTATGGTTCTTGTTGTTCTTGCATTTGTTCTCGCAATGATTAAATAATTTATTTCGAGAATTAATAGTTCCGCAGGCAGCAACAGCTGCCTGTGCGATATCCGGGTGTAGCCCAGTTTGGTAGAGCGCTTGAATGGGGTTCAAGAGGCCGCAGGTTCGACTCCTGTCACTCGGACCAGTCGAGAGCCTTGACACGCAATTCGCGTAGTTGAGGTTCTTTTTTTATGTTTCTACCTCGCGCTTGAAGTTGTTTATGAACATTTACGCCACTTGAAAAGACCGCAGAAACGCGGTATTTTCTTTTATTTCAAGAGGTTTTAAGGGTTTTAGCACCTTTGATTTGCAACAATATTTGCTTAAAAAGCATAATAAAATCATAAAAAGCATAAAAAATGTCACACAAAATGTCACACGCAATTCCAATTATATCAAGGCTTTATGGCATTTTAGCTTGGCGCATTTTATGCCTCAAAAGCAATAAGATGTACATAAAGCATATAAAAATTAGTACGAAAATTTACACAAAATTTATAGAAATCAATAGCCGCCCCACCCTCGTATAAGGAGAGTGGAGCGGTTTCGTTTTACTCGTTTGCGTCTTACACTTCTTAATCACTTTAAGTTATTTTGTTGTCCTTTCCGAAAATCATAGTCAGGAATATAAGTTGACTGCTGATGAGGTTTCTGAATGTTTTCTTGCATTGCTGCTCATTGTTCAATAATTCGTAAAGTATGTACTTATAGAAATTCTTGCAACAAGCGTAAAATTTTGAAAACAAACCGGGTATACTGATAGCGGAAGATGAGTGAGTGCAGTATTCTGAGTTTCAATTCAAGTATTAGAAACTGTCACTTCTACCTCATCATCTAATTTTTTTAAGCGTGAACAGACATAAAACGTATGCTTTATGTTTTTATCGACTTTTTCGCATGATATAATTTAAAGCCCTTGTTTTTTTGTAAATACTTCTATTCTTTCCAACACAAACGCTCAATAAGTTATTTTCAGTAATATATAAAAAAACCGATAACGTCATATATTTGTGCTTTATTTAAGGCACAATATTATATGCTTGTAACACATCTTAACATAAGCAACAATACTGTAACCATATCTTAATAGTTTGTTTATTGTTTATAGAATATAGAAATGCTATAATAATTTTAATACTTTAAATGCGGGGAATTTTAATGAAATCACTAAGAAAAATGGCTACATGTATTTTATTATGCGTCTTTTGCATCTGTTCATGTCAAACCAAACCTTTAAACACAGTAGATGGGACGCCAATTGATTCCTCTCATGTATTATCATCAGGTTTATACGATGCAACATCAGCTGAAAATATTGATTCTATATCCTCTGAAATTTCAAGTAAAAACAACTCAGGCAATTCATCAAAAACGCCAAAAAAAGACACTTCATCTAAGGCCTCGTCAAATAATCATGAAAGCAGTGCTTTCGTGTCTGATGTGACCTCTTCGTCGGCAATAATGAGCAGTAATGTTTCAAGTGATAATTTTTCGTCCGGATTAACACCGGCATCCAGTGAAACACCCAGCTCTAAGCCATCCAGCAGTGAAAGAAAATACATTGCTTTTACATTTGATGATGGTCCAAGTTCATCATACACAAAGAAAATTGTTGATAAACTGAGCTCATACGGCGGAGCCGGCACATTTTTTGTTGTAGGAGACCGACTGGGTTCCACTAACGGCGCAGCAATAAAATATGCGGTTGATAACGGTTGTGAAATTGGCATTCACGCTTATACTCACAAATACAACTACAAAAATTGCAGTGACGAGGACTATAACGATGAACTTTCAAAGACTGCCGATGCTATTCATAAGTATCTTCCCGACTACAACATTACACTAATGAGACCTGTCGGTGGGTCTATTACTTCTCAACGTATTGCTTCCTGCCCATATTCAGTTATTAACTGGAATGTAGACTCAAATGACTGGAGATACAAAGGTACAGGCAATAAAACAAAAAATGTTAACACTATTTATAATAACATAATATCCAGTGTTGATGATGGCGATATCATACTCATGCATGAAATTTACGAAAATTCTTACGATGCATTATGCAAGGCCGTTGACAAGCTGTACAAAGACGGATACCGATTTGTTACGGTAACAGAGTTAATCGGCAAAAGCAATATTAAGCCGGGTAAACTGTATAATCACGGTTAATTGATAAAATAAGTATTAAATAATAATAGACTGGTATAAACCATAACAGATAATCCCCCATGTGCAGTGATTTTACTACACATGGGGGATTTTTTAGTTATGTCTTAATATATTGCCTGACCAATATCAAATTGCATTAGTCGCTTAAATACTCCTTGACAAGTATTTGCAGCATTTCATCCCTATCAAGGCGTCGAATTAGCGTGCGCGCATTATGATATGTTGTAATATATGTTGGGTCCTCTGAAAGCAAATAGCCTACAATCTGATTAATTGGGTTATACCCTTTCTCTTTTAGCGCATTGTAAACCAAAACCAGAGTTTTTCTGATTTCTCTTTCGCGCTCGTCGCCAAGCGAAAACTGAATGGTTTTATCCTGCATTATACTCACCTCTTAATTATAATTTACATCAAAAAGCCTTAAGATACAAGTACTTTTCAAAATTTTTACATTTAATTGTTCATTTTAGCAATTTGTAAACGATTTTGTTGACTATTTGCGGCTCTGCTTTACCATCAAGATATTTCATCGTTTGGCCTATAATACTCCCAAATGCCTGTTTTTTTCCAGCACGCCAGTCGGAAACTGCCTTTTCATTTTGCGACATTACGTGGGTAACAGCATCAGAAATTATATTTTCATCGGTAATTTGAGCAAGACTGTTATTTTTAATGTATTCATTAATGTCTATATCATTTGCATATGCAATGCTAATAATATCGCGAGAAGTTTTTCGGTTAATGGTACCATCTGCACAAAGGGAAATTATCATCGCAAGCTTTTGTGGTGTAAGGAATGATTTATTAAGTGCAATCCCCTGCTCATTTTGCTCACGCATAACATCGCAAATAACACGATTTGCCGCTTCTCTTTCATTGCCGCACAGCCGTGCCGTGTTTTCAAAAAAATCGGCAGTGTATTTATCGACTGTAAGTATTGACGCATCAGCATTTGACAGCCCGAAATCAGTTGTATAACGGCGCTGTTTTTCATGAGCAAGCTCCGGAAGTGCAGATTTAAGCCTATTTATTAGCTGACCATCAATTATCACCGGGGGCAGATTTGGTTCGGGAAAATAGCGATAATCCTCTGCCATCTCTTTGCTTCGCATTAATGTAGACACACCTTTTACATCGTCAAAACGGCGTGTTTGCTGTTCTATTATACCTCCGTCGGTTAGAATATGTATCTGGCGCTCGGTTTCATGACTAATTGCATGCGATACAGCCTTGAATGAGTTCAGATTTTTCATTTCTGTTCTTGTGCCAAGCGGTTCGCCACACTTATGAACAGACAAATTAACATCTACACGCATTGACCCTTCCTGCATTTTGCAGTCGGACACTCCAAGATAGCTCATAGCAAGCCGCAGCGTTTCCAAAAAAGCAACCGTTTCTTCGGCAGTATGCATATCGGGCATGCTTACAACCTCTATCAGCGGAACCCCGGCTCGATTATAATCTACCTTTGTACCATCACTGGAATGTATAAGTTTGCCTGCATCATCCTCAAGATGAATTTCACGTATTCTAACTGTTTTTTGTTCTTCTCCCACTGTAAAATCAAGCTTGCCATTTGTACAAATCGGTGCATACAGCTGCGAAATTTGATATTGGTTAGGCATATCGGGGTAAAAATAATTTTTTCGATCCAATGAGGTAGGACTGTTTACATCACAGCCGAGGGCAAGTCCTGCTAATATAACATATTCAACTGCTCTGCGGTTAAGAACAGGTAATCCACCCGGAAGTCCTAAGCAAACAGGACAACAGCGTGTGTTTACAGCATCACCAAAGCTGTTTTTGCACGAACAAAACAGCTTTGTTTCGGTTGCCAGCTCAAAATGCACCTCAACACCGATTACCGCCTCATACATTGCAAACAGCCTCCTTAGGTATCTCTGTGTGCCAATTGGTAGCTGTTTGATATGCTGCGGCAAAGTTCAGCACAGATGCATCATCATAGTGCTTGCCCATAAACTGCATTCCGACAGGCAATCCATTAGTATCAAAACCACACGGCACGGAAATGGCAGGCAATCCGGTAATATTAGCTGAAACAGTAAAAATATCCGATAGATACATTTTTACTGTGTCGGTTTCGGTTACACCCAACTTGCCGGCAGTTGACGGTGAAGTTGGACACATTATCATATCGTATTTTTTAAAGCTGTCTTCAAAAACAGACGAAAGCATATTCTTTGCCTCAATAGCCTTTTTATAAAAGTTTTCGTAATTTTCAGACATTATAGCAAGAGTGCCCAGCATTATGCGTTTTTTTACCTCTAAGCCAAAACCCTCGCTACGTGATTTAATTATCATGTCCGTCACATTATCGTATTCAGACGCACGATAACCGTATTTGACTCCGTCAAAGCGGGAAAGATTTGTGCTCGCCTCAGCATTTGAAATTACATAGTAACATGGAATAACAAATTTAAGCATCGGAAACGAAAAAAATTCGACAGTACACCCTTGCAAACGCATGACATCTACAGCGGCTAAAAATGCTGATTTTACCTCTTCATCAATGCCGCTCTCAATGCATTCCTCCGGTATTCCGATTTTCTTTCCGCTTACGCTATCGCTTAATTTATGCGAAAAGCCGCCTGCAACGCCCGTATATGTGCTGTCACGGTTGTCCTTACCCGAAATAATATCGAGCAGAGCAGCACAATCGGCTGCATTATGCCCTACCACTCCTACTTGGTCTAACGAACTTGCATATGCCACCAGCCCGTATCTTGAAACTGCCCCATAGGTTGGTTTCATGCCGCAAACACCGCACATTGCGGCAGGTTGACGCACAGAGCCGCCAGTATCAGATCCAAGTGCCATAGGTACAAGACGAGCAGCAACAGAGGCGCAAGAGCCACCTGATGAGCCACCCGGTATCCTGCTGATATCCCAAGGATTATGCGTTGGGTCAAAGTATGAAGTGTCACAAGACGAGCCCATAGCAAACTCATCAAGGTTTGTTTTGCCAACAATAACCATTCCTGCATTGTTTAACATTTCTACTACTGCTGCATCGTACGGCGGAATATAGTTTTCGAGCATTTTAGACGCACAGGTTGTCCTAATTCCACGCGTGCAAATGTTGTCCTTTACCGCAATGGGTACCCCATCAAGCGGTGACAGTATATCGCCGCGCCGAATACGCTTATCCGCTGCGGCCGCTTGACACAGCGCTTTATCGTGGCAAACGGTAATAAACGAGTTGTATTTTTTATCTTCGTTATCGATTCTGTCCAGCACTTGGCGGGTAACCTCAGTAGAGGTGATTTCTCCGCTGTGAATCAGTTTTGCTGTTTCAAGTGCCGATAGCTGTTTATAATTCATTTGTTCAGTTCTCCTCTACTGTTTTAGGAACGCAGAAAGTTTCCCCGTCGGTAAGAGGAGCTGCTTCGAGTAAATCGTCTCGAGAAATTGATTGTCCCAAAGTGTCATCGCGCATAGGACAATTATATAAATTGCTGTTTATTGTGATTTCATCAGATGAGGTATCAAGATAATGCAATGTTTTAACAAAGCCTATCATGCCATTAAGCCCTTCGATAAGAGTTTTCTTTTCGCTAACATCAAAGCTCAATTTGCATAGCTTTGATATTCGGTCTACTGTCTCCTCTGTGATTTTCACATTTTTCGCTCTTTTCTTAATATTAGTTTACTTCTTTGCCGCAGCAACGCTTGTATTTTTTACCGCTGCCACACGGGCAAAGTCCGTTTTTGGAGTAGCCACGGTTATTTGACGGCGTTTTAGCAGCCTTTTCATTGCCCGACGATGCCGAGGTTTCGGTAGCTACACGTTCGTTTTTAACCTCTTGTTCGGTCTTAAATCTAGCAGCAAGCACCATTTTAGATGTGTTTTCGCGGATTGTATCGATCATTGCATTAAACATATCGTATCCTTCGTTACGGTATTCAACGACAGGGTTGTGCTGACCGTAAGCACGCAGATAAATTCCTCTGCGAAGTTCGTCCATAGCATCGATGTGGTCCATCCAGTTTGTATCAAGCACACGCAATAGGCAGAAGCGCTCTATTTTGCGCATCATTTCCGAGCCGAAACTCTCCTCGCGTATCTCGTACAGCTTATGTGCACGGTCATATAAAAGATTTCTGATATCATCGCTATCAAGCGAATCAAGCTGCTCGCTTGTATAAACAAAATCTTCTTCTGTTGTCAACCACGGAATAAAGTGGTTGCGTAGTCCCTCGAAATCCCAGTTATCCGGGATATCTCCGGTTATATAGAGATCAACTGCATCGTTTATGCTGCCATTAATCATTTTCTTAATATCGTTACTGATATCTTCCCCATCAAGAACCGAATTACGCTGAGAATATATTTTCTCTCGCTGTTTATTCATTACATCGTCAAATTCAAGTACATTCTTACGTGCAGAGAAATTTCGGTATTCAACCTTACCCTGTGCCGATTCAATGGAATGGGAAAGAATAGGCATTTCAAGCGGCATATTCTCGTCAACTTTAAGCGTTTCCATCAGTGAGAATATTCGGTCACCGCCAAACAGTCGCATTAGGTCGTCCTCAAGTGAGATGTAAAAACGAGTTTCGCCCGGGTCACCTTGGCGTCCTGAACGTCCGCGGAGCTGATTATCAATACGGCGAGATTCGTGGCGCTCTGTGCCCAAAATGCATAGTCCGCCTACTGCACGTACTTCGTCTGCCTCAGGTGCAATTTCTGCTTTGAATTTTGCATTTAATGCGGCAAATTCTTCGCGTGCTTTTAAAATTTCGGCATTGTCAGTATCACCATATCCGGTCGCCTCGCTAATAAGCTCCTCTGAATATCCCTCTTTGCGCATTTGCGATTTTGCAAGATACTCTGCATTACCGCCAAGCATAATATCGGTACCGCGTCCTGCCATGTTGGTGGCAATAGTAACAGCGCCTTTTTTTCCTGCCTGGGCAATAATTTCAGCTTCTTTTTCATGATATTTAGCGTTAAGAACATTATGCTTTACGCCACGGCGTGACAGCATTTGGCTTAGCAATTCCGATTTTTCAATGGAAATTGTTCCGACCAACACCGGCTGCTTCTTTTGATAACATTCAACTATTTTTTCTATTACTGCATTTAACTTTGCTTTTTCGGTTTTATAAACTACATCCGGTAAATCGTTACGGGCAAGCGGCTTGTTGGTCGGGATTTCGATAACATCGAGACTGTAAATCTCACGGAATTCCGATTCCTCGGTCATAGCTGTACCTGTCATACCCGATAACTTTCCGTACAAACGGAAAAAGTTTTGGAATGTAATGGTTGCAAGTGTCTTTGACTCATCAGCAACCTTTACTCCCTCTTTTGCCTCAATTGCCTGATGCAAACCTTCATTATAGCGGCGTCCGAACATCAGACGTCCGGTGTATTCATCAACGATAATAACCTCGCCGTCCTTAACGACATAATCAATATCGCGGTGCATAATTGCGTTTGCCTTTATTGCCTGATTAATGTAATGCGAAACATCGATGTTTTCCGAATCATTAAGATTTTCAACGCCAAAGTAACTCTCTGCTTTTTTAGTTCCGCTTTTTGTCAGAACGCATGTTTTTGCTTTTTCGTCAACTACATAGTCACCGTCGTATGTCTCGTCTAAATCCTCTTTGGAGTCGGTTTCGCGCACCTTTACCATTTTCAGAGTCTTTGCAAACTTGTTTGCTTTTAAATACATATCGCTGGAGGAGTCGCCCTTACCCGAAATAATAAGCGGTGTGCGCGCCTCATCAATAAGTATAGAGTCAACTTCGTCTACAATGGCAAATGCGTGTCCGCGCTGTACCTTTTCGGCTTTTTCGATGACCATATTATCACGAAGATAGTCAAATCCAAGTTCGTTGTTTGTGCCATAGGTAACGTCTGCCGCATACGCTTCTCTGCGCTCGGCATTGTTCATGTCATGCACAATAAGGCCAACGGTAAGACCGAGGAATCGATAAACTTTGCCCATCCATTCAGAGTCGCGGCGAGCAAGATAGTCATTTACCGTTACAATGTGTACACCGTTTCCGGTAAGTGCATTTAAGTAAGCAGGCAGGGTTGCAACAAGCGTTTTACCTTCACCTGTTTTCATCTCGCTTATGCGTCCCTGGTGCAAAATAACACCGCCCACAATTTGAACGGGATAATGCTTCATACCAAGCACACGCCACGCAGCCTCACGGCAAACAGCAAAAGCTTCGGGAAGAAGGCTGTCGAGCGACTCGCCCGATGCATATCTTTCCTTGAATTCATCTGTTTTTTTGCGCAGTTGCTCGTCCGATAATGCGGCAACATCGCTCTCAAGTGCAGTTACCTGGTCAACAATTGGATAAATATGCTTAAGCTCACGCTTAGAATAGTTTTTGTTAAAAAGCTTTACAAAATTCATTGTTTTGTTTACTTCCTTTCAAATAGAGCACATTGAATTTGCATATATTTAATTTATTATAACATATACTTTATCTTTATAAAAGAGTTATTTTATATTTATAACACCGTTTTTATGTCGAAAAAGGCTTGACTAATTGGCTAATTGTGTTATAATTAGCGGTGCTAATAATAAAAGTTTAATTAGCTTTCCTTGCTCCCGTCAGGGGGCCAAAAGTCCATAAGGAGGTGCTTAAAAATGAAAAGCTCATACGAAGCAGTTCTGGTCTTTTCAGTAAGCAAGGGTGAAGAAGTTACTACCGCTTTGGTAGAAAAGTTCAAGACTCTTATAACTGAAAATGCCACTGTTGAGAATGTTGACGAATGGGGCAAGCGCAAGCTCGCATACCTCATCAACGACGAAGCTGAAGGTTACTATGTTTTAGTTAATTTCCAGAGCGAAGCAGATTTCCCTGCTGAACTTGACCGTATTACAAACATTACCGACGGTGTTCTCCGCTCAATGATTATCAAGAAGTAAGGAGATAAAATAATGAACAGTATTATCATTATGGGTCGTCTGACCGACAATCCCGAACTTCGAAAAACACCGAATGATATTTCGGTTACTTCGTTCACAGTTGCCGTTAACCGTTCATACAGTAGCGGCGCAGACCGTCAGGCCGACTTCTTCAACTGCACAGCTTGGAGAGGCACAGCAGAATTTATTTCTAAATATTTTGCAAAGGGCCAGATGATTGCCGTTGAAGGCAGTATGCAGTCACGCCGTTACGATGACCGTGACGGAAACAAGCGTACAACTTGGGAAATCCAGGTCAATCAGGCTCATTTCTGCGGATCCAAGAACGAAAACAGTACTGCCGGTGGATTTAACCACGGCTCAGATGCAGCTCCGTCATTTTCCAATGCCGATGCCGGTGATTTTACCGAGCTCGACGTCGGCGACGACGATCTGCCATTCTAATTTGCAAAATTTACAGGGTTTTTACCCTTTATCTCACAACTAAAAGGAGGTAAAATCATGGAAAGAACCGAAAAGCCGAATCGCGGCATGAGAAAAGGTCGCAGGAAGGTTTGCTCATTCTGTGTTGATAAGGTCCAAGTTATCGACTACAAGGATATTGCAAGACTTCGTAAGTTTGTTTCTGAAAGAGGTAAGATCCTCTCCAGAAGAACAACTGGTACCTGTGCCCGCCATCAGCGTGCACTGACCGTAGCTATCAAGCGCGCTCGTACTATTGCTCTGCTTCCGTACACCTGCGATTGATTCTAAAAATCACATACTAAAAAACCGCCGATACCTATTTAGGTTTCGGCGGTTTTTATTTTTATAAAATCAGCAGTGCAAGATGATAAACAATAAACGATACTGCCCATGAAAGAGACAAATAATATACTATCACCGCTAAAGACAGCTTTGCCGACTTGAGCTCACCTATAAGTGTAGCGCAGGCCGCCATACACGGCGGAGATATCATGCAGTATGCTAAAAATGACAGCATTGATGCTACTGTAAACGAAGAGGCGACTATTTGCCCTCCTCCAAGCATGGCAAGCGTTGAAACAACCATTTCCTTAGCGATAAAACCGCTTAATATAGAAACCGACATATCGCTGTTTCCAAATCCGAGCGGTGCAAAAATCGGCGAAACAGCATTGCCAATTACGGTGAGCGTTCCCGTTCTGAGTAAAAACCAAACGATCACGGTTGATATGAGTATGATCGTGCCGGCCTTTGTTAAAAAATGCTTTGCCTTTTCCTTTAGTGTTGCAAATAAATTTCGTGGAGTAGGCATGCGATAATCTGGCAGTTCTATCATAAAATACTGCCTGCCGCCCTTTAGTATTACTTGTCTGGTAATGCCGCCTGTTGCTGCGGCGCATATAAGACCGAGCATATACATAAATGCAACTACCATCCAGTACCGTTCACCCATTACAGCCGATGCCAAAACGACAAAAACGGGCAGTTTTGCGCTGCACGGCATAAATGGTATCATTGCAACAGTTAGACGGCGCTGTGACGGATTTTCAATAGTGCGTGACGACATCATTGCAGGTACGCTGCAACCGAACCCCATTAACAGCGGTACGACCGATTTTCCCGTTAAAGAAAAACGGCTTAGTATGCGGTCGGTAATGAATGCGGCTCGTGCCATGTATCCGCTTGCTTCGATAAGAGAAATAAATGCAAATAACAGCAAAATTTGCGGCAAAAAGCATATAACTTTTCCCACCCCGCCAAAAATACCGTCAACAACTAATGAATAACCAAAACTGCCCTCTGACAAATTCATGGATACAAGCAGCTTTTCTGCTTCGCTTTTTCCGTAATCCATAATGTCTTGTGCTGCATTCTTAAGCAATTCACCAAACGGTCCGAAAACCATCCAAAACACTAACAATATCATTGCCACAAAAATCGGCAGTGCTAAAAACCGATTAAGAAGTAAATGGTCAGCTCGCTCGGTAAAGGACATTTTGCGAGGAACGGTAACATGAGGCATTATACGCTGTTCTATATAACGATAGCGAGCTAATGCTGTTTCAGCATAGCTTTTTCGTTTTTCAATCGGCTGAAATTTCGATTGTTGCATTTTCAGCGCCGAATTTATTAGTTTATCAAAATTAGTGTCTTTAACCGCTGAAATCGGTACTACTTGCACACCCAGTTCCTGCGACACAGCATTAACATCAATGCTTATTCCCCTGCGTTTTGCCTCGTCCATCATATTTATTGCTACAACAACAGGCAAACCGCACTCAAGCAGCTGGGTTGTAAGATACATACTTCTCTCCATACAGGTTGCATCGACAATGTTTATAATAGCATCCGGCTTTTTTGCAAGTATGTAATCTGTTGCAACACGCTCCTCAGGCGAAAATGCACCAAGCGCGTAATTGCCCGGCAAATCAACAATGTTGATTATTCCACGATAATAACCATTGCGCTTTTCAACGGTTACTCCAGGCCAATTTCCCACATGGGCAGATGAGCCGGTTAAACGATTGAACAGAGTGGTTTTTCCACAGTTCGGATTTCCTACTAGTGCAATTACTTTTTCCATATGCCGCCTCTTCTAAGCTGTGTAACATTAATAAGACTTGCTTCCGAACGGCGCAAAGTCACACGATAGCCTCTCAGTAACAACTCTACTGGGTCACCAAAAGGAGCTGATGCGACAACTGTGACCTCTGTACCCGGTAAAAAGCCCATGTCACACAGCCTTCTGCAAAACGATCCGCGTTCACATACGCTATCAATTACACACGCTTTTCCCGCTTTAACTTCGCTTAACTTCATTTTCTCGCCCCTTTTTTACATTCATATACTATATTTATTGTTTTGTTTTAGCATTTATAACAATATTGCTATTAAATAAATATTGTATTTGCACAAATTTAATTAACAGTATTGAAACACTTTGTATATTGTGCTATATTATTATTATAATTCATAAGAATTATAATAGCTATTTTACATAAGTGTAAAAACAGCTGTACAACAAATTAAACTGCGCATTAAGCGCATAAGTCAAAGGGAGATATGTATTTATGAAACAGTATAACCCATCAGACATTTTGAACATCGCGTTAGTCGGTCATGGCAGTTGCGGCAAAACCAGCCTTGCTGAAGCAATGTTGTTTCTATGCAACGAAACAGAGCGTATGGGAAAGGTTAACGATTCAACTACATTCACCGATTTTGACGCAGAGGAGAAAAAGCGCAAAATATCGCTTTCTGCAACAATAGTTTCTACAGAATTTGCAGGTAAAAAGTTAAATATTATAGATTCTCCCGGCCTCTTTGACTTTGCCGCAGGTATGCATGAGGCTGTACGTGCTGCCGACACCGCACTTATCGTTTTGTCGGGTAAATCGGGTCTCAATGTAGGCAGCGAGATTGCATATGACCTTGCAGCCGAAAACAACATTCCACGTGCATTTTTCATTAATAAGTTAGATTCTGGTCGCGCAAACTTTTACAAAATCATGTCGCAGTTAGTCGGCAAATACGGCTCAAAAGTTTGCCCCGTAGTTGTTCCTAGCTATGAGGGAGAGAACATTGTCGGTTATATAAATCTTATTGATAAAACCGCATATTCATACGATGGTATAAACGAAAAACCGATTGATTTGCCAAACAACAGCGATGTTAACCATATGTTTGATTTGCTGTATGAAGAAATTGCCTCACAGGACGAAGAGCTTATGGACAAATACTTCAGTGGCCAGCAGTTAACCCCTGCCGATATAATTAAGGGAATTAAGGCAGGCATTTTGTCGGGTGACCTCCATCCCGTTTTTGCAGGCGCAGGGCTTGAGGGTCAGGGTGTAAACCTGTCGTTAAAAGCAATGGCGCAGATACTTCCAACAGCCGATGAGCGCAAAGAATATGCAGTTCTGAGCAACGGAGATGAAGTTGAGCTTGAATGTAATGTAAATGGCCCGGCTGCTGCTATCGTTTTCAAAACTGTTGCCGATCCGTTTATAGGCAAACTTTCCGTATTCAAGGTTATTTCAGGTAAAATATCTGCATCTGCTAAAATCATTAATGCTCGTACAGGCGAGGAAATCCGCATAGGAAAAGTTGTCACGCTGAAAGGCCCCAAACAGATTGACACAGACGCTGTTTGTGCTGGAGATATCGGAGCTGTTGCAAAGCTAGGCAACGTTATTACCGGTGACACGCTGTGCGCAGCTGACAAAAAGCTTACGTTAAAACCGGCTCAGTTCCCCACCCCCGTACTTTCAATGGCAGTTTACGCCGTAAAGAAAGGTGACGAGGAAAAAATTGCTTCGGGTTTTAATCGTCTCATGGAGGAAGACCCCACAATCACTTATACGCTCAACAAGGAAACGGGAGAACAAATTCTTTCAGGTCTTGGTGAACAGCACCTTGATGTCATTGCAACAAAACTGAAAAATAAATTTCAAACCGAAATCAAACTTCAGGCTCCCCGTATTGCCTATCGTGAAACCGTTCGCAAAAAGGTTAAGGTGCAGGGCAAACATAAAAAACAATCGGGCGGTCACGGTCAATTCGGTGATGTTTGGATGGAATTTGAGCCGTGTGAAGGCACTGATATTGTATTTGAGGAAAAGGTTTTTGGTGGTTCTGTTCCGAAAAACTTCTTCCCCGCTGTTGAAAAAGGTATTCGCGAAAGCGCAGTAAAGGGTGTTCTTGCAGGTTATCCGGTTGTAGGTGTAAAAGCCACTTTGGTTGATGGATCATATCACCCAGTTGACTCATCCGAAATGTCATTCAAAATGGCGGCAAGCATGGCTTACAAGGCAGGATTGCCACAGGCAGGCCCCGTTCTGCTTGAGCCTATCGGTACGCTTAAGGTTACAGTTCCCGACGATTGCATGGGCGATGTTATAGGAGATATCAACAAGCGCAGAGGACGTGTTCTGGGCATGAATCCCGCAGAAAAGCAATGCAGCGAAGTAGTGGCCGAAGTTCCGATAGCGGAAATGGCTGATTTTTCTACGGCAATGCGTTCAGTAACTCAAGGTCGTTCAAAATTCACTCTTGACTTTGAGCGCTATGAAGATGTTCCCGCAAATATTGCACAAAAAATTATTGAAGAATCAAAATTAAACGAGGAATAATACAATATATTGCAATATTTCTCTTTACTAACAAAAAAGGTATGCAGATTAGTTTCTGCATACCTTTTTTTACTGTATTTTGATAATATATATACCTATTTTCGCCTTTATTTTATATCTAATACGGCCGTATGTTTTAATCACTGACAGCTGTACTTTTTGTGTAAATGGGCTGTGTTGCAAAGCGTGAATTATTGTGTTATACTGAATATTAGATTAAAATTGTGCGCGATATCAGATGTTTTATTTGTCAGCATAACTGACCAATAATCAGGCTTGAAAAAGCAAAAAGCTAATGATCAATTTAGGTGGTGTGCAAAATGGCAGATGTTTTATTTATTAATACAACAGACAAGTTAGAAATTAAAAACGAAGTGAACGGTACGCTGATTTTAGCAACAAAACTTCTGGAAGCCGGCATTGATGTTGAGGTATTAAGATTCTGTGAAATTGAATCTTATAATGGAAATGATAATTATCTGGGTTTTATTCGTGATATTACCGAACGTATTATAAAAATAGGTCCCAAATGTATCTCATTTTACACTCTGTGGCCGTACTACCATATCATGCTTCGAATTGCACGCGAAATTAAAGCCGTAGCACCACAAATCATTACGGTTATGGGTGGACCTCAGTCGTCGGCGACAGCAAGTCAAACCCTGTCAACACAAAACTATGTGGACTACATATGCACCGGAGAGGGTGAAAATACGGTCGTTCCGTTTTTTGGGGCACTGCTAAACGGCGATTATGAAAAACTGGCCGAAATCCCATCACTATATTACCGCAAAGATGGCAAAGTTGTTTATAACGACCTCTATGCACCTCTTTGCGACCTTAACACCCTACCCTACTGGGATGACCGCCTGTATCTAAAAAACCATGCTGAAAAAGAAAGTGACATAAGTTCATATAATTATTTTATGCCGATTGATGCGGGTCGCGGTTGCCCATACAGTTGCACATTCTGCTGCAGCAGCAACTTTTGGCGCAGAACATATCGTCTAAAATCTCCGGAGAGAATTATTCAAGATATAGAATATTATAATAAAAAATTTGGCATTCGGAGCTTTTGGTTTACTCATGATGCTTTCACCGTAAACAAAAAATTGGTTGAAAATGTGTGCGAGGAAATATTGCAACGAGGCCTGGATATCCGCTGGAAATGCACTACCAGAATAAACTGCATATCTGAAGATTTGGTTCTTAAAATGAAGGAATCCGGCTGTACCAATATTGAGCTAGGTATCGAAACGGGTTCTGAGCGAATGCAAAAAATAATTGATAAACGCCTTGATTTAAAAAAGGCGCATGAGACAATAAAGTTTTTGCTTAAAAACAATATTGCAGTTCATACCTTCTTTATGCATGGATTTCCTGAAGAAACCGAGTCGGATATCAACGATACGTTGGAGCTGCTCTTTTCATTCCTTGACCTTGGTGTTCAATATGCAAGCATGAACTATTGTCGTTTTAATCCAAACACGACAATGACAATGCAGTACATGGACCAATTAGTGCTTGACCCAAGCATAGCGATTCTCAGCCGTAGGATATTCGGATATGAAGAAGAGCTGGATGTAATTAAAAATAATCGTGAAATTTTTCCGTTTTTTTATCATCTAAATACACCTGAGCGAAACGAGTATCAGTACTTAAGATATTTTGTTCGTATGTACCAGCAGTTCCCAATTTCAATGCGTTATTTACGAGCACTTTATAAAGGCGATAATCTTAAGTTTTATCATGATTTTATAAAAAATAACGATCATATTATCTCAAAAGGCGCGGATGATTTAATTGAAGCAGTACATACAAAAACGCTGGAAGTAGCAGTCAACACCATGAAAGATTTTGACATGCCCTATGTACAACAATTAAAGGAACTTATGCGATACGACCTTGACAGAAAGCAAATTTCAGATTTAGAAAATGGTACTGTCGTTTGCAAAACCTACGGATTTAGTATTATGGACTATACTTCGAAAAAGCCTATTGATAAATACTGCTCTGCCGAATCAAAGTTACTGATGCAAAAGTCGGGAGACAAAATTAAAGTAAAAATCATGGACATAAAAGAAGTTTAAACAAAAGTTACTACACCATGGCGTAGTAAAACATTCGATTATATAATTTGTTTATCACACAAAAAAGGTATGCAGAATAATTTCTGCATACCTTTTTTATTTATCTTTTTTCTTATAAAGTTAATCGTATGTTTGCTGTAAATTATAATCATTACTAATTAATAAACTTGCAGCAATTTTATTTCATAAGATAATAAATATCTGCAAACTCGGCAGCCAAAACATATGATCGTACTGATCGCTTTCAGTATTTATACATTCACCAACAAACCTGCTTTTTATGCTTTTGCGTCGCAGTAAATGCAGCGATATATTCCTTTTTCACGGTCAGTAAGTTTAAAAATATGATGAATATCCTGCTCGGTCGATGTGATGCAACGCGGATTTTTACACTGCAGTATATCGGTCAGGTTATCAGGCAGAGCAATGTGCCTTTTTTCAACTACCTGACTATCGCGTACAATGTCTACCGTAATAGTCGGGCTAATAAATCCGAGCACATCAAAATCAAACTCCATATCGCAGTCGATTTTTATAATGTCCTTCTTTCCCATTTTGCTACTGGGAACATTTTTGAGAATTGCAACGGGGCAATCAAGTGAATCGAGCGACAACATACTGTAAATTTGCATTGCTTTGCCGCAAGTAATGTGGTCAATAACTATACCGTTTTTTACCGAATCAACTCGCATTTATTTAACCTCCAACAGCTTCAAAATCAGAGCCATTCGTATGAATTTGCCGTACTTAGCTTGTCTGAAGTAACAGGCTCGGCTGTCAGCATCCACCGCTGTGGATATTTCGTTTACTCTGGGCAGCGGATGTAAAATTGCCATCTTTTCTTTAGCATTTTTCAATTTTTCAGGAGTCAAAATGTAACTGTTTTTCAGTCGCAAATAATCTTCCTCGTTAAAAAAGCGCTCTTTTTGCACCCGTGTCATGTAAAGAATATCGAGATTTGGCATTGCTTCGTCAAGCGAGGTTGTCTGCTCATAATTGATGCCTTTTGCTTTAATATGAACATCTTTTACATAGCTTGGCAGCTTCAGTTCCTCTGGTGAGATAAGTACAAAGCTGATACCGCTGTAACGCGACATGGCAGCTATAAGCGAATGCACCGTTCTGCCAAATTTTAAGTCTCCGCACAGTCCTACTTTCAAATTATCAAGCCTGCCCATTTCGCGCTTAATTGTAAGCAAATCTGTCAAAGTTTGAGTCGGGTGATTGTGTCCACCGTCACCTGCGTTTATAATCGGTACCTCGCTGCGCATAGAAGCTACGAGCGGTGCTCCCTCTTTTGGATGACGCATTGCAATAATGTCGGCATAACCACTTACTACCGCAACTGTATCCGAAACACTCTCCCCTTTTGCAGACGAGCTTGATGCAGCCTCTGAAAAGCCCAGCACAGCACCGCCAAGCTCCATCATTGCCGCCTCAAACGATAGTCGTGTACGAGTAGATGGCTCAAAAAACAGCGTAGCGAGCTTTTTATAGCGGCACTTTTCCCTGTATTTATCGGGATTTTCAATTATATCGTCAGCCGTTTTAATAAGTTCCTCTATTTCTTCTACAGATAAATCCAATATATCAATCAGATTTTTCATTTCTGTTCACCGTTAATCCAGCTTTCATCTGACGGATTATTACGAAAAGCTATCAGTCGAGCTACATCTTCAGGTTTAATATAGTTTTCATCAGCCGCAATTTGAGCAATAGCATCAAAGTTAGTCAAGCTTACATTCCTTACGTTTGCAGCAGCAAGGCGGTCAACACCCTTTTGCATACCGTATGTGAAAATGCTAACTACGCCAAGCACTTCCGCGCCTGCTTCACGCAGAACATTTACTACCTCTATAACGCTGCCGCCGGTTGAAATAAGATCCTCTACTACGACAACCTTTTGTCCTTTTTCAAGTTTACCCTCGATTTGATTGCCTCTGCCGTGGTCCTTTGCACCCGAACGAACATAGCCCATTGGCATACCGAGTATGTGAGCGGTGATGGCGGCGTGAGCGATTCCTGCGGTGGAGGTTCCCATTAGCACCTCTGCATCGGGATATTCTGCCTTAATTGTTTCTGCAAGTGCATTTTCTACATCATTGCGCACCTGAGGTGCGGTGAGCGTAAGGCGGTTGTCACAGTAAACGGGACTTTTAATGCCGCTTGCCCATGTAAACGGCTCGTCAGGACGGAAAAATACAGCCTTTATTGATAATAAGTCTTTTGCAATTGTTTTTTCAATATTAGTCATTTTCATTTACCTCTCAATCAATAAATTCAGCTACGCAGCGTCTGTATGCAGCAACGGGATCAGCGGCTGCTGTAATCGGCCTGCCTACGACAATGTAATCCGAACCGATTTCCTTTGCCTTTGCCGGAGTTGTTACGCGAACTTGGTCACCTACATCGCTGTCGGCAAAGCGTACACCCGGTGTAACGGTGATGAAATTATTTGAACATACCTCATGCACCTTTGCTGCTTCAAGCGGCGAGCAAACAACACCGTCAAGTCCTGCAAGTTTTGCATTGTGAGCGTAGTGCATTACAACCTTGTCAAGTGGTTCTTTTATGAGCAAATCGTTTTCCATGCGCTGCTGGTCGGTTGAGGTAAGCTGTGTAACCGCAATGAGCAGCGGGCGTGTGCCGTCCTCACGAGTAAGTCCTTCAATAGCGGCTTCCATCATAGAGATAGTACCGCTTGCGTGCAAATTACACATATCAACATCGAGCTGCGAAAGTACCCTCATTGCCTTTTTTACAGTGTTCGGAATATCGTGAAGCTTTAAATCAAGAAATATTTTATGACCTCTTGCCTTTATTTCGCGTACAATTTCCGGTCCTGCAGCATAATAAAGCTCCATTCCAATTTTTACATACGGCTTTTCATCCTTAAATTTATCTAGGAAAGAAAGCACCTCATCCTTTCCTGCAAAGTCGCAGGCAATAATAACATCCTTACCCATTGTGCGCACCTCCTATTATTTCTTCAAGCGAATTTATATTGTATTTTTGCATTTCTTTAGGTAGATCTTCAATAATTTTCTTACATGCATACGGATCAATAAGGTTTGCCGCTCCAATCTGCACCGCAGTTGCTCCCGCAAGCATCATTTCAATAACATCTCGTGCGGATGATACTCCGCCCATTCCGATGATTGGAATTTTTACTGCTTCGTAAACCTGATAAACCATTCTGAGTGCTATCGGCAAAATTGCACTGCCCGAAAAGCCTCCCATTTTATTGGCTATTACCGGCTTTTTTGTTTTCAGGTCAATACGCATACCAAGCAATGTGTTAATCATGCTGATGCCGTCTGCCCCTGCATCCTCGCAAGCTTTTGCAATGGATACAATATCGGTTACATTCGGGCTGAGTTTAATGTAAACCGGTTTGGTTGTAACCGCCTTTACTCTACGGGTAATTTCGGCTGCCATTTCGGGGTCTGTACCGAAGGTCATGCCTCCGTTATGTACATTCGGGCAGCTGATGTTGACTTCCAATATGCCAACCTGTTCCTGTTTATCAAGTTTTTCGCAGGTGTCAGCATATTCATCAATTGAAAATCCGCCGATATTAGCTATTACAGGCTTTGTAAAGCAAGCACGCAGTTTTGGTAACTCCTCTGCAATAACCATGTCCACACCGGGATTTTGCAGTCCTACGCTGTTGATCATACCCTCTGAACACTCTGCAATACGCGGTGTGGGATTGCCGAAACGGGGCTCTGCAGTAGTACCCTTAAACGAAAACGAACCAAGGCAGTTTATATCGTACAGCTCGGCAAATTCATAACCATAGCCGAATGTGCCGCTGGCAGGAATCACAGGGTTGTCAAGTGTTATTCCACTTAAAGTAACTTTTGTATTTACCATATGATTTCCTCCTTTGTGAGTACAGGACCTTCTTTGCAAATGCGCTTTGAGCCATATTTAGTCTTGCATGAGCAACCCATGCAAGCACCGAAGCCACAACCCATGCGTTCTTCAAAACTGAGCTGTCCCGATGTGTTGGTGCTGTTATAAACGGCCTTTAGCATCGGTTCAGGGCCGCAGGTGTAAAAATAGCTGTATGAAAGCCCGTTCATAGCATCTGTAACAAATCCTTTTATACCGTAGCTGCCGTCAGCAGTGGTGACAAGCACCTTTGCGCCGAGAGCAGCAAATTCATTTTCGTAGAAAACATCTGCTCCACTGTTGAAGCCCAATATAACCGTCGGTTTTTTACCCTCGGTAATTAGCTGCTTGCATAAATTGTACATGGGCGGTACTCCGACGCCGCCGCCAATTAGGAGCGGTTGATCGCCCGACATCAATGTGTCGTAGCCGTTACCCAGTCCCGTAAGAATGTCAAGCTCCGCACCCTGCTCATATTTACTGAGTTCCAGAGTGCCCTCTCCGAAAATTTTATATATTAGAGTAAGCGTATTTTCGTCATAATCGCACACTGAAATCGGTCGGCGCAAATAAAAGCCATCGATCTTAATATTTACAAACTGTCCAGATGCGGTGATATCATCGGTATTACCCTTTAAGGTAATTTTTATTACATCCCGTGCAATAGGCTGTTGTGATACAACAGTAAAAATGTCTTGCCTCATCTTACGCCTCCTTACGAATCAATTGTTGAAATGCAAAGTGTTGTTTCTTCAAGAACATCAAGCAGTGTAGCAACTGTATCAAGCGACGTAAAGATATTGACATTATTTTCAGTTGCAAGCCGTCTGATCTGTCTGCCGTCATCCTCTGTTCTTGTTGAGCCACCGATATCGCTTGTATTTATGATATAAGCGATATGACCCTGACGGATTGCCTGCGGAATTTCCTCGCTGCCCTCGCTGATTTTAGCAAGTACATGTGTGCGTATTCCGTTAGATTTAAGATATTCTGCTGTACCCTTTGTCGCCTCAATATTGAATCCAAGATTATAGAAACGGCGAATCATCGGCAATGCCTCGTCTTTATCCTTATCTGCTACAGTTACAAAAACTGTACCGTAATTTTGAAGTTTCATGCCTGACGCCTGCAACGCTTTATACATTGCTCTGTTCAGCCTGTCATCGTAACCGATTGCTTCACCGGTCGATTTCATTTCAGGTGAAAGATAAGCATCCAGTCCGCGAATTTTATTGAACGAGAATACCGGTACCTTTACATACCAGCGATTCTTTTCTTCCGGATAAATACCGAAAATACCCTGTTCTCTTAAACTCTTTCCAAGTATTACTTCGGTTGCTATGTCTGCCAAACTGTAACCAGTTGATTTTGAAAGGAATGGCACAGTTCTTGATGAACGAGGATTTACTTCGATAATATAAACATTGTCCTGCTTATCTACAATAAACTGAATGTTGTAAAGTCCAATAATTCCAATGCCCAGTCCAAGCTTTTTGGCATATTGCAAAATTGTGCCCCTTACATTATCGGATATGCTGAAAGTTGGATAAACGCTGATAGAGTCTCCGCTGTGGATTCCTGTACGCTCAATAAGCTCCATAATACCCGGTACAAAAACATTTGTGCCGTCGCAAATTGCATCGACCTCAACCTCTTTACCGACAATGTATTTGTCGACTAAAACAGGTTTATCTTCGTCAACTTCAACTGCTGTTTTAAGGTAGTGGCGGAGCTGCTCCTCGTCTCCGACAATCTGCATTGCCCTGCCGCCAAGAACAAAGCTCGGTCTTACTAAAACAGGATAACCTATTTCTGCTGCCGCTTTTACTCCATCTTCAATAGCTGTAACGGCTTTGCCCATCGGTTGGGGAATGTCGAGCTCTTTTAGTATCTTTTCAAACGAATCTCTGTTTTCGGCACGCTCAATAGCTGCACAATCGGTGCCGATTATTTTAACACCGCGGCGGTAAAGCGGATCAGCAAGATTGATTGCCGTCTGTCCGCCCAAAGATGCAATAACGCCCTCAGGTTTTTCAATTTCGATGATATTCATTACATCCTCGGTTGTCAGCGGCTCAAAGTAGAGCTTATCCGCGGTGGTGTAATCGGTCGAAACGGTTTCGGGGTTGTTGTTTATGATAATTGCTTCGTATCCCGAATTTTTAATAGTTGTAACGGCATGAACAGTGGAATAGTCAAATTCTACGCCCTGACCGATACGAATTGGGCCTGCGCCAAGTACGATGATTTTCTTTTTATCAGAAATGCGAGTATCATTTTGCTCACCGTAGGTTGAGTAGAAATACGGAATATATGCGCCTGTATGGCATGTATCAACCATTTTGTAAACCGGGAACAGCTTTTCTGCTTTTCTAATATCAAACACTTCAGTTTCGGATGTGTTCCAGAGCATTGCAATAAATTTATCGCTAAAGCCCATTTTTTTTGCCTGTTTAAGAATTTCGGTATCTTTGGGATTATTCTTAATAACTACTTCAAAATCAACAATTCGCTTAATCGCCTCTAAGAAATACGGAGTTATAGCTGTAACCTCATGCAGCTTTTCTACCGTCACTCCATTGCGAAGAAGCTGTGCAACAGCATATATACTGTCATCGCGTGTGTCTTTTATATATTCAAGCATTTGCTCGTTTGTTTGTTTTTCAAACTTTGCCATATATAGATGGCATACACCGATTTCAAGAGAACGAACCGACTTTAGCATACATTCCTCAAGTGTTGCGCCAATGCCCATTACCTCACCGGTGGCTTTCATCTGTGTACCAAGGGTGTTGGTTGCAGATGCAAATTTATCAAACGGAAAACGCGGGAATTTTGCAACTACATAGTCAAGACGCGGCTCAAATGCAGCGTTTGTGTTAGCAATTGCAATCTCTTCAAGCGCCATACCTACGGCAATTTTTGCAGTAACTCTTGCAATCGGGTAACCGCTTGCCTTTGATGCAAGCGCTGAAGAACGAGAAACGCGCGGATTTACCTCGATAAGATAGTATTCGGAAGAATTGGGGTTGAGTGCGAACTGAACGTTACAGCCACCTTCGATTTTCAGCTCACGAATTATTTTAATTGCACTGTCATTTAGCATTTTCAGGTCATGGTCGTTAAGTGTCATAATAGGTGCGACAACTATTGAGTCACCGGTATGAACACCGACAGGATCGACATTTTCCATACCGCAAATGGTGATTGCGTGGTCATTTCCATCACGCATAACCTCAAATTCTATTTCCTTATATCCTTTTACGCTCTTTTCAATCAAAACCTGATGTACGGGCGAAAATTTAAAGGCGTTTGTGCCGATTTCAATCAGTTCATCTTCGTTATTTGCAAATCCACCGCCTGTTCCGCCCAGAGTAAATGCGGGGCGCAAAACTACGGGGTATCCTATTCTTTCTGCGGCTGCCTTTGCTTCATCAAGTGAATATGTGATTTCGGAGGGAATTACAGGTTCGCCTATTGACTGGCACAGCTCCTTGAACAACTCGCGGTCCTCTGCTCTCTCGATGCTTTCGCTGCTTGTACCGAGCAATTGAACACCGCATTCCTTTAAAATACCCTTTTTTTCAAGCTGCATTGCAAGGTTCAGTCCGGTCTGGCCGCCGATTCCGGGCACTATTGCATCAGGGCGCTCATAGCGCAGAATTTTTGCAATATATTCAAGGGTCAGCGGTTCCATGTAAACTTTATCTGCGATTGTTGTATCGGTCATAATTGTAGCTGGGTTCGAGTTGACCAGAACAACTTCGTAACCCTCCTCTTTAAGTGCTAAGCACGCCTGTGTACCTGCATAGTCAAACTCCGCTGCCTGTCCGATTACGATAGGGCCGGAGCCGATGATGAGTATTTTCTTTAAGTCTTGTCTCTTTGCCATTGTAATTTTCCTCCAAACTATTTTCTAATCCATGCGACTTTACCGCCGCGTACTGTTAAAATACATTCACCAAAAACCGTTTCTCCCTCAAATGGGGTGCTTTTGCCCATTGAAAGAAAACTGCTTGGGTTTACTGTATATTGCTTATTTAAATTCCACACGCAAAAATCGTCATCTCTAAGCGGAATATTAAATCGTTTGCGCGGATTAATGCTCATTAATTCAATTAACTTGTCTAGTTTTATAATGCCCATTTTTACCAGTTTTGTGTAAAGAATTGGAAAAGCTGTTTCCAATCCAACGACTCCCATCAGGCTATCCTTAAGACCGCGGGATTTCTCCTCTGCGCTGTGTGGTGCATGGTCGGTTGCGATCATGTCGATCGTACCGTCCTTTATACCCTCTATCAGTGCCTGCCTATCCTCATAACTTCGAATAGGCGGATTCATTTTGAATCGGCCGTCCTCCATTAACATACTGTCGTCTAAAACCAAGTAATGTGGTGCTGTTTCGCAGGTTATATCCAGCCCTTCTGATTTTGCTTTGCGTATCAGCTCTACACTTTTCTTTGCAGAAATGTGGCACACATGGTACGCACATCCTGTTTCTCTTACAAGCTCAATGTCACGCTCTATCTGCGACCATTCACTTTCACTGCAAATCCCCTTGTGACCGTTTAATTTAGCATACTCGCCGTCGTGAATATATCCTCCGTTCAGCAAACTGTTATCCTCGCAGTGCGCTACAATAACCTTACCGAGTGCTTTTGCGGTGAGCATTGCTTTTTTCATGGTTTCAGCTGTCTGCACACCTCTGCCATCGTCGGAAAATCCAGCTACAAACGGTGCCATTGATTCCATGTCGGACAGTTTTTCGCCCTTTTGTCCGACAGTAATTGAGCCGTAGGGATGAACGCCTATCACAGCCGTTTTTTCAATTGCATTAAGCTGTATGTCAAGATTCTCTTTGCAGTCCGGAACAGGTGATAAATTCGGCATACTGCATATTTCAGTATAACCCCCGTGTGCTGCAGCAAGACTACCTGATTTTACCTTTTCTTTATAAATAAAACCCGGCTCACGAAGATGTACATGTACATCAACGAAACCGGGAAATATAACACAATCATTATAAAAAGATGAAAAATTGGCATCTGCGCAACCAACAACAGTGCTGTCAGCAGCGAGTGCTTTTTTTATCTTTATTTCATTAATTTTGTTAATTGAATAATCCATTTTGTCTCCTTTTACGCATAAAAAATGCCTGCCGAAGGTCGGCAGGCAAAATATACACTGAAAAATATATGCAAATATAGTTATTGCATATAAAGTCACTCTATTTTTTCTTGCCGATATCTCTGTATCGAATTAAAGAAAATGTTTGTATTATAATAGCACACGAATACCCTGTTGTCAAGTTTTCAGACAACAAAATTAGGATTATTTATAATACTTAACTGCTGACTCAAACAGCTTCATGTCATAATTGCCTGTGACATTTTTATACAGTCCGTTTCCGACACGCTCGGAATGTCCCATTTTACCGATAACTCTGCCGTCAGGTGAAAGTATTCCCTCAACTGCCCACATCGAATTATTTGGATTAAAGTGAATGTCATCGGTTGCATTGCCGTTAAGGTCAACATACTGAGTGGCTATCTGTCCATTTTCGGCGAGCTGCTTTAACACAGCTTCGTCGGCTATAAAGCGGCCTTCACCATGAGAAATCGGCACATGATATATCTCTCCGACTTTTGTTCCTGCAAGCCACGGTGAATTGTTTGATGCTACACGTGTAGCAACAATTCTTGACTGGTGTCTGCCGATTGTGTTGTATGTTAAGGTCGGACAATGCTCATCGGTGTCAATAATCTTGCCGTACGGTACAAGTCCCAGTTTGACAAGAGCTTGGAATCCATTGCATATGCCGCACATCAGTCCGTCGCGTTTTTCTAGCAGGTTTGTTACCTGTTCTTTTACTGCGGCGTTGCGGAAAAATGCGGTAATAAATTTACCCGAACCGTCAGGCTCGTCACCGCCGGAAAATCCGCCAGGTATGAAAATTATTTGTGACTGCGCTACCTTATCGGCAAACTGTTCAACGCTGCGTGCGATGCCGTCAGCAGTAAGATTGTTAATTACGAATATTTCGGCTTCTGCACCAGCATCCCGCGCAGCTTTTGCAGAGTCAAATTCACAGTTAGTACCCGGAAAAACAGGAATAAGCACGCGTGGCTTTGCAACTTTAACCGCAGGAGCCAAAATTTTGCCTTCGGTATATGAAAGATTGGCAATTTTTTTACCTTCTGTCGCAATATTGCAAGAATATACGCTATCCAGCTTATTCTCATATGCATTCTGCAGTTCATTAAGTGAAATGCGCTCAGCGCCGAGTGAAAGCATGCCGTCGTCGGTAATAACACCAACTGTATTTTCAGCATAAATATCCTCTGTAACCTCTAAGATGAAGGAACAATAGCTGTAATCAAATATATTCTTTACGGTCATGCTGTCTGAATATTTGAATCCAAAACCGTTACCTATGCACATTTTAAATATTGCTTCACCTATACCACCCATGCACGGAGTGTAGCATGAAACTGCCTTTTTTGAGCGCATTAGTTCGGTAACTGTTTCAAACAGTTTGAGTAATGATTCAGTTTTTGGCAGTCCGCTTGCGTCACATTCGGGTCTAAGTACAATTACACGGTTGCCTGCTTTCTTAAACTCGGGTGACACAATGTTTTCAACTTTTGCCGTGGTAACAGCAAAGGATACAAGTGTAGGAGGTACATCAAGATTTTCAAATGTTCCACTCATGGAGTCTTTACCACCAATTGCAGCTATGCCAAGCTCTTTTTGAGCGCGAAATGCGCCAAGCAGAGCAGCCAGTGGCTTGCCCCAGCGTAAAGAATCCTTTGCGGGACGCTCAAAATACTCCTGGAATGTCAAATATACATCTTCAAATTTTGCACCGGTTGCAATAAGCTTGCATACTGACTCAAGTACGGCAGTATATGCGCCGTGGAAAGGGCTCTTTTCGGAAATGAACGGGTTATATCCCCATGCCATTAACGAACAGTCGTCTGTATGCGCTTTTTCAACCGAGATTTTCTGTACCATTGCCTGAATCGGAGTTTGCTGATACTTTCCGCCAAATGGCATCAGTACCGTACCGGCGCCGATAGTAGAATCGAAACGCTCGGAAAGTCCACGCTTAGAGCAAATATTCAGGTCGGCAACTGTCTTTTTATATTCCTCACTAAAGCTATCGCCGATTTCCTTAATGTGCTGCTGCGGTTTCGCAACTGAAATATCAATGTGCTTTTCAGCACCGTTAGAGTTAAGAAACTCACGGCTAATATCTACAATTTTAGCACCGTTCCATGTCATTGTAAGACGCGGATCTGCTTTTACAACAGCAACAACAGTAGCTTCAAGATTCTCTGAGGCTGCTAAATTAATGAAATTCTGTACATCTTCGGGTGCGACAACAACAGCCATACGCTCCTGCGATTCGCTGATAGCGAGTTCTGTTCCGTCAAGTCCGTCGTACTTCTTTGGAACGGCATTAAGGTCAATGTCAAGGCCGTCCGCAAGTTCGCCGATTGCAACCGATACGCCGCCGGCTCCAAAGTCGTTGCAGCGTTTAATCATGCGGCTGGCGTCCTCATTACGGAAAAGACGCTGAAGCTTGCGCTCTTCGGGTGCGTTACCCTTTTGTACCTCGGCACCGCAGCTTTCGAGCGACTCAAGTGTATGCGACTTTGACGATCCTGTTGCACCGCCGCAGCCGTCGCGACCTGTGCGTCCACCGAGCAAAATTACTATATCCCCTGCTGCTGGACATTCACGACGAACATTTTTTTCAGGAGCCGCCGCAATAACAGCGCCAATTTCCATGCGCTTTGCAGCATAGCCATCGTGGTAAATTTCGTCTACTATGCCAGTAGCAAGTCCGATTTGGTTACCATATGAAGAATATCCTGCGGCGGCAGTTGTTACGATTTTACGCTGTGGCAGCTTGCCTTCCATGGTTTCGTGAACAGGTTTAAGAGGATTTGCCGCACCCGTAACACGCATAGCGCCGTAAACATAACTACGGCCGGACAGCGGGTCGCGAATTGCGCCGCCGATGCATGTAGCTGCGCCTCCAAATGGCTCAATTTCGGTCGGGTGGTTATGTGTCTCATTCTTAAACAGAAGCAGCCACGGTTCCTTTTTACCATCAACCTCAACCTCGATTTTTACGGTGCAGGCGTTGATTTCCTCCGACTCATCAAGCTTATCGAGCTTTCCTACGCTCTTCAAATATTTTGCGGCAAGTGTACCGATATCCATAAGGTTAATCGGTTTAGTTCTGCCAAGTTGCTTTCTGGTTTCAATATAATCGTTGTATGTATTTTGCAGCAATTCATCTTCAAACGAAACGCTGTCAATAGTTGTCAAAAATGTGGTGTGACGGCAATGATCCGACCAATATGTATCAATCATTCGTATTTCGGTAACTGTCGGGTCACGACGCTCGCTTATAAAATACTGCTGACAAAAAGCTATATCATCCTCGTCCATAGCAAGACCGTACTGCTTTACAAAATCGGCAAGCTGTTCCTTTGTGTAATCACAAAATCCGTCCAGGGTCTCAACCGTTGTAGGTATTTGGTACTCTGTCTGCAATGTATCGACTGTTTCAAGCGATGCTTCGCGTGATTCAACCGGGTTTATTACATATTTCTTTATCTCAGCTATATTATTCTCGCTCAAATTGCCGTAAATCATATAAACCTTTGCTGTCCGCACAGTTGGGCGCTCGCCCTGCGATATAATCTGAATGCACTGAGCGGCAGAGTCGGCACGCTGGTCAAACTGACCGGGCAAAAACTCAACAGCAAATGTGCAGTCAGCGTCAAAATTTACGCTGTCGGTAACATTGTCAAGCTGTGGCTCGGAAAAAACCGTTTTCTTTGCATATTCAAATAACTCACGGTCGATATTTTCAACATCGTAGCGGTTAATAACACGCACTCCGCTGATACCGTCTATCTGCAAAAGCCCCTTAATATCCGAGAGCAGAGCTGCAGCTTCGTTAGCAAGTTCCCTTTTCTTTTCAACATACACACGGTAAACCATTATTTTTCCTCCTTTGCCGCTAATGCGCGCTGTCCGATATCATGTCTGTAATATGCATTCTGAAATTTAATTTGCGGTACAAGCTGATATGCATTTTTAACCGCTTCACTTAATGTATTACCAACTGCGGTTGCTCCAAGCACTCGTCCACCTGCGGTAAACAGTTTTCCATCTTCTGTGCGTGCTCCGGCTACATACACCTCACCGTCAATATCAGTCGGTATGATAAGCTCAAAACCCGTTTCGTATTTCTGCGGATAACCTGACGAGGCCATGACAACACAGCATGCCGATTTATCGGAAAATTTGACCATATCAGCACTAAGTGTGCCGTTGGTCGTAGCCTGCATTATACTGAGCAGGTCGCTTTCAAGCAATGGTAGAACAACCTGTGTTTCGGGGTCGCCAAAACGACAGTTGTATTCAATTACCTTTGGTCCTTTTTCGGTAAGCATTAGTCCAAAGTACAGACAGCCCTTAAAAATGCGACCTTCTGCCTCCATTGCGCGTACAGTAGGCAGAAAAATCGTCTGCATACAAATATCAGCAATTTCCTTTGTATAATACGGATTTGGTGCGATAGTTCCCATTCCACCGGTGTTAAGTCCGGTGTCAAAGTCACCTGCACGCTTATGATCCATTGACGATACCATGGGTACAACTGTTTTTCCGTCGGTAAAGGACAAAACAGATACTTCAGGACCGGTCAAAAACTCCTCTACGACGATGCGGTTACCGCTACTGCCAAACACCTTATCTTCCATTATAGAGCGAACAGCGTCAATGGCATCTTCGCGTGTTTCGGCAATGATAACGCCCTTGCCAAGTGCAAGACCGTCCGCCTTTATTACAGTTGGGATAGGTGCAGTTTTCAGGTATTCTACAGCATCCTCGGCGTTATCAAACACCTCATATTCTGCGGTGGGAATACCGTAATTTTTCATAAGGTTTTTAGAAACAACCTTACTTCCTTCGATAATTGCAGCATCGGCAGTCGGTCCGAAACACGAAATGCCGATAGCGTTAAGCGCATCAACCGCACCAAGCACCAGCGGATCATCGGGTGCTACAACTGCATAGTCGATTTTATTTTCAGACGCAAAAGCTACAATACCATCTATGTCCTTCGCTGCAACAGGCACGCATACAGCGTCTGCTGCAATGCCGCCGTTACCGGGCAAAGCATATATTTCGGTAACCTTTTCGCTTTGCTTAAGTTTTTTTATGATTGCATGCTCACGACCACCGCCGCCGACAACCATTATTTTCATATTAATCACCCTATAATCAAATCAATGGTGGAATAATCTCATTCCAGTAAACGCCATTACCATTCCGTATTTATTGCACGTATCAATTACCAAATCATCGCGGATGGATCCACCCGGCTGTGCAATGTAGCTTACGCCACTCTTATTAGCGCGTTCGATGTTATCACCAAACGGGAAAAATGCATCTGAGCCCAGTGCAACACCTGTTACGCTGTCAAGGTAAGCACGTGCTTCCTCGTTGGTCAACGGTTCTGGCTTACGGGTAAAGTATTTCTGCCAATTGCCGTCTGCGCAAACATCCTCTTCGTTTTTGTTGATATAACCGTCAATTACATTATCTCTGTCGGGACGGCCGATGGTTGCTAAGAAGGGCAAATTAAGCACCTTTTCATGCTGGCGCAAGAACCATGTATCAGCTTTACTGCCTGCAAGGCGTGTGCAGTGGATACGGGACTGCTGTCCTGCACCTACACCGATTGCCTGTCCGTCTACGGCATAGCAAACCGAATTGGACTGGGTGTATTTCAGTGTAATAAGCGCAACAATTAAGTCGCGTTTTGCCGATTCAGGCATATCCTTATTTTCGGTTACAATGTTTTCAAGCAGTTCATTGTTAATTACAAAGTTATTGCGTCCCTGCTCAAATGTAATACCAAAAACCTGCTTGCGCTCAATTTGTTCCGGGATATAATTCGGGTCTATTTCTACAATGTTATAATTACCGCCACGCTTTGATTTTAAAATTTCAAGAGCTTCGGGCTCATAACCGGGTGCAATAACACCATCGGAAACCTCACGTTTAATCATTTTAGCGGTAGCAACATCACAAACATCAGACAGTGCAACAAAATCGCCGAAAGAGCACATACGATCGGTGCCTCTTGCTCTTGCATAAGCACAGGCAAGCAGAGACTCGTCAAGTCCTTCAATATCGTCAACAAAGCATGCTTTTTTCAAATTATCCGAAAGCACAATTCCGACAGCAGCAGAAGTCGGGCTGACATGCTTAAATGAGGTAGCAGCAGGCAGTCCAACAGCTTTTTTCAGCTCGCTGACAAGCTGCCACGCATTAAATGCATCAAGAAAATTGATATATCCCGGCTTACCGCACAGAATTTTAATGGGCAGCTCGCCGTTTTCCATAAATATTCGGGAAGGTTTTTGATTAGGATTACAACCGTATTTAAGTTCCAGTTCTTTCATTTTTTAACCTCCGATTTTATTTTTATTAATAACTCTCTCCTTAATACTGCCGTCAGCAAGTGATTTGTACTGTACATAGAGAGAAATTTTATTTTCTTCGTCAAGTTTTTCCCATATATCTGCAGTAAAAGCATCAATATCGTTGGGGATTTCTACGCGTTCAGGCTCTCCCTGAAATGTAGGTATGGGATTGCCGTCGGTAACATAGGTGTGGATGAAATGTCCAAGCCCCGATACCGCAGGATAATCAAAGGTGTAGCGTGCACAGTCGCTACCGACTGCGTCAATGCTCTTAAGAATACTCATCTTATACGCAAAGTCGCCGTTTTTAAAAGTGAGCATTCCACTGATGCGCGGAGTTAAGTTAGGAGCGTCCGGCTCAAACTCGCGTGTGGAAAGAGCCTCTGAAAAGCTTTTTCCTTGCGAAATGTAATCATAAATGGTATCGGTTTGGTCGCCGTTTGTTACAATCAGTTTATTTTTATACTGACGTACAGCGGCATAAATGATAAGTGACGGATCCTCAACCTTTGATACGTCAAACGGCTCGGTAAATACTGCGCCGTCCTTTAATGTAAACACGCGGTTGCGGCTGTTTTCGCTGCGTCCCATGATGAAGTATGCGCAAACAGCATTTTTTCCGTCGGCTGTTTTGCCTATTACAATTCCTCTGCCGACATACGGATTTCCGTCAATTCTCTCTCCAACGGTCTTGATTTCATATATGTTCATGTCGTTTGCTCCTTTTTCTCAGCAATTTCCGCCGACACACACTCTACGGCTTTCGGAAGCAGCAGCCATTCGGCCTCTTCCATTACGCGCTTTTGCAAAATTTCGGGCGTGTCGCCGTCTAAAATATCAACTGCTTTTTGCAAAATTATCTGGCCGCCATCGGGAATTTCGTTTACATAATGAACTGTTGCTCCCGTGACTTTTACTCCATAGGAAAGTGCCGCCTCATGCACCCTTAACCCATAAAAACCCTCACCGCAAAATGATGGTATTAGTGATGGATGAACATTGATAATCCGTTTTGGATAACGGTCGGTAAAATCGGCACTTAAAATACTCATAAAACCTGCTAAAACGATTAGCTCGATGCCGTTTTTATCAAGGCAGTCAATTATCCGCCTTTCAAAATCCGCACTGTCTGTGCATTCCTTTTTCAGCACCGTGGCGGTTGCAATTCCTGCCTTTTCAGCGCGTACCAGAGCAAATGCATCGGATTTATTAGACAGCACAAGCGAAATTTCGCCGCTGTGTAAAATACCGCTTTTTTGCGCATCTATAAGAGCCTGCAGATTAGTACCGCCGCCGGAAACCAGCACAGCTATCTTCGTTTTGCTTAGCATATTACAACCTTTTCCTCCGAGGCAATGATTTCTCCCATTATGTAAGCATCCTCGCCATTTTCCTTAAGTACAGCAATTGCCTTTTCAGCATCCTCGCGTTTTACAACTACACTCATGCCGACGCCCATGTTAAAGGTATTGAACATATCGCGTTCGGGAATGTTGCCCACGCGCGCAATCATGTCGAATATTGGCAGAATGCGAAGTGATGCACGGTCAATTTTTGCACACATACCGTTAGGCAAGCTTCTCGGTATATTTTCATAAAATCCGCCACCTGTTATATGAGAGACAGAGCGAACTGTAACCTGTTCAATCAAAGCAAGAATAGGCTTTACATATATTTTTGTGGGTGTAAGTAGGGTTTCGGCAACAGATTTGCCGCCAAGCTCCTCTACAGGTGCGGAAAGGTCATTTTCGCCAACGCCGAAAACTTTGCGAACAAGAGAAAATCCGTTTGAATGTACACCGCTTGACGGTAACGCAATAATAACATCGCCCGGCTGCATTGAGTTGGGATTTAAAATCTTCGGCTTATCAACTACACCGACAGCAAAGCCGGCAAGGTCATATTCATCAACCGGATAAAATCCAGGCATCTCGGCAGTTTCACCGCCGATAAGTGCCGCACCGCTCTGAACGCAGCCCTCAGCAACGCCCGATACGATTGCTGCAATTTTTTCGGGAACATTTTTGCCGCAAGCAATATAGTCAAGGAAAAAAAGAGGCTTTGCGCCGCTGCAAATGATATCGTTAACACACATGGCAACGCAATCGATGCCTACTGTATCGTGCTTGTCCTGCAAAAACGCAAGCTTTAACTTTGTGCCTACTCCGTCAGTTCCGCTGACGAGTACGGGCTTTTCCATTCCTTTTACATCCAGTTCAAACAAACCACCAAATCCGCCCACATCTGAGCAAACACCAGATGTAAGCGTCTTAGCAATGTGAGATTTCATAAGCTCTACGGCCTTATAGCCAGCTGTAATATCAACGCCTGCTGCAGCGTAGCTTTCAGATTTTGAATTTATCATAGCTTATTCCTTTCCGTTCCAGCAATAGGTGCAAAGATATTTTGGATCTATACCTATTGACTTGATAACGCCTTCTAAAGTTTGATATTCCAACGATGCGAAGTTGAATTTTTCACTAATTTTCTTACGCATGTTTTTACCGCGTTCGGTTGATGCGTCGCTGTATTCTTCGATATGCTTAAATCCTTCTTCTCCCTCAAGTTCCATTATGGTCGAGCGAGTAATCAATTCCATATCATCGGTTGCGCGCGAAAAATTAAGGTACTTACAGCCATACATAATCGGCGGGCATGCCGAACGCATATGCACTTCCTTTGCACCGCTTTCATATAAAAACTCTACTGTTTCCCTAAGCTGAGTGCCGCGCACGATAGAGTCGTCAACAAATAAAAGTTTTTTATCTTTAATTAGGGCATTTACAGGAATTTGTTTCATTTTAGCAATGCGATTACGCTCTACCTGGCTGATCGGTATAAAGCTGCGCGGCCATGTGGGAGTGTATTTTATAAACGGCCTTGCAAAATGGACTCCGCTCTCATTAGAGTAGCCTATTGCGTGAGGAGTGCCCGAATCAGGTACGCCGCCGACATAATCAATATCTTGTGCTATACCATTTTCTTTGTCATGCTGAGCCATGATTTTACCGTTGATGTAACGCATAACTTCAACATTAACGCCCTCGTATTCAGATGTCGGATATCCGTAATATGTCCACAAAAATGAGCATATTTTCATTGATTTGCTTGGCTTTTTAAGTTGCGTCAGATTATCTGCGCTGAACTCAACAATTTCTGCTGCACCCAGCTCGCGCTCCTTTGAATAGCCGAGTTTTTCAAAAGCAAATGACTCGAACGATACACAGTGTCCATCGGCGGATTTGCCGATAACAACGGGTATGCGTCCCATTCTGTCACGAGCTGCTATGATTGTACCCTTCTCGGTCAAAATAAGTATTGAGGCGGTACCATCAATTGCTTTCTGTGCGAAGCTGATACCGTCGGTAAAATCACTTTTTTGATTGATCAGAGCCGCAATTAGTTCGGTTGTATTGATAGAACCGCCTGTCATTGCGTTAAAGTGGCCGCCACTGAAGGAAAGATACTGATTTATAAGTGCCTCGGCGTTATTTATTACACCGATAGTGCTTATTGCATATGTTCCCAGGTTAGAGCGAATGAGCAAAGGCTGCGGATCGCTGTCGCTTATGCAGCCAATTGCTGCACAGCCCTGCATTTCCTCAAATATATGCTCAAATTTAGTTCTAAACGGTGAATTTTCTATATTGTGTATATCTCTCTGAAAGCCCTTATCACTGTCAAAGGCAGCCATACCTCCGCGGCAGGTGCCTAAATGGGAATGATAGTCGGTGCCGAAAAACACATCGGCGATAGCATCGTGTTTGCATACTGCTCCGAAAAAACCACCCATGAAATATCCTCCTATTATTAGCCAAAGACCCTGTTCATCATTTCCTTATATGCATCTTCTACTCCTCCGAGATCTCGGCGGAAACGGTCTTTGTCAAGTTTTTCATTTGTTTCTGCATCCCAGAAACGGCAAGTATCGGGCGAAATCTCGTCAGCGAGAACAATGCTTCCGTCAGATGTTCTGCCGAATTCAAGCTTAAAGTCAACTAATTTTACATTCAGTGATTTAAAATACTCAGTCAGTACGCTGTTAACTTTGAACGCCATTTTTTCGATGGTATCAATTTCTTCAGCAGTTGCAAGACCAAGCGCCAATGCATGATATGTGTTAATAAGAGGGTCGTGCAAATCATCGTTTTTGTACGAAAATTCGATTGTCGGAGCGGCAAATGTAATGCCCTCGTCTACTCCGTAACGCTTTGCAAATGAGCCGGCAGAAATATTGCGTATAATAACCTCAAGCGGAACAATTTCAACCTTTTTAACAACTGTTTCACGATCGTTCAGTTCCTCAACAAAATGGGTTGGAATGCCCTGCTTTTCAAGCAACTGCATCAAATAGTTTGACATACGGTTATTTACTGCGCCTTTTCCTAGTATGGTGCCCTTTTTCAGACCGTCAAATGCTGTTGCGTCATCCTTGTATGATACGATTACAAGATTTGCGTCCTCGGTTGCATATACTTTTTTAGCTTTTCCTTCGTACAGTTGTTCACACTTTTTCATTTTTATATCCCCCTTAAAAATTAAAGCTGCTCTTGAATGTGCTTGTCCTTTTCGAGTACCTCTTTGCCATCTGCTATTCGTTTTTCATTAAGTGCCGATGCAAGATCACTGTCATTTATTGCAAGCATCTGAATGCACAACAAAGCGGCATTGGCTGCACCGTTTACTGCAACAGTAGCTACAGGTATACCTGTTGGCATTTGTACAGTCGATAACAGTGCATCAATACCGCCTAAATTTCCTGATAATACAGGTATTCCTACAACCGGCAGAGTGGTATTAGCTGCAATAGCCCCTGCAAGATGTGCTGCCATACCTGCGGCTGCAATAATTGCGCCAAAGCCGTTAGCCCTAGCCTCGCGGCTGAATGTTGCAGCCTCGTTAGGAGTTCGGTGAGCCGAAAGTACATGAACCTCGTACGGCACACCAAATTGTTCTAACACATATAGTGCTTTTTTTACGACAGGCATATCGCTGTCGCTTCCCATGATTACCGCGATTTTTTTCATTTTGAACCTCCTTAAATATCAAAAGGGCGCACTTACCCATAACCTTAAGTAAGTGCGCCCAGACGGTCGGCTTTATTAAATACCCTTTGTTTCATTGTGGTGCTCCACATTATCCGTCAGTCGCAAAGGATATGACATATTTAACTGTTATTAATTAAACCATATATTTAACAATTTGTCAATTACGCAAGTAGCCACAAAAAAATCGTTTTTTAATATAACCATGCTGTCAATTTAACCAATTAATTATTTAATAAACAGCATATTGGACACATTTTGGTATTTTATGCCTTAACGGCATTTGAAATAATTACAGGGTGGTTTTTTTATTTGTAATATGATACAATGTCACTAATTAATAGGTTTGGAGAGAAATAAGTGTTTAGAAATCTTTTTATTGAAAAAACAGACAACACATTTATTCAATTTTTTCGTTCACTTTTCGTTGGCGGTATAGCTACACTTGTCGATATGGGCGTTTTAGCGCTGTTGGTAGAATGTTTCGACTTTAATACCATCATTGCGGCAACCGTTGCATTCATATTCGGACTGATTGTGAACTTTATGCTCAGTTCATTTTGGGTATTTAAATCATCATCGGTTAATAATAAAACGACCGAATTTACCGTTTTTGCTGTAATTGGTGTCATTGGACTGGGACTAAATGCTGCTATCATTTATTTTTTCGATTCTTATGTGAGTCAAGCTGCTTTATTTGGTTCTTTAATACCAAAGGATAAATATTATCTTATTGGTAAAATTGCAGCTACGCTTATTGTTTTTATTTGGAATTTTGCTGCACGGAAAATACTACTATACAAAAGTAACAAACAAAAATAACTTACTTAACTCATTGTTGCGGTACATATTATTCAAAAGGAGTAACGCAAAGTAATATGCAACAAAACAATATTCAAAAAGAACGCGTTCTCTTTTTAGAAAAGGGAAAACGCGGAATATTTGAAATCATTTTTGGCCGCACAACTATAATAATTATCATGCTTTTAACACAGGTGCTGTTTTTAATCTCCATTATGATTTGGCTTAACGGTGCAATGCTTTATGTTTTGGGCGGCAGCATAATACTGTCGGCCATTCCGGTTATAAACATAATAAATAACGAAAGCAACCCTGTCATAAAGCTGACTTGGATTGTTCTGATTATGGCGCTGCCTGTTTTCGGACTTCTGCTTTATGCATTTATAAATATGGAATTCGGTCATCGATTTATGATGCGTAAATACAGCGAAATAAATGCAAAAACCGAAAATTATGCTCACCCTGAAAATGCTGTTTTGCCAAAAAACATTGTCGGTAATGATGAATTAAAAAATTTAGTTTATTATCTTAAAAGTGAGGGCTTTTCAGCATACAAAAACACCGCAATAAAATACTTCCCATTGGGCGAGGATAAGTTAACTGAAATGCTCGTGCGTCTTGAATCTGCAAAAAAGTTTATCTTTATAGAATATTTCATTATAGAAGAAGGATATATGTGGGGGCGAATTTTGGACATTCTTGAACGAAAGGTGAAAGAAGGTGTCGAAGTTCGAGTTATGTACGACGGCACTTGCGCCATAAATAAGCTTCCATACAACTACCCTAAAAAGCTCAACCATATCGGTATAAAATGCAAAATGTTTGCGCCAATCAGACCGTTTATTTCCACACATTATAATAATAGAGACCACCGAAAAATCATGGTCATTGACGGAAAATGTGCATTTACGGGCGGAATAAATCTTGCCGACGAATATATATCGCAAAAGACTGTTCACGGACACTGGAAGGATACTGCTGTAATGCTAGAGGGTGATGCTGTGCGCAGCTTTACGCTTATGTTTTTGCAAATGTGGAGTATTGTCGATGATGACGATAATTATGACAAGTACCTGAATGAAACATCGTCAGTTTCGTCAAAGGGGTATGTCATACCTTACGGCGACAACCCGCTTGACCACTCCCTTGTGGGTGAAATGGTCTACCTTGACATGATTAACACAGCAAAAAAATACATTCATATTACAACCCCCTACCTTATACTAGACAATGAAATGATTACAGCTCTAACATTCGCCGCCCGTCGCGGAGTGGACGTTGTGCTGTTAATGCCGCACATTCCCGATAACAAAGTTATATTCGCACTGGGTCACACCTATTATAAACAGCTTATAAACAACGGGGTTAAAATCTACGAATATACACCGGGATTCATTCACGCAAAAATGTTTGTCAGTGACGATAAAAAAGCAATTGTAGGCTCTGTTAACCTTGATTATCGCAGTCTGTACCATCATTTTGAATGTGCAGCGTATATGTACGACTCCCCTGCAGTCGCAGAGGTGGAAAACGACATTATGAAAACGTTGGAAAAGAGTGTTCTTATAAATCCCAACGACCTGAAAAATGATTCGTATTTAACAAAAGCGACTGGAAAATTACTTCGATTATTTGCTCCGTTACTGTAATTCAGTAGCCAGTTTTAAAATATTTACAAAAAGAGGATGACTATGAAACTAAATTATAAGCGCACATTTTGCGTTGGTTTTGCCTTTTTTCTGATTTTAGCCTTTTGGCAGGCATACGACACACTTATTCCAAAAATTTTGACCGATAAATTCGGTATGTCCCAAAGCTGGTCAGGCGTTATCATGGCGCTTGATAATTTGCTTGCTCTGTTTTTACTTCCACTATTCGGTACACTATCCGACAAGCACAAAAGCAAGATCGGAAAACGCACTCCCTTCATTATTGTAGGTACTGTTATCGCATCGATCATGTTCATTGTGCTGTCATACACCGATTATATGCAGCTTACCAACATCGACAGCATTCGTGCGGGTGACAGCAAAGCGCTTGCCGTAGTATATGATTCTCAGCAGGGCAAGGAATTAAAAACTCCTGACGGTAATATATTTGTACTGTCCGAAAACGATGTCGACGACAGCAAAGAAGTGTTTTCTAAAGAGCAATTTACCTCTATTACAATGGAAACAGTCGACTCAAACGGCAATACCGTAACCAATAAAGACTACAACGACTATGTCATCCCCGCGCGTCAAGCGTATGCGTGGCAACAAACCATGCAAAATCCTGTCACACTTATTTTCTTTATAATCGTACTGCTGATAGTGCTTATGTCCATGGCTTCTTTCCGTTCCCCCGCAGTAGCGCTGATGCCAGATGTAACAATCAAGCCGCTTCGCTCAAAAGCAAACGCAATTATTAATCTGATGGGCACGGCGGGTGGTATAATCATTCTTGTACTTGGAATCATTTTCGGAACTGGAAAAGCCGGCAACGCTCTAATGAGTTATACTCCGTTTTTTATCACTGTTTCTGCGATTATGCTGATATCTCTGGTAGTATTTCTCCTTACTGTAAAAGAGCCTCGTTTTGTTAAAGAAATGGAAGAAGAAAGTGCCCGTTATCACATAGATGAAGACGAAGGAAAAACCGATAGCAGCAGAAATCTCAGTCGAGCAGAATTTTTATCACTTATTTTGATTTTGGCATCGGTTGTATTTTGGTACATGGGTTACAACGCAGTTACAAGCAAATATTCTGTATATGCTGGTAAAGTGCTGAATTTGGATTATAACCTTACGCTTATGATAGCAAACGCTGCCGCTATAATTTCATATTTACCTGTAGGCATAATTTCATCAAAACTGGGTCGCCGCAAAACTATACTTATCGGAGTTGTGATGCTGTGCATTTCATTTGCCGCCGCATCATTCATAAAAGCCGGCAGTTCGGTTTTGCTTATGAACATTCTGTTCTCTGTTGCAGGAATTGGCTGGGCAACGATAAATGTTAACAGCTACCCGATGGTAGTTGAACTGGCTCGCGGTGGAAATGTCGGAAAATACACCGGATTTTACTATGCCGCAAGCATGGCTGCACAGGCATTTACTCCTGTTTTCAGCGGATTTTTAATGGATTACAAGTTTACAATTCTATTCCCTTACGCTGCAATATTTGTTGCGCTGTCGTTTGCAACCATGCTGTTTGTCAAGCACGGCGACAATAGACCTGAAGTGAAAAAGGGACTGGAAATCTTTGACGAGGACTGATAATCAATGATTTATCTGTATATTGCCATTGGCGTTTTAGCATTCCTCATATTTGTATATTTTTTTATGATAATGCCCTCTATTCGAAAAAATGATACTGTAGAAAAGATCGGCACTGCTATATTTGCTCACAGAGGCCTGCATGATAAATATCGCCATATTCCAGAAAACAGTTTAGCGGCATTCGAGCGTGCAATCCAGCTCGGCGTAGGAATAGAGCTGGATGTGCATTTGACCGCCGATAACGGTACCGTCATAATGCACGACACCACAACCGATCGAATGACCGGTGTGTCCGGTAATGTTACAGAAATGACCCAAGCAAAACTTGCACGGCTGCGTCTTGACGGCACCAATGAAACCATTCCTTTTCTGAGCGATGTGCTACATTTAGTTGACGGCAGCGTACCCCTGCTGATTGAGCTTAAATCTGATGGCGGAAATTATGCTTCGCTTTGCAAAGAATGCTTTAAGCTTCTCGATAATTATAAAGGGTGCTATGTTATCGAATCGTTTGACCCTCGTATACTGTTCTGGCTCAGACGTAACCGCCCAAATGTTGGACGAGGTCAGCTAGCAACACATGATAGCAATAAAAGTCCATTTTTTACATTTTTACTTAGCAATTTGATGCTTAATTTCCTTTCAAGGCCTCATTTTATTGCATACGATATTAGATATATTAATAAATCACTTGCACCAAACCTGTGCACAAAGCTTTTTGGCAGCAAGCTCTACATATGGACAGTAACCGACAAGTGTGAGCTTGAACATAATACAAAAAACGGTATTTCAAGCATTTTTGAGGGTTTTGAGCCTTAAATAAAAAAACAAACACCAATACAACTGGTGTTTGTTTTTTTATGTAAATCTATATAAAAAAGATAAAAAGCGAGTGGGACTTGTTTTTTTATTATTAATAGATTATAATTGCCATGCACTAAATTTTGGCAGGTGATAAAATTTGTCAGTTAAAAATAATAGCCGGTTTACAATACCTCAAAACACTGCTCTTTTATTTTACAAGTCAGTCGTATTGATGACATTTGTTATGACCGCTGTTGCTTTTGCAGGCTCTGTTTTTTCAATTAATAAAGAAGCCTTACCGTTTAAAGTTTTTAATATTAATTTCAGCAAGGCGATTCTTGTCGTGTTTATTATCGTGGGCGCCGCTGCTCTTGTAATATTATGGCGGTATTTATTTAAGCTGACTGCAAGGGTATCATCTCGCACACTATCCATCCTATGCGTATGTATGTTTTTGGTTTTTTCTGCGGTATGTGCCGTAATGTGTTTATTTATGAAAGTTACGCCTGCAACTGATGTTAAGAACATTCAGGATATGGCACTTTATATGGCAGAAAATAATACATATCACATCGACACAACTAATGGTTATTTTCAAAATTACAGCAACAATGATCTGCTTACAATATTAACTTCGATTTTTTTCAGATGTTTTAAAAAATTAGGCATAAACAATCTGTCACAAGCGTGCATTTGGCTCAATGCTGTTTGTATCATTATTGCGGAAGTGCTGGCCTTTTTTGGAACAAAGGTACTATTCGGACTAAAAGTTGCGTGCAGATATTTGATTTTATCTGTCATGCAGCCAACCATTTATTTGACTGTTGTGTGGCCATATTCTAACACTCTTTGCCTGCCGTTTATGACGGGACTATTTTTACTTGGTGCGCTTATTTACCGCAGCAAACAGTCGTTTGCCAGGTTCATATACATTGCTTTGTTCGCTTTAGTGGCTGTTTTGGGATATTACATTCGGCCGGTTGTCATGTTTGAGGCTATCGCCTTTGCAATGTTTGCAGTGATTTGCCTCGTTTTTAAAAAGCATATTTTTAAACAGGCATTAGCCTATATTTGTATTGCTGTTGTTTTTGGAGCTTCTTCATTTGTGTGCATGAGCAAAATTGTCGACACCTACGGTGGTGACAACTCGCGCAACTTCCCCGTTACTCATTGGCTCATGTTGGGTCTGAACGAAAACGGCAGATTTAATAGTAAAGATTCAAGTTTCACACGCAAACATATTACAAAAGAAGAAAAAATTAAAGCAAATCTTGATGAGATTAACAAATCGCTTAAAGAAATTGGCGTTTTAGGGCTGCCTGTTCATGCCGTTAAAAAGCAGATTATAACATGGTCTGAAGGCAGTGGGAATTACTATCTGCGCGCAAAAAACATTGAGGAAACTAATTTTATTACTAACATTACGGTTGGCAGTGGACGAAAGTACATTATGCTTTACTGCCAAATGTACCGTGCGGCTGTTCTTTTCCTTGCCGCATTTGCAATGCTTTGCCTACTGCGCCGTAAATCCATAAGCCGTTCTTTTTACGCACTAATTACATTGTTCGGCGGTATGGTTTTCTACCTGTTTTGGGAGGCAAAGGAAAGCTACTCTATACCTTTCCTTTTTATAATTGTACTGTTTGCAACCATGGGTGTAGAGCGCTTATCTGAACTAAAGATGCACAAAAAGACTGGCGAAAATAAAATTAAAACAGAAGAAGACGAAACCATCCAGGTTTAGACAAACTACTACAAAAACCTTATCCCCCCCTCTCGCGAGGGGGTTTTTTAATAAATACGATATTTAAAATAATTTTTATGTTGAAAAATAAACAAAAATGACCGATAATGAAAATATACTTCGAACGGCGGTGCTATAATGAAAAAAATCAAAATAAATTGGGAAGCAATCATTAATCCCGAAAAGCATCCAAAGCTTTATAAAGCATACAAATGGCTTGAAAATCAGTGGTATCACAATAAGGCCGCTATCTTGTGCGTAGCCTTTTTTTCGTTTGTTATAATATTTGGTCTGTCTCAGTGCATGTCAAAGGTTGAGCCCGATTATAAAATACTGCTCTGCGTTGATAAATTTTTGCCTACAGATGTGCGTTCTGCTATGGAGGTTTATTTTGAACAATATGCAGAAGACATTAATGGCGACGGTAAAACTGTTGTTCATGTATTGGACTGTACAAGCGGTACAGATTATGATCAATACATAGCTAACAAAACTATGCTAATGGGCGAATTACAAATCGGCGAAGCGGTTCTGATTATTGCTGACGAATCTTACTATGAATATTTGACACAAAAAGGAGATATATTCGAATCCGATCCCTGTTTTAATGCCAAAAACGGAAAAGCATTGGTGCTCAAAGGAACCGATTTTGAAAACTTCATTGACATCACTTTTGATGGATATATAACTGAAGACATGATGTTATACAAACGACAGATGGACGGTACAGAATCAGGAACAACCAAAAAGGCTCAGGAGGCAAAAGTTAACAACGAGGCTCTTCTTAAAAAACTGGCCGAAAATTTAAAGTAAATTACATTTATTTACTAATGCAAAATTTGCATTGTAGTTTTGATAAGTTTGCGAATTGACATGTTGACATAATTTCTTTATAATATTTAAAATTAGACAAAAAAGGAGCTATAACGATGAAAATGTATAATAAAGCAGTATTTTCCCTAATACTTATAATTGTAATGATATGCACCGTTATAGTTCCGGTTAATGTTACCGCTGCCAATCAAATTGGCATCGTCAGAGTTGACACCTCTCTGAATGTCAGAAGCGGTGCCGGCTCAAGCTACGAGATCATTGGCAAGCTGTACAATAATCAAACTGTCACTATTGTTAGCAGCACGCAAAGCAGCGGTGTAAAATGGTATAAAATCGAATATGGCAATACATATGGATTTGTTAGTGCAGACTATGTAAACATTATTGAAACCGACGGTAACTTTGAATCATATTTAACAGCTCAAGGATTCCCGGAAAGCTACAAAAACGGTCTACGCACTCTTCACAAAGAGCATCCGGAATGGGTTTTTGTTGCACAGAAAATAAAACCCGACTGGAATACTGTAATGAAAAATGAATGTATAGTCGGATATAATCTTGTTCCATCAAGCAGTCCCGCATCACAAAAATCGTTTGAAAAAGGTGCATTCGACTGGGACAACGACACATGGTACGGACTGGACGGAAGCTGGGTTGCCGCCTCTGAACAGGTCATAGCATGGGCTATCGACCCACGAAATTTTTTAACCGAATCATACATATTCCAGTTTGAAAAACTTAATTTTGTACCCAGCCATACAATTAGCGGAATAAATGCGATTATAAAAGGAACTTTTATGACCGGCGATTATCCTGACAACAGCTTTGGTTCATATGCAGAGGCTATTATGGCGGTTGCTCGTGAATCGGGTGTCAGTGCATATCATCTTGCATCTCGCTTAAAGCAGGAGCAGGGATCAAAAGGTAATCCTTTGGCATGGGGCACTGTAGAAGGATATGAAGGTTACTACAACTACTTCAACATCAGTGCATATGACACCGACTCATATAACATGTATGTCAACGGTGCTAGATACGCGAAAAAAAAAGGCTGGGACACACCGTATAAAGCTTTGCTTGGCGGCGCCCAGGTCATAGCATCGGGATACATTTCAAAAGAACAAGACACACTTTATTTGCAGAAGTTTGATGTAACTGATGGCGGCAACGGGTACTACAATCACCAGTACATGACTAATGTTTTTGCGCCATCAAATGAAGCCTCTCGAATGATGACTGCGTATACTGATGACATACTTAATTCTGCGCTAGTTTTCTACATACCGGTGTACACCAATATGCCGGACGAGCCGTGTGAAAAACCCACAAGCACGCGCAACAATAATAATTTACTATCATCGCTTTCGGTTTCAAATTATACTATTACACCCACATTTGAACGTTACACATATTCCTATTCGCTTGTCATTGAGTCAAACGAAGTTTCATCTGTAACAATTAATGCAAAAACTTCTAACACCACTTACGCAACAGTTAGTGGAACAGGCAGTTTTGCGCTGAAAAGCGGGCTTAACACTGCCACATTGGTCGTTACCGCCCCTAGCGGTGTAAAACGCACATACACAATTGATATTACGCTCAAAACCACGGCGCAAGTTCCTACAATATCCACATCGTACAAACTAGGAAACCGCATTACCGGCATAAAACCCGAAACATCGGTCAGCGATTTTGCAAGCAACTTTAAAGTTGCAAACGGAACATACAGTGTACTTGATGCCGAAGGAAAACAGGTTACAAGCGGTAACATCGGTACGGCTTTTACCATTAAAATTTACAACAACACCGGCATTGAAACAAACTCATATCCTGTTGTAATTTACGGTGATACCAACAGCGATGGTATTATTTCAATTCTTGATTTGTTGCGTATTCAAAAACATATATTAAATGCGCAAGTATTAACAGGTGAACGCTTAGAAGCGTGTGACATTACACATGACGGCATAATTGACATAATTGACCTGTTGCGTGAACAAAAATATCTGCTTGGAATAGGCGTAATTGAACAGTAAAGGAGCTGTAATATGAAAATTGCAAAACGATTATGTACCTTAATTTTAACACTATCTGTGCTATTGCAGCTTTTTGTTGTATCGGCAAGTGCAGCAAGTGCGTCTCTTTCGGTCAGTAGTTCCACACTTTCCATTGGCGACACGCTTACCGTTACCGTTACAATGTCAAACGGGTCGTCTGAAATAGGAGTAACAGAGGGATTTTTATCATTTAATTCATCTGTGCTCGAATACACATCAGGCAGCAACACGAATTTGCAAAGCGGAAGTAAAGTTAAAATGGTAGGTGTTGGTGACGGCAGTGCTACTTCGTCAAAATTTACTATTAAATTTAAGTGTAAAGCCGCCGGCACATCTTCCCTATCCCTCAGTGGCACAGTGGTAGACTTTGTCAGTGAAGCAGCTAGCAGTGTATCGGCATCAAGAACTGTAACAGTTAAAAGTGCTGAGCCACTATCCACCGACGCAACGCTCAAATCGCTTGTCGGATCATATGGCAGTCTTACACCATCATTTTCATCAAGCGTTACTTCATATTCCGTAACGGTACCAAACAGCGTTACCGTTTACACAATCACAGCTCAAACTAATCATTCAGGGGCAAAAACAAGCTACACCGGCAGCAAGGATTTGAAGGTCGGCGTAAACACTCGCTCGGTCACAGTTACAGCAGAAGATGGTGTAACCAAAAAGACTTATACCATAAAAATTACTCGTCAGCCGAGTACTTTAACAAGCTCAAACTCCACGTCATCTACGGTAACATCATCCCAAGTCACATCATCAAATACTTCAAGTGAATTTGAATTCACAATTGGGGAAAACGGTTACAATATTTTGAGCGAATGGCCAGCCGATACAAAGCTGCCAAGCGGTTTTTTTGCAATAGAATATTCCTATGGTAAAAAACAAATTGCAGCGCTAAAAAGCCACGGCGAAATGATTTTGCTATACGCTGCCGACGCATACGGAAACAATAAATTTGTAATATACAACGCTGATACAAAAGCTTTTTCCGATTTTTACGCACTGGAATACAACGGTAACAGCTACATTCTGATTGACAGAGACAGAACAGACTCCGTGCCAGTGGGATTTAGCTCAACCAAAGCTGATTTGCTCGGTCACGAGACAACAGTTTGGACTGATGCAAGCGGTCGTATGCTTATTTATGCAATAGATTCAAACGGTGAAAAGGGTTTTTATCTATATAATAAGGAAACCGGAGTTATAGATAAGTATTCCCAAAGTGTTGATGCTGAGCCTTTGGAAAATGAGTCCGATAATGAAGAGGGTTGGCTTGATAAGTACAAAAATAACAACGATGCGCTTTTCAAAACGGTTGTTGTTGAAACAATAATTATTGCGGTACTTCTTATTATTTCCGTTACATTCATTACCCTTTACGCATCAAAGTGCAGAAAGAATGAAACAGATCAATAAATAAATTTTACTGATAAATTAATAACTTTTTATATTATGTACAGCAAAAGCGCGGAAACAATTAGTTTCCGCGCTTTTGAATTTATTTTTCGATTGTTTCGACCGGTTCGGTGTCTCTGAAAAGCAGCGAAATGCACCAAACGCCGGCAAGCGCTACCAATGTGTAAATAATACGGCTGAGAAGAGAAGTCTGACCGCCGAAAATCCAAGCAACGAGGTCAAAGCGGAAAAGACCTATGCTTCCCCAATTGAGAGCGCCGATGATAGTTAATGTTAATGCAATTTTATCAAGCACCTGTTTTCAACTCCTTATTAGGTTTCAAAAACAGTTTGCCCGATTATAAATTTTTTATGCGTTTTGATCATTTTTTATTAAAATGGCGGCACTAAACGGTGCAATAACAAGTTGGTTTCCGTCTACATCACCCATAAACAAATCTGCTCCAGTCCACTCATCAGGAAGTGTATAACGCTCAGCTTCATGCCAGCGGTTAACAGCTATAAGCACTCTGTTGTTTCCATTTTTTCGTTCATAAACAACATATCCCAGTCCGCTGAAAACATCATTATATTCACCTGCATCAAATGCGGCGTTTTCACGGCGCAACTCGCCCAATTTTTTATAAAAATTAACTAAATCGCTGTCTTCTTTTCCCCACGGATATGGCGCCCTGTTAAACGGGTCACGAAATCCTGTTAACCCTGCTTCATCACCATAAAAAACGCATGGGATTCCGGGCAAAGTAAACTGTAAAACAGCAGCAATTTTTGAAAGTGTCTTGCCGCGGTTTAGCATATCGTCACTCATAATAAAACGGGACTGCTCTGCTCGGTTATTAGGTGTTTCACTTACGCCAAGCGCAGTTATTATACGCTCGGTATCGTGCGTACCGATATTGTTCATCAGCGTATCAAGCGCAGGTTTTGGATAATTTTCGACTATTGTAAGGATTCGGTCGGTAAAATCAAATCCGTCACCGCCAAGTACAAACTCCATTATGGCATGACGAAATGGATAGTTCATAACTGAATCAAGCTGGTTACCAAGCAGGAATCGGCGGCGTCCTCCACCGCTGATTTTATTTGATGCATCCTCCCATACTTCGCCTATAAGCAAAGCATCCGGATTTTCTGTTTTGACGGCTGTGCGTATGGCGTCAATAAATTTATCGGGCAGTTCGTCAGCAACATCAAGCCTCCAACCCGATGCACCGCGACGCATCCAATAACGCAAAACGCCGTTTTCACCGCAGATAAAGTCCATGTAACTCGGCTCGGTTTCATTAAGCTCGGGCAAAGTCGATATTCCCCACCACGAATGACATTCATTCGGCCAATTGACAAAATTGTACCAGCTGAAATAAGGGCTGTTTCGGTCACGAAAGGCACCCGATTCACCATACCTGCCATAGCGATTAAAATAGATACTGTCGTCGCCCGTATGACTGAAAACACCGTCAAGTATAATTAATATTCCACGTTTTTTAGCCGCCGAGCAAAGAGATATAAAGTCATCCTCTGTACCAAGTGATGGGTCAACTTTAAAGTAATCAGCTGTGTTGTAGCGGTGATTTGAGTGTGACTCAAAAATCGGATTTAAGTAAATAATTGTGACGCCAAGGGATTCAAGATAAGGTAATTTTTGCTCAATTCCCTTTAAATCTCCCCCGTAATAATCCTGTCCCAATTCGGGAAATACACCATCCTGTTTCCAAACCGGTTGTTTTGACCAGTCAGTAACAATTTCGCGTCCGTAAGGAAGTTCGCCCTTATCCTCACCCGATGCAAAAAAACGGTCAGGAAAAATTTGATAAATCACGCCGCCTTTAAATCGGTCGGGTGTGGTAAATTCAGACTTGTAAACGGTAAGCTGAAAGGCTGCACCGTTTTCTGAAATATCTCCGACCGAATATCCGACTTGGTAAACTCGATTTCGGCGATAGTTGCCGTCAAACTCGAAAAAGTACCAGTAAAGTCCCTCCGTATTGGTAGAAAACTCTGCCGTAAACTTAGTGTGTTCCCCATCAATTCGCTCTGTCGGCTGCATGCTGATATACTGTTGTTGGCCTCCGTCTTGCCATATTACCAAATATGCTGCACTGCAATTATATGAGTCATGCAGAATAATTGAAAAAACCAAAACCTCCCCGACCGAAATCGGAGAGAGCTTTGATTTATAATTTTTATCGCGACTGCAAAAAATGTGCATTTATCTTTCAACCCTTTTAAGATCCCAGATATTTTGTGCGTATTCGTCAATAAGTCTGTCGATAGCAAATCTGCCCGACTTTGCAATATTAACAAGTGATGCACGATTCCACGCTTCTTTATTTGCGTAGAGGTTGTATGCGCGCTGATGAGCAGCGCAGTAATCGGAATAATCGGCAAACGACATATAAGTGTCCGAAGATAAAAGTATGTGCTTAATATTATCAAATGACATACCGTCAATGTTGCGGCCAATCATATCAACAACTTCACGAAGCTGTGCGTTGTTGTTATAATAATTCATCGGATTATATCCATTTGCACGCAAACGGTCAACCTCATTAGCCAGCATACCAAAGATGATAATATTATCATCACCCACGGCCTCATGAATTTCCACATTTGCGCCGTCCTCTGTTCCAAGAGTGATTGCGCCGTTAAGCATGAACTTCATGTTGCCTGTACCCGAAGCCTCTGTACCTGCAAGCGAAATTTGCTCGCTGATTTCGGCTGCAGGCATAAGCATTTCAGCCAGTGTAACACGGTAATCTTCGATATAAACTACCTTTAACTTGCCCTTCATAGCCGGATCATTATCTATCATACGTGAAATTTTGTAAATCAGCTGTATGATTTGTTTTGCAACATAATAACCGGGTGCTGCCTTTGCTCCGAAAATATAGGTTTTTGGTGTAAATGGTGCGTTGGGGTTATTTTTAATATACAAATATTCGGTCAAAATATGCAGCGCATTCATCTGCTGACGCTTATACTCATGCAAACGCTTAACCTGAACATCAAAAATTGAATCAACATTAAGTTCGCCGTAACCCTGCGATTTAACATAATCAGCAAAACGCTGTTTGTTACTGCGTTTAATATTGGCAAGTCGATCAAGCACCTGCTTATCGTCAGTAAACTTCATCAGCTTTTCAAGCTCGGCTGCATTTTTTACATAACCGTCTCCGATAAGCTCTGTAATCAATGCTGCAAGCTTGGGATTTGCCTGACAAAGCCAGCGGCGATGTGCAATTCCGTTTGTAACATTGCAGAATTTATCAGGGTACACGTTATAAAAATCGTTAAATACCGTATCTTTAAGAATGTCACTGTGCAAACGGGAAACACCGTTTATTGAATGAGAGCCGGCAATCGAAAGATTTGCCATGCGTACAACCTTATTGTCAATGATTGCGGTGCGATTTGCCAAATCCCAATTACCCGTTTTGCTCAAAATTTCACCGTGGAAACGACGGCTAATTTCCTGAACAATTTGGTGAATACGAGGTAAACGCTGTCTGAACAGTTCCTCGTTCCAACACTCAAGCGCCTCGCGCATTACTGTGTGATTAGTGTAACCCATAGTGCGTGTTACTATGCTCCAAGCCTCTTCCCAACTATATCCGCATTCATCAAGCATAATACGCATAAGTTCAGGAACTGAGAGTGCAGGATGTGTGTCGTTTATATGAATAGCCACTTTGTCAGCAAAATTTTCCATTGTGCCGTATCTTAAAAGATGGCGGTGGACAATGTCCTGAATAGAAGCTGAAACAAGGAAATACTGCTGTCTTAAACGCAATGATTTTCCTTCATAATGGTCATCAGCAGGATAAAGCACCTTGCTTATTGCCTCAGCCATGGCATTTTGTTCAACAGCCTTAAGATAATCTCCCTGATTAAACAGAGCCATATCAAAACCTGGCTTGGTTGCTTCCCAAAGTCGAAGCACAGCTATGCCTTCGCCGTCTTTTCCGGGTATCATCATATCGTACGGTACCGCATGTACAAATGTTGCATCCGGATTTTCTACATGATGATACGCGCCGTCCCACCATTCATTTATATGACCGTCAAAACTGACATCAACCGCTTCATCGGGACGAGCTTCAAACCAGACATCGCCGCCCGGCAACCAAAAGTCTGGTGTTTCTGCCTGCCAACCATCAACCAGTTTTTGACGAAAAATGCCATATTCATAACGAATAGAGTAACCCATTGCATAATATTCACCATTAGCAAGGCCGTCGAGTATGCATGCAGCCAATCTACCCAGTCCGCCATTGCCTAAACCTGCATCAGGTTCAAGCTCATACAGCCTGTCAAGTTTAACTCCCATACCCGAAAGTGCTTTTTGAAAAACATTCTCTAAACCGAGATTATATAAAGTATTTTTGAAGGAGCGGCCCATAAGAAACTCCATGCATAGATAAAATACCTGTTTAGTTTCCTGCTTGTTTGCGCGCTCATCAAAAGCTGTTTTTTGATTTTTCATGATATCCTTTAATACCATTACACAAGCTTTGTAAATAACATCGTTTGTTGCTTCAGACGCAAGCACTCCAAAATTATGGGACAATTTTGCTGCGATGAGCTCCTCAATCTGTTTTACAGTATATTTTGTCATTGTGACCTCCGTGAAACTGTTATATTATTTGGCAATATAATTATCTATTTATATAATATTACATAAATCAACATATTTCAAGTGTTCTAATTGCCACTTAAAAATGCGTTAAATTTGTCAAATTTGCATATTATTTTTATTTATTTAACAATTATCTGAACAAATATATTATATTTTGCACAAAATTTAGCCCTTTTATCGTTGCAATACCATTTAAATTCGCATTTTATTTTGTTGTAAACATTTTATTAATGCGTTTGCTTATTTCCAATAAAAACCAATGTGTCATGCGTATTAAATCAAACATATTCCATAAGTGTAAAATAAAATATATTATTGTCAATTATCAAATTCATTAAACCACAGTTTAATATAATGTTTAATAAACTATTGTAAAATAGGTAACAATAATATATAATAATCATTATATGTTTTATGTTATAGGAGTGTGGAATTTGAGTAAAGTAATCATCAGCGCCGAAAGCACATGCGACCTTTCACCTGAACTGGTCAAAAAATATAATATTCCTATATGCCCGGGTACTGTTATCATGGGTAATGAGGCATTTTCAGACGACATAGATATCCGTCCCAAGGATATTTTTGAATACTACGATAAAACCGGAAATCTTGCAAAAACTTCTGCTGTAAACTATCAAAAATATGTCAATTTCTTTACGCCTCTTGTCGAAGGGGGCAATTTTGTTGTTCACTTCAGCATAAGCTCAGAAATGTCATCCATGTACAACAATGCTTCACTTGCAGCCGAGGACGTTGGAAATGTTCTTGTTGTTGACAGCCGCAACCTTTCCACAGCCATTGGATTAATGGTTTTGCAGGCAGCGGAACTTGCAGCTGCCGGAGAAAGCGCTGAAAGTATATATGAAAAAGCCAAAAACACAATAAAAAAGGTTGATTCGTCGTTTGTTATTGATACTCTCACCTATCTTCACAAAGGCGGCAGATGCTCAGCAATAGCTGTGCTGGGTGCCAATGTGCTTAAGCTTAAACCGTGTATTGAAGTTATAGACGGTAAAATGATTGTTGCTAAAAAATACAGAGGAAAAACGAGCGATGTTTTTATGGAATACATTAAAAACAAGCTCGCTGATTTAGAGTCAATAGATAATAGCAGATGTTTTGTCACTCACACAACAGACCTTGGTTCTGACAACGCTAAAGCAGTGTGTGAGTATATAAAAGGGCTGGGTTATTTTAACGAGGTGTTGGAAACAACTGCCGGTTGCACTATTTCTGCACACTGCGGCCCCGGTACACTCGGCATCATGTTTATTAAAAAGTGATTGGCTTATGAATATTTTTTGTATTGGTGATGTTGTAGGCAGTAACGGCTGCGAGTTTTTAAGACGCAGACTGCCAACCTTTAAAAAATTAAAATCCATCGATGCTGTCATTGTAAACGGAGAAAACTCCTCTGACGGAAATGGCATTACCCCTGCTTCGGCAATGCACATACTTGACAGCGGTGCAGATGTTATTACCGGCGGAAACCATTCCTTCCGGCGCAGTGAAATGTACCCTTTTTTTGATGAAAATGAACGTGTAATACGTCCTGCAAATTATCCAAAAGGAACGTACGGTAACGGCTATGCTGTAATTGATTTTGGTTACACCAAAGTCGGTGTAATCAACCTATTAGGTGTCGTTTATACCGAGCCGCTGGACAATCCTTTTGATGTTGCAGACCAAATAGTAAATGAGTTAAAAACACACGGAGTCAAAATCATTATGGTGGACATTCACGCTGAAGCAACAGCCGAAAAAAAGGCTCTTGCCTACTACCTTGACGGAAGAGTATCCGCTGTTTTTGGCACTCACACACATGTGCAGACAGCCGATGAACAAATTTTGCCAGGCGGCACCGGATTTATTACCGACCTTGGCATGACCGGACCCGTAAATTCAGTACTCGGAGTAAAACCCGAACTTGCAATCAAAAAAATGAAGGACAAGCTACCTGTTCGCTTTTCAAATGCCGACGGTGATTGCTCACTCTGTGGTTGTATATTTGAAATCGACAAAAACGGGGTATGCCTATCCGTCGAACGAATTGCATTGTTATAAACCCGAAAATTTTGTTCATATTAAGTGTTTTTATAAATATTTTTATTGATTTTTGATGAATATTATTGTATAATTTTGTTGATACACTTGGAGGTGCAGGGGTTTGAATAAAGAACTTTCGCTTGTCGATTTATTAGGTTTTATTAAAAAAAATATTATTGTAACATTAATTACTGCAATAGCATTTTCTGTTATAACTTTTGCAGTATCTACTACAATCTCTACAACCGAATACACTTACAGTTGTTCATTTACTGTCGACACTTATTGGAACGGTGATCAGGATCTACTTACACCGAACGGAGCATACAGCGCAGCTAACTACGCCGTATACTCAATCAACACATATAAAGAGCTTCTAAAAGGAAGCAAACTGCTCAATGAGGTTATCAAGGACGCAGGATATGAAAATCTTATTTCATCAGATGCGGCTCGTTCATTTCTTGTTTTAGAGAATAAGCCCGACACGATGATTATTACGGCGCATTTCACCAGCACAAATGATGAACTTACACAGAGACTTGCAAACAGCTATGCAAAAATTGCACCATTAAGATCAAAATTAAGTTATAGCTCATTAAATGTATCTGAAGATGCAGTCAGAACAAATGTTCAAAGCACACCTGTAAAACTATATACCGCTGTTGCTTTCTTCTTAGGTGCAACTATTGTTTTAGTTTTGTTGTTCTTTATTGAATCTCTCGATACAAGAATAAAATCAGCCAGTGATGTAGAAAATAAATACAAAATTGCCAATCTTGGCATAATCCCCAACTTCTACACCGGAGGCGGAAAAAACTACAAAGCATACAAGAAAGGAGCATATGTTAAAAATGAAGCCTACACCAACTACTGATATTACTGAAAAAGATTTAGATAAAAATCTTAAAAAGTCAGGAAAAAGGCGTGTTCAGCCACTTCTTCTTAATGACATGTCTCCATTTCTAATAAGAGAAGCCTATAAAGCAATAAGAGCAAACATAAACTTTGCTCTCGGCGCAAAAAAAGAGTGTAAAAAATTTATTATAACCAGTTCATCCTCAGCTGAAGGTAAAACAACCAGCTGCATCAATTTATCCATTGCTTTTGCGCAGACAAAGGCTAAAGTACTTCTTATAGACGCAGACATGAGAAAACCTTCAATACACAAATATATAGGTATAAAAAACACATCCGGACTGAGCAACGTTCTTAGTGGTTTCACTCAGTTAAATGAGGTTATTAAGAAAACTCAGCATGGTTTCGACTGTCTTCCGGCAGGCCCTACCCCTCCAAATCCGGCAGAGCTACTTATGGCACAACCGTGTGCTGATTTGCTTAACACTCTGTCCCAATATTACGATTATATTATTTTAGATACTCCCCCTGTTGGTATTGTAAGCGACTCTCTTGGCCTTGTTGACAAGATTGACGGATCAATACTCATAGTTCGTGAGAATTTTTCTACTCATGAAAATTTCCAAAAGGCAGTAGCTGCTTTGCAATTTGCAGATGCTAAAATTCTTGGATTTGTTCTCAACGACTCATTAGGTGAAGGAAATAGCTATAAATACAGATATCGTTATAGGAATAATTACAAACACTACGATTACGGCGAAGATTACTACAACTATTATTATTGATGTTTGTGCATTTTGCTTGTACGTAGGTATTCATGCAGAACACTTTCTCTGCTTTGTATATATTTAAACGAGATGAACATCAAAGCATGAGTATTATTACTCATGCTTTGTTTTATAAAGGTGTTGATTACAATATTCGATATACATTCACACATATTGCCGGAGATAGATGATGGTTCAACCAGCGTTGAAGAATCCATTGAAATGCTAAAAATGCTTAAGATGCAAGGAGTTACTGATATTATTGCAACCCCGCATTTTAAGATGAAAGAACAAAACAAAAGTATAGACGAATTTATAGAAAAGCGTAATGCTTCATATGAAAAGTTGATGGCTGAAATAAAAGCGCAAAATCTTGATTTACCAAAAATATATCTTGGCGCCGAGGTTTTGTTCACAATGGACCTTATTGAAGCTGATGATCAGCATAAACTATGTATAGAGGGAACTGATATTATGCTGATAGAGTTACCCTACCACGAATGGCAAAGTTGGATATTCCGTATGCTTGGTGATCTGTGTGCATCGGCTAACATTACTCCAATCATAGCTCATGTTGACCGCTATGTGAAATTTATAAGCACACAAAAATACGAAGAACTGTTTGAACTAAACTACGAAACTCAGATAAATGCTGATTTCGTTGAAAATAGACAAGCTATAAAAAAGCTAAAAAAATGGATTAAGTCAGGACAAATATGCTATGTAGGCTCTGACGCTCACGGAAAAGATTTTCGTCCCCCTATGATGGACATATTTAATAAAAAAATAAATAGAATAGCAGGAAAAGGCTTTGTGGAAAATATTGAGCAGCACTCAAACGATTTGCTTAATATAATACGCGAACAAAAAAACTCACATAATAACCTTGGAAAGGCAGATAAATAATATGATTTATGCAGCAGTATTAGCAGGCGGAAAAGGCACAAGAATGGGAAGCACAGATGTGCCAAAACAATTTCTGGAGCTTGACGGTAAGCCGATTATCATACACACCATTGAAAAAATGCTTATGTGTGAGCGCTTTGAAAAGGTCATTATTGGCATTAATGCCGATTGGAAATCCTATTGCGAGGATTTGGTTGCAAAGCATATTGGCAACGATGAGCGTGTTATGGTATGTGAAGGTGGAAGTGACCGTAACGGCACTCTTTGCAATGTTATTGAGGTTATTAAAAATACTAATGGGCTCAATGACGAGGATATTATTGTCACTCATGATGCTGTACGCCCCTTTGTCACAAAGCGCATAATAGAAGAAAACATTGACGCTACACTGAAATACGGTGCTTGCGATACTGTTATCCCTGCAACAGATACAATTGTACGCTCCGATGATGGAGAGATTATTTCCGATGTTCCTGAACGTAGCCGTTTATACCAGGGTCAAACGCCACAAAGCTTCAATATAAAGCTGCTTATGGACAGCTTTGCTGCTCTGACAGATGACGAAAAGGCTACTTTAACAGATGCTTGCAAAATTCTGGTGCTTAAAAATCATCCGGTTCATTTAGTAAAAGGTGAAGTGCTTAACTTCAAAATAACTACAATTAGTGATTATCAGCTAGCAAAGGCAATGTTAGTAATTAAATAGACAGGAAGGCGTTTTTTGCTTTGATTAGTTATATTTATCAGCTCATTAAGCCGAAGGTTATTTCAGTAAAATACACAAATATAAATTTGAATACCGATCGTGTTATAGTGCGGCCTGAATATATGTCAATATGTCACGCAGACCAGCGATATTATTATGGTTTGCGCGATGCCGCTATATTGCGCAAAAAATTACCTATGGCTCTTATTCATGAGTGCATGGGCAGAGTTGTATATTCTCCTGACAGCCGATTAAAAGTCGGCGAAAGGGTTGTAATGATACCAAACGCTCCGGGTGTTGAAGTAAGCGGCGAATATGAGAATTATCGCCTTGACAGCGTATTTTCTTCAAGCGGTGCTGACGGTTTTATGCGCGAATTTGTTGACCTGCCGGCAGAAAGACTCGTTTCATGCGAAGGTATTAAGCCCCAGGTTGCCGCCATGAGCGAATTCATCACCATACCATTCCACGCTGTATCGCGATTTGAAAGAGCTGTACAAACGGGCGTCGGCCGCATAGGAATTTGGGGCGATGGAGGACTTGGTTATCTGCTCGCACTCGTTTTAAAAACAAAGTTTCCATCAGCTGAAATTTGCGTTATCGGTATGGATGAAGCAAAGCTCAGTATGTTTTCATTTGTAAACGAAACCCATTTAGCTGACAAGCTTCCCGAAGGATTTAAGGTTGATCATGCCTTTGAATGCTGCGGCGGCGGCGGAAGCTATTATGCTATAAAACAGGTAATTGACACAATTAAACCCCAGGGCACACTGATGCTCATGGGCGTAACTGAGGAAGAAGTGCCAATCAACACGCGAATGGTGCTCGAACGCGGTCTTACTTTGGTCGGATGCAGCCGTTCAGGACGAACTGATTTTGAGAACACAATGGATTTTCTGCGTGATATAAAAATACAAAACCGTATTGAACGCATTATTTCTGAAACGGTTGAAATCAACCGTATAGAAGACATTTATATGTCATTCGATAAAGATTTGACAAACCCGTTTAAAACTATATTAAAATGGAATATTTAGCGAGGTTTATACATGGTAACTGCTTTTAAAGCGATTGCGGACATCATTGTAACAAATGTAAAAAACTTTAGGCAAAGTGTCAGCATGGCAGCAATTGAACTGAATAAAGCATACTCCGGCTCAAGTTTCGGCATAGTTTGGGCATTTGTTAAACCTGTTCTTTTTGTACTGGTGTACTGGTTCGGCATCACTATCGGTATTAAAGGCGGTTCTTCAGATAAAGTTCCGTACATATACCAGCTCATTTCAAGCATTTTGCCTTGGTTTTTTATATCAGAAGCGTGGCTGAAATGCGGTACATCAATCAGACAAAACAAGCACCTTGTAACAAAAACGGTGTTCCCGGTATCAACCATACCCGTGTTTGAAGAAATGTATCTTTTCTTTATTCACGCAATATTGGTATGTGCAGCGACCGTAATTTTTGCGGTGTCGGGATACATCACGGTTAATTTTATTCAAATTATTTACGGTATGGTGTGCCTTTTTGTACTCATATGGGCAATATCGCTGATTTTTTCTGCATGCGTAGTAATCAGCCGAGATTTTGAGCATCTCATAAAATCTCTTACACAGGTACTTTTCTGGATCTCCCCCATTCTCTGGAGCTTAGAAAAGGTCGAAAAGTATCCTATCATTCACACAATCGTACGCCTAAACCCCGTTTCATATATTGTCGAAGTTTATCGTGCCGCTTTTCTCGGAAAACTATCAAACACATATGTGTGGTTTTTCAACGATGTACTCGGCACCATTTGCTTTTGGGCAGAAATAATCATTATTTCGCTTATTGGCAGTTATCTGTTTAAAAAGCTTGAACGCGATTTTGCAGATGTTCTGTAAGGAGGATGACGCTATGGAATATGCAATCAGAGTGAAAAATCTCACAAAAGCGTATAAAATATACTCCTCTCCTTTGCTTCGAATTTTCGACACAATTTTTCATAAAAAAAACTATAATGAATTTATAGCGCTCGATAATTTATCGGTGGACATTCCAAAAGGCGAAGTAATTGGAATACTGGGCAAAAACGGATCAGGCAAATCGACACTGCTCAAAATTATTACCGGTGTTGCAAAGCAGACATGTGGTGAAATTGAAACACATGGAAAAATTTCGGCCATGTTGGAGCTGACAAGCGGCTTCGATACAGAGCTGACCGGTATTGAAAATATATACCTAAAAGCCCTGTCCATGGGTATCCCAAAAGCTGAAATTTCAAAACGCATAGATGAAATTACAAAGTTTGCAGATATCGGAGATTATATAAACCGACCTGTACGCACATACTCAAGCGGTATGAAATCACGACTTGGTTTTGCCGTATCTGTAAATGTTGACCCTGATATATTAGTTGTTGACGAGGTTCTTGCTGTCGGCGACGACATTTTTAAACTAAAATGCATTGAAAAAATGAAGCAATTTAGACGCGAGGGCAAAACAATACTCTTTGTCAGTCACTCTCTTTTCACGGTTAAGGCATTTTGTACAAAAGGGCTTTGGATTAACGAAGGAAAGCTAATGGATTACGGCGATTTAGGCCCGGTAATTTTGAAATACGAAGACTTTTTGAAAAAAGAAAAGAAGAAACTAACCTCAAATGCAAGTTTGTCAGATGATGACTTTCCGACCGAGAAAAAAGATATTTTAGAAGTTTCAAAATTTGAAATGCTTAACAGCAAGGGAGAAAAAACCACTGAATTTGAGCAAGGCGAAAACATTACTGTTCGCTTTAATTACGAAGTTAAACGCCCGATAGAAAAGCTTAATTTTGGTTTTACAATCAGAGATGCTGAAGAACAGGTCATATTTATGAGTGACAAGCGCAATGAAAGCAACCTAATTGACGGCAGCGTCGGCATGCATTCATTGGAAATTACTATTAGCCAACTTAACTTACTCTCAGGCACCTTTATGCTGTCGGGAGAGCTGTGGGATAACGAATCCACTTTCCATGTAGGTTTTTCCAACAAACGTAAATTTTCAGTCACACACACTGATTATATTGGCAGCGGTATCGTCTACTTTCCGCATAAATTTTCAAACAAGTAAAGGATATTTAAAACAATGGACTATACTCCATCAATCACTGTTGACAGCATAAAGTGGGAACGCGTTATTTTAAACATTGCGGGAAAAATTAACAATATTGACCCGAGTGCTATCACCTTTTCTATTACGAGTGGCGATGTAACTGTTCCTCTTAAATGTGTAAAAATCATTGGCGAATATTATCTCATACGTCTAAATGTCACAACTGCTAATAACGGTTGCACATTTTTTGGTAACGGTGACTGGACTATTGTAGCTCATGATGAGATAACTGGTGCATCATATTCCCTAAAAACATCAGATTCGCTTTTTTCAGATGATGAAATTGAGGATGAATATGTCTACTGTAAGGACAAGCAAACAAAAATCGGTAGATTTTATAAGCTTTTTGCAAAAAGCGCTGTTAATTTTTATGAAGTAAAGCCTTCTGTTGATGATAAAGATAAATTTTTTATCAGCATCTACAGCGAGCATCCTAACAAAAAAAATCCGGTAGTAAAATTTTTAAAAGGGTTTGTAAATTTGTTCAAGCCCATGTTTTATGCTATAAAAAAAGGTCTTTTCTATGTGACATTTAACATATCCAACATGTTTCCCCACTCCGGTAAAGTTATTTTGTTTACATCCGATTCTCGTGCCGAACTAAGTGGTAACATGGAATTGGTTTACAACAGGATGTGCGAGCGTGGACTTGACCGCCAGTTTAATATAAAAATGATGTTCAGAGCAAGCGTAAAAACGAGCCGATCATTTTTGGACAAGTTTAAAATGCCGTTTGTTCTCGGTCGCGCTGATATCATTATTGTTGACGATTATAACCCAACTATTGAACTGGTAAACTACCGTCCGTCAGTTAAAATTATACAGCTATGGCACGCTTGCGGAGCATTTAAAACAGTAGGCTTCAGCCGTCTTGGAAAATCAGGCGGCCCTGCCATTACATCAACGATACATAAGCACTACACCCATGCCATTGCGAGCTCCTCGCATGTTGCAAAGTTTTATGCAGAAGCGTTTGGCATAGATGAATCTAGAGTATATCCAACTGGTGTTCCACGCACCGACATTTTCTTTGACGAAAGCTATAAAAACGAAATAAAAAGCAAAATGTTTGAAATTTTTCCCACAGCAAAAGGAAAAAGAGTCATTTTGTTTGCTCCTACTTTCCGTGGAAACGGTGCAAAAAGTGCCAACTACCCATTCGGCAAAATTAATATGCACGCACTTGGCCATTATTGCCTTGAAACAGACAGCGTTGTAATATTTAAAATGCATCCGTTTGTTACAACACCGTTGTTTATACCCGACGAATACAAAGATGTCATGATCGATGCTACCGAAAACCGCGAGATCAATGATATTTTATTTATAACCGATTTGCTTATTACCGATTATTCATCAGTCATTTATGAGGCCTCTGCGCTCAATATTCCTATGCTGTTTTATGCATTTGATCTGGAACAATATATTTCAACTCGCGATTTTTACGAGCCGTTTGAAAGCTTTGTTCCCGGCAAAATTGTTAAGAATTTTGGCGAGCTGATGAAAGCTATTGAAACAGGCGATTATGAACATGAAAAGGTTGCTCTTTTCCGTGACAAAAATTTTGAATATCAGGATGGACACTCAACCGACAGGGTCGTCGACTGGCTCATCTTAGGCACAAAAGAATAATTTATAGGAGGGTTTGCTTTATGGAAAATGCCGTGATTAACAGGGCGTACTTTGAGCGTGCCCTCCTTTTTCTATCGGGAAAAGGTTCATGTGGTGACATTTATTTCAGCGCAAACGGAATTTCTGAAAAACATATGCCGCTGTACTGTGAACAAAGCGGTGTGAACTTTACCGTATGTTTTGATTTAGCGTCAGGTTTTGGCGGGCATCCCCTGCCAAATGCAAAATGGGAGCTGCATTTTGACGGAGCTGTTTCATGCACATTTGACCAAGAACGCGATTTCAGCGATAATGGCGGAATTTATAAGGTTAAAGTAATAAGTGATCAGCTGGGAATCAACCTTTTCAGTACATTTAAAGCAAGCAAAAAAAGCGTTAAGGTGCAAATTGCAGATATTGCTCTGAAAGCTATATTTAAAACCGCAAACGTTTTGCCCAAAAACGGCAAAAGAGTACTTTTTACAAGTCAGTCAAGAAATGAACTGTCGGGCAACGAAAAGTATATATATGACGAAATTTGGAGCAGAGAAAAATTAAAAAACTGCCTGGACATTCGATTTGCTTTATCGAACAAGAGCAGTATCGGATTTTATCTGCGAACTGCATGGCAACTTGGCAGATGTGACACTATTATTTTGGACGATTACCACCCAATTGTATATCGTTTTAAATACAAAGACGGCATTAAAATCGCTCAGCTATGGCACGCCTGCGGTGCATTCAAAACATTTGGGTACAGCCGACTGGGCAAAGAGGGGGCTCCCCGTTTTGATGGTAACGCGCACAGGTGCTACACCCACGCATTTGTTAGCGGCGAAGATGTGAGAAAATACTATGCTGAAGCATTTGGAATACCGCTTGACCGTGTGTATGCTACAGGCATTCCCCGCTGCGACAGCTTAAGTAGAATCGAAAGACAGCACTCAAATAAATTTACCATTATTTTTGCACCCACATTTCGCGGAAACGGTGCCATAAGCTCACATTATCCGTACGAAATGATAGACACCGAACGGTTGGCAGATCTGTGCCGCGAAAAGAATATGAGAGTAATATTCAAAATGCATCCGTTTATTAAGGAACGAGTGCCTATAAAAGAAAGCCAACGCGACGTACTGTTTGACGAATCAGGAATGCGTGAAATTAACCAACTGCTTCCATATGCCGACCTTATTATTACCGACTATTCGTCGGTTATATATGAGGCTGCACTACTGGATATACCAATGTTGTTTTACACGTTCGACCTAGATGAATATACTGAAAAACGCGATTTTTATCAGCCTTTTCAGGAATTTGCTCCGGGAAAAATTGTTTATGATTTTGACAGCCTTATAGAATCACTTGCAAATAGCAATTATCAGCAGGATAAGATTAAGCCATTTAGGGACAAAAATTTCACAAATGGCGACATCTCTGCGTCATCACGCATAGTTGACATATTATTTGAAAATTGCTGATAAATCAGCTTACAGTAGGTGAAAAAATGAGTTCGTACAAACGGTTGCTTCAAATCACAGCATGGCTTGCGGTGGTTGCGTGGATGATTGTGATATTTTCAATGTCACATCAGAAAGCGGAACAATCTTCAGAGCTGAGCACCAGCACTACACAAAAAATTTTTGAACAGTTACACCCCACATTTAACGAACTACCTGAAGAAGAAAAGCAACAATTGATCGAAAAGACCGAAACCGCTGTAAGAAAAACAGCACATATGAGCGAATATTTTATTCTTTCGGCGCTGATTATCATTGCGCTGTTGTTTAACAATATTTCTCATAAAAAGCGAGCTCTTTTTGCGATAGCGTTATGCTGCGCTTACGCTGTCACCGATGAAATTCACCAAATTTTTATTGATGGGCGATCTTGCAAAGTAACAGATATACTTATTGATGCATTTGGTATAATTCTTTGCGCTGTAATTTATTTGATGATAGCTTACATAATTAAAAAAACCAAAAATAGAAAGCTCTTACGGTAATAACATCCGTAAGAGCTTTTTATCTATTTATTATTTTACAGCCAATATTCTGACCAATCAATTCTAACAATAGCACTTGGTGTTCGGTTATTTGTTTGTATCCATCTTGAACCGATTGACGTGCTTATCAGTAAATAAACTAAACCGATTCGTTTTCAATCTGAACCTTAACAGCAATAACAGCTATTGTAATTGCAACAACTTTTTAAAAGCAGCATCCAAGGTATGTACTTTTATTTATCAATAAAGTCTTTAATCGCTTTAAGTGACTGGTCACTGATGTCATGCTCCATTTTGCATGCATCTTCGGTGGCTGTTTTTTTGTCTACACCTAAACGAACGAGAAACTCGGTTAAAACCGTGTGTCGTTCATATATTTTTTGGGCGACATCGTATCCCACCTCTGTGAGAAACAAGTGTCCGTCGGCATCAACGTTGACATATCCGCCGTTTTTCAGCAAGCCAATTGCTCGACTGACACTTGGCTTTGAAAAGCCCATTTCCTCGCATACATCTATTGATCGAACACAGCCGCTCTTTTTTGACAAAACTAAAATGGTCTCAAGATACATTTCTCCTGATTCCTGTAAATGCATGATAAGACCCGCCTCCTAAATACTTTTTAATAAAGATACCACATTTGGATTAGTATTTCAAGCTGTTAGTTTTGACAAAATAGGCGGCGGTGTTTTATTCTGCATCCCTTTTATCCTTTTTTACACCGCTCTTATCAGCGTTAGGCAGTCGGCAATAAATTTCTGTGTTTTTATAAATAATTTGCGCCAACCAGTCGTTAATGCAAGAACCATCAATTCGCCACTGCCAGTTACATCCTACAGTAGACGGTTCATTCATGCGCGCTTCACTAGACAAGCCCATGAAATCCTGCATCATCATGATTGCTGTATCAGCAGTGCTTGCCCATGCCGACTTCATCATTCCCCAGTTGAAGCCCTCCGAATCGGTTATACGCAAATACTTTCGCGCATACTTTACATCATTTTCGGGTGCGGTTTTTGTCCAGCCGATAATGGTGTCGTTATCATGAGTGCCTGTGTAAACTACACAGTTTTTTTCATAAGTATGAGGAAGATAGTTGCTCTCTTCTCGTGTATCAAAAGCAAATTGAAGGACCTTCATGCCGGGAAATCCGGATTTTTTAAGCATTTTTTTAACGCCGTCAGTAAGAAATCCTAAATCTTCGGCTATAATTGGCAAATCACCAAGGCGCTCTTTTATGCTATCGAACAGCTTAATGTTTGGTCCCTTGCGCCAGCAGCCGTTTTCAGCCGTTTTATCGCTCGCCGGTATGCAGTAATAGGATTCAAATCCGCGAAAATGGTCAATTCGCAGAACATCAAAAATGGTACAAGCAAAACCAACGCGCTCACACCACCAATTGAATCCGTCTTTTTCCATGTAGTCCCAGTCGTAAAGCGGATTGCCCCATAATTGACCCTCTTCAGAAAATGCATCAGGCGGGCAACCTGCTACTTCGGTCGGGTGTCCTTCTTCGTCTACCAAAAATTGCTGTGGCATTGACCACACATCAGCACTGTCGCCGCTCACATAAATCGGCATATCGCCAATAATCTTAATTCCAAGATTATTTACATACTTTTTGAGCATAAACCATTGTTTAAAGCACAAAAACTGTTGCATTTTATAAAACTCAATATCTTCGGCATAATCAATTTTTGCCTTATCGAGTGCATCTTTATCCCGCATACGAAGGGGTTTTTCCCACTCGTTCCAATTCTTTCCGTTGTGCGCATCTTTAAGCGCCATAAACATTGCAAAATCATCAAGCCAACGGCTATTATCGGTGCAAAATCTTTCAAATTCAGATGGAATTGCATTCTTAAATCGTTCATACGCCTTTCTAAGCACAGTAAAACGATTTTGATAAATCAATGCATAGTCAACTTTATTCGGATTAGCTCCCCAGTTCAAATTTGCGTATTCGTCAGCATTAAGCAACCCATCGTCGCGTAGCATATCAAGATCAATAAAATAAGGATTGAGTGCATATGCAGAAAATGACTGATAGGGAGAATCACCGTACGAAGTTGGGCATATCGGCAGCATTTGCCAATATGTTTGCCCCGCTTTTTTCAAAAAATCAGCAAATCGGTATGCTTCTTTTCCGAATGTGCCGATGCCGTACGGTGACGGCAGCGATGAAATGTGCATTAATATGCCACTTGTCCTCATATAATCGCTCCTTTTTTTACCCCTTGACCGCTCCGGTCATAACACCTTTTATGATATACTTTTGGCATACTCCATAGAAAATTATGATAGGAATAATGCTCAGCACAATAAGTGCCATTATTGCGCCAAGGTCAACTTGGCCGTAGCTTCCCTGCAAATACTGAATGTGAATAGGAATAGTCCTGTATTTTAAGGGATCAAGTATCAGATACGGAAGCAAATAGTCGTTCCAAATCCACATAATTTCAAGTATTCCTACTGAAATCAAAGTCGGGCGCATCATGGGCAGTACCACCCCAAAAAAGGTGCGCAGCGGTCCGCATCCGTCGATGCCTGCCGCCTCTTCTATTTCGAGCGGCATGGATTTTACAAACCCTGTGAACATAAACACTGCCAAACCTGCACCAAAGCCCAAATAAATTATAGAAATGGTTATCGGTGTATTTAGATTAAGTGTATCGGCTGTCTTTGACAGAGTAAACATGACCATCTGAAAAGGTACAACCATTGAAAAAATGCACATATAATATATGACTTTGCATATAAAGTTATTTACTCGGGACAGATACCATGCGCACATAGAAGTACACAACAGTATCAGTATAGTTGATAAAACCGTAATTGTAAAGCTATACAAAACCGAGTTGTAGAAAGGATAATTACCAAAGGTAATTCCCTTGATATAGTTGCCGAAGGATGCAAAGCTTGCCGCATTCGGTAATTTGAAGGTTGCTGAACTTACATACTCATTGAATTTGAATGAGTTCATCAAAACAATTACTATCGGCAAAATATAAATCACTGAAATTGCTGCAAAAACAACTGTTAATATTCGGTTAGAAAGCTTTTGCTTTTGCTTTATCTGCAATTCGGTATTTTTCATTACTGCTGCTCCTCCCTTTTGCGTGTAAAATAGAGCTGTACAAGCGCAATAGCTGCAACCAAAACAAAGAATATAACCGCCTTTGCCTGACCGACTCCGCGCCAGTTTGCATTGCTGTAAAACGTATTATATATATTAAGTGCAAGCATTTCGGTTTGTTTTATCTGCTCTCCGCCCGCACCAAATGCAACAGGAGCGCCTCCTGTCAATGCAAGGTTTTGGTCGAATAGCTTGAACGAATTTGTCAAAGTTAAAAAAGTGCATATTGTTATGGAAGGCATTACAGTAGGAATAGTAACATTCTTAAGAGCCTGCCAACCATTTGCGCCGTCGATCTTTGCAGCTTCGTTAAGCTGCTCCGGCACACTTTGCAGCCCGGCTATATAAATTATCATCATATATCCTATTTGCTGCCATGACATGAGTATTATTAATCCCCAAAAGCCAAATCGGCTGTCAAGAACTATGCTTGTTCCGTAGTTACGCAAAATTCCGTCAAAAATAACCTGCCAAATGTATCCCAAAACTATGCCGCCGATAAGGTTCGGCATGAAAAATACTGTTCGAAATGTATTGGCACCTCTGATACCTCGTGTCAGCACAAATGCTACTGCAAAAGCAAATAGATTAATTACTATTACTGACACTAATGCAAACACCGCAGTGTACCAAAAGGCATGGAAAAAAGATGGATCGTCAAATGCTTTTGTATAATTGGATAAACCCACCCAATTTGCATCACTGGTCGTGCGAAATTTGCAAAAGGACAGATATATTCCCTTTAAAAACGGGTATACAAATCCGATGCAAAATGCCGCCAAGGTAGGTAGCACGAATATCGGAAAATAAGCCTTGAGCGGATTGCGGTAGCCCCGTATGTGCAACCTTTTTGTTGCCTGTGATGTTGCACCCGCGCCGCTTTGCTGAGAGCAAGCCTCATGCTGGGCGGGTTTAGATTTTTTATTTTCTTTCATGCTGTTCTTCTCCTAGCTCACAATTAAGGGGCGAGCGTTTCCACTCGCCCCTATAGCGTAAATCAATTGTTATATATTTGCTTGTTATCAGCCGTTTGCTTTTGCATATTCGGATTTCCATCCGTTGACAAATGCTTTAACAACATCGTCCCATTTGCCTGTTCCGGCTGCATACTGAGTAAGGGCAGCGCCTACACCGTTTTTCCAGTCGTCTGACGGAATTGTGGTGAAGTTCCATGTTACTGCAGTTTTACCCGCTGCAATATAATCGTCTGCTACCTTAACAAGAGGATTTGCTGCTTCTTTAGCCTTTTTGAAAGGAATTACAAACTTCATTTCATCAGCAAGAGCAGTGGTGCCTGTTTCACTTGTAACAACCCAATTCAAGAAGTCAAGTGTTGCCTTGATGTCTGCTTCAGACGCCTTAGCGTTTACGCACCAGTAGTTTTCGGAACCAGTGGTGAGACCCTGATTTTCTTCGCCCTCTACACCGATGTAGATAGGAAGCATGCCGAATTCATCATCCTTAAGTCCGAGCTTTGTGCTTTCATCATAAGAGCAGCCATCATATGCCCATGTTCCGTTCTGGAAGAAAACAGCTTTACCAGTCTTAAATTCTGTTTCAGCATCAGTACCTGTCTTTGATGCAAGCTCAGTCGGTTTGCATGTTGCATTATTGATATAAAGGTCCCAAATATTCTTATAATTATCAAGGTATGTGCCCTTTATAGCTTCTGTTGTAGTGATGCCGTCAGCCTTATATTCATAATAAATCGGAATGTTTGCAAGGTGTGTCTTAAATCTCCAGTCAGATGATGCATCCATACCAGCAGATGTGAATGCGCCGTCAACGCCAAGCTCGGATTTATGAGCCTGAATTTCCTTAGCTACTGTAGAAAGTGCTTTAAAGTTGTTAATGCTGTCTATTGATTTAATAGAAGACCACTTAGCGTCAAAGTATTTCTGAAGCAATGTTTTGTTGTAAATGATACCGTAAGTTTCGATAACATAAGCGATACCGTAAACTTCGCCGTTTTCGCCCTTAAGTGCAAAATCTTCGCTCTTAAGCTGGCTGTAAACATCACTGTTCTTTAAATCGTAGCAATAGTCTTTCCAATTGGCAAGACCGATAGGTCCGTTAACCTGGAACAGTGTTGGCGGGTTGCTCTTATCCATTGCAGCGGTGAGTGTTGATTCGTAAGTACCCTCTGCAGCTGTAGAAACAGTAGTCTGAATGCCTGTTTCTTCCTGATACTTCTTTGCGAGTGCCTGCCACTGAGCATCCTGCTCCGGTTTAAAGTTAAGATAATAAACCGAGCCGGTTCCTGCGTCACCAGAAGTACCTTTATTATTGCCACATGCGGCAAGGCATGAAATTACCACAAGCAATGCAATGAATAATGATAAAATTCTTTTCATTACTTATATCCTCCTGACAAACTTTTTTTACATTCTTTTTGCGTGAATTCACGGGAACAATTTTAACACGCTAGCTAATAACTTTCAATAATACGGGGTTTTGTAAATAATGTATATAAACATACCAAATATTACTGAACAGTTTTTAACAGATGATTTGCAAAAGAATTGTTTTTTATTCCGCACTTTCCCAAATCAATCTTGACGCTGTTATTATGACCTTTGTTTCGTAAAATATAACCAAGCGCTCGTTTATTTATTTGACATATCGATTTTTATATGTTAAAATTTTTTATTATAAAAGTACTGTTGGTTTCGCAGTTTTGCCAGGTAAAACACAGCGTTTTCGGCATACTATCTCTGACAGTTAGGAGAATTGAAAATGAAAAGAGATTTAATTCGCAGCATTTATGCTGACTCAGCTAACTTTGGTGGAAAGGAAGTTTGCGTAGGCGGTTGGGCACGATCAATACGCGACTCAAAGGCTTTCGGTTTTATTGATCTTAACGATGGCAGCTGCTTTAAAGGTGTGCAAATCGTTTTTGAACGCGAAAACATTTCTAACTACGATATTATTGCAAAGCTGAATGTCGGCTCTGCAGTAGTTGTAAAGGGTACTGTTATTCTTACCCCTGAAAACAAGCAGCCGTTTGAAATAAAGGCTACAGAAATTACTGTCGAGGGTGAATCAACATCCGATTATCCGCTTCAGAAAAAGCGTCATACACTTGAATATTTACGTGAGCAGGCTTACCTGAGACCACGCACAAACCTGTTTTCAGCAGTTTTCAGAGTAAGAAGCGAAATTGCTTTTGCAATCCATGAGTTTTTTAATTCACGCGGATTTGTATATGTGCACACACCACTCATTACCGGCTCGGACTGTGAGGGTGCAGGAGAAATGTTCCGTGTTACCACACTCGATCCAGACAATATGCCCCGTAAAGATGACGGCTCAATTGACTGGTCACAGGATTTCTTTGGTAAAAGTGCAAACCTGACCGTATCAGGACAGCTTGAGGGCGAAACCTATGCAATGGCTTTTGGTAATATATACACATTTGGCCCAACTTTCCGTGCAGAAAATTCCAACACTGCGCGCCACGCTGCTGAATTTTGGATGATTGAACCGGAGATTGCATTTGCCGACCTCAACGACAATATGGAGCTTGCATGGGACATGATTAAATATGTTATTAACCACGTGCTCACAAAGTGCAAGCAGGAACTTGAATTTTTCAACAGCTTTATAGATAAAACATTACTTGAACGCCTTAATAGTTTGGCTGCATCAGATTATCAAAAGGTAACTTATACTGAGGCTGTTGAGCTACTTAAAAACAGTGGAGCAGATTTCAAATACCCTGTTGAGTGGGGCTGTGACTTGCAAACCGAGCACGAAAGATATCTTACTGAACAGATTTTTTGCAAGCCGGTATTTGTAATTGACTATCCGAAAGAAATAAAGTCATTCTACATGAGAATGAACGATGACGGTAAAACAGTAGCTGCAATGGATTTGCTTGTTCCCGGAGTTGGTGAAATCATCGGTGGAAGCCAGCGTGAAGAGCGTTTGGATGTTTTGCTTGATCGCATGAAAGAATGTAACCTCAACGAAGAGGATTATTGGTGGTATGTCAATCTGCGTAAATACGGCGGAACAAAACACGCCGGATATGGCCTCGGCTTTGAGCGTATTGTAATGTACCTCACCGGTGTATCAAATATCCGCGATGTTATCCCCTATCCCCGCACAGTAGGCAACGCCGAATATTGATATGTCGTTTAAACGCCGTTTCTGATTAAACAGAAACGGCGTTTTATATATGTAAAAAATTTTAGATTACCTATTTAAAAAACACTTAAATAAACCTTTGGGTTTAATTTTGTTCTTTGCAGTTGTACGTAATATAAAAAACAAAAATTAAAATGCAAAAAGCTATTGCGCTTTCTCAATAAATTATATAATATAGTTAATATAGGATTAAAATTAACTGTAAAAACTATTTGTTTTTTTTGTTGTTTAATCAATACATTATATAACGGTGGAGTAATAATGGAAAAAGGATTTAAAGAAAGCCGAAGAACTTTTGATGGTGTTGTATACCCCTTTGACGCATTTCGTATTGAGCTTAGCAAAAACCGAGAAATAGGTTGCCTTCTGCATTTCCATCAGGATATAGAGCTGATTTACGTTGATAACGGCAGCTTTGACATTTGGCTTGATGGCAAAGCTTATCATGCCCTTAAAGGTGACCTTGTTATAATCAACTCAAATGAATGCCACAAAATACAAACGTCATCGGAAAACTGCCGTTACAGAGGAATTAAATGCGATCCTCAAATTTTTTATACAATTGGCCTAAATTTGTATGATATGAAATATGTTATGCCGTTTTTAGTTAACACATCCGAGCATCAGCGTATATTTACAAAACATGAAATTGAAAACACAGAAATACCCGAGCTTATGAATAATATACATAACGAATGGAAGTCAAAAGAATATGGATTCGAGATTTCTATAAGAGCTGATTTGCTGAAAATGTTTCTCGTAATTGTCCGCCATTGGAACAAAATAGGCGTGAAAGTAAATACACTTGATATTTCATCAAGTGTGTCCAATGCAATTCAAACTGCTGTGGAATATGTTGGCAAAAACTACGCAAATGCATCTGAGGCGGAGGCGGCTCGTTTGTGTGGTCTCAGTTACAGCTATTTTTCACATACATTTAAACGTGCTATGAACTTAAGCTTTAAAGAATATGTTAATTATGTAAGAATAAATGAATCGCAAAAATTGCTGATTTTGGAAAACAAAAGTGTATTGGAAATTTCTGAAATACTTGGTTTTTCTTCTCCTAGCCACTATATTCAGTGCTTTAAAAAGTTAAAAGGCGAATCTCCTAAGCAATTCAAAATCGCTTATTTCAAAAACTTCCTAAACAATTAATAAAAAAACACAGTGTATTTTGCGCTGTGTTTATTTATTTTTAACATTGAATTGGTGAACTTTCGATGCTATAATATTCCATATATTTGTTTGGAGTGGTTTTATGAGCAAAATCAACATTAAAAAGGTCATACTTGCATCAATGTTTGCGGCTGTTATCACTGTCGCTACAATGATTGTGCGCTTTCCATCCCCTGCAGGATATGTAAACTTGGGTGACGGATTCGTACTCATTTCTAGTTGGCTGCTCGGCCCTGTATACGGCTCACTTGCAGCAGCAATAGGTTCGGCTCTTGCCGACTTAATGTCAGGATACGCTATTTACATGGCTCCAACCTTTATTATAAAAGGGCTCATGGCACTGTGTGCGTGGGCAATATTTACAGCAATAAACAAAAAAACTAAAAAGCGTCATACATTAGCCTATGTTATTGCCGCAATTTGCGCGGAATTAGTTATGGTATTGGGGTACTTTTTGACCGATATGCTGGTGTATGATGTAATGATCGCACTGCAATGCGTTATCGCCAATCTTGTTCAAGGTGCGGTCGGAATCACTGCCGGAGTATTGATGATTTCATTGATAAATAAGTATAATCTTCACGAAATTTAATCGTAAGCACCAACCACACGGCAATAAGAATTAACAAAATTATGCAACTTTTCTTTTCGCATTTACAACCTATTTCATAATTATAATAAAAACGCCCTGTGCTTTGGAGCACAGGGCGTTTTATTTAATAAATAATTAGTTTTTAATAAGTTCAAGTGTATCGCGAGCAATAACAAGCTCTTCGTTCGTCGGGATAACATAAACAGCAACCTTTGAGTTATCGGTGGAAAGCTTAACGATATTAGACTGGCAAGTTGTCTTTGCGTTAATTTCGTTATCAATTTCGATACCAAACAGTTCCATGTTAGCACAAACTTCTTCACGCAAATGAGTATTGTTTTCGCCCAAACCAGCAGTGAAAACAATTGCGTCAAGTCCGTTCATTTCCGCCGCAAATGAGCCTATGCACTTCTTGACATCCTGAATAAGAATATCGACAGCAAGTTTTGACTTTTCATAATTAGGATCGCTCGGTCCTGCGTTAATAGCTGCCTCAAGGTCACGAGAATCTGACGAAAAACCAGTGATACCGAGGAATCCGCACTTTTTATTCATAAAGTTGCTCATTTGATCGGGTGTGTACCCCTCTTTGTCCATGATAAAGGTAACAACAGCGGGGTCAATATCTCCGCATCTGGTGCCCATTTCAACGCCTGCAAGCGGGGTAAAGCCCATGGTAGTATCAATTACCTTGCCGTCCTTTATTGCCGAAACTGACGAGCCGTTACCAAGGTGGCATGTAACAATATTTGTACCCTCAACCTTACCGAGAATGTCGGTCATAACGCCTGAAACAAATCGATGAGATGTGCCGTGGAAACCGTAACGGCGGATTTTATATTTTTCATACATTTCGTAAGGAATAGCATACATATACGACTTAGCCGGCATAGTCTGGTGGAATGCTGTGTCGAATACTACAACCTGAGGAACATCTTTTCCAAGACATTCTATACAAGCACGAATACCCTGAACATGCGCCTTATTATGCAACGGAGCAAGCTCTGCAAGGTTGTAAATATCTTCAATTACCTTTTCATTAACAATAACTGAATGGTCGAAAATTGAGCCACCCTGTACTACACGATGTCCAACAGCGGAAATCTCACTCATTGACTTAATAACGCCGTATTCTTCGCTGGTAAGGGCCCTAACAACGCAGTTAAATGCATCGGTATGTGTCGGCATAGGAATACTGGCAGAGTACTTTCTGCCGTCTGCTGTCTTATGATTGATAGCACCTGTGTCACCGATGCGCTCGCAAACTCCTTTTGCAATAACAGTTTCATCTTTCATGTCGATAAGCTGATATTTAAGTGAAGAGCTTCCGGCATTTACAACTAGAATGTTCATTTTTTTATACCTCCAATAAAACTTTGATATTTTACTTGCAGTATGTGTACAAATCGAGTAAAATTCAAATATATAATATATAATAATATTTTAATACACATAATCGTATTTTTCAAGTTTATTTTGATTTGGGTGACAGCTTTTGATGATTGCGGCGACAGTTGCTGAATATAATCCATTCCATCTCGGCCACGAGTATATGCTAAAACAAGTGCGTGATAAAGGATTTGACAGTATTATTGCCATAATGAGCGGCAACTTTGTTCAGCGCGGCGACTGCGCTGTTTCTGATAAGCGTTCCCGTACAAAAATGGCACTCGCCTGCGGTGCCGACCTGGTTATAGAATTGCCTCTCCCCTACGCTATGGCTACGGCTCAAAAATTTGCCTACGGAGCAGCCGAACTTATTCGTGCAACCGGGTGCGTCGATGCGATAGCTTTTGGTTCAGAATGCGGCGATGCTGATTTAATCAGCTACACGGCTAATCTTATAAGTGGTGATATTACCGAGCAGCTGCGTCCCTTTCTTGATAAAGGCATGACATTTGCCGCTACAAGAGAAAAAGCAATTAAAGAAATAGACCCTTTGGCTGCCAAGCTGCTTAGAAACCCAAACGACACTCTTGCAGTTGAATATTTGTCGGGGCTTAAAAACAGCGCAATACAACCTATTGCCATAAAACGTATTGGCGCCAAACACGACGGCAAAGCAGAAAACGGTTATTGCAGTGCATCCGAGCTGCGCCGAATGATTAGACAAGGCGAAACAGCCGCCGCTTTTGAATATATGCCCGATTCTGCAGCAGACATTTTGCGTAAAGAAATGCACGGTGGACTTGCTCCTGCGGATATTCGTACCGCTGAAATTGCAATGATATCTAAATTTCGTCAAATGAGTATAAGTGATATAAAAGAGCTTTCTGATATCAGCGAGGGTTTGGAAAATCGAATAGCATCAGCAATAAAAAATAATGTTACACTTGACGCAATTGCGGAATCAGTAAAATCAAAGCGATATACAATGGCTCGCATACGCCGAATTCTTCTGTCGGCATATTTGGATGTAAAAAGCACATACACCTGTGGCCAAATGCCGTACATTCGTGTGCTTGGTGCAAATGAAACCGGCCGCAAAGTTCTCAGCATTATGAAAAAAACAGCTTCTTTGCCCGTTGTTTCACGCGCAAAAGAAATAAACGCTCTTGACAAAAGGGCCGTAGATATGTTTTCATTAGAGTGTCGTTCCACTGACTTGTACTGGCTTATGACTCCGCAAAAAATGCCATGCGGCAAGGAAATGACCGACGCCGTTATTATGATTTAAAAACAAGGAGAGATAAATAATGCCCGTATCAAAGGAAATAGTTGAAAGCTATAAAAATTATGGCCGCTGTGTAAAAGTTACAAACGGTATAATTGAAGCTTACGTAACTGTTGATGTCGGTCCGAGAATTATACGGTTTGCATTCGTCGGTGGCGAAAACATTCTGTATAATGACCTTGATCGTGCCAGCGGCAAAACCAGCCCCGAACACGATGAATACTACTACAAAGGTGCTAAATGGTACTCATACGGTGGTCACCGTCTGTGGGTCACCCCCGAATCATCACCTGAAACATATTACCCGGATAACGACCCGGTTGAATATGAATATACAGATAACGGAGCTGTATTTAATCCTCCTGCTCAAATATCCAACCGCATCCAAATGCAAATAGAGATTGCAATGTCAGAAAACAGTGCCGATATGAAGGTAATTCACCGTGTTACAAATTTTCGCGACAAAAACCTTCAGCTTGCATTATGGGGTATAACCGTTTTAGGACAGGAAGGTCTGGAAATAATACCGCAAAACACTCATGACACAGGATTTTTGCCAAACCGCATATTATCTTTGTGGCCGTACGCCAATGCGACAGACGAACGTTTTTATATGGGTAAAGAATACATAACTGTACGTCAAAGCACAAAACAATCTGATGCTTTCAAAATCGGCACCGATAATCATCAAGGATTTGCCGCATATTCGCGCAAAAATGATGTTTTTGTTTGCCGCTACAAGCCTAATCACGAAAACGGCACATATCCGGACAACGGCGTTTCATTTGAAACATACACTAACAGCTCAATTCTGGAGATGGAAACACTAAGCGAAATTAACGACCTTGCGCCCGGACAGTCTGCTGAGCATTCAATTAACTGGTCTTTATATAAAAATCCTGGCGAGCCAGATTGCAAAGACGAAGCCGCTATTAAAGAATTTATAAATAAACTGGTATAATCAAAAAGGAGAAAAGAAATGTATAACGATTATTTTGACAGTATTAACTTTGTATCCAAGTACGACAAAGATGTTGCAGATGCTATGGGTCTTGAGTATTCCCGTCAGCAGTCCAACATTGAGCTTATTGCCTCGGAAAACTTTGTTTCCCCTGCCGTTATGGCAGCAATGGGTTCAGTTCTGACCAACAAATATGCCGAGGGTTATCCCGGTAAGCGCTATTACGGCGGTTGCCAATATGTTGACATAGTTGAGGATATTGCGCGTGACCGTGCTAAAAAACTATTTGGTGCAGAGCACGCAAATGTTCAGCCCCACTCCGGTGCACAGGCTAACACTGCAGTTTACTTTGCACTTATTGAGCATGGCGATACCGTTATGGGTATGAACCTTGCCCACGGAGGCCACCTCACTCATGGCTCACCTGTAAACTTTTCAGGAAAAAGCTACAACTTTGTTCCCTACGGCGTTGGAGAAGACGGCTACATTGACTACGATGAAATGCGCCGCATTGCAAAAGAATGCAATCCCAAACTCATAGTTTCAGGTGCATCGGCATATCCCCGTGAAATTCGTTTTGACATCATCCGCGACATTTGTGATGAGGTCGGAGCTATAATGATGGTTGACATGGCGCACATCGCAGGTCTTGTTGCAGCAGGACTGCACATAAATCCTGTTCAGTACGCTGATGTTGTTACCACCACAACCCATAAAACACTGCGCGGTCCCCGCGGAGGCATGATTCTGTGCAAAGAAAAGTACGCAAAAGACATTGACAAGTCAATTTTCCCGGGCACACAGGGCGGTCCTCTTATGCACGTTATCGCAGCAAAAGCAGTTTGCTTCGGTGAGGCACTTCAGGACGACTTTAAAGAATATCAGCAGCGCATTATTGACAATGCACAGGCTCTTGCTGCATCGTTTAAGGCCAACAATATTAACATGGTTTCAGGCGGTACAGACAATCATCTCATTCTGCTCGATTTGTGCGGCACAGGCGTAACCGGTAAAGAACTTGAGCATCGTCTTGATGCAGTTAATATCACAACCAACAAAAACGCTATCCCCAACGATCCTGAAAAGCCATTTGTCACCAGCGGACTGAGAGTCGGAACTCCTGCAGCTACATCACGCGGACTCGGAACAGACGACTTTACAAAAATCGGCGAGTTCATTACAGCAGCTATTCGCGACTTTGATAACAAGGCTGATGAAATTAAGCAGGGTGTTGCAGACATTTGTGCTAAGTATCCACTTTATAAGTAAAATATTAAAAAATGCGTCCCGAAAAACTCGGGGCGCTTTTTTTGTGCATTATTTGTGCATTATTTGTAAAATATCGGTTTTTGATTTACAAAATGATAAATTTGTGGTATTTTATTTTTATAACCGCCTTGAAAGGGGCAACACGTATGAAAAAAGATTCACAGATGCGAAACGAAAAGCTTTTAGAACGCGCAAAAGAAATTGCGCTTAAAAACCAAATACAAACTACCAGTGCGTTTAAGATAAGACCCAGCGGGTTTTATACTGCCGACCACATTTTATTCTACTTGAGTTCAGGAATCAATATAATAATATATCTTTTGTACTTTTTCGGTACTTTGATGTGGTTGGAAGATGGCACGGACAAAAGCATAGAAAAAGTGATTCAGTTGCGCAATATTTCGGCAGCTGCGTCAATACTGCTCGCCATTGCAATTATAATGGTGGTTTTTAAATTTAAAAAGGATAAGTGCTACATTTTTGCCCTTGTTGCAGTACTGATTGCAGTCATACCCATGACAACCCATCTACTGCTTGGAAAAACCATGGTTGACTTAGTATTTGGCAGTCCATTTAAATATTTCCTAAAGTTTTTTGCACCGTCGCTTGTTTCTATTTCATCACTGCTACACATTTTATTTGTAATACGCAGAGAGAAAAAGGCGATAAACAAAAAATATGATGATATTCTCAACTCAATTTATGAGCAAAACAAAGGCGATGAAGAACGCATAATGTCAAACGAAGAATGGGAAAACGCTATTAATAGCTACATTGAGAACCCATACGGTAAAGAAAAGCTAAAAAAATCACTTCGCCGTAAATCAAATTAAATTAAGGACGAAAACATATGTTTGGCCGCAGTAAAACAAAAAAACCAAAAGAAAAAATAGATCCCTTATCAATTGCTGTAATACGCGAGATAAGTTCAAAAAGCTTTGCCGTTGTTACTGAAATTGAAGACGATGGCACAGAGAGAATTTTAGGCAAGGGCGGCTGCGCAAATTTTACTGCTGATGACTTTGTAACAGTAATATCAAACGGCACAGAGACATTCCGTTGCACAGTTGAAAGTCTGCGTGCAAGCCTGCTGATGAGCGGTAATGGCGTTCGAATTGAAGGTGTGAACGAAAACGGCGAAAAACACAAAATAATTGCAATATTTAATAGAATGAGTTAAGGACGGTAGCTATGCGTAAATTCTTTTCTCTCCTTGCGGCTGCCGCAGTCGCTTTAACACTGGTCTCATGCGGTGAAAACACAGTTAACGAAATTACAGGCTCAGATTACCCTGTTACCGTGTACGGTGTTGAAATAAAACAATGTCCTCAAAATGCAATAAGCTTGTCCCCTGCTGTTACCGATATTGTAACTGCGCTCGGCTCCGATGCCCAGTTAATCGGTGTATCCGACAACTGCGATAATGAGCGTGGACTGGCCGTTTACGGCAGTAGCACCATGCCTGAAACAGATAAAATTGCTACATCCGATGCTCAAATTGTAATTGCTGACAGTTCAATACCTGACTATGCAAAAAAACAGATCACTGACGCCGGAAAGCAGATTATAATTACACCTGCTGTTTCAAAGTACAGTGAGCTTAAACCGCTATATGAGTCGGTTGCGTCTATTTTCAGTGGATATTCGACCGGAAAGAAAAACGCCGAAAACACATTTAGCCGAATAGATAAGCGCGTGGGCACGGTAAAATCTAAAACCAAAGAAAGCACGGCCGTAAGCGCGGTAATTTTGCTTTCTGACGGAATAGCTGCACCGAGCGGCACATTAGCTGACGAAATGCTGACACTCGCAGGTGGCTCAAATATTGCCGGTGACAGTTATGAGATTGATTACGCAGAAATAATTAAAGCAAATCCCGAACATATTTTTTGCCCTGCCGGTATGGTCGAACAAATTAAATCTGACAAAGCGCTTTCTGCTACCCGTGCGGTTAAAAATGGTAACGTGACTGCTCTTAGTCCGCTTTATTTTGAAAGATATGGCGAAAATATAGCTCTGGGTGTAGAAATTTTGGCTTCCTCCCTTCATCCGGAGGCGGTAAAATCTCCGATAAAATAAAATACAAAAAAGAGCTTGACATAAGCCTACAAATGTGCTATTATAATGCTCGTTGAAAGTCGGTGTCTATGGCGATGAGGGTACACCTGTTCCCATACCGAACACAGCAGTTAAGCTCATCAGTGCCGAAAATACTTTGGTGGTGACGCCACGGGAAGATAGGGCAATGCCGACACAATAAACAACCGCTATTTTAGCGGTTGTTTTTTTTATATGTATTATATATTTATAAACCAACACATTGTTTATTGGTCTTGCGAAACTTTAAACTATTGGACATAATATTTAGTATAGATTATAGGAGGAAAATATATGCTTACTGAAAAAACTAAAGCACCGAATTTTACACTATTTGACGCAAACGGAAACTCCGTATCATTATCCGATTACATTGGTAAAAAGGTAGTACTGTATTTTTATCCGAGAGATAATACACCCGGCTGCACCAGACAAGCTTGCGCATTTGCCGCATCATATGATGCATTTCGTGCAGAAAACATTGCTGTAATTGGCATAAGCAAGGACAGCGTGGATTCACACCGCAAATTTGCCGAAAAGCATAATTTGCCGTTCACACTTTTATCCGATCCTGAATTAGTCGCAATTAAAGCATATGATGTATGGCAAGAAAAAAAGATGTACGGCAAAGTCAGCATGGGTGTAGTTCGCGCCACTTACATCATTGATGAAAACGGAATAATAGAAAAAGTTATGCCAAAGGTTAAACCGGATACCAACGCAGCAGATATACTTAAATATCTTGAGGTGTGATAACATTGGAAATTGTATTATTAACAGCATTAGGCATAGGCAGCGCTACCGTTATTGGAGCGCTGCTGGGATTTGTTTTTAAAAGAATATCCCACTCATTCAGCGATGCAGTTATAAGTTTTGCAGCAGGAGTTATGATGTGTGCCGCTATCATCGGACTCATACTCCCCTCGCTCAACAGTCCAAACGAATACTCGATACTTATAACGGTTACCGGCATTTTCTTGGGAGCTATTATTTTAAATATTATCGACAGGCTTGTTCCTCATTTGCACCGTATGGTTGGCAAAGACATAGAAAGCCATAAGCATGGAACGGATGGTATAAACAAAACAATGCTGTTCGTTTTGGCTATTGCGATACATAATTTCCCCGAAGGCATTGCTGCAGGTGTCGGATTTGGATCGGGAAATAACGCCGATGCGCTGACCGTTGCAGGCGGAATTGCACTGCAAAACATTCCTGAGGGCATGGTAATCATTGCACCTATGCTGGCAGCAGGAATTACAAAGCGAAAAACATTTTTGATTGCGGCAGGAACAGGACTTATTGAAGTAATAGGCACTATGCTTGGTTACTTTGCGGTCAGCTTTTCCACGGTAATTTTACCGTTCGCGTTAGCGTTTGCCGGCGGAACAATGCTATATATTATCAGCGATGAAATGATACCTGAGACCCACTCGCACGGCAATGAGCGGAGCTCGACCTATGCATTACTTTTTGGATTTTGTTTAATGTTAGCCGTGGATTTTTATTTAGGTTAATAAATACTGAATGGCGATGATGCTTTTAACATCATCGCCATTGTTTTTTGTTTTAGTTAATTAATTCTATTTGAACAAATCATTCATAAGAGAGGAAATGCGCTCTTTGCGCTTGCTTGTTTCGGCTGCATCAACACAAACTGATACTACGTCCCCTTCATTTGCATCGGGAATTAATATTTTCGGAATGTTGACCATTTTGCCGTCTGGCAGCTCCACAACAGCAAAATCACCTTCAAAACGATCGACTGTTATTTTCATAATATCCTCCTTTAGCTGGGCTTGCAATTGCCGCAAAGTGAATATCCCTCTGCTTTAAGCTCATCAAGCGATTTGTTCGAATACTCTTTATTGTTTTCGCTCATATCATCTACCGAATTGCAATCGGGATAATGCACCTTTTTGGATTTTAAATTAAGCACCCATGAAAATTGGTTGTCGGAAGTGCTTTGGTCGGTGTCAGGCACAATAGTAACTACTCCATCTTCGGTACTAATATTACTGCCGTTAGATGTGACAACTATCGTACCAAGCAAATCTGTGCGCATAATGGTTGCACCGGCAAGCTGCCACGCCTCAAGAATTTTATCGTGCGGATGCCCATAACTGTTTCCTTCGCCCACCGATACAACGGCAATTTGTGCGCCCACTCGCGAAATAAAACTGCGCGATGATGATGTTACACTGCCGTGATGACCGACCTTAATAACATCAGCACTTACATCGGTATCAATGTCGTTTTCAACCTCAGTTTCGGCATCACCCATAAACAAAAATGACGTTTCACCGTATACAATTTTGACAACTGCAGAATAGTTGTTAAAATCGTCATACTCTTCCTTAACCGGAGAAAGTATATCGGCACTGACTGTCCCTGACAGAATATTAACGCCTGCTTTTGCTGTTGTTATGCTAAGTCCTTTATTTTTAATTGACAAAAGCAACTTTTCAAAGGTTACGGTATCCAACTGAGCCCTCGGCATATAAACTTTGCCTATATTAAGAGAGTCCACCACATACTTCATTCCTCCAATATGGTCGGAATGAGGATGCGTGCCTATAAGGTAGTCTACCTTATTGTATCCTAGTGTAGTAATGTAGTTTACCACTACCTCACCATATTCACGCTCACCCGCGTCAATAAGCATTGTTTCGCCGTTTGGCATTTCTATAAAGGTAGAGTCGCCCTGACCTACATTAATAAAATGCACTTTTAAATCACCCGTTGCATCTGGATCACGGGTTTTATCATTCGATAAATTACCTGTAATTTTGGGCTGTTCATCTTGGATTACGCTGTGATACTGTGCAGAGCAGCTGCCCAAATTAAATACAACAAAAAGTGAAATTATAAGCGAAATTAGTCGTTTCATATAATCTTTCCTTATAAAAAGGCACGACCGTTGTCTCGGTCGCGCCCAAATGTATCATTATTATTCTGCGACGCGGATTATTCCCATTGGTGTCTGTTCGTGTGACTGTCCCAGGGGGTTGTCCTTTAAAATGCGTACCATCAAATCGCGATCGATAGACGACGGAAATGCGCCGAGAATGTTGCCTCCGAGATCGTTAATATCGGTAACTATTACGCCAATACCTCCGAGCGCGTTACTTACCCGCTCTGCAACTGCATCCGGCTCAGCAGGAGCAAGCGAAACACATTCATTAAAAGGAGGTAATGTACAATCGCACGGTCCATCAATTGCTCTTGCCTTTTCTCCTGCAATTTTGTAAAACCAGCCGCGCTTGCCTATTAATTTGCCGAATGCGGATATAATAGCAGCAAATAAAATACGCAAAGTACCGCATTCACGCAGTGCCATTTCCATAGTTTCCGGCATTGCAAGACCAATTCCATACGGTGTACGCAAAACAAACTTGCACAAAAACCGTGCGAGAGGACGCGGTTTTATATCCTTAAGAGGAATTGCGCGACCTTGTGTACAGCCTACAATTTTTTCTGTAATAAAAAGAATATCGTTTTCCTCTGCAAGCGGCTTTGCATATTTTTCTGCCACTTCTGTTATAGAATCCTTTTCAGTTATGACATGAGTTTTTATTGCAAGTCTGCGATATTTTACGCCATCAACCTCAATTATTTCATTTTTACTTTCGTTTACTACAAATCCATCCATAATATAAAACCTCTCTGTTTAAAATCCCAGACTTTCGTCCATTATTATAACCTTTATCCTGTCCTTAACACGCTGATTTGACATTACAACAAAGTTGCAGCATATACGCGCCGGCGAATTGCAATCCATACACTCCCCTGTTTTAGCGCAGGGGGTTGCACATGACAGCCGTACGGTGTTTGCGGGTGCCGCAATTTTGCGTACACGGTCAACTGCCGCATTAATGTCACTAACAATCTTATTTGCTCCTACTACAACGATAACGCTGCGCGGCCCGCATATCATGGCTGCTACGCGGTTTCCCCTACCGTCTACATTGTACAGCTCGCCGCCCTCTGTAATTGCATTAGTTCCCGTCAAATAAACATCACAGTCGAATGCGGCAGTCATACATTTTTGAGGGTCGTCATTTTCGCGATCAAAATAAGTGATATCATCGCGTTTACGTAGCCAGTCGAAGACTCCAAGACCGTCAAGTGTCATTGAACCTCCGTTAGACACGGTTGCACCATCGGGCACAAGCTCCAAAAGCAGCTCAAAAAGCTCATCGTTTGTGCGAACATGATATCCTTTCATATTTCGCTTTTCAAGATTAGTTATTACCTTGTTAATGCGTTTATCCATTACTTCACGAACACTTATATCCATATTAATGTACCTCAAAGCTATAATAAACTATTATAATAAGGAATTATACCACTACACCACGTTAATGTCCATAACTTAATTACTTTGTTAAATTATTATCAATCTTTATTATATTTATAAAATATTTTTTAAAAACTTTGTTATATTTTTGTCAATCCTATTGACTTTTTCCTTTATTATGAATATAATGAAACATATGTTTTTATTTATAGGAGGAAAAAGGTATGTCTAGAGTTTACAATTTCAGTGCTGGACCATCCATATTACCTGAAAAGGTACTTAAAACTGCGGCTGAGGAAATGCTTGATTATAAGGGTTCAGGCCAGTCAGTAATGGAGATGTCCCACCGTTCAAAGGTTTACCAGGCTATTATTGACGAAGCAGAGGCTCTTCTGCGCGAGATAATGAATATCCCTGAAAACTACAAGGTTCTGTTTTTGCAGGGCGGTGCATCAACACAGTTTGCCATGATTCCGCTCAATTTAATGAATAAAAATAATAAGGCTGACTTTGTTGTTACCGGTCAGTGGGCTAAAAAGGCTTACAAAGAGGCTGCACGCTACGGCACTGCAAATGTTGTTGCTTCGTCCGAGGATAAGGTTTATTCCTACATACCGAAGCTTGACAAGTCAACCTTTACACCCGATGCAGACTTCTTCCACATCTGCATGAACAACACAATTTACGGTACAAAGTGGAACGACTTGCCCGAAACCGGAGATGTTCCGCTGATTGCTGATATTTCAAGCTGCATCTTGTCTGAGCCTATCGACGTATCCAAGTTTGGAATGCTTTACGCAGGCGCACAGAAAAACATGGCTCCTGCCGGTGTTACCATCGTAATAATCCGCGAAGACCTTATCGGCAACGCAATGGATATCTGTCCTACCATGCTCAATTACTCAACTCATTCAGAAAACGGCTCTATGTTCAACACACCTCCTTGCTACTGCATTTATGTTGCAAAGATGGTTCTTGAATGGGTCAAAAATGACATGGGCGGCCTTGATAAAATGAAGGAATACAATGAGAAAAAGGCTAACATTCTTTACAACTTCCTTGATTCAAGCGAAATGTTCCGCGGCACAGTTGTACCCGAAGACCGTTCACTTATGAATGTACCCTTTGTTACAGGCAACGACGAACTTGATGCTAAATTTGTCAAAGAAGCTGCCGCAGCAGGCTTTATTAACCTCAAAGGTCACCGTTCAGTCGGCGGCATGAGAGCCTCTATCTACAACGCTATGCCTATTGAAGGCGTAGAAAAACTGGTTGAGTTTATGCGAGCTTTTGAAGCTGCAAACAAGTAATTTAGGAGAATTATCATGTATCAGATTAAAACTCTCAATAAAATTTCTAAAAACGGTTTAGATCGTTTTAATGCAAACTACAACTGTGCAGATGAAATTGACGCACCTGACGCTATAATGGTACGTTCGGCATCAATGCACGATATGGAAATGCCCGATTCCCTGCTGGCTATTGCTCGTGCAGGTGCAGGCGTAAATAACATTCCGTGTGATAAATGCTCTGAGCAGGGCATCGTTGTTTTCAACACACCCGGTGCTAATGCAAACGCAGTTAAAGAGCTTGTACTTGCCGGTATGCTTATGTGCAGCCGTAAGGTTGTTCCGGCTATCGACTGGGCAAAAACGCTTAAAGGTAACGGCGCAGAGGTCGGCAAAATGGTCGAAAAAGGCAAGGGTGCATTTGCAGGTCCTGAAATCATGGGCAAAAAGCTCGGTGTTATCGGCCTTGGTGCAATCGGAATCTTAGTTGCAAACGCTGCCTATTCACTTGGCATGACAGTTTACGGCTACGACCCGTATTTGTCGGTTGACTCTGCATGGAAACTATCCAGAAATATTAAACATGCTGCAGACATGAGCGAGATTTTTAAAGAATGCGACTACATCTCAATTCATGTTCCTCTTACACCGGATACAAAGGGTTTCATTAACGCTGAATCCATCGCCACCATGAAGGACGGAGTCAGAATTCTTAACTTTGCACGCGGTGACCTGGTTGACAGTGCCGCTATCATTGACGCCCTCGCAGCAGGTAAGGTTGCAGCATATGTAACCGACTTCCCGAGCGACGATGTTATCGGTGTAGACGGCGTTATAGCAATTCCGCACCTCGGCGCATCAACAGGCGAGAGCGAGGAAAATTGCGCTGTTATGGCTGCTGACGAGATTCGTGAATACCTTGAAAACGGCAACATTATCAACTCGGTAAACATGCCTAATGTAGTAATGCCTCGTTCAACTGCTGTCCGCGTATGCATTATTCACAACAATATTCCGAATATGCTTGCGCAAATTTCGGGTGTTGTTTCGGCTTGCAATATTAACATTGAAAAGCTTAACAACCAGTCAAGAAAAGATTACGCATACACTATGCTCGATGTCGAGTCAATCGACGAAGCTGCAATCGAAGGCATTAAAGCTATCGACGGCGTTATCAGAGTAAGAGTAATTAAGTAATAAAGCAACAAAATAAAACCGTCTTACACCGTTAAATGTAAGGCGGTTTTTTATTATATTGTTTACAGTATAATTAAATTCTTTTCGCTTTTCGTTAGGTTTTCAAAACCATCTGAAGTAATGCAGACCATGTCCTCTATTCTGACTCCAAATTGGTTTTCAAGATAAATTCCCGGCTCTACCGTCATTATCATCCCCTCTTTTAGCACTGTTTTGCAACGAGGACTGAATGACGGATTTTCGTGAATATCAATTCCTACCGAATGTCCGAGTCCATGACCGAAACAGCCCCTATATCCCGCGCTGTCAATCAATTCTCGTGCTGCTTTATCAACATCGCAGCAGGTTGCGCCCGGTAAAATCGCATCAAAAGCGGCATTTTGTGCCGCAAGTACGGTGTCATATGCCCGTTGCTGTTCATCACTAACCGTTCCCACAGCAACGGTACGTGTCATATCCGAACGGTATCCGTTTACAACTGCGCCGAAATCTATTGTAATAAAATCTCCCGGCTCGACCGCCTTGTTTGTAGGCACGCCGTGCGGCAAGGACGAATTTTTACCCGAAACAACGATAAAATCAAACGACACGCCTTCGCTACCCTGCTTGCGCATATAAAACTCCATATCAAGCATTATTTCGCGCTCAGTGCGGCCTGCGGCAATTTTACTGAGAATATATGAAAAAGTCTCGTCCGTAAGCCTTTGGGCTTTGCGAATATTTTGAATTTCTGTTGCACTTTTTACGCTTCGGAGCTCACACATTACATCATCCAAAAAACCGGTCTCGTTAACCTTCACACCGTCGCAAATACATTTATACGAATTAAAATCAGCCATGCTGACCGACCGTGTTTCGACAAAAAGTGTATCTATTGCATGGGTTTTAAGCAAGTTCTTAATTTCATCAGTGCGTTTTTCTAACATAGTAACGTTACATGACGTTACTTGCGCCTTTGCCATTTCGTAGTAACGAAAATCAACATAAAAATCTGCGCTGTCAGAAGTGATAAACACAAATCCGTCAGATGAGCGAAAACCTGTTAAATAAAATCGGTTTGAGTCGGCGGTTATCAGTGCCGCCTGACCTTTATTAAGGCGCTTTTGTAAATTTTCAACACGCTTATTTATCATTTTTATCACCTAATTTAACATTAGCGCCGTGCGCTGTTAAAAATGCTTTTAAGTCCTGCGGCAAATCGGATGTTACGCTGATTTTTTCTCCGCTAATCGGGTGGGTAAAGCAAACACTTGCACAGTGCAGTGCCTGGCGGTCAAGTATCTCATCGGCATAGCCGTACATAGTATCTCCGATAAGCGGAAAGCCAACATGAGAAAAATGTACTCGTATCTGGTGGGTACGGCCCGTTTCAAGAGTAACGCTCGCTACTGAAAACTTGCCGTTTGTGTATATTCGTCGGTAGTTGGTGACAGCTCGCTGCCCGTCCGACGCAACACAGCGTTCCATCTTGCTGTCCTCCCTGCGACGAATAGGCATATCAATTTTGCCCGTTTCAGGAAGTTCCCCGCTGCAAACGCAAATGTATTCCTTATCAACTGATCCTGCCAGCTTAGCAGCAGCAATCGGATTAAGCGCAACAACAACTAACCCCGATGTTCCACGGTCAAGACGGTTTACTGCTCGAAAAGCAAGACTCTGCCCTTTTTGAGCTATATGTCCTGCAAATGCGTTAGCAAGGGTGCCAGACTGCAAGTTTTTTGATGGATGCACCGGCATATGTGCAGGCTTATTCATAACAATAACGCTGTCATCCTCGTACATAATAGGCACTTGGATTTCTTCAGCTTCCGCAGGCTTTGCATCTTCAGGAAATCTAAGTTCAATTATATTACCGACGCGCACAATAGCACGCACCGTAACAGGTGTTCCGTCGAGCAATATGCATCCGTAGTGTTTAAGTCGTACGGTGCTGCGCGTAGAAATACCGTGAAGCCTCATCCAGTTTTTTAAAATCATACCATCTTCAAAATCTGAAACGGTAAATGTCATTACTTTCAAAAAAACCACCGTTTTTGATTATACCACGTATGTCAAAATTATTCAATTTTTCGACAAATTATATATAAAAATAATAAATATAAAAAAAGTCTTGCATTTGTCCTCTTATTGTGATATTATTATTCGGTCAGATTATCCTAATTCTAAAGGAGGTGCAGACCATGGCAAAATGCGAGTTCTGCAGCAAGCAAATTCAGTTTGGTATAAAGGTTTCTCACTCTCACAGACGTTCTAACAGAACATGGAAACCCAATGTTAAGCGCGTTAAGGCTATCGTTAACGGTACACCTTGCAGAGTTTATGCCTGCACCCGCTGCCTTCGTTCCGGTAAGGTTGAGCGTGCTGTCTGATTCTAACAGCTTATAACTCAAACGAACTCCCTGATTTTTATAATCAGGGAATTTTCATTATATGGAGATATATTATGAAATTTGATGGTTATTTAATTTGCGCCGACCACGACGGTACAGTTGCTGAAGGCGGCGAGATTTTGCTCGAAAATATAAAAGCTATTGAATATTTTCAGCAGAACGGCGGCATTTATACCGTGGCTACGGGGCGGCGTCAAGATTTTATAATCGAACGTTACAATAATATCATAAAGCCGCACGTCCCTGCTATTATTGGCAACGGAACCATGATGTACGATATTACCGACAACGAAATTATTTACAGGGACTTTATGTCATGTGATGATTACTACGCCATGTTTGACGCATTTAAGCACGCAGACGGTGCAAATAATTTGCGAATAGAACTGGAAAGTGAAACGCTGTGGTTTAATGCAAAAGAAACCGACATTAAGACGATAGAAGAAAAGCTTGCGGGAAGCGAAATTAGCAAGTTTGTGCTTGATTTTAATGAGGAAAGCAAAACACTTGAGCTACAACATTATCTTACCGAAAAGTACGGCACAATTTATAAAATAGTTCGAGCATGGCCCACAGGTCTTGAATTTTTCAGCAAAACCGCAGGCAAAGGAGAATGCATTGAGCCTATCAAAAATGCACTACTTGATAAGCTAGGTATTAAAATTCACACCGTTATCGGTATGGGCGACTTTGAAAACGACATTTCGCTTATTCAATTGGCTGACATAGGCGTTGCAATGGGCAACGCGCTTGGCAGCTTAAAAGCCCAAGCAGATATTGTTGCTGAATCGTGTGCATCGGGCGGTGCAGCTAAATACATATACAGTTTGTAATCAAATTTAAGATTACAAGCATAAATACGCAATTTGGAATAATTTCCAATATTTTTTCAAAAAGTCTATCTATTAACAATTATATATGATATACTAAACATGCATTAACAGCGAAAAACGCTGGAAAAAGGAGAAGTTTAAATGGAACAGAAATTCTATATTTGCGAACACTGCGGAAACATCATTGCAATGGTTAGACCCTCCGGTGTGCCCGTTATGTGCTGTGGTCAGAAAATGACAGAGCTTGTCCCCGGAACAACTGAAGCCTCAACAGAAAAACACATTCCTGTTTATGAAGTGAACGGAAATACAGTTGCTGTTACGGTAGGCTCGGTAGAGCATCCGATGGAAGAAAATCATTATATTCAATGGATTTGTCTGCAAACTAAAAGTGGCAGCCAAATGAAATATTTAAAGCCGGGTGATGAACCTAAAGCATGCTTTTCCATTTGTGATGGAGATGAAGTAGAAGCTGTTTACGAATACTGCAATATACACAGTCTTTGGAAAGCTTAATTGAATAGCAAAGTAAACTTTATTGCGCATAATACAAGAAAAGTGATTGAACTAAAAGATTAGTTCAATCACTTTTTTATTTCAATTTTATCAGTCTATTGATTCATTTGGGCTGACATGATGTTGCTTTTTCCATTCTGCATACTGAGGAGTACCTAAGCCGTAGCCTCCAGCCACATCTAAAATATGCCCTGTAATATATGACGATTCATCTGTGGCAAAAAAAGCCACTGCATTTGCAATATCCTCGGGTGTCGCTGTGCGATTAAGCGGTACATGGGAAAGGAATGACTCTATGAATTCCTTAGGCATATTATTCATGGCTGCATCAGTCACGGTAAGACCGGGCAAAACAGCATTACAGCGAATATTATTTCGTGCGTACTGAAGCGCAATTTGTTTTGTAATATTATTTACAGCTGCTTTTGAAACACCATAACCGATACGCGTAATATCAGGTATAAGCCCACCTATAGATGAAATATTTATTATGCTTCCTCCCCCACTTGCAATCATATGCGGAATAACTAATTTAGAAATTCGGTAAACACTGCCGAGGTTTAAATTTATAAGTTCAAAAAAAGTATCCTCGCTGCCATCTATAAGGTTTAAGTCTGTTGCAGGTTTCCCTGTGCCAAAATTGTTAACTAATATATCTATTCTTCCTGCCCTTTTTTTAACCTCGTCTACCATTGATGAGTAGCTTTCAATTTCAGTTGCTTCAAAATATACAGGTGTCATTGAAATATCCTGTGAGTTATACGAATCACAAATTTTTTGTGTATCCTCCACCCTGCGCACTGCCATATAAACCTTTGCGCCCTTTTGAGCAAGCCGTAATGCGCTTGCCAAACCGATTCCTTTTGTTGCAGACGTGACTATTGCAACCTTACCTAATAAATCTTTCATAATTACCTCCAACGCTTTTATTCGTAGTATTTGAAAAGATGCATAATATATGTGTTTTAAAACGACCTATGAATAAAGCAATACTGGCAGCGCAAAATAATTTTATTATAAATTAAGGAGTATTTTTATGCCTATAATTGATAAAAAGTTAGATGAATTTAAGGTTCAGGCTTATGTTGGTGGCCAATTTAAAGAAATTACATCGGACGATTTGCAGGGACATTGGTCGGTTTTCGTATTTTACCCTGCAGACTTCACTTTTGTTTGCCCTACTGAATTGGGAGATTTAGCAGATCACTATGAAGATTTTAAAAAGATAAACTGCGAAATATATTCAGTATCCACCGACACTCATTTTGTTCACAAAGCTTGGGCGGACACGTCGGATACTATACGCAAAATCAAGTTCCCCATGCTTGCTGACCCCACCGCCAAACTATGCAGAATGTTTGATGTACTGATTGAAGACGAAGGTATGGCACTGCGCGGTACGTTTATCGTAAATCCAAACGCACAGATAAAGGCCTGCGAAATCAATGACAACAGCATAGGACGCGATGCAGATGAATTGCTTCGTAAGGTGCAAGCTGCGCAATTCGTTGCCGAACACGGTGATCAAGTATGTCCTGCAAAATGGAAGCCCGGTGCCGAAACATTAAAGCCTAGCCTGGATTTAATCGGCAAACTCTAATCGGATCATGGGTAAATGTAAATTGCTGCAAATTAGCTAAATCCAGGCTGGTTTGCGGCAATTTTGGTAAGGAGAATTAATATGCAACAGCAAGTTTATGATTTAATTATTCTCGGCAGCGGCTGTGCAGGACTTACAGCCGGAATTTATGCCGGTCGGGCACAGTTGCGCACGCTTATTCTGGAAAACAGCACATTAGGCGGTCAAGCTGCAACCACAAACGATATCGGCAATTATCCAGGCGTTCCCGATGTGGCTGGTCCTGACCTTATGCAGACCATGCTTGAGCAGGCAAAATCGTTTGGCGCTGAATTTCAAACACTATCTGTAACAGGAGTAGAATTAACAGGTGACATAAAGCGAATTGAAACCACGTCGGGAGTATTTGAATCGTACGCGGTTATCATTGCAACAGGGGCAACGCCAAAAAAATTAGGTTTTGAAGGTGAAGAGGAATTTCGTGGCAGAGGTGTGAGCTACTGTGCGACCTGCGATGGTTTCTTTTTTCAGGATAAAGATATATTTGTTATCGGCGGAGGCAACAGCGCAGCAGAGGAATCATTGTACCTTACCAGATTTGGCAAAAAAGTAACAATGCTGGTGCGAAAGGACGCGCTTCGCTGTGAAAAAGCAATTGCTGCAAAGGTCATGAGTCACCCTAAAATTGAAGTGAAGTTTAACACCGAATTAATTAGGGCTTACGGTGACAGAAACATTAAAGGCGCCGAAATGAAAAACAACAAAACAGGCGAAAAGTTCACCTACACCGTTTCAGAAGCCGACGGTATGTTCGGAATCTTTGTTTTTGTAGGCTACCGCCCCAGCTCAGAGATATTTAAAGGGCAAGTTGACTTAGACGAAAACGGATATATAAAAACCAACGATAAAATGGCAACAAATTTGACTGGCGTGTATGCTGCCGGTGATGTGCGTCCAAAAGAGCTGCGTCAACTTGTTACAGCAACTGCCGACGGAGCTGTGGCGGCAACACAGGCAGGCACCTATATTTTAGAGAAAAAAGAAGTGCTTGGCATCGCTCACAGCGGTAATACGGTTTCTGAACAATCCTCACAAAGCAGCTCAAACGAAACCAACACAAATGAATTTATGACCGAGGAATTGCGAAAGCAGGTTGGTACAGTATTTAGCAAATTAAACCGCAATATTACACTGGTGATGGCATCAAAAAATGATAAAAAATCGCAGGAATTAGAGTCGATGCTTACACAGATTTGTAAAGAAAGCGAGCATCTGTCGCTAAAGGTCTATTCAGAAAATGACCCTAACTGTCCGATAAAATTTGAACTGTTACCTGCATTTGCGTTATGCGATGCAGAAGGACAATACAGCGGAGTAAAATTCAGCGGCATCCCCGGCGGTCATGAATTCAATTCATTGGTGTTTGCCATTTACAACTATGCAGGGCCGGGTCAGCAACTGGATGAGGATTTAAGAAAACGAATTTCATCCATAAGCAAACCAACAAAACTGCAAATTGCAATTTCCCTTTCCTGCCACTTCTGTCCAGAGGTGGTCATTGCGGCTCAAAGAATAGCAATGCTCAACCCCATAGTTGAAGCAGAAATGATCGATATCGGGCTTTTTATGGATTTTAAATCAACGTACGATATTATGAGCGTGCCTGCAGTTATAATTAACGGAAAAAGCTCACTATTTGGCTCTCAAAGCATGGATCAGCTGTTAGATGCCATTGAAAAAGAGCAGTAAACCACAAAAAAATAAAGGGCGAAGATGCTTTTTACAGTATCTTCGCCCTTTAAATTGATTATTTAAATGTAATTTATAAATTACGCCAAAGCATAAAATCAGTCATCATTATCTTCAAACTGACTATTATAAAGTTCGGCATAAAAGCCATTTTTCTTAAGAAGCTCATCATGGCTGCCACTTTCTACAATATCGCCGTCTCGCATTACTAAAATTACGTCGGCATTTTTAATTGTGGACAATCTGTGCGCGATAATAAAAGATGTTCTGTTTGCCATAAGTTCATCCATTGCATTTTGAATAATTATTTCTGTTCGTGTATCAACAGAACTTGTTGCTTCGTCAAGTATAAGCATTGGCTTATCTGCAATCATTGCTCTTGCAATTGTAAGTTGTTGCTTTTGCCCCTGGGACAGATTTACCTGATCGTTAAGCACCGTATCGTATCCATGAGGCAGCGTTCTGATAAAATGGTCAAGGCCTACTGCTTTGCACGCTTCTCTCATTTTTTGATCGGTAACATTTTCGGCGCAATAAATAAGGTTTTCTTTTACTGTACCTTCAAAAAGCCAAGTGTCCTGAAGAACCATGCAAAACTGTGAATGAACATCTTCTCTTCTTAAATCCTTAGTTGACACGTTATCAATCTTAATTGTACCCTGATTAATTTCGTGAAAGCGCATTAAAAGATTTACAAGAGTGGTCTTTCCTGCACCGGTGGGTCCTACAATAGCTATTTTTTGTCCTGGCTCAACTTTAATTGAAAAATCCTTAATAACAGTAGCATCAGAATCTTCGTATCCGAATTTTACATGTTCAAATTCAACACTGCCATTAATTTTTTTGTCGTAAGGAGCTTTATTGCTTTCGTCTTCCATTTCTTCTGCTTCCAGAAATTCAAATATACGTTCACCTGCCGCTGCGCCTGATTGCATTGCCTGCATAGCCTGAGCAATCTGAGAGAGTGGTTGTGTGAAGTATCTTACATACATAATAAATGCTACAATAACGCCAAAAGTGATTGTACCATTCATTGTAAGCAATGCACCTACAATACATACTGCAACATAGCCCAAATTGCCTATAAATGTCATAATAGGCATCATAAGACCTGATAAACATTGTGCCTTAAATGCGCTGCTGCACAAATCACCATTCATATTATTAAAAGTTTTTAAAGCTTCTTTTTCTCCATTGTAAGCTTTAACTACCGTATGACCTGAATATATTTCTTCAATAAAACCATTCATACTGCCAAGATGGTTTTGCTGAAGCTTAAAAAACTTCTGAGATTTGCCCATAATTAAGCCCATAAGTACAAAGCCCAGTACTGAAGCTAAAATAGCTGTACCTGTCATAATTAAATTGGTTTTAATCATCATAAACAATGAACCAAATAAAAGGACGACCGAAGACACCAACGTACCCATGCTCATATTAAGCGATTGACCGATACTGTCGACATCATTTGTTACACGTGAAAGCACATCACCCGTAGACGTTCTGTTATAGTACCATATAGGGAGTTTGTTGATTTTTTTAGAGATGTTATTTCGCAAATTCCAAGTGATTTTTTGTGTTACAGAAGCCATAATAAGGCTTTGAAACAAAGAAAACAACATGCTGCCGGCATAGATAATGGCTAACAGTATGCATATATCTGTTATGCTGTCCATGTCCAAGCTTGTCATAATTCCATCGGAAATCATATTGGTAAGCTCTTTTAACTTATCGGGTCCGACTAATGTTAAAACTGTTCCGAGGGTAGCAAAAACAAGTGAAACAATTACAAGGATTATATATGCTTTTTTGCTGGTTAAAAGTTTTCTCCACGTGCCTAACAAATCCTTCGATTTTTCTCCTGAGCCCATTCCACCATGGCCCATTCCACCAACAGCTTTAGGAGGATTTCTCTTCAAATTGTCGCTCATTATTCAAGCTCCTCCTTTGATAATTGCGAATACGCGATTTGTTTATATACTTCGCATTGTTTCATAAGTTCCTTATGAGTACCCATTCCTGCAATCTTTCCATCATCCAAAACTACAATCTTATCTGCATCTCTAATCGTTCCAATGCGTTGAGCAACGATAAGTTTAGTTGCGCTAGCACATTTTTTCATCAATTCTTTGCGAAGTTCTTTATCTGTCTTGTAGTCGAGTGCTGAAAATGAATCGTCAAAAATAAATATTTCAGGGTTTCTGCATATTGCTCTTGCAATAGAAATTCTTTGTTTCTGGCCACCCGATAGGTTAGAACCGCTTTGTGCAATATAAGAGTCGTAACCATCTTCCATCTTTTCAATAAATTCTGATGCCTGTGCAGTAACCGCAGAAGCTTCGATCTGTTCTTTTGTGTAATTACCTGTGCCATTATCGCCATAAGTTATATTGGACTGGACCGTTCCGCCAAAAAGTATTGCTTTTTGCGAAACATAACCAATCTTATTGCGCAGATCAGCTTGCTTATATTCGCGAATATTAATACCGTTTATTAAAATTTCACCATCTGTGGCATCATAAAATCTTGGTATAAGATTGATAATCGTACTTTTACCGCAACCCGTGGAGCCGATAAAAGCAACCATTTCACCTTTTTTAGCAGTAAAATTAATGTTTTCAAGTACGTATTCCTCAGCGTCGGGATATTTAAAGCTTACATTTCTAAATTCAATATTACCTGTTCCGTCGCCGATTGCATTTTCTAATATTCCGTCTTTGATTGTCGTCTTAGTTTTTATAACTTCATTAATTCTTTTTGCTGATACAGATGCTCTTGGTAAAATAATAAAAATCATAACGAGCATCATAAATGACATTACAATTTGAATGGCATAGGAAGTGAAAACAACCATATCCGAAAAAAGTCCGATTCGTTCCATCGGCAATGCATCATTTATAATGATAGCGCCTACCCAATAAATAGCAAGCGCAAGCCCGTTCATTACAAGTTGAATGCCCGGCATCATAAATGACATGGTTCTTGCGGTGAAAAGATGAGTATGAGTGAGATCCTGATTGACTACATCAAATTTCTTTTCCTGATAATCTTCTGCATTATACGCTCTTACGACTCTAAGTCCGATTATGTTCTCTCTTGTTACTCGGTTAACATCATCGTTAAGAACCTGCAGCTTTTTAAATTTAGGCATAGCAATTAATACACACGTGCCAACAATAATAAGTAAAACGAAAACAGCTATTGCGGTAGAAAGTGTCCATTGCCAGCTTTTGTTTGAAATTTTGCAAATAGCCCAAACTGCCATAATTGGAGACTTAACGAGAACTTGGAGTCCCATTGTAATAAACATTTGTACCTGAGTTACATCGTTTGTTGATCGTGTTATAAGACTTGCAGTTGAAAATTTTCCGATTTCCTCCATTGAAAAATCTTCAACTTTATTAAACATTTTAAGGCGCAGTACTGCCGCAAAATTTGTACCTATTTTTGCTGCAAAAATAGCCACAATGATTGAGGCAGCCAAACTTCCTAAAGCGCAGAGAAGCATGTTCCCGCCGGCTGTAAGTATATCAGACATTACGCTTCCGGGCATTTGAACCAACATTGTAATTTCAGCCATATAATCCGGCATTTTTAGATCCAACCAAACTTGAATCGAAACAAAAATTACACCGATAATGACTCGTATCCAATCTTTTTTTGATAAATTTTTAAATAGCGATAGCATTGTGTTTCCTTTCACACTGAAAAATTATTGTTTCTTTACAACAACGTGTTGTATAATACCATATATAACCAACTAACACAACAACAATCAAACAAGAATTTGTTGTTTATAGGAGATTATAAAATGGTATCTAATAAAGAAACTAAAGCAAAAATAACCGAGGCTTTTCTGGATATATATGCTAATTCAGGGCCTAAAAATGTTACGGTAGGCAGAATAGCAAAAAAAGCAGGCGTCAATCGTTGTACATTCTATAATTATTATACTGGCATGTCTGAATTGCAGAGTGAAATTGAGGATGCTTTAATTTTGGATTTAGAAAAAAAGTTGACTATGTCTCTTTCAAATCACAATAATTCAGAAATTCACTTTCTTTTTTCAAAGTTTGTAGATAGTTTTGATTCGTTCGGAAATACCTTATATGCTTTATGCAACAAAAATAATACCACGGGTTTTAGAAAAAGAATTAAAAAAACTTTTCAAGAGCATTTTGAACGTATTTATCGAAATAAAATCACATCGTATAAACTAAATTACATCTCAGCTTATGCAATTTCAGGAGCATTTGGTATGATGGATTATTGGTATGAATCGGGCAAAAGCATGTCAACAGATGAATTTTTAAAACTTTTGCACAACTTAATTTCCACAGGTGTATCAAACATTACAGAATAATTGTACAGTTGGATCACAAAAGGTGATCACTAAAACGCACGAAGTAACCCATAAACTAAAGCAAAGTACATATATTTATTTACGCAAGTTAAATTAATAAAACCCAATATAAAAATATTAAAGGTGGTTTTTGTCATGAATTCTCCTATCCCACGTCCAAAGATTTTAAAGTATACAGGCGGTACTGTGCCTGCAACTTTTAATTCAAAAAATACAGAATCTATATTTGCTCCTGCGTTACGCGCTTTTCATAAGTATGCATCACGGGTTTTTGGCTCAGTTAATAATTTTTCAGACGAACTTATATTGATTCATGAATCGTGACTTGGAGACGGGTACCGCATTTCGATTGATGAGCAACCGGTAATTACCGCATCCACAAATACAGGTATGAACAACGCTTTAGCTACACTTTTACAGTTAGCACAATATACTGATGATGGTGTTGTTTTTCCAAGGTGTGAGATTTCAGATGAACCGGATAACACATGGAGAGGTGTGATGCTTGACCTTGCCCGCTGCTTCCATGAAACAGAATATCTGTATAGTGTTGCCGATCTGTGCTGGTTTTATAAAATAAGCCGTTTTCAGCTTCATTTGACCGACGATCAGGCTGTACGATTTCCGTTTTACGCAGTGCCTGATGCCGTTTCTGATGAACACTATACCAGAGAAGAACTTAAGGGCTTAATCGAATACTGTCGTGATCGTGGTATATCAATTGTGCCTGAAGTTGACACTCCAGGACATTTTTCTGCATTCAATCAGGCATATCCTGATCTTTTTGGCACCGTTCCGAGTAGCTGCAATAACAATCAAACAAGTGCTTTGACCGCAGTTCCATCAGGAATTATGCGTGTACAAGAAGAAACTTTTGATTTAATGAATAAGCTTTTTTCTGAAATTGCAGAAGTATTTACAGATTCTCCATGGATACATATCGGCGGTGATGAAGCTTCAATACACCAGTGGGAGCATTGTGCAGTTTCAATGGAATACTGCAAGGAGCACAAAATTTCTGATGTTCATGAACTGTACGGTCACTGTATTTCCCGATTCAGCCGTATGATTCTTGATATGGGTCGAATACCAATGGTATGGGAAGGTTTCAGCGAAAAGACAAACCACATGATACCCAAAGAAACACTGGTATTTGCATGGGAATCGCTTTATCAAACAGCACCGTCCTTGCTGAAAGGCGGTTTTGAAATTATCAACGCATCATGGCAGCCGTTATACATTGTCTCCCCCAAAAAAATGTGGTCTCCTCACGAAATTCTTGACTGGGAAAAGAACAAGTGGCAGAATTGGTGGAAAAAATCAAAAGCATATGAAACTGCCATTATTGTGGGTGAAACAGAACGTATTGCCGGGGGTCAGCTTTGTGTGTGGGGTGATTGTATGCAACCCACCAACGGTTATGCACCACGTCATGATATGCTTAGAGATGAATTTTCACATCTTCGGTTGCGTCTTCCCGCCCTTGCGGAAAAAGTGTGGACTTCCTACCGTTCTCACGACAAGGAGTCTTTTATGTCGGATCTTTATCGATTAAATGACATGTTTGAAAAGATATGTACACGATAAACTGAAGCTAAATTGATTTTTTGATAAGCATATTTATCATAGCAAAATCTCATAAATTGTAAAACGCTTTAAAAATTAAAACTCGTCTACATGCTTCCGACAGTTTTCTAGATTTCTAATCCTCCTTGCAAAAACCAATTAAGTGCTGTGAATTACTAATTAAAATCATTCTGCACGCTTCTTCATCAGTGGGTATGATATAAACTGGTATAACTTTATAATGCAAATAATCAAATCACGGGAACGACTTTAAGGTATAATGTGTCGGACAAGGTCACGGATTCATTGTTTATGGAACTCTCACATAAATACGAAATATTGAAAAAAACCGAAAGCCCTTATAAACAAAGAACTTTCGGCTTTCACAAACAAAAAAGTCACCTCGCAGCGAGGTGACTTTTATATTAGAATTTAGTGTGACATTTCGTGTGACATTTTTTATGTTTTTTATCATTTTATCATGCTTATTTATCAAATATTGTTGCAAATTAAAGGTGCTGAAAATGCTTAAAATTCCTCGAAATAAAAGAAAAAGCCGCATTTCTGCGACTTTTTCTTTTGTAGAAGTAACGTAAGATTGATACAAGAAAGACTTTTGATTTGTAAAGTCTTGCACAGGTTTCAAAATTTAGCAGAACTACTGTGTGGGTTTCAGTATAAAAGTAGTTACTTTAGTAAATAGGAATGGTATAGCAATGATACTCGTTCCACTTTTTCTTTAGAAAATCTATATTTTCTCGTGTCCACTCGACTGCGATTTTAGCTTGCTTACTATGTAAATTTCCGCTTAAAACGGAATAGTCAACAAGCGATATGGAAATGTTTTTATTCTCGTATTTTGCGTGCAGATGTGGCGTGTTATGACCTTGCTCTTTTGTTCTAATTTCAAAAATAATTGCCCCTCGATTACCAACTTGGGCTCGTATGGAATATATTTCAAAAGCTTTCAAAAGTAAGTTTATATTTTCAAAGCTATCATAAAATTCAATGTCGTTATGTTCAATCATAGAATTCATTTTAATTCGGCACCCTTTGATTTATCCCTTTTTTCTATAGTTTTTCTTTTCCGGGATATCAGTTCTGCTATGACATCATTATTACCGATTATTTTATACTGCTCAAGACCTTCTTCTATTATGTCAAGTTCATTGTCATAGTCTTTTAACGACCTATAAATTTTAGCATAGGATAAATAAAGTTTATACGATACATATCCCTCTTCACGCACATAATCTAGCAATTCTAATGCCAATTCGTACTCTTTGTTTTTTCTTAAGATTTCTGCTTTTTCTAATGCACAATAAACTTTTTCATTGTTTTCAAAATCCAAATAGTCCCATTGTTTGCATTCATTTAAAGGTTTTCGCTGACTTTTGAATTCGGGAGTTATAGATTCATTATGTGGTGAAAAAAGGCCTAGGCTTTTTAAATATTTCCAAACATCCATCAAATGAAATACTGGAACTGATTTCTTATTGATTTCATAATATTTTGATTGTCTTTTTATGTGGTTGGTTACATTGATATCGCCGCAATATATCCAAGATGTTACGCTCTTAGCTTCATACGTAGATAAAATAGTTGATCCGATTTTCTTTAACATTTGAATTGTTTCATTATAGTATTTGTTATAGTTGTTGCCATAAACTGTTTCAATCAAATCATCGCTCATTCGATTTTCAATAATTACTGTTTTGCTTAATTTATCCAGTGTTACAATATCGTATGAAGCTTCTTGAACACCAAAATAATGATGTTCTATTTCTTCAGCATACATAACAGGGGCAATTTCAAAAGCAAGTGGTGTTGTACACGAGCTTTTTTCATAGTAGTTTGATCTAACTGCATCAATAGGAATTATACGATTAACTAGAATGTAATCAGTTTCATTTAAAATTCTTTTGATTTCGGACGCTTCTAATTGCAATGCTTCTAATTCTGATAAATCGCTTTTCACGATGATAACATCTGTGTCATAGGTGCTTCGAATGCGTTCGGCCATAGAATCAGCACCATGCAAAACTTTACTGCGGTTACCCCGGCCTTTGCCAATATAAAAGATTTCACCCGTACTTTTAATAAACCATTCATAAACATAAAAATCAGTATAAGTGCTGTTGGTTAATTGACCAGCATATTCAAAATCAAAAGTCATATAATCACCTAACGAAAAAAGTTATTCTTTTATTTTATATAAATTATATACATTGCCGCAATATTTAGCAAGTATTTATGGAAAAGTCTTACACCGGTGCAAGACTTAACTTCTAAAAATGAAACCCTCAAACAGAGGGTTTCATTTGTTGTGTGGGTTGTCATAGATCTGAAAGATGAAATTATATGCAAAAACAAAGAAAAGCCCTTGAAATAAGGACTTTTCTCTGTATCAACGAATGTTGATGATTTTGGTCGGAGTGACAGGGTTCGAACCTGCGGCATCGAAGTCCCAAACTTCGCGCGCTACCAGCTGCGCCACACCCCGATTTTATTTTCGGCTGATTAAACAGCTTTATAATTATAATGCAAGTTAGTTGTTTTGTCAATTCAAAATTGCTCAATAATTGATTTTTATAACAAATAAACTCTTGACTTTCCCACTGTGTGAATATATAATAAATTCTGCTGATATACAGCAATATATGCGGGTATGGCGGAATTGGCAGACGCGCTAGATTCAGGTTCTAGTGACTTCACGGTCATACAGGTTCAAGTCCTGCTACCCGCACCAGAAGATATGTCGAAAGAAGTCGATTGCTTGCAATCGACTTCTTTTCTTTTATATGGTATAATGATAATATATATAACATTCTAATTGCAGGGAGGATCCATATGTATATTGGTCATCTACTTCTTATAGCAATATTAGTGGTTATACTTTTAATAGCATATATTTTTTCTATAAAGAAAAGCAATGCATTTACCTATAATAGTTTTGGCATATCAGTTATTTTTTTTATTATTTCATTGAAGTATTGTTATGATGTTTTTGTTTTAAATCCAACGCCTGAAGGATGGATTATGACATGGTCAATGTATTTTTTAGCACAAAATGAGGATTTTATATTTCATAATGGCGTATACTTTGGCTTACTTTGGGGAATAGGTATTTCTATTTTATCAACTATTTTTGGTATAATATCTATCATGTATAAAAGAAAGAGACTTATAAAAAGTGCACAAGTCCAGTAAAAACGGACAATAGAAAAAAGAGACCTCCTATGGTAGAATTAAAACAACTACCATAGGAGGATTTTTATGCCCAGAAGTTATCATCACATAAAAGAATACGGTTATTCGATTAGATTGTCCAATGAAAACACAGAGATATAATGAATTTTATATATAAATTAAAAAAATTAAAACCAATTAATTTTCTTATTTATTTTTCTTTTTACCTAACCACTTGCATGGCTTGCCGTCTTTCGTAATAGCCCAGCGATAATCGCCATCCGGATGATGCATGGGTTCAATACATATTCTTTTACAGACAAGATTAAAAACAGCGATAGCTAACGTACATATTATTATAAATTGAATAATTGTACATAAAATACCTATTATACCGAAAATACAGCAAATCCTGCAATCACAACAATACATTTTTATCACCCCCTTTATGTTGTATGCCATTCACCTTTTTTATTAGTAAGATAATTTATCACGCTTAACCCATAAATAAAAATTAGTAAAATGCTATATACTTGTTCGGGTATAATAGTTAAAGCAATTATTCTTGCTTTCCATCCTAATGACCATACTGTAGCGGTTCTTTCAAAAGCCAATATAGCCAGTAACACTAACCACAACTTTGTTATTATTAATGAATGCATAAACAGATTAATAATAATTGTCGTAACAATAATAATTAATAATATTAATGAAAGAAATAATCCTATTTGCTGTTTCCAATAAATCCAACGCATATACCATGGAAGTGAATTTCCATAAGTTTTAAGATTAATTAATGCGCCATTATACCAACGCTCTCTTTGTTTTACTAATTTACTTATTTTTTTCATAACATCTGTTCGTGAAAATACGTCAGCAACGGGACAATCATAACCAAGTTTTAATACTGCAAGAGTAATTTCATTATATTCTGTTCTGCCGTAAGTATCATAATAGCTATTACTGTAATTAGGCAGCACACCATTAAGTCGTCCGGCTTTAACGTCCTTTAATGCTTTAACACGAAAAACCGACGCCGTTCCTGTCAAAACAAAAGCACGATATCCATTTCTTGCTATTTGACGTCGATATCTCCAATACTCCATATTTTGAAGAGTTCCCAATAAAGACTTACATGGTTTGCCGGTAAAAATACTGCTGACAGCTCCTGCTCTTTGGTTATTATTTAGACTTAGCAAACATTTTGACACAAGGTCATCAGATAAAATTGTATCAGCGTCCATAATTAAAATACAGTCATCGTCGTTCAGGTTAGGTAATATCTTCTCAAGTGCATAATTTAATGCACCGGCCTTCATGTTTTTGTTTTCAGCCATTTCAAGAACTTCTGCACCGTATTTATATGATATTTCCGCAGTATTATCTGTGCAATTATTAGCTACTACTATTATTCGGTCAACAGAATGCGTTTGCTTTTTTATACTTTCTATTGTATAACCGATTAAATCTGCTTCATTTCTAGCAGGAATCAGTGCAATAATTTTTCTGTGAATAACAGTCCACCACCTTAGATATTGTTTTAACCTTTACATAATATGCTGTAATAAAATAAAGTGTTATGGTTAAAAGCCGGTAAGCATAGGGTAACACCGGTGACGGTTGTCTGTGTTACCAGTGCATAAGAAATTAGCTATAACTATATCGGTGATGAAATGTACCAAGGCAAGCAAGAAAAAAGGACAATACCGAAATATATCACATTATGCATAGAGGAATAAACCAACAGTAAATATTCCTAACAAACAAATATCTCGAAAAAATTATTTAAGTACTAAAAGACTGTAAGGAAATAAGCAAATATAAAATATTTGCTTATTTCCTTATGAGAATCATTTGCATTAATTAATTCAAGAAGATATTGAGCTGATTGAACAAATAATGAAGAGAATAACTAACCGATTTGCATATTGGTATAATATGAAGTACCAGCGAGTGGGATATTTGTTTCAGGGCGTTAATTTGTCTGGCAGCAGATATTAATAATAATAGCGAGATAAGCATATTTGGAAATGTGTTTTAAATGGATAAAACGACATTATTTTTGCGCTCCCGGTAGGAACGCTAACAGTAATCGGGTTAACCGCTATAAGTGGATTTTTGTATTTTTTTGGAAACAGTAACATTACTTATTGGCTGAAAACCCGCATAAATGGTGGGTTCTATTCATGCCCCTTATGGGTACTGGCACCATGAACGGACTAACTGATGATACAATGGTCATCGGTTAGTCCGTTTTCTTATACCTAAAATGTCCCTGCGGCACAAGGCTTTTCAAAACTGTCTGCACCTATTGGGGATATGTGGGCATCCAGAGTGAAAGGGTTGCACCTTCCGTTATTCTTTTTCCCCGGATAAACCGGAACGGTAGCCTTCGCAATACACCCAAATCGTTCCCATTTCAAACAGAGCATATATACAGAGAAAGGCTCGGAGCCAGGGGGTAATCCCAAAGTTCCGAGCCTTCTTTACATTTCTTCGATTATCTCCATGCCGCCCTTGAAGGTAAATACTACCGTATGGTTTGCGTATACCGTGGCCTTCTCCACGGTTGCCAACCAAAGCCCCTCCTCAAACTGCACCGGTAAGTCTGTCTGGGTCTGTAGCGTGGCTATGAACGCACCCAGTCGGTCATGCTGTTCTTTTCGGTGCTGTTTTTCCGCATCCAGGGCGTCGTATTTCTTCTTCAACTTTTCATACCGTTGGACATGGCGTTCATACCGCCGCAGGTATTCTGTCTGGTCCTGCGCCTTCAGTGAATTCTCATCCACGCATCTGCGTACCAGTTCCGCTGCCAGTTCCATTTCCTCTATCAGGGTAGCTTGTTGGGCATCCAGTTCCGTCCAGTCAAATAGTTCTTTTTGTGCCAACAGGCAGTCATCCAGAATACTGTCCCTCATGGAGTGGATCTTACTGAAGGCTCGGAGAAAAAGGGTCTGTATCTGCTGTTCTGTCAAATGCGGCGTTTTGCAGCGGTGGTCGCCTTTGAATTTATCGTTGCACTGCCAAATCGTGCGGCGGTACTGGTCTGTGGAGTGCCACACCTTTGAGCCATAAAAAGCACCGCAGTCACCGCAGACGATGGTGGCAGTGAATACACTATTGGCACTGTATCGCTGTCCCAGGTCCTTCCGTCGGGCAATCTCCGCTTGCACCAAATCCCATTCGTATGGGTCGATGATGGCCGGGTGGCTGTTCTGGACATAATACTGCGGCACTTCGCCCTCATTGGGTTTCATTTTCTTTTGCAGGAAATCTACAGTAAAGGTCTTCTGCAATCTGGCATCCCCACGATATTTCTCATTCCGCAGGATGCTGTCAACGGTGGAGACTGACCACTTCTGCTTTCCGCTAGGTGTAGGGATGCCATCAGCGGTGAGTATCTTGGCGATGGCGCAGGAGGTCTTTCCCTGCATAAACAGGAAATATATCCTCTTGATGATTTCCGCTTCCTCCGGCACGATTTCCAGAAGGCCGTCCTTGCCTTTGCGGTAGCCTAGAAAGGCCCGGTAGGGCATGGACACTTTACCATCCGCGAATTGTTTCCGCTTGCCCCAGGTCACATTTTCTGAGATGCTCCGGCTTTCTTCCTGGGCCAAACTGGACATGATGGTAATCAGCAGTTCGCCCTTGCTGTCCAATGTCCAGATATTCTCTTTCTCAAAATAAACCTCCACACCGGCATCCTTCAGTTTTCGGACGGCGGTCAGGCTGTCCACGGTGTTACGGGCGAAGCGGCTGACACTCTTGGTGATGATAAGGTCGATCCTGCCGTCCAGCGCGTCCTGAATCATACGGTTGAAACCATCTCGGTGCTTGGTGTTGGTGGCGGATATGCCTTCGTCCGTATATACGGCAACAAACTGCCACTCGGGATTGGCTTGGATGTATCTGGTGTAATAATCCACCTGCGCCTCGTAGCTGGTCAACTGCTCCTCACTGTCGGTGGACACACGGGCATAACCGGCCACACGCCGTCTGTATTTGGTTGTGGTGGGAATTCCGGTGTGCTGATTCCGTGTGGCCGGTATCACTGTGATATTTTTAGCCATTGCTGTTTCTCCTCTCCAAGTCTCTGTGCCGTGCGGCTTCTTTCATCTCATCTGTCCAGCTTTTCGCTCTGGAACGGTCTGCCCATCGTTTAACGGTCTTTGTTCCGTCGGAATGAAGAAATACCAGTCGATTGCCGTTCTCCACTCTGACTTCCGTTATTTTGCCGGGAAAGGCATCCGCATCAAATGTTGCGGTGCCAATGGCCTCCGCAGCCATTGCTATAAGGGTATTTTCCGGTATCTGCTTGGAAGGGCAGGCCGCTTTCCCCCAGGTGTTAAAGGTGACGCAGATCCAAACCGGCCCGGTCTTGGTAATTTTCCTGCGATAGTGTTTTCCGCAGCTGGCACAGACCAGTTTTCCGGTAAAGGGATATGTATTTGGGGTAACTCCGGGATGGGTGTGCTTTTCTGCCCGCCGCTGAATCTCTTCCTGCACAGCGTTAAATTGCTCCAGGGAAACGATTGGCTCGTGGGCATCTGTTATGTGGTACTTTGGGAACTGACCGTTATTTTGCCTTGTGCGTTTGGTGAGGTGGTTTTCCCGGTAGGTTGTCTGGAGCATAAGGTTTCCGGTGTAAGTGTAGTTCCGCAGAACACTCATAATGCCGCTTTTACCCCACTGACTTCCACACCGGGAAAGAATCCCCTCTCCGTTCAGCATTTTGGCAATGGCGGTAACTCCCATGCCGCCCAGGTAGCTGTCGAAGATCCGCCGTACCACCGCAGCCTCTGCCGGGTAGACCACCAAAGTGCCGTTATCATATCGGTAGCCAAGCATGGTGCCGTTCCAGGGCATTCCGTTTTCGAAGTTATGCCGTATCCGCCACTTCTGATTCTCACTGGCGGATAGGCTTTCCTCTTGGGCATAGGATGCCAGGATAGAGAGCATCAGCTCCCCATCAGCGCTGGCGGAGTGAATGTTCTGCTCTTCAAAGTAGACATCCGCTCCCAGATTCTTTAATTCCCGGACGGTTTCCAACAGGGTAACCGTATTCCGTGCGAATCTGGATATACCCTTGGTGACCACCATATCGATTTTCCCGGCCCGGCAGTCAGTAAGCAGTCTTTGAAAGTTTTCTCTGTCCACCCTGGTACCGGTCAGGCCCTCGTCAGCGTATACACCGCAGAATATCCATCCTGGGTGACTTTGGATGAGGCTGTTGTAATAACTGACCTGGGCGGACAGGGAATGGAGCATGGCATCCTTGGCGGAGGATACTCTGGCATAAGCCGCCACCCTGGTCAGTTGCGGTGCTTTGGGCGCCGGGAACGCCACTTTTTCTATGACCCGTTTCATTGTGCTGCCTCCTTTGTATCAAATTGCGGGTAGTGTATATTCGCTCTTCCTGGCCTGGATAGCAAGTCATATCAGCGAAATATACTGCACAAAGACAGGCCGTATTTATTGGCCAGAATATCACAGACTTTTTGGTATTCCACTTCGCTTAAAATGCCGCCGGTGACCATACCACGGAACACCGCAGCACTGGCTTTATATCGGACGAGACGATTTTGGAAATCATCAGGCTGCTCCACGGCGGGCATCGGCATAGCATTTTCTGTCACAGAATTTTCGGTTGCGATTGCCATAACTGACGAACTCCTTTCCGCAGTGCTGGCAGACCAGGGTATAGTAGGCCTGCATGTTTACCTCGTCCTTGTGGCTGTTCCAGTAAGCCATACGGCATTTATCGGAACAGTATTTCTTTTCCTTCCGTCCCAGATTCTGAGGAACCGGCTGTCCACAATGGTGGCAAAGAATCTGCCCCTGTTGGGGAGGATGCCGCTGCAAATGGGATTTGACAGTATTGGGGGAAATTCCCAACTGGTCAGCAATCCGCTGATAGCCCATACCCATACTGGCATAAAAATTTATCTGATTCATGATTTTGTATGTCATGGCTGTCTCCTTTCTAGAGAGTGCCGGGAGGAGGTGGCCCCTCCCGGCTGGTATATGGATTATTCTTCGATTTTCAGCACCTTGATGGCCTCGGAACGGACCAGTTTGCCATCCAGGAACTCATAGGCGCGGTAGCCAGTACAGTCAACGGAGATATACCGCTCCACCAGAGTGCGGATGCAGACAGGCTGTCTGCCCACGATCCAATAGTAGCGGAAATCACCGAAAGCGATAGGCTTGCTGCCGGGTGCGGCATTGGGCATGAATTCGGAGATGCAGACCTTGTGGCCCAGAATGGTATCATTGGCATGGTTCCAGATGTAATTGCCGGAATCGTCCTTGATGGTACGCAGGGCATAAGCGGTCTCATCGTTCACGACCCATACTGCATTGCGGCGGTATTTGGGCTTCAGAGAGAAAAACAGCTTCACCACATCCTCGTAGGTCAGCGCAGTGGAAGTAACACCCACATCCGCACCGCCGTTCTCTGCAAGGATACCGGTGGGCATATTCATACCGGTGCCATTGATAAAGGCATCATCCTCCGCCCTGCCGAAATTCTGCGCCAAACGGCTGACCAGATGCTTTTCGACCATAAAGCTGTTGTCCTGCAGGAAGGCATTGTCCATAGTGAAGCTAGTCACCAGTTTGTGGCAATCCAGGGTAATCTCCCCGAAATCCTCCATACCGTCGCTGACAATGACAGTGCCGCCCTCAGGTACCCATGCGGCAACATCCTCATTCTGAGTGGTCTTGATGCGGTAGCCGGTATCGTAGGCCTGAATCTCGGTGGCCAGGCTGCGGAACAGACTTTCCTTCTTCAAAGCTGCCATGTACTTGCCCTGGGCAGCGGCGGGGAGCGTCTGGGCGCCGACGGAAAGATCCAGTCCGGAATCCACTGTGTCGGCCCCGGAGGGCGTTCCACAGATTAATTTCATACTCCCTGCTCTCGATATGGGGCAGCATTTCAGTGTAAGTTTTCATAAAAAATCATCCTTGGTTTATTTTACAGGCTTTAGAGTTAGGCCCTTCATTTTACAGAACTTTTCCAGGTCGGCGCAGTCCATATCGAAGTAAGCCTTTCTGACAGGTTCGGTGGTCAGATGGTACCGCTTCTTGATGGTGTGCGGTACATTATCCGCAGAATAAACAGTCAGCACCTCGTGCTTTTTGAACTGCTTGTCAAAATAATCTTTGGTGATCATATCGATATCCTCCTTCGGTTGTTTCTCCGGCGAATCAGCCGAGCGTGATAGTGGGGTGGGCGGTGATACCGTGCTTGTTGCAGAATTCCGCCAGATTCTCGTTGGAACGGAATCCATATGCTTCATATTTGCTGACAGCAAGGACGGGCTCGTAGACCTTGATAAAGGTGATGGGTGTACCGTCCGGCTTGTACAGTGTGAGGGAATCGTGCTTGCGGAAGTACTCCTGCAGGAACTCCCGGGTGATATCTGTTGCCATAATTGTTTCCTCCTTACTTTTTGGCGCAGGCATTGCATACATACAGTGCTCTGGTGTTTTCGTTGATGGCTTCACTGATCCGTGCCAACGGCTTACCGAAATGAGGACAACGGATGGTGAATTCGTTGCTGGGGAACTGACCGGGGTGACAGCGAAGTCTGAAGTAATTGGGGACCATTTCCTCCAACCACAGACTGCTCTGAGCCATGATGGTGTCTCTGTCCAGACTGGGGAACATTGCTACTTTCTCCGTCCCCTCCGTGTCGCAGTCAACGAGGGGGTAATAGCGGATATCGGTCATAGCTCACACCGCCTGTCCATCCAAATCCTGGAACCGGCCCTTGCAGTAGGCCAGCGCCTCGGCCTTGGTGCCAAAGTACATAGTGCTGAAGCCGCAGCCAACCATCCAGATGTCCAGTTCTTTATGCCGGGAGATGACCACAGGCTCTCCCTTCATGGTCTGGAGCAGCACCTGGCACTGATATTTCCCCTGAGAGAAAGCGTCCTTGTCCCTGTCGGACAGTTTCGGCTGCGTGCCGTAATAGAATCTTCGTTTCATATTTTTCCTCCTGAGTTATATGATTTTTGATTTTGGGATTGCGTTTGGAACAATCATAGGCACCACCTCCTTCGCTGTACGCAGAAAAACAGGCCGTTTTGTATAGTGCCCCAACGATATTTTTTCGAAATTTTTTACGGCCAGTTTTGCTTCTTCCGCTATACGCAGAATTTAGGGCTCTTTTGATGGGGGTGTTTTTCGAAAAAATTTCAGGATTTTTTGATTAGGGTAATTCCGGTCAAAACTTATGCGAAAATTCACACGAAGCCCCGGGCCGCTGCCCCAAGCAAAAGGTCGTAGAGATTTGTACCCCCCCTGGGGGTGATCTGAGCATAAAAACAGCGCCCACCGTTATTGGTGGACGCATTGGCTATCGTTATTGCTTCTACATTTCACGATTTTGGGTTCTTTCGTTCTGGTGAGTTACGTTGCGCTCCTCAGAAGAGGAAGGGCAGGCTTTCAGCCCTTACCTCTTTGGGAGTGTAACGACCGTTTTTCTTCTTTCTATTTACATATAAATACAGAACGAAAGAAGAAATTTAGCTGGGGAACTCACGGGGGCTGCTCCCCAAACGCCATGCGGTGGAATTGCCGTCCTGGACATTGTTGAGCATATCCTCGGTCGGTTCCAGATGAGCATCTGGGTCATAGGCAAACAGGGCCTCCGGGTTAGGTCCAAATATAGTGCCCAACGTTATTGGCGGATGCACCGGCTATCGTTATTATTTCTACACCTCATGATTTTGGGCTTCTTCTACGCTGTACGCTTGCGTTTGACTCCCTAGAAGGGGAAGGGCGGGCGTTTGAGCCCTTCCCACTTTGGGAGTGCAAACGGCCTTTCTTCTACAGTATATTTATATATACCAGTGTAGAAGAAGAAAAATTTGTATGATAACGATAGTCGCATGGAGAAAATTTGCCCCTTGAGATTTGCAAGAATATCTGGCATTTTTGAAATAACTGTGATATACTATATTTTGGTTAATTGTATCTACCAGAACGGAGGTTGCAGATATGGCAGTAAGCTATAATAAGCTTTGGAAAATTCTGATTGACAAGAACATGACCAAAACCATGCTGTGTAATGAAGCGAAAATCAGCACCAACGCAATGGCCAAGCTAGGAAAAGGCCAAAGTGTGCGTGTGGATGTATTGGTTAAAATCTGCAGCACCCTTGGATGTACCATGGATGATATCATGGAGATTATTCCGGATGATAATTCCAAGAAGGAAGGAGCGTGACTACAGTGAGCGGTAATTTCACTTTTTTGAAAGATGATTTCCCCGTGCTGGCCAATTTCGGCTCTCTTGCTGAACAGTACTGCTACAGTGACTCCAATTCCTCTCTTATGAAGCTGGGCATGATTGGCGAAACCATCGTCAACTTGATGTTCACCTATGACCGCATTCCCCTTCCCCTTGAGAACACCGCAGTCAACCGTATCACAGCCTTGTTCCGCGAGGGCCTGTTAACGCAGGATCTGGTGGATATTCTCCATGCCCTTCGTAAGATTCGGAATAAAGCCGTACACGAGAACTATACTTCCGTTACCGAAGGCAAGACCCTTTTGCAGATGGCTCACAGTCTCTGCGAATGGTTCATGCAGACCTATGGTGACTGGAATTATCAAAATAAGCCTTTTGTTATGCCCATCGAGGCTACCGCATCTGCTGTTGCGGATACCGCAGCAGAGCAGGCACAGGAAGATGCACTGACCAAAGAGGCGGAAGAGAAAGCTGCGACGGCAGACGCTGTTGCTAAAGAGGCTCGCCGCCAGCAGGCTGCAAAGGCTGCAAGCCAACGGCAGAAATCCGAGGCTGAGACCCGCTATATGATTGACGAGCAACTCCGCCAGGTGGGTTGGGCGGCAGACAGCGAGAATCTTCGCTATTCCAAGGGCACCCGTCCTGCCAAGGGAAGAAATATCGCTATTGCTGAATGGCCTACAGATTCTACTGTTGGCAATAAAGGTTATGCAGACTATGCTCTGTTTGTTGGTCTGCAAATGGTAGGCATCATTGAAGCAAAGGCCGAGCATAAAGACATTCCCTCTGTTATCGATTATCAGGGCAAGGATTACCCTCGCAATATCCGCGCAGAGGATGCCAAATATCAAATTGCTACTTGGGGCGAATATAAGGTGCCTTTCACCTTCGCTACTAACGGCAGACCCTATCTGGAGCAATACAAGACGAAATCCGGCATTTGGTGCCTGGATCTGCGGCTGCCTTCCAATGCTCCGAAGGCGCTCCACGGTTGGATCAGTCCCACCGGCATTATGGAACTGCTGGAAAAGGACATCCAGTCCGGCAATGCCGCTCTGCAAGCACTCCCTTATGACCTGCTTCGGGATAAGGACGGTCTGAACCTCCGTGATTATCAGATTAAGGCTATCGAGGCTGCGGAAAAGGCCATTATTGACGGCAAGCAGACTGCATTGATTGCTATGGCTACCGGCACTGGCAAGACCCGTACCGTTTTGGGCATGATTTGTCGTTTCCTTACCACCAATCGTTTCAAGCGGATTCTGTTCCTGGTTGACCGCACCTCTTTGGGCGAGCAGGCCCATGATGTATTCCGGGAAGTGAAACTGGAAGATCTGATGACCCTGGATGAGATTTACAACATCAAGGGTCTGGATGACAGAGCCATTGACCGTGAAACCCGTATCCAGGTTGCCACCGTCCAGGGTATGGTTAAGCGTATTCTCTATAACGAAGGGGATACTATGCCCGCCATTACGGATTATGACCTGATCATCATTGACGAGGCGCACCGCGGCTATATTCTGGATAAGGAAATGGATGATGCGGAGATCCTCTACCGGGATCAGCGTGATTATCAGAGTAAATACCGCAGCGTCATTGAATATTTTGATGCCGTTAAGATTGCGCTGACCGCAACTCCCGCTCTGCAGACCACACAGATTTTCGGTCAGCCTGTATTCAAATATACTTACCGTGAAGCTGTTATCGAGGGTTACTTGGTCGACCACGATGCACCCCATACCCTTGAAACCAAACTGAGCCGGGAAGGTATCCATTATAAGCCTGGTGACACTGTTGCAGTTTATGACCCGGTCACCGGAGAATTGACCAACAGCGAATTGCTGGACGATGAACTTAACTTCGATGTGGAGCAGTTCAACCGCCAGGTTATCACCCGCGGCTTCAATGAGGCTGTTCTTGCTGAAATTGCCAGGGATATTGACCCGGAGAATCCGGAGGAACAGGGTAAGACTCTTATTTATGCAGTAGACGATGCCCATGCAGATATGATCGTGGATATTCTGAAGAACATCTACTCCGAATATGGCGTGGATAATGATGCCATTATGAAGATCACCGGCAGTGTGGGTGGTGGCCATCCCAAGAAGGTGCAGGAGGCAATCAAGCGCTTCAAGAATGAGCGTTTCCCCAGCATCGCCGTTACTGTTGACCTGCTTACCACCGGCATCGATGTACCGGAAATCACCACGCTGGTCTTCATGCGCCGCATTAAGTCCCGTATCCTGTTTGAGCAGATGCTGGGCCGTGCCACCCGCCTTTGCCCCAAGATCAAAAAGACCCATTTCGAGATTTATGACCCTGTCGGTGTTTACGATTCCCTGGTGGATGTGAATACCATGAAGCCTGTTGTTGCCAACCCCACCGCCACCTTCACGCAGTTGCTGGATGGCCTGGAAGTCATCGATGATGAAAAGCAGGCAGAAAATCAGATTCAACAGATTATTGCCAAGCTGCAGCGGAAGAAGCGGAACATGGACGGCAAGACCATGGAACACTTCATCAGCATGACCGGCGGCATGGATCCCAGCCAGTTTATTACCGACCTGGAGCAGCGCCCCGTGGCGGATGCCCGGAACAGACTGTTGGCACAGCGGGAACTGTTTAGACTCTTGCAGGAAACAAAAGCCAATGGCGGACGGCCGGTAGTAGTATCCGACGCAGAGGATGAAGTGGTATCCCATACCCGTGGCTATGGCAAGGCAGACCAGCGGCCGGAGGATTATCTTGACTCTTTCTCCGCCTATGTTCAGTCCAAAATGAATGCTATTGCCGCTTTGCAGATTATCTGTACCCGTCCCAGGGATTTGACCCGGCAGACTTTGAAGGAACTGCGGTTGACCCTTGACCGGGAAGGATTCACTACACAGCAACTCAATACTGCTATTTCTCAGCTGACCAATGAGGAGATTGCCGCTGATATTATCAGCCTGATCCGCCGTTATGCCATTGGCTCTGCCCTGATTAGCCACGAAGCCCGTATCCGCCGTGCTGTAGACAAGCTGAAAAAGGCGCATAAATTCACAAAGCAGGAATTTAGTTGGATTGGTCGCATGGAAAAATACCTCATGGAAGAATCCGTGCTGAATGTGACTGTATTTGATGAGGACAGCCGTTTTAAGGCTCACGGTGGCTTCGCCAAAATCAATAAGGTATTTGCAAATAAATTGGAAAGCGTCATTCTGGAACTCAATGAGTATCTGTATGACGATGGAGGTAGAACCGCATGACCACACAGGAAATCGTATCCAAGCTTTGGAATCTGTGCAATGTCCTCCGGGACGATGGCATTACATACCACCAGTATGTCACCGAGCTGACCTATATTCTGTTTTTGAAGATGGCCAAAGAAACCGGTGCAGAGAAGCAGATCCCCGAAGCCTACCGTTGGGATAAGCTGACCGCCAAAAGCGGCATTGAACTGAAGCGGTTTTACAAAGAACTGCTGACTCACCTGGGAGAAAACTGCACCGGCCGTGTCCGGGAGATTTACCAAGGTGCGTCTACCAATATCGAAGAGCCCAAGAACCTGGAGAAGATTATCACCACCATCGACGGTCTGGATTGGTACTCCGCCCGTGAAGAGGGTCTTGGTAATCTGTACGAAGGTCTGTTGGAAAAGAACGCCAACGAGAAGAAATCCGGTGCCGGTCAGTATTTTACTCCCCGTGTGCTGATCGATGTGATGACACAACTGATTGCTCCGCAGCCTGGTGAACGCTGCAACGACCCCGCCTGCGGCACATTTGGTTTCATGATTGCGGCGCATCGGTTTGTGAAGGAATCCACGGATGATTTCTTTGATCTGGATGCCGATACTGCTGCTTTTGAGCGTATGGAAGCCTTTACCGGCTGCGAATTGGTGCATGATACCCACCGCCTGGCTCTCATGAATGCCATGCTCCACGATATTGAAGGACCTATTATGCTTGGCGATACGCTGTCCAATGCCGGACAGTCCATGAGGGATTACGATGTGGTTCTGACCAACCCTCCCTTCGGCACCAAGAAGGGCGGCGAGCGTGCCACCCGTGACGACTTCACCTTCTCCACCAGCAACAAGCAGCTGAACTTCCTGCAGCATATTTACCGCAGTCTGAAAGCCAACGGCAAGGCCCGTGCCGCTGTGGTTCTGCCGGATAATGTCCTGTTCGCCGACGGTGACGGTGAGCGCATCCGTGTTGACCTGATGGACAAGTGCGACCTACATACTGTCCTCCGTCTGCCCACCGGCATTTTCTATGCCCAGGGCGTTAAAACCAATGTGCTGTTCTTTACCCGTGGTAAGACAGACAAGGGCAACACCGGTGAAGTCTGGTTCTATGATCTGCGCACCAATATGCCCTCTTTTGGTAAGACTACCCCTCTGAAGCCGGAGCATTTTGATGGCTTCATCGCAGCCTATACTGCCGAGGATCGCCGTGCGGTGTCCGATGAGCGGTGGAGTGTATTCACCCGGGAGCAGATTGAAGCCAAAGGTAATTCTTTGGATCTGGGTTTGATTCGGGATGACTCTGTTCTGGACTACAACGAACTACCCGACCCGGTGGAGAGCGCTGAGGAAGCTGTGGCTTGCCTGGAGGAAGCCGTTGACCTGCTGATGAGTGTGATGAAGGAACTGAAGTCCCTTCAAACACCGGAGGTGGAATAATGGCTCGTGGCAAGAAAAAAGAAAGCGCCCTGACACCAGAAGAAAAACTGTCGCAGGCGCTGGTGCCGGTGGAAGAGCAGCCTTATAAGGTGCCGGAGAATTGGTGTTGGACCAAATTGCGTTATATCGGAACGGTAAAAGGTGGAAAACGGATTCCGAAGGGCCATCAATTTGCTGACGAGCCTACAGAATATCCATATATCAGGGTCACTGATTTTAGGGATGGCGGTATTGCAGTTGAAGGATTGAAGTACGTTAATAAAAGCACTTTCAATCAGATAAAAAACTATACGATTTCGTCTAGTGATATTTATGTTTCCATTGCAGGAAGTATTGGAAAAGTTGGCATTGTCCCACTAGAGTTGGACGGCGCAAATCTTACCGAAAATGCGGCTAAGATAACAGATATCACAGGAATTGACCAGATATACCTATTACGTTTTTTGTCTTCGGAAAGCGCTCAACAGCAAATGGCGGAGTCGACAATATCTACTACGCAGCCGAAATTGGCGCTCTTTAGAATTGAAGATATCTCGCTTCCAATACCTCCTCTCGCTGAACAGCAACGCATTGTTGACCGCATTGAGTATCTGTTTGCCAAGCTGGACGAGGCAAGAGGAAAGGCCCAGTCTGTGCTGGACAGCTTTGAAACCCGCAAAGCCGCCATCCTCCATAAAGCCTTCACCGGCGAACTGACCGCCAATTGGAGAACGGAGCATGGCGTAGAACTAGGAAATTGGAGACAGATTACCTTGAGCCAATGTTCTGCAAAGATTGGTGATGGTCTGCACGGAACCCCTTCTTTTTGTGACGATGGGGAATACTACTTTGTAAACGGAAATAATTTCGCAGGGCAGCATCTTGAAATAAAACCCGAAACGAAGAGAGTAAGCGTGGCAGAGTATGAAAAGTACAAGACTCCTCTTTTTAAGAATTCTACCGTGTTTGTTTCTATTAACGGTACACTGGGAAAAACTGCGTTTTATAATGATGAACCCGTTATCCTTGGAAAAAGTGCCTGCTATGTTCATGTCACCGATGATCTGAACAAATTCTTTCTCAGATATTATTTTGAGACAAAAGAATTTATTGACTATGCAAATACTATGGCGACAGGAAGTACAATTAAGAATCTGGGACTGAAGGCAATGAGAAATATGCCAATATGCATTCCAGACATTGATGAGCAGATAGAAATTGTTCGTATCCTCGACAGCCTCTTCGCCAAAGAACAGCAGGCCAAGGAAGCTGCTGAAGCCGTGCTGGAGAAGATCGACCTGCTGAAAAAATCCATCCTCGCCCGCGCCTTCCGCGGCGAACTGGGCACCAACAACCCCACCGAAGAAAGCGCAGTAGAACTGCTGAAAGAAATACTACAAGGTGATACCTGAATGAATGCAAACTGGAGAAACCGCCCAACCACTATCGATTATATTTCCAAAGACATAGACTGGATCATCGGCATTGACGAAAGCGGGTCTCCCAGTTTGAAGCAGGTGCAAAAGGCTCGCAGAAATGGTACCGAAGCTGTTGAAAGTGAACGCCATTTCACAGTAACTGCTGCAGCCATCAAAATGGAGGACTTTGGAACGGCACGGGACATGGTAATGGCCTTGAAGAATAAATACTGGCAGGATGCCTTGTTTACATACAAAGGCACTGAAAAAAGAGTTTGTTTTCATTCCAGAGAAATCCGGGGCAGAAAAGAAGCGTTCAATCCGGGACTGATCGATTATCCGGCAGTCATCACGGATTTGAGTCAGTTGATGAAGGATGTGCCGATTACGCTATATGCCGCACATATCGATAAGGTGCGCCATGTAAGCAAGTATATTTATCCGGACCCCTCTTATGGACTGTGCATGACATTTGTCCTGGAACGAATTCTGCGTAATATGCGTGATGACGAATCCTGCATACTGGTTTTGGAAGCCCGTGGTGCGCAGGAAGATAAGGAATTGCTTGATTTTATCAAGGGGCTGATTGATTTCGGCACTGACTACTATGGACCCGAGCACTTCAAACGAATTAAGGGTGTTTACTTTAATCCTAAGTGGTGCGCCATAGCCGATGATAAACAGTCCTATTGGGAGTTGGAATTAGCTGACCTGTGCGCCTATCCGATTCAGAAATATTTCGTTTACGGTACGAAGGACAAGGCCTTTGAAGTGCTGTTACCCAAATTCTGCGGATATCCATTTACGAACGGAAAGGGAATGAAAAGCTTCCCATAAAAGAAAAAGAGCCGCATTCCTGCGGCTCCCCGTTTGCTCAATGCAAACCCCAGAAAGATTGCTCTTTCACCTATATTGTAGCAGATTGTTCAAAAATGTCAATAATCAACCTTCTGGCAGCAATTATGCCCATAATAGTGCTGTTGTAACGCACCCATATCGTTAAAACGGGTGCAAAGTATCACCGAGCGCGTACTAACACATATTGAAAAGTCGCAGAAATGCGGCTTTTTCTTTTATTTCAAGGGTTTTTAAGCATTTTTAGCACCTTTGATTTTCAACAATATTTGCTCAAAAAGCATAAAAAGATCACAAAAAACATAAAAAATATCACACGAAATGTCACACGAAAGTGCACACGAAAGTGCACACGAATCCATTAAATATAATTACCGATTAGATTTAAAGAACTATTGGGTTAGGTGTGATTTTGCTTGTACCACAAAAAATGTATAAAATGAATATTAATGCAAATTGAATAAAAAAACAAAGTAAAGTGGGATAAGGTTTAAATACCCTATCCCTTTTCGTTTTCTATTATATTTTATTCGTCCACATCAGAATCAGAGTCTTTGCTTTCGGTGCTTAACTGTTCAAGCACTTGCTTAACCTTGTTTGGAACAGTCAAGCCAATTAAAGATGAATTTTCAATTATTGATATGCCCTCGTTGGCAATGTAGAAATAAGCTACAAGCGTTCTAAATACCCAAGTACCACCATTGACGAGACGGTCAAGCAGTACACCAATAATCAGCATTAAGATAATCGATAGTTTTTTGAGCAACCCTCTTGTGCCTGTTTCGGAATTGAGTTTTTTATTAATTATAGCGACTGAAATACCTGTTATGTAGTCTATTGCCATAAATGCAATTAAAACAATTAATGCCACATCCCAACCTCCAAACAGATATGCTGAACGCTTAAAGCGTTGACTCTATCGCTAAAGGAACGGTTGCTGTCATCGCCTTTTTCTGATACGGAATACTTGTTCCGGTCGTTTTCGGGTATAGAAAAAGCAGACTCTACTGAATCTGCTCTATCATCTGCTTTATTTTGCTGTAAGATTCCTGCTCCGTTTTTGCCTGTTCCACTATCGGTATCGCTTTTTGCGCTACTTCTTCCTTTTGCTCCGGCTTTAATCGACCGAAAAGATGCATAATCTCGTTTCTTGCTGATATTGAGATGTGATTCTCCGAAATAAGATTCAACAACTTTGTACGGTAATGGCTCCTGCTTATATTCATTTGACAGAACAACCTCCCTAATTGCTAATATATCATTTGCTTCATCTGCATTTATTCTAACAATCTTAGTAATTTCCGGATTACTAATTTTCCCCTTTATATACGCTATTACATCAGGACAATCGTATGAATGAATAACCGCCTCACCAAATCTTGTGGTGGGATAGCTGTTTTTATTGTGCTTATAATCCGCATACCGTGAAAATAGTATTTCTCTTTCTGCCGATGTAACAACCTTGTTAACCGTAATCCATCCAAAATTAATATACTGCGTTTCAGTATATTTTTCAATATCTTTAAATAATTGATATTCCTCTCTGCTTATTTCTCCTCTTTCATAACGGTCAAGCAAACAATTGTTGTCGCTTATTGAATAGCGTATATCGCTTTCTTCTGAATTGAAACGCTCTGAAAGAGGAATTACATTGCCGTTATCATTGTAGGTTACTGGGTCAAGGTATTCGGTATCTTCGACAGAAATGGAATGTTGTTTTTTGGCTTCAAGTGAATTGTTTTTACCGTTCTGCATAGAATAGTATTGACTTTCTGTATCTGTTTGTGGTACAGTAATGTCAGCAGAAGTTTCATATCTACGGTCTTGTGCCGTCAGTGAAGCTTCTGCTATTTCTATATCTGGATTTTGATAAATAAAGCCTTCATTTTTATTTGCATACACAAGTAGTGATTTTATGTCTCTACCGTAAGCACTAGCGGCAAAACTTGTATTAATATTAACTTCTCCAAAATCAACATCAATATAGTTGCCTTCTTGATTTACCCATACAGGCACAATCATATTACCTTTACTCGTGGTTATCTCTCCTATAACCACAACGCTTTCTTTTGGATGTGTTTTAGATTTATATTGATAGATAAAGGAACGGAAGCTTGTGGCGCCATCGAGGTATATGAAACAGAAGAATTTGCTAACAATAGAAATGATTATCTGTCTACCTTTGATGGGGGCATATTAAGTTCTGATTCGCACAGAGTTATTGGTACAATAGTTGTTCGCACATCAGATAAACTATCTGCATCCAAGCAGAAAGAATTTGAGCAGAAAATTGTAGATGCCTTAACAAGATTAAAATAAATAATTATACCTATCTAACTTTACCTTTAAGCTTTGCAGGTTGTTCATTAGTTGTAAAATTACTTATTGGCTACAAACCCGAATAAATGGTGGGTTCTATTCATGCCCCTTATGGGTACTCGCATCAAACAGTAAAAAACCGAGCTCTACTCCAATTGGATAAGAGTTCGGTTTTTACTTTTATTATTTTATTTCTTATTTAACTCTTGTAGTAGAAAATAACCGTAATATCATATCCGAAACCTCTTGTTTTTTGTAATATTTTCCAGTATAATTATATGCAACACTGTCGAAGCGCCGTAAATCCTGACACGATATAATACTAAGAAAAGACCCTGTCAGATCGACAGGGTCTTTGTGGATTTATATAATGTCTTAAGCGTGTAATGATTTCAAATAATGTAGTATAGCAATAACGGGAAGTTAAACACAAAATGGACAGGAGTTTAATTGGAATGAAAAATCTCAAACTGCAGAAATGGAAAAAACTAGAACACTCCCGAACTAAAATAATAAAATCTGGAAAAATAATTAAAAACACAAACTCCCCCGCAGAACAAGTGGTGGAAGCTACAGCCGTAACTGACAATTGGAGGGCATCACACGCCTTCCCATTACATGTTATATATATGCATTTGCGTAGAATGACAAATAATAATGATAATATAATCGTCGCTGAACGTTTAAAAAGATTGGACTCAATCATAAAAAAATTAAGTAGAGAACCATCTATGAGTCTTTGGGAGATGCAGGATTTAGGAGGATGTAGACTTATAGTCCCAAAAGTACAAGATGTTTATAGTTATGCAGAAAAATATAATAACTCAAGGAAACGGCATATATTTCAAAAAAAATACGACTATATAGCTGAACCTAAAAAGTCCGGATATCGGAGTTTACATATGGTATATAAATATTATAGTGATTCAAATGACATATATAATAGAAATATGCTTATAGAAATACAATATCGAACTCATCTGCAGCACTTGTGGGCTACTGCTGTAGAAACAATGGGTCTGTTCACAAAAGAAGCAATTAAATCTGGACAGGGATCAGATGATATAAAGAGATTCTTTGTGTTAATTTCTTCACTGTTTGCCATAAGAGAAAACCAACCGATTGTTCCGGATACGGTTGAAGATGTTAATGAACTTGTATCAGAAATAGAAGAAATAAATAGCAGGTGTAATTTTCTTGATATGTTAAGTGCTATAAGAGTTGCTGTTGATAATCAAGAACAAAAGAAATTTAAACAGCAAGGATATTATATTTTAATTTTAAATTACAATACTAAACGTCTATCCATAAAGTACTTTATGCCAAGCAAAATTGAAGCAGCAAATGATATATATACTCAAATTGAAAGCACTCGCTCTGAATCAAAAATTGATGCTGTTTTAGTTAGAGTATCATCTTTTCAAGATTTAAAAATCGCGTATCCAAACTATTTTTCTGACATTGGTGAATTTTTGGAATTAGTCAAAGGCTACTTAAAGTATTAGTATGCAATCCATTTTTCATTATGTTCATTAGTTGTAAAATTACTTATTGGCTTCAAACCCGCATAAGCACCGGGTTCTATTCATATCCCTTGTGAACACCCGCACCAAAAAGTAAAAAACCGAACTCTACTCCAATTGGAGAAGAGTTCGGTTTTTTGCTTTTCTTTAAACATCCGAACTGCAGTTGCACGAAGCCAAAAATAAATAAACGAAAATAGTAATTAGGGAAATTAAAATAATTTAGATTGTTAATACAAGCATTATAGTGGAAACAGACGAACCAGCTATACTCGTAAAAAGGCTACAAAAGCATAAAATAAAGAAGAATATAACCCCCTCTAATAAAACTAAACGGATGTCACAAGCAATGCTTGGTTTGTAAATGGACAATTTCGCTCCTATGTGATATAATAGTTACGCGCACTGTTGGAGGCGTAATATGTACGATAGCTTCATGAAGCTTTTTGATGTGATGATACAAAAAGGTATAACGATTTCACTTCTTCAAAACTAAGCATTATTTAGTGAAATATTATTATAAGATTTAATATGGGCAGATTTCTTGTTTTAAGAGTATTAAAAGTATCTGCCAGATAATTAATTATAATGGACATACATATTGGAGTCTATTTAATACAAAAATTCAACAAAAAGGGTGTGATATTATAGATTATTGCGCTAGCGTCAAAACTAACACAATAAATTAAAATTTTAAGAGGTGATTATTTGAACGATTTAACCGGAAAATTTAAAGAAGTACTTATGTCAGTGTTGCCAATTACATTTATTGTTCTTGTGCTTCATTTTACCATAAGTCCATTGGAATCAAATATGCTATATGCTTTTTTGATAGGCTCTGCCTTGGTAATTATCGGCCTTACAGTATTTCTGTTTGGAATTGATCAGGGTCTCGAACCAATTGGACATGGTGTTGGAAATTCAATTACGCATTCAAATAGCTACGCAGTGATAATTACTGTCAGTTTGATTTTAGGTTTTTTTATTTCTTACGCAGAGCCGGATCTACATATTCTTGCTAATCAGGTAGATAGTGTGACTTCTGGTCAGTTTGAAAAAACCTTGATGGTGCTTGTTGTATCAATTGGTATTGGAATTATGATGACGCTTGGAATGCTGCGCATTCTTAAGGATGTAAGACTGAAATACGTGTTCACAGGCGTATATGCCTTAATTTTTATTCTGTCATTATTCTCATCATCTGATTTTCTGGCCATAGCATTTGATTCTTCCGGAGCTACGACAGGCGCGATTACAGTTCCTTTTATGCTGGCGCTGGCCGCCGGGGTCTCCGCCATGAAAAAAGACAGTAAGATGAGCGAAGCTGACAGCTTTGGGTTGGTAGGTATTTCTTCGGCAGGTGCGATTCTTGGAGTTTTGATTACAGGACTTTTTCTTAAAAGCGGTAAACTGCATGGCGCTTTGCCGGAACCTGATGCAATAAACTCTAATCTATTAGATGCGTATGCTTCAAAACTGTTTCATATTGCATGGGAGTCTTTCTTGACATTACTGCCGATTATTATCGTATATATAATATTTCAGGTGTTTTTCTTTAAACACAAAAAGAGCAAGGTGCTCGATACTGTACGAGGTATAGTCTTAACTTTTATAGGACTTGTAGTATTTTTATTGGGCGTTAATGGCGGCTTTATGGAAGTGGGCACCCAGTTGGGAATTCAGCTTGCTTCTATGGATTCTAATGTTCCGGTTCTCCTTGTAGCTTTGCTACTGGGGCTTACCACTGTACTGGCTGAGCCGGCCGTTCATGTATTAACCAATCAGGTGGAAGATGTCACAGGAGGATCAGTCAAACGCAATTTGGTTCTCATTTTTTTATCGGTGGCAGTTGGTCTATCAATATTTATGTCTTCCTTGAGGATTCTCGTACCTGGTATCCAGCTATGGATGTATTTGCTGCCGGGGTTTGGTCTGGCGGTAATATTGTCCTACTTTGTGCCCGATTTGTTTGTGGGTATGGCTTTTGATGCTGGTGGTGTTGCTTCAGGACCTATGACAGCCACCTTCTCTCTTGCCTTTGTTCAGGGTGTGGCTGCCCAAGTTCCTAATGCGGATGTGGTAGTAGATGGGTTCGGTATGATAGCGATCGTTGCAATGATGCCGATTATAGCAATTGAACTGCTTGGCGCGCTCTATCAAGCAAAATTACGCAAGGCATCCAACATTGCTATTTCAAAAGAGTGATCAATAGGAGGTAATTATGGATAATCAAACTAAGGCGCCGTCTATAGAGCAACAGTTTCTGATAATGACATTAATTCTCAACGAACATCAATGTCAGAAATTTGTCCGTATTGCCAAAGAAAAAGATATCCACGATGCGATGATAATACTTGGTAGGGGCACAGTAAAAAGTGCTGCTCTAAATTTGTTGGGGATAAAGAGTGAGAAGAAAACAATTGTAAATATTCTGATTGAAAAGGAAAAAGCAATAAAAATACTGGAATTTTTCGATAAAGAGCTCCAGCTTAATCGACCCGGTCATGGAATTATCTATACAATACCTGTAATAATTGCAGACCAGATAATAAACGATCATCAGGGCGCTTGGAATATAAAGCAAGATACGGAGTGTGAGAGTATGTTTAAGAAACTAACGGTAATTGTAAATCGCGGCATGGCGGAGGATGTAATGGATATAGCACGCAAAGCAGGTGTAACGGGTGGTACAATCCTTCACGGTCGGGGAACTACTTCGGAGCTTGCTGTAAAATTATTCGGTATGGAAATAGAAAAGGAAAAAGAATTGGTTATAATTCTTATGCCAAGCGATTTAATAGATAAAGTAGTTAATAATCTGTATAATGAGCTTCAGCTCGGCATTCCCGGCAACGGAGTTTTGTTTGTTGAACCTGTTTTGGATATCCATGGTCTTTTCGATTCAAAGTCCAACAATAAAGATATCCAATAAAAACACAGCGGATTTTGATAATCTGATCAAAGATCTTATTAATTAGTAGAAAATAAGACTTCCCTAAAGCTTTTATGAGGCCGTACATAAGATTGTGTAAACCTCCGAATTGGTGTAAAATAACACTAATTCGGAGGTTTTATTTTGAAAAAACAGCAGATAAAGAAAAACTGGTACAACACCAATAAAGCGCAAAAACGCGAGCCGTGATGGAGGATTACTACATCAAGGAAGTGGCTGACATAAACGAACTGTTTTAAAAAATGGTAGGTTCGGTTGTTTAAAAACGGCTTGTAACAAGAACTAGAAAACGAACTCTGATACAGCAAGTATGATTATAAAAACCGTAACACAGGAAATTGCCGAAATAAACGCACCCCTTTGTTCGGATTTGAGTACACTGATGCACCATATCAAGTGTTCATAACCAACATGAATAAGTTTGTTAGGATACTAGATTTCTTTATACCATAACACATAAAAAGAGCAGACAAAATGTCTGCTCTTTTCTTTTATGCGGGTGCGGCTTTTTTTTAATACTCCACAGCCACTCTTTACCCCTGTGTCTGTTGTATAGTTGCTTTTAAACAGAACTGGGAATCTAATATATCCGACAAAACGGTAGTGAATTACGATACGCTGGGTATGGTTTTTTCCTTCGCTATCTGGTATTATGCGGTTTCAATTTGGGATGCTTTTTGTAAATTGAGCTTTTCAATAGCATCTTCGCGCATCTTATATTTCAAAATCTTGCCCGCAATATTCATTGGGAACTCCGTAACAAAATCAATATAACGCGGAACTTTATGGCGAGCCATATGAGCGTTAATATATTCTTTCATTTCGGATTCGGTCAAGCTTTCACCGTCCTTCAGTATGATGCACGCCATGATTTCCTCACCATACTGCTCGTCAGGCACGCCTATGACCTGAACATCTCTTACCTTCGGGTGCGTATATATGAATTCCTCGATTTCTTTCGGGTAAATGTTCTCTCCACCGCGGATAATCATATCCTTTAGTCTGCCGGTGATGCGGTAATTTCCTTCAGGTGTGCGGCAGGCTAAATCACCCGTATGGAGCCAGCCTTCCTTATCTATTGCAGCTGCTGTTGCTTTTGGCATTTTATAATAACCCTTCATGATATTATAACCCCTTGCAACAAATTCCCCGATCACCTCATCAGGACAATCCTCTCCTGTTTCAGGGTCAACGATTTTACATTCAATTTCGGGAAGTGCTCTGCCGACCGTACCGACACGAACTTCAATCGAATCATCGACCGAGCTCATTGTGCAGCCTGGAGATGATTCAGTCTGACCGTAAACGATTGTAATTTCATCCATATGCATTTTCTTTATTACATCCTGCATTACAGAAATGGGGCATGGACTGCCCGCCATAATACCGGTGCGCATATAAGAAAAGTCGGTCTTTTCAAAATCTTCATGTTCCAAAAGAGCTATAAACATTGTAGGAACGCCGTGGAATGCGGTAATTCGCTCGGAATTTATACACGCAAGCGCTGGTTTTGGCGCATAATACGGAAGCGGTAACAATGTAACCCCGTGTGTCATACTTGCAGTCATTGCAAGCACCATTCCAAAACAATGGAACATTGGCACTTGTATCATCATTCGGTCGGCGGTGGACAAATCCATTCTGTCTCCGATGCATTTTCCGTTATTAACAACATTATAGTGAGTAAGCATTACGCCTTTAGGAAAGCCAGTTGTGCCCGAAGTGTACTGCATATTGCAAACATCGTCCTTGTCAACGGCGGCTGCCATTCGGTAAACCTCCTCAACAGGCACTGTGCTTGCTCTTTCTATTGCTTCCTCCCATGTAATGCAGCCCTTTTGCTTAAATCCAACTGTAATAACATTTCTTAAAAACGGTAATCTGCGACTGTGCAGTGGACTGCCTGTTTCTGTTGTTTCAAGTTCGGGGCAAAGCTCGGCTATAATTTCCGAATACTTTGAATCGCGGAATCCGTCAATCATAATGATTGTACGAGTGTCGGATTGTTTAAGCAGATACTCGGCCTCGTGAATTTTGTATGCGGTATTCATCGTGACCAAAACTGCACCGATTTTAGTTACCGCCCAGAAGGCAATGTACCACTGAGGTACATTTGTTGCCCAAACTGCTACATGATCCCCTGCCTTTACGCCCAGCGAAATAAGTGAACGGGCAAATGTGTCCACATCCTTACGGAACTCGTAATATGTTCTGGTGTAATCAAGTGTTGTGTATTTAAAGGCAAGTTTGTCAGGAAATTCTTCAACCATGCGATCCAGCACCTGCGAAAAAGTGCAGTCAATAAGCAAGTCTTTTTTCCACACATATTTTCCTGTATGCTTTTTGTTATAATAAAGTGAATTGCCTGATTTTGAGGTATCGCTGAACTGGCTCATGAAGTTTTCAAACTGAGATAAAACAATCTCCATATCATCAAGCTCGGGACACCATTCAGGCGTCCATTCTAACGATACAAAGCCATCGTAATTTACCGAACGCAGTGCCAGTATCATGTCGCTAATGGGCAATTCACCGTCGCCCATTAAGCAAAACTGTGTTCCATTGTCGGTGTGAATAGCATCCTTAACATGAATGTGCTTTATGTACGCGCCAAGGTTTTCAATGGTCGTTTCCGGCATCTCATTAGCAGTAAAATAAGGCGAGTACATATCCCACAGTGCTGCAAGACAGTCGCATGCAAACCGCTGCAGCAAATCACGCAGCTTTACTGTATTACAAAACAGACCACTTGTCTCAAACAGCAGTGTAACTCCTGCCGCCTCTGCAGACGGGATCACCGACTTTAAAAACGATTCTACCGTTTCAACTGAGTTTTCACCGCAATTTGTTGCCCTAATTCTAATGAACGGAATATGCAAATTTTTTGCAATTCTGATACATTCGTTGATTTCGGCTAACGATTGCTCGTGTTTTTCTGCATCTGCAGGGTCGCAAATGCTATCAATACACGGTATGCTTAGTTTCATTTCGTACAGTTTGCGCAGGGTTGCCGTTGTTGCATAGTCCTGAAAAGCACTTTCCTTGTCGGTAAACAGGCTATTACGAACATTATGTAGTTCAATTCCCGAAAAGCGCAGTTCCTTTGCCATATTGCAAAAATCGTCAAATTTTCTTCCGTGCCAACCTTTAGTAGAAAAAGAAAGCTTCATATATTATGCCTCCTCGTAAACTATTTTGTTTACTGCGTTAATGTATGCTTTAATTGATGATCCGATTATGTCGGTTGAAATACCGTTTCCTGAAAACAGTTTTCCGTTGTAGCGAAGTCTTACCAACGCCGAGCCAACTGCCTCTTTACCCTCGGTAACCGACTGAATTTGAAAGTCGTCCAGCTCAAAATGGCGTCCTATAATGCTGTCAAGTGCTTTGAATGATGCATCTACTGGGCCGTCGCCTATGCAAATACCCGATATTTCCTCGCCATCTTTTTCAAGCTTAATTTGTGCCGATGCAGATATAATGTTGCCGTTATTTATAACATAGCTTATCAGCTTATATGTGGGTGGGACCTGCAAAGCGACGCTGGCAACGATCGCCTCCATCTCTTTTGAACCAACCATTTTGCAAGCTGCAACGCGCTTAAATTCCTCATAAACCTTGCCGTAATCTTCGTCAGAAAGTTCGTATCCAAGTTTTTTTACTACTGCTGTTACAACTTCTATTGAGTCGTTAGTATCAAGTGGTGTGCTTTCCTCGTCAGAATTGCCAAACCCGATCACATTTCCCTTTATGTCGTTTGTTTGTGATGTGCCTGCTATCCATTCTATTTGATTTACAATTCTATGTAGCTCATTGTAATTTAGTTTTGCTGATACGCCCAATCTGTCCCCGCAATTATTCAAAATGTTAGCAAGAACATTAATGCGCGGTAGCTGATCTGTGCCTACGCAACATTTAATTTCGTTTGCACCCGCTTTGATTGCCATAAGTGCCGAAGCGGTTGCCATGCCATTTGTGTTTTTGCAAAGAACGCCCAGATTTACATTATTCAGCGCAGGTATATTCTCCTTTACCAATGTAATAAATTCATCAAATTCATGAGGAAGCATAGCCCCTTCGTCATCGCAAAGCGTAACAGTGCCTATTCCTGCATCAACGGCAGCATTAACAATTTCGCTTAAAAACTTAATGTCGGCGCGAGTTGCATCCTCTGCATACAATTCAACATCTTTGCAATTTGATGCTGCAACAGCAAACAGTTCCTTTGCAAGCAAAATCATCTTATCCGCTTTTTTATGACAAACATACTCCATTTGAATGGGAGAAACGGGAATATTTATTCTTAGTCTCGCTTTTTTAGCAACAGAAACGGCCGCTGCCGCTGTCTCAATACCCTCCGGGGTCATTCCGGTACAAACGCTTATTGTGCTGTTTTTTACAAATGCCGAAACGGTACGTATCAACAATGAATCGGTGGTAACATTTGAAATTTGCGGCAAATCAATGACATCTACACATAAATTATCAAGTTGACGCACAATCTCGATTTTTTCCTTAAAGGATAGTGATTGTGCTCCCTTTGCAAGAGTCATGTCAATAACTTTAATTTGTTTCATTTGTTAACAAACCTTTCCGTTAAATTATTAATAAAAAAAAGCCCCTGAAGCCATATTAATGGCTTCAGGGGCGAATTATAATATTCGCGGTACCACCCTGATTACTGTATAATTAATTATACAGTCACTCTGTCAGGCTCTAACAAGCCTTTTGCCATGATAACGGGGCCATCCGTAGCTTCTTACTTTAATTTCGGAAGCTCTGCTCTGGAACGAGACTTTGTCTGTCGTAACATACCGGTTTTCACCATATCCGGTTCTCTGTAATGTGATCAGGCCGACAAATAATTCCTTCAACGCATTTAAATTATTGATATTTTAACATTATGCCACTTAAATGTCAAGTATTCATCATAAATTTTTAGACCGAATTGGCACACTGTTGAATCAACACAAAAACTGGTTTCTAAAAAAAATCCAGTCTGTAATAAAAAAAGAGGACGAATACTTCGCCCTCTATTTTTATTACTTTATTGCATATGTCCAGCCAAATTTATCTTCAATCTTACCCCACTGAATACCTGTGAGTGTATCGTAAAGATGCTGTGTTGTAGCACCGATTTTACCATCATTTATGGCATATTTTTTATCCTTGTAGCAAAGCTCGCCAATAGGCGATACAACTGCAGCTGTGCCGCAGCCCCATGCCTCTTCAAGTTTGCCTGTTTCAAGCGCTTCGGCAAGCTCGTCGATGCTGATTTGTCTTTCATTTATCTTATATCCCTCTGATGAAAGCAGTTCAATGATGGATTTTCTGGTTATACCAGGCAAAATGGATCCGCCCAGCTTAGGAGTGACAATTTCGCCGTCTATTTTGAACATAACGTTCATCGCGCCGACTTCTTCAATATACTTGCGCTCTACACCGTCTAGCCACAAAACCTGTGAATAACCCAGGCGCTCGGCTCTTTCGCCGGCACGGTTGCTTGCAGCGTAGTTTCCGCCGCATTTAGCTTCACCTGTGCCGCCTCTGACAGCGCGTACATCCTCAGACTCAATCATAATTTTAACGGGATTTATTCCCTCTTTATAGTAGCTGCCTACCGGAGAGGTGATAATAATAAATGTTGCATTTTTAACCGAATGAACACCGAGAGACTCATCATTACCAAACATGAACGGGCGAATGTAGAGAGATGTTCCCGGAGCTGAAGGCACCCAGTCCTGTTCAAATTCTATGAACTTGGTCAGTGCCTCAAGAGCGTCCTCTTCAGGAATCTGCGGAAGGCACATACGGTCAGCGGAACGATTCATTCTGCGGATATTTTCAAGCGGTCTGAAAAGCTGAACACTGCCATCTTCTTTGCGATAGGCTTTAAGTCCCTCAAAAATTTCGGATCCATAATGCAGGACAGTAGATGCAGGATGAATTGAAAGTCTGCCGAAAGGAACGATGCGGGCATCATGCCAACCTTTTTCTTGGGAGTAATCCATAATGAACATATGGTCGGTAAAAATTTTACCGAAACCAAGGGCACTGCTGTCAGGCTTTTCAGCCGGATTAGTGTTTTTTGTAATTGAAATTTCCATTGTAAATGTCGCCTTTCTTAATTATCTCGGCCGATACGCATGGCGTTAAGATTTACCTCCAGCATATCGCTGTGCTTTGCTGAAATAACCTTTTTAAGTGCGTTGTTAACGCCCTCTTCATGTGCAAAACCGTTAGTCTCTGCCAAAACCTTACCCATGATAATCATATTGGCAAGCTTGGGAATTTTGTTTTCGTCTGCCAACTTTGTAGCGGGAATATAGAACGCTTTTACATCGGTGCGCTTTACTTTACGCTCAACAAGTGTTGAATCAACGAAAATGATTCCTCCCGGAACTACGCTGTCTTCGTATTTGTCCAATGACGGCAAGTTCATAGCAATCAAAACATCGGGATTTGAAACGATGGGAGAACCAACCGGTGCATCGCTGATGATTACGCTGCAGCTTGCTGTGCCGCCGCGCATTTCAGGACCGTAAGATGGCAGCCAACTTACATTTGCTCCGTCAGTAAGACCCTTATAAGCTAGGAATTTTCCTGAAAACAGAATTCCCTGACCGCCAAATCCGGCGATTAAATACTGTGTCGTACTCATAAAAAACTCCTCCTTATTCAGCTGATCTGTCCTTATATACACCAAGAGGGTAATAAGGAATCATTTTTTCTTCAACCCATTCAAGAGCCTTTGACGGAGTCATTCCCCAGTTTGTAGGGCAACTTGAAACAACCTCGATCAATGAAAAACCTTTATTATTAACCTGGTTTTCAAAGGCTTTTTTGATGGCTTTCTTAGCATTCTTTACATTTTTAACATTATTCACGGCTACGCGCTCAAGATATTCAGGTCCGTCAAGCTGAGACAGCATTTCGCAGACCTTGATAGGAAATCCGCACGCATTTACATCACGGCCGTAGGGTGAGGTTTGTGTAACCTGACCCGGAAGTGATGTCGGTGCCATCTGGCCACCCGTCATACCGTAAATTGCGTTATTTATGAAAATAATAGTTATGTTTTCGTTTCTTGCTGCTGAATGTACTGTTTCAGCCATACCGATAGATGCCAAGTCGCCATCTCCCTGATATGTAAAGACGATATTTTCAGGGTCGGAACGCTTTACACCGGTTGCAACTGCAGGAGCACGTCCATGTGCTGCTTCAATCATATCACAGTTAAAATAGTCGTACGCCATAACGGAGCATCCAACCGGTGCAATACCGATTGTTCTGCCTTCAATTCCCAGCTCGTCAATTACTTCTGCTACCAAACGGTGTACAATTCCGTGTGTGCAGCCGGGGCAATAATGCATTGGTACATCAGCAAGAGCCTTAGGTTTATCAAATACTACCATTATCTGTTACCTCCGTTGTTTGCTGCTTTGATTGCGTCGAGTACCTGTTCGGGAGACGGAATCATTCCGCCTACACGGTTGCATAGAGTAACAGGAACCTTGCATTCCGTGGACAACCTAACATCCTCTATCATCTGTCCCATAGAAAGCTCGACCGAAATGAAAGCCTTAACCTTTTCTGCCGCCTTAGCAAACTGCTTTTTTGGGAACGGCCAAAGGGTAATTGGGCGAATCATACCAACCTTGATCCCCTGCTTTCTTGCTTCGTTTATTGCGTTTTTAGAAACACGGGCAGCAATTCCAAATGCAGCAATGCAAATCTCCGCATCATCCATCATATATTCTTCCCAAAGTGTCTCGTTTTCTTCAATAATTTTGTATCTCTCATATCTTTCGAAATTGGTACGTTCCAATTCTTCCGGTTTGAGGAAAAGAGAGTTTACAATATTGTGCTGTCTCTCCATTTTTGTTCCTGTGGTTGCCCACGGTTTTTCAGGCTGCTCGCTGATATTAAAATCAAGCGATACCGGCTCCATCATCTGTCCCATTGTACCGTCAGCAAGAATCATCGAGGTCATGCGATATTTGTCAGCAAGCTCGAATCCATTAACTGTGAGCTCTGCCATTTCCTGTACAGATGCCGGTGCTAGTACTATCATGTGAAAGTCGCCGTGTGCGCCACCCTTTGTAGCCTGAAAATAGTCAGACTGCGACGGCTGAATGCCACCAAGACCCGGGCCTCCTCGCTGTACGTTTACTATCAGCGCAGGAAGGTCAGCGCCAGCTAAATAGGATATACCCTCGCCCTTAAGTGAAATTCCTGGGCTGGATGATGAGGTCATTACCCTTTTACCTGTTGATGCAACGCCGTAAACCATATTGATTGCGGCAATTTCACTTTCTGCCTGCAAAAAAGTGCCGCCGATTTTGGGCATTCTTTTTGCCATGTATGCCGCTACCTCTGTTTGGGGGGTAATGGGATACCCGAAATAATGACGGCAACCGGCAATAATGGCTGCCTCGGCAATAGCTTCGTTGCCTTTCATTAAAACTTTATCTGACATATTCTTCACTTACCTTTCAACCTTTATGATGCAATCGGGACACATGATAGCGCAAAATGCACAACCAATGCAATCATCCGGCTTTATCGCTTCTACTGGATGATGCCCTTTTTTATTGATTTTGTCGGTAGCTAATGTAAGCACGCCCTTAGGACAAGCGTCAACGCATAATCCGCAGCCCTTGCATTTGTCGGTTTTGAATGTTAAAACAGCCATTGTCCATTCTCCTTCACAGTTTTTTCTGCATCGAAATGGGATACAGATTTTTTATATGTTTATTTAATGCCTCAAACATGGAGTTGTCAACCGTTGTAAACAATACCGGTAATCCGGTCTTTACTGATATTTCGTCAGCATACGGCAACGAGGATATTATTGTTTGTTCAGTTGTTTCAAGACCTAAATTTGAATTGTTTATTATACCTGTAAATTTAATTCCGCAAGCATATTCGATTTCACGCATAACTTCAATTGCAGAGTCGGCATCTTGAGTGAGTGGACGATACATATTGGCAACATAAATCATTTCGTAGTCGTCCTCTTCCTTGATTTTTGGTGCAATTCTGCCCAAAGCCAAGGCACCACGCTCATCGCCGCCAACATCTAATATACAAAATAACGAGCTGTCGTCGGTTATGCTGTATATTTGTTGAGGTAAAGCCGGTATATCAACATTAGAGTTAGCGTAGTCGGAACAAATTAAGCGTATTTGTGCCTTATTAAGTAGCTCCTCGCTGTCCTTTGTTCTAAAATAGGGGTTTACTATGTCGATGTCTGCTACCGCAACATTGTCATGCTGTTTGCGAAGCTCTAGCGCTAAATTTACTGCTATGTTTGTTTTTCCGCTGCCATAGTGGCCCGAAATTATGGTAATTCGTTTAAATTCCATAGACATTTCCTCACAGCTTGTTCCGCTGTATTTTACCGCTTATCGTCTTTGGCAGTTCATCTCTGAACACGACTATACGCGGATATTTGTACGGAGCTGTATGTTTTTTAACATATTCCTGAATTTCTTTTTTCAGCTCTTCTGTCGGCTCTGTGCCCTTAACAAGCACTATGCTCGCTTTTACAACCTGGCCGCGAATTTCGTCGGGAGCTGCAGAAACGCCACATTCAAGTACATACGGCAGTTCCATGATAACGCTTTCAATTTCAAACGGACCGATGCGGTATCCCGAAGATTTGATAACATCATCCACTCTACCTACATACCAATAAAATCCGTCTTCGTCACGCCATGCAACATCTCCGGTATGGTAATAGCCGTCGTGCCATACTTCTTTGGTTTTTTCATCGTTTCCGTAGTAGCCCATGAAAAGACCGCACGGTGCTCCGTTTTTCGTGTTAATTACTATTTCGCCGGTTTCGCCAACCGGAACGCTTTCGCCTTCGGGTGAAAGCAAGTCAACATCATAAATCGGCGCAGGCTTGCCCATTGAACCAATCTTATGCTGAGCTCCTGTCATGTTTCCAATAATCATTGTGCTTTCAGATTGCCCGAATCCTTCCAAAATTTGAAGTCCCGTTGCATTTTCAAATTGGCGGTATATTTCGGGATTAAGTGCCTCGCCTGCCGTGGTCATGTGTTTAACCGAAGACATGTCATATTTTGAAATATCCTCTTTTACCATCATGCGCAGCATGGTCGGCGGTGCACAAAATGTTGTAATTTTATACTTTTCAAACATGGGCAGGATATCGGCAGCATTAAATCGGTCAAAATCGTAAACAAATGTCGCCGCCTCGCACAGCCACTGACCGTATAATTTGCCCCACATTGCCTTTGCCCAGCCGGTGTCGGAAATGGTAAAATGCAATCCATTAGGGTCAACATTGTGCCAATACTTTGCTGTATGGAAATGACCCAATGCATATTTGTAGCTGTGTGCTGCAATTTTTGGATATCCCGTTGTGCCGGAGGTGAAGAACATGAGCATGATATCATCACCGCATGCACTATCTTCTTGTCTGTAAAAATGGGTGCTGAAAAGGCTGTACTCTTCGTCAAAATTGCGCCAACCCTCTCGCTCACCGTCTACAATAATTTTATGTATAAGCTGTGGGCACTTTTCTGCTGCAACATCTACCTGATGAGCCGTGTCACCTTTTGAAGTGCAGATTATTGCACTGACTCCAGCGGCATTAAAACGGTACTCAAAATCATGATCTAAAAGCTGATTCATTGCAGGAATTGCAATCGCGCCAATTTTATGTAAACCGAGAATGGCGTACCAGAACTGATAATCTCTGCCCAGAACCAACATTACACGGTCGCCTTTTTTAATGCCAAGCGATTTAAAATAATTTGCTGCACGGCAGGAATTCTTCTTAATATCACTGAATGTAAATCGTCTCTCAGTTTTATCACCTGAAATATGTAGCATTGCAAGCTTGTCTGGAGACTTTTTGGCAACTTCGTCTACTATATCAAAGGCAAAATTAAATTTGTCTTCATTTTTAAAATTTATTGAAATCGGTGTGCCGTTTTCATCCTCGACTTTATCAATAAATTTTTCGTATATACGCTGCTGGTCATCGCGGTCTCCCGGTATCCCGGTCAAAATTTTCTGTTTAGTAAGCTCAGGTACGGGCTCTCCCGTCGGATTAAGAACGATTGCATAAAACAGACAGTCACGGCCGTTTACTGCGATCATTCCGTGCGGGGTGGAGCTATCGTAATAAATGCTGTCGCCCGGTCCCAGGACCTCCTTATGCTCACCAATCTGCACCTTTAAGTATCCGTCAATGATAATGTCACATTCCTGACCCGCGTGAGTTGTAAGCTCTATATCGCGGTGCTGCGCCTCTTCATTGTATTGGCTGCAAACATAAAGTGGCTCAGCAATCCTGTTGCGAAAAGCGGCGGCAAGGTTATAATATGTCATTCCGTGCGCCTGCTCAATTTTTTGGCCGCCGCCTCTTTTGGTAACGGTATATGATTTAAGTGTAGGGCTACGACCTTCGATGATGTCGGTTACATCGACATTAAACGCCAGCGCACAGCGGTAAATGAATGCAAAGTTCAGATCACACAGACCATTTTCGCATTCAAGATATTCCTCTTCCGAGACACCCGTGTTTTGTGCCATGTACTCGACAGATAAACCCTCTATTTCGCGAAGCTCGCGTATTCGTCGTGCCATTTCCTTGATTTTATAATCAAGGCCATTGATTTTGTTCATCGATTACCCTCCGTTTTTTTGGAACGAAAAAAACCCGTCCCAAAGATAAAATACTTTGAGACGAGCCTAAAATAATACAAAGCCCGCGGTACCACTCAAATTGCGATAAAATCGCCACTCAGGGTCAAACAACCCTTATGCTCTAACGCGGCATTTACGGAGAGGCTCTACTTGCAAAAAGCTTTCTTCCTCTCAGCTCAGAAGCTACAGACATCGGATTGTTTTTTCAGCGACTCACACCAACCGTCGCCTCTCTGTATCAAACATTTATCCGAGCACTCTTCGTCAACGCTTTTATAATTAAAGGTATAGTATCATATCTTTGGATAATTTGTCAACAGTTTTCTGAATTTATTATAAATAATTTACAGCTTATTTCTCTGAATTTTACCGCTTATCGTCTTTGGCAGTTCATCCTTAAACACGACTATACGCGGATATTTGTACGGTGCTGTATGCTTTTTAACATATTCCTGAATTTCTTTTTTCAGCTCTTCTGTCGGCTCTGTGCCCTTTACAAGCACTATGCTCGCTTTTACAACCTGGCCACGAACTTCGTCGGGAACTGCAGAAACGCCACATTCAAGTACATATGGCAGTTCCATGATAACACTTTCAATTTCAAACGGGCCGATGCGGTATCCCGAAGATTTGATTACATCATCGACTCTGCCGACATACCAATAAAATCCGTCTTCGTCACGCCATGCGATATCGCCTGTATGGTAATAGCCGTCGTGCCATACTTCCTTGGTTTTTTCTTCGTTTCCATAGTAGCCCAGGAAAAGACCGCACGGAACCTTATCAGAAGTTTTTACAACGATTTCGCCCGGTTTTCCGTCAACTGCAGGTTTTCCTTCTGAATCAAGCAGTTCAATATCATACAGCGGAACTGCTTTACCCATAGAACCTGGTTTGCATTTTGTTCCTGTAAGATTAGCTATTGCAAGAGTAAGCTCGGTTTGACCGAAGCCCTCCATGATATGAAGTCCTGTGGCCTCCTTAAACTGGCGATACACCTCCGGATTAAGGGCCTCACCTGCTGTGGTCATATGTTTGACAGATGAAAAATCATACTGCGAGATATTTTCCTTTACCATCATGCGCAACATGGTGGGTGGAGCGCAGAAGGTTGTGATCTGATACTTTGCAAACATTGGCAGAATATCTGCGGCGTTAAATCGGTCAAAGTCATAAGTAAATACGCTGCCTTCACACATCCACTGACCATAAAGTTTGCCCCACAGTGCTTTTCCCCAGCCTGTATCGGAAATGGTGAAGTGTAAGCTGTCCTCGTATACACCGTGCCAATATTTCGCGGTAATATAATGTCCAAGCGGATATTTATAGCTGTGATTTGCAATTTTGGGATATCCGGTTGTGCCTGAAGTGAAAAACATTAACATAGGGTCATCGCCACAGGCTGTGTTTTCATCCCTATAGAAATGGGCGCTGAAAAGGCTGTATTCTTCATCAAAGTTGCGCCAACCCTCACGATCACCGCCAACCAAAATCTTATTTTTCAGCGTAGGACTGTTGTTCTGCGAAATATCGATTTGGTTTGCTACATCACCATCGGCCGTGCATATTACTGTGCTAACACCGGCCGCATTAAAACGATAATCAAAGTCATGTGCCTGTAACAAATTAGTCGCAGGAATGGCTATGGCGCCAAGCTTATGTAGTCCCAAAATGGCAAACCAGAACTGGTAATGGCGTTTAAGCACCAGCATTACACGGTCGCCTTTTTTAATGCCAAGCGATTTAAAATAATTTGCACACATGTTGGATGCACGCTTCATGTCACTAAATGTAAATTTGCGCTCAACCTTATTTTTATCTATATGAAGCATTGCAAGCTTATTTGGTGCTTTCTTTGCAATTTTATCAACAATGTCAAAAGCAAAATTGAATTTGTCTTCGTTATGAAAATCGATGCTTTTAAGTCCGCCGTTTTCATCCTCAACCGTTTCAATAAATTGTTTGGCGACTAGTTTTGCTTTGCTGTGTGATGGAGCCAAACTCTCTCGAATAAATGTTTCAGAGGTATCCTCACCGGGCAAAACAACGGCAACAAACAAGCAATCGGTGCCGCCAACCGCAATCATTCCATGAGGGGTTGAACTGTTGTAATAAATACTGTCACCCTCGCTCAAGTATTCAATATGGTCGCCGATTTGAACCTTTAACTTTCCGCTCATAATCAAGTCAAATTCCTGACCCGAGTGGGTTGAAAGATTGATTGGCTGATTTTGCAGTTTTTCGTCAAAATCGTATTTTACCCAATATGGCTCAGCTATTTTTTTATTAAAAAGCGGAGCAAGGTTTTTAATTTCAATTCCGTTTTCTTTTGCTGTTTGCTGTCCCTCGCCCTTTCGTGTAACTGTGTACGAACGTAGGTGTGCACTTTGTCCCTCAAGCAAATCGGTAATTCCAATCCCGAAAACAAGAGAACATTTATGAATAAAGCTGAACGGAAAATCCTTATTTCCTGACTCATACTCCATGTATTCCTCAAGCGAAACTCCGGTATCGGATGCCATCTGTTCAGTTGTAATGCCATAAATTTCACGCATTTCTCGAATTCGTGTTGCCACCTCAAGCAGCTTATTTGTTGATACAGTCGACATAATAATTACCTCCTTGAATAAAAATAAGAAACCCGTCCCAAAGTAAAACTTTGAGACGGGTGAAAATGTAAATTCACTCGCGGTACCACTCAAATTGCGATAAAATCGCCACTCAGGGTCTAACAACCCGTATGCACTTACGCGGCAGTCACGGAAAGACTTAATAGCTGTATGCGTTCGGCCTTTCAGCTCGGAAGTGATGGGTAATAATGAAATTTTACTATCGGCTTTCACCAATTGCCGACTCTCTGAAAGTATAATTTCTAAACCGTCTTCGTCATAGCTTTTATAATTATAAAAATAATACCATACCAGAATTAACAAGTCAATACATATTTTAAAAATGTAATCAAATTTTTCTAATTATTTGCTTTTTCCTAAGTATGCTTCTTTGATGGTCTCGTCTGCAAGCAATTCTTCTCCCGAGCCCGTCATTGTAATTGTACCCGTCTCCAAAACATAAGCAGAATCCGCAATTCTAAGAGCCATATTTGCGTTTTGCTCAATAAGGAGAACAGTGATTCCCTGCGCATTAATTGTTTTAATAATTTCAAAAATGCTTTTTACAACAAGCGGTGCAAGTCCGAGAGATGGCTCATCCATCATAACTAGCTTTGGCCTGCTCATAAGAGCTCTGCCTACTGCAAGCATCTGCTGTTCACCGCCCGAAAGAGTACCGGCAAGCTGCCAAGTTCTTTCTTTGAGTCGGGGAAATAGCGAGTAAACGTACTCAAAATCGTTGTCGAGGCTGTCTTTTCTTAAATAAGCTCCGATTTTTAGATTTTCATGAACAGTAAGGTTTGGAAAAACTCGTCTGCCTTCAGGAACAAGGGTGATTCCCTTTGAAACGATGACGTCCGGAGACATTCCGAGAATGTTTTGCCCATTGTACAGTATTTCTCCGCTTTGCGGTTTTACAATGCCTGAAACAGAGCGCAAAATAGTCGATTTACCGGCTCCGTTTGCTCCTATCAGCGTTACGATTTTGCCCTCTTCTACCCGGAGAGAAATGTTGTTTACGGCTTTGATTCCTCCGAAATTAACAGACAAACCGTTTATTTCAAGAATATTATTCATCTTCTTCGGCCACCCCCAGATACGCATCTATAACGCTTTTACTTGACTGAATTTCGGCAGGTGTGCCCGCTGCAATTTCCTTACCAAAATCAATAACATAAATTCTGTCCGAAATGTCCATAACCAAGTTCATATGATGTTCAATTAACAAAATAGTAATATCAAATTTGCTTCTAATTTCCCTGATGAACTTCGTTAACTCTTCGGTTTCCTGCGGATTCATTCCTGCGGCAGGCTCATCGAGCAGCAGCAGCGTCGGATTTGTGGCAAGTGCGCGTGCAATCTCCAACTTACGCTGTTTACCATATGGCAGGCTGGTTGCCAGTTCATTTTTTACATCGGCAAGCCCTACCAGTTCCAACAATTCAAGGGTTTCATTACGCATACGCGCCTCTTCCCTAAAATTGAGGTGGAATGTAGCTGTAAACAGGTTCGAGGTGCTGCGCAAATGCTTTGCTGTAAGAACATTATCAAATACAGTCATTGACTTAAACAGTCGGATGTTCTGGAAAGTTCTTGCCATGCCCAGCTTTGTAATTTTGTCGGGCGTTTTACGCATTACAACCTTGTATTTTCCAAAATTTTCGCCTGCATAAAGCTTTTTCATTTTGCCCTGCGGCTTATTGGAAATTATAAGTTTATCATTAAAGTATATGGCGCCGTTTGTCGGCTCGTAAACGCCGGTAATAGCATTAAATGCCGTGGTTTTTCCTGCACCGTTAGGTCCGATAAGAGCGACGATTTCGCCCTTATTAACTTCCATGCTGAGGTTGTTTACTGCAACAACCCCACCGAACTGCATGGTTACGTTTTCTAAGCGAAGTACACTTTCCATCATACCTTCTCCTCCGCTTTTTGTGATTTTTTAAACAGCTTACCGAATGTAGATTTAAGTTTGCTCGGTATGCTGACTATTCCGTTATACAATCTGACCGGGCTAAATTCTTTATCACCCATGATACCCTTTCTGAAAAACAGAACAAAAGCCATGATGATTACAGAAAAAACTACCAGACGGAAGCCGTTTCGGAACAGGGGCGAAGTAATGCCCAAGAATTTGCCGCTGTCAAGTCCTCTCAGCCACCACTCTTGTGATGCAATGTAGAGGAATCCTGCAAGTATAGATCCCGAAATGGAACCGATACCACCGATAACTACGATAAGCAGTATTTCATATGTAAGCGCAGATGTAAAAGGTGCTGCGTTGGTCGATCCAACATACATTGCGTACATTGCACCGCCGATACCTGCAAAAAATGAGCTTGTTACAAAGCTTATCATTTTGTGTTTTGCAAGATTTATGCCCATTGCTTCGGCAGCCACCTCATCGTCTCGTATAGCCTTAAACGCTCTGCCGTAAGTGGAATGAATGAGCAAAGCAATTATAACAATACAAATAAGCGTAACCACAAAGAATGGCACAACATATGACATATTTTTTAACGGTGTATCTGCAAATACTTCCTTAAATGAATTAAGCTTGCTGATCGGGAACGAGCCGTTTGTCAGTCTGCCAAGCTTATCCCACTGTATGATTGTACGCATGATTTCAGCAAAACCAAGTGTTGCTATTGCAAGGTAGTCGCTTTTAAGTTTCAGTACCGGCAGACCGATAAGAAAGGCAAATATTGCTGCTGCTACTCCTGCAAGGACAATAGCTAAAACTATTGGCAGCTTAAAATTGACCAGCGGCTTACCCGAAAAGCTGAATACCATTTCTCTGCTTTCGTCAGATACCGAGAAAATCGAATACATATACGCACCGATAAGCATGAAGCCTGCCTGACCGAGAGAAAACAGTCCTGTAAATCCGTTCAAAAGGTTCATGGACACGCCGACAATAGCATAAACACAACCTTTTTGTAGCACCTTTACTATCATGTCAAATGAGTTTGATGTTGCATCAATTAAAACTAAAACTGCAAGCAGTGCTGCAAAAAGCACAATATTACTAATTGTGTCAATCTTCTTTTTCTTTTTTTTGTCTGTTATTATTAAAGATTTCATTTCAGCACCCCCTTAAACCTTATCAGTTGTCTTCTCGCCGAAGAGGCCTGATGGCTTAACGCAGAGAATGACGATAAGTAGTGCAAATGTGAAGGCATCGGAGAATGTTGTAAAGCTTACTCCGTTAATATTTATAGCCTTTATTATGTTTTCACAAATGCCGATAATAAATGCTCCGATTACGGCACCGGGAATTGAGCCGATACCGCCGAAAACCGCCGCAACAAAGGATTTTAGTCCCGGCATTGCTCCGGAGGTCGGGATTACTGACGGATAATTACTAAAGTAAAGCAAAGAACCGACAGCCGCAAGAAATGAACCGATAATAAATGTAACGCTTATAACGCGGTTAATTTTTACTCCCATAAGCTGTGAAGTTTCAAAATCCTTTGACACAGCACGCATTGCAATACCGATTTTTGTAAACTTAATAAGCAAAACAAGCGCAATAACCAGTACAATTGTAAGAACAGGTGTAATAACAGTTACCCATTTGGTAGTCGCACCAAAAACAGTAACAGTATCTGAAAGGAATGGTATTGATGGATAAACCTTTGCCAATCCACCCGTAATATACAGCGCCACATTCTGCAGCATATATGACACGCCGATAGCTGAAATCATGACTGACATTCTCGGCGATGATCGTAATGGCTTGTACGCAACGCGCTCAATTAAAAATCCCACTGCTATTGTTATTAATAGAACAAAGGGGATTGATAAATAAAGCGGCATCATAGTTGTCAAATATATCGTAATAAGGCCGGCAACCATAAATACATCGCCATGAGCAAAGTTTATGAGGCGAAGTATGCCATATACCATCGTGTAACCAATGGCTATGAGCGCATACTGTCCGCCAACTGATATTCCGGCTAATACATAATCAATATTTTCCGAAAAAAACTGGACCATTTTTGCCCAAATATTATCCATTTAGGAAACTCCTCCATAGCTAAAGGGCATTGAACGTCAGTTCGGCAGATATTCAATAACCTTTAGAAAGTATATTATTTGAAAAAGCCAAGGTCGGATGCGAGGCATCCGACCTTGTAAAAGCATCAAACCGGATTATTAAATGCCCTGCTCTTTAACAAACTTCCATGTGCCTGTTGTAGTGTCAGCAGCCTTAATATAAGCAACTGTACGCTGTGCATCACCGTTTACAGCGTCAAATTTAATTTCGCCAGTAACGCCGTTGTACTGTACATTCCAAAGCGCATCCATGATCTTCTGAGAGTCAGCAGATTTAGCAGCTTTTATAGCCTCAAGTGCTACAAAGTATGAATCGTAACCCATTGCAGATACTGCTGCAACAACGTCGTTTCCGCCGTTGTTGGTGAGATTCTGAGCATCGGAGTTGAGCCAAGTCTTGAAGCCTGTATCAAATTCAGAGTTACCGCCTTCCTGATAGAAGGTAGTTACATTGATGTTTACATCTTTGCCCTTTGCAGCTTCAAGGATAACATTGCTGTCCCATGTATCGCCGGCATAAAGAGGAATTTTAACTCCCTGTGTAGCAGCAGCCTCAACGATAAGCTGTGCATAAGAGGTTGAAGTCGGTGCAAATATAGCTTCAGCTTTTGCATTGTTTGCATTTGTTATGTAAGAAGTAAAGTCAGCCTGGTTGTTCGGGAAGTTTTCAGCTACAACCTTACCGCCGAGCTTTTCAAAAGCTGTCTTAAAGCTGCTGGCAAGACCAAGGTCATAAGCATTACCAAGCTCAGCCAAGGTGTAAGCGGTTTTAATTCCGTTATCCCAAGCGTACTTAGCAAGAACTGCGCCCTGGAACGGATCAAGGAAGCAGATACGGAAGTAGTGCTTGTTTCCTTCTGTTACTTGTGTGTTTGTGCAAGTAATACCTATAGCAGGAATATTAGCCTCCTGGAATGTCGGAGAAGCTGCAATAGATACGCTTGAGCCGTAAGAACCGAGAACAACGGAAACACCTTTATTTACAAGTTCTGCGGCAGCGGTAACAGCCTTATCATCTGCTGACTGGTTGTCAACCTCTACCAGCTCAACCTTATAGGTTTCGCCGTTTATATCAACTGTGGGTTGCTTTGAATGAGCATATTTGATGCCAAGAGTTTCCTGTTTACCGCCTGCGCCATTTGCTCCAGAAGCGGGCTCGAAAATACCGATTTTGATTACCTTATCAGAACCTGTGTCGGCTTCATTTGAACCGCATCCTGCAAAGCAAACGCAAAGCATTGCAAGACAAAGAACTAATGCAAGAACTTTTTTCATAATATTTGCCTCCTCATAATAAAAAAATACATAAATAAATAATAATAATTACTTATTATTTATTCAATATTACAACAAATGCTAAGCAATGTCAATAATTTCACAAGACAAGTTGCTAAATTATTGCATGTTATTTAATAATTTGTTACTAAGCGAGCTGCTAATTGTATCTTGGTAAACTCCTCGCTTATAGCATTTTGTCTAAATTGTATTTATATTTAAAACCCAGCATCGTTGCAGTATTATAATACTTAAAAACATGATGATATATGAAAAAGTCAGATTGTCGAATTGTGCATGAGGCATGTTAAACTACTTAAATAGCCGCCGTATACGGTCTATTAGTGTCAAAAGAACGTCAAAACAAGTTTAATTTAAAATTATTTTAAAAGTTTGTGGAAAAAAAATTTGCAGTGTAGTATAATGTAGCCAATTTAAAATAACACATATTAAAACATAATGTATTTGAAAAGGAATATGATTATGAAAATTGTAATTGTAGGCTGCGGAAAAATCGGTACGACTATATTATCAAGTCTTGTTGCTGAAGGACATGATGTTATAGCTGTTGACGATAATCCCGAAGTCATAACCCAAATAACTAATATTTATGATGCTATCGGCGTATGCGGTAACGGTAACGACTGCGAAACTCTGACACAGGCAGGCGTGGAAAAAGCAGAACTGTTCGTAGCTGTAACAGACTCTGACGAAATGAATATGCTTAGCTGCTTTCTTGCAAAGCGTCTTGGAGCAAAGCACACCATTGCTCGCATTCGCAATCCTGAGTATAACGACCAAAGTCTCGGATTCTTAAAACAGCAGCTTGGATTATCCATGTCAATCAACCCCGACTTGCTCGCTGCTCAAGAGTTGTTCAACATATTAAAATTGCCATCTGCGGCTAAAATAGAAACATTTTCGCGTCGCAATTTTGAAATGGTTGAGCTGAGGCTAAAACCCGACTCACAACTTGACGGAATGAGCCTCAGCGAACTTAGAAAAAAATATGATGTAAAGCTGCTTATCTGCGTTGTTCAGCGTGATGGCGAGGTTTTCATTCCTGACGGCAAATTTGTTTTGAAAAGCGGAGATAAAATCGGCATTACCGCTGCACCCGCTGAAATACTAAGGTTTATTAAAATGCTTGGCAATATGCAAAAGCACGCACGCAATGTAATGATACTCGGAGGCAGCCGCTCAGCATATTACCTGGCTAAAATGCTGATTGCAAGCGGAAACTCGGTAAAAATAGTTGAAAAAGATCACGATCGTTGCATTGAACTGTGCGAAGCACTTCCGGGCGCCTCTGTAATTAACGGTGACGGCGCACAGCAGGAACTGCTGCGTGAAGAAGGAATGCGCTCTATGGACGCATTCGTTGCGCTGACCGGAATGGACGAGGAAAACATACTTATGTCCTTTTACGCCATGGCTCAAAATGTGCCAAAGGTCATTTCAAAAGTCAACGGTGACGAATTTTCATACATAGCTGAAAAAATTGGACTTGACTGCATTGTTTCACCAAAAAAAATAATATCCGACATATTAGTAAGATATGCCAGAGCTTTAAAAAACTCGCTTGGCAGCAATGTTGAAACTTTGTACAAGCTGTTAGACGGAAAAGCCGAAGCGCTTGAATTTAATATTACTCACGACTGTAAGCTTATCAACATTCCGCTTAAAGATATGAATCTAAAACAAAACATTCTTATTTCGGGCATAATTCGAGGCAGAAAAATAATAATTCCTGCCGGTGACGACATTATACTGCCCGAAGACAAGGTTGTCGTTATCGCCGCAGGGCGAAGACTTAATGAGATTTCTGATATTATTCAGTAAAGGTGCGAGTCAAAAATTATGAATCGTAGAATGGTTTTTTATTTGACCGGTCAGATGTTAAAGGTAGAGGCAGCATTGCTTATTCTGCCGCTGATTGTGTCGCTGTATTATAAGGAGGCTTGTTTTACAAGCTTCCTAATCACAATAGGTATTGCGTTGGCAGTAGGATTTTTATTAACTTTAATAACTCGACCTCAAAATCACGTAATTTACGCAAAAGAGGGTTTTGTAGTAGTAACGCTTGCCTGGATATCAATGTCGCTCATCGGTGCTCTGCCCTTTACAATCAGCGGAGAAATTCCTTCATATGTAGACGCTGTATTTGAAACTGTCAGTGGATTTACCACAACCGGAGCATCAATTGTAGAAAATGTTGAAAAGCTCTCACACGGCATCTTATTCTGGCGCAGCTTTACTCACTGGGTCGGAGGCATGGGCGTTCTTGTATTCGTACTGGCAATTATACCGAACTTTTCGGACCGTTCCATTCACCTTATACGTGCGGAAATGCCCGGCCCGATTGTCGATAAGTTGGTTCCAAAAGCTAAAGACACTGCAAAAATTTTGTATCTGATTTACATAGGTCTTACAGTTGTTGAAATAGTGCTTCTTTTATTTGGTGGAATGTCCCTTTTTGAAAGCACCGTTCACACGTTTGGTACTGCGGGTACGGGTGGTTTTGGAATCAAATTGGACAGCGTGGGCGGTTACAACTCATATATTCAGTGGGTTATCGCAATCTTCATGCTGATTTTTGGTATCAACTTCAACATATTCTTTCTTATACTGATACGCCGCTTTCGCTCGGTAATTAAAAACGTTGAAATGTGGTCATATTTTGGAATTGTAGCTGTCAGCGTTGTCATAATCACAGCTAATATTATGCCACTGTGCAAAAACTTTTCCGAAGCAATCAGACTGTCAGCATTTCAGGTTTCATCCATTATCACAACAACCGGTTATGCCACAACCGACTTTAATTTATGGCCCGATTTATCAAAATACATTTTGCTGTTACTCATGTTCTGTGGTGCTTGTGCCGGCTCAACGGCAGGCGGACTCAAAGTATCACGCGTTGTAATTTTGTTTAAGATGATTAAAAAAGAATTCAAACACATGCTGCATCCTCGCTCTGTAAGTGTTGTAAAAATGGACGGAAAACAGATTGATAGTACAACACTCAACAGTGTGAGCACCTACTTTGCACTTTATATGCTTTGTTTTTTTGCAACGCTTTTTGTACTGTGTTTTGAACCGTCTTTCGGATTTGAAACAAATTTTTCTGCCGCAGCATCGTGCTTTAACAACATTGGCCCGGGATTAGGAATGGTTGGACCAGCTTCAAGCTACGCATGCTACTCCGATATATCCACAATCATGTTAACGTTTGCAATGCTTCTTGGGCGACTTGAAATATTCCCCCTGCTACTTTTCCTTTCGCCATCAACATGGGCAAAAAAATAAACACATTGCAAAAATGCCTTCAGTACAAATTTGTACTGAAGGCATTTTTTTATAATTAAATTAATTAAAACAAACCCGTGATTTTTCCGCTTTCATCAACATCGATTTTTTCAGCTGCAGGCATTTTGGGCAATCCCGGCATTGTCATAATATCGCCGGTCAATACCACAACAAATCCCGCTCCTGCTGACATCTTAACATTCTTAACCGTTACGGTAAAATGCTCAGGTGCGCCTATTTTTGTCTGGTCATCGGAAAAAGAATACTGCGTTTTTGCAATACATACGGGACATTTATCAAAACCGAGTGCTGTAAGACGGTCGATTTCTTTTTTTGCCTGTGGTGTAACAGAAATTCCGTCGCCGCCGTAAACACGCTTAACAATGGCAGTAATTTTATCCTCGATGGATCCATCAAGCTCATATGAATAGCTGAAATCTCCCTTTTCCTCGTTGCAAAGACGTACAACCTCACGAGCCAGCTCTTCGCCGCCTTTTCCGCCTTCTGCCCAAACATTAGACAGAACTACATTTACGCCCAGAGCTTTGCATTTATTTATTATAAGCTCTATTTCTGCATCGGTATCGGTGGGGAAACGATTAACAGCAACCACAGAAGGAAGCTTGTAAACATTTTTGATATTGGAAACATGACGCAACAAGTTAGGTATTCCCTTTTCAAGTGCATCCAGGTTTTCATTGCCAAGTTCGGATTTTGACATACCACCGTGCATTTTTAGTGCACGAACTGTAGCTACAACTACGACTGCATCGGGATTAAGTTCAGCCATACGGCATTTTATATCCAGGAACTTTTCTGCGCCAAGGTCGGCACCAAAACCTGCTTCGGTAACGGCGTAATCGCCAAGTCGCATTGCCATACGGGTAGCCATTATTGAATTGCATCCATGTGCAATATTTGCAAATGGGCCGCCGTGAATGAATGCAGGAGTACCCTCAAGGGTCTGTACGAGGTTTGGCTTAAGTGCATCTTTAAGCAGTGCGGCCATTGCGCCGACAGCTTTTAAATCTCCTGCTGTGACCGGCTTTTCGTCGTAAGTATATCCTACAATAATACGAGAAAGGCGTTCCTTTAAGTCGGTAATTGATTTAGAAAGGCAGAAAACCGCCATTATTTCTGAAGCTACCGTGATGTCGTATCCGTCTTCACGGGGAACTCCGTTTACTCTGCCGCCCAGTCCGTCAGTAACAAAACGGAGCTGTCGATCATTCATATCAACGCAGCGTTTCCATGTTATGCGGCGCGGGTCAATATTAAGAGAGTTGCCCTGATAAATGTGGTTATCAAGCATGGCTGCAAGCAGGTTGTTTGCTGCACCGATAGCATGAAAATCTCCTGTAAAATGCAGGTTTATATCCTCCATTGGAACAACCTGTGCATATCCACCGCCTGCAGCGCCACCCTTTACCCCAAAAACAGGGCCTAGTGACGGCTCACGAAGCGCAACAACTACATTTTTGCCAATCCTCTTCAGTCCGTCGGCAAGTCCGATTGTTGTGGTGGTTTTACCTTCTCCTGCCGGGGTGGGGGTTATAGCGGTAACAAGAATGAGCTTGCCGTCCGACCGCTTGCTTTCCTTTAAAAGCGAGTAGTCAACCTTTGCCTTATAGCGACCGTACTGCTCAAGGTATTTTTCGTCAATACCGGCAGCAGCAGCTATTTCAGCAATCGGTTTCATTTGAATAGACTGAGCTATTTCAATATCGGTTTTCATTTTAAAGCTCCTTTTACACCTGTTTATTTGAGGTTTTGAGCATAACATCGTGTGCGCCGCCCTCGACAATACTTACGGAAGATACCAGTGTGAGTTTTGCCTTTGCCTGCAGTTCAGGGATGCTGAGAGCTCCACAGTTGCACATTGTTGAGCGCACCTTTGCAAGTGTCTGCTGAACATTATCAGATAATTTGCCGGCGTACGGAACATAGGAGTCTACACCTTCCTCAAATGAAAGCTTTGAGGAACCACCGAGATCATAACGCTGCCAATTTCGTGCGCGGTTTGAACCTTCGCCCCAGTACTCTTTCATCAGAGTGCCGTTAACATTAACCTTTGCCGACGGGCTTTCCTCAAATCGTGCAAAATAGCGGCCGAGCATGATAAAGTCGGCGCCCATTGCCAATGCAAGAGTGATGTGATGGTCGTGTACTATACCGCCGTCGGAGCAAACGGGAACATATATTCCTGTTTCCTTATAATATTCATCGCGAGCTTTACTAACTTCGCTAACTGCGGTTGCCTGTCCTCTGCCTATACCCTTTGTCTCGCGAGTAATGCAAATTGAACCGCCGCCGATACCAACCTTTACAAAGTCGGCACCGCAATCGGCAAGGAAGCGGAAACCTTCAGCGTCTACAACATTTCCTGCGCCAATTTTTACAGTGTCACCATAGTTGTCGCGCACCCATTTAATGGTGTTTTTCTGCCACTCAGAAAATCCCTCAGATGAGTCAATGCAAAGTACATCAGCACCAGCATTAACAAGAGCAGGAATACGTTCAGCATAGTCACGAGTGTTAATTCCTGCACCGACAACATAGCTCTTATTTCCGTCAAGCAATTCGTGCGGATTTTTCTTATGTTGGTCGTAGTCCTTACGGAAAACAAAGGAACAAAGTCTGCCGTTTTTATCAATAATCGGAAGCGAATTAAGCTTATGATTCCAAATGATGTCATTTGCCTCCTTAAGGGTAGTTCCCTCGGGGGCTGTAATCAATTTTTCAAAAGGTGTCATAAAATCGGCTACCTTTTCATCTCCGCTCATGCGGCTGACACGATAATCACGACCGGTAACAATACCAACCAGTTTGCCCTCAGATGTACCATCCTCAGTGACAGCAACAGTAGAATGTCCTGTGCGCTCTTTCAGCTCAAGAATATCAGAAAGAGTCTGGTCAGGGCGGATGTTAGAATCGCTTTTTACAAAGCCTGCCTTGTATCCCTTAACACGAGCGACCATTGATGCTTCGCTTTCGATTGACTGCGAGCCGTATATGAAAGACACGCCGCCCTCCTGTGCTAAAGCAACTGCAAGACGGTCATCGGAAACCGACTGCATAATTGCCGAAACAAGCGGCACATTCATAGTAATTGCCGGGGTTTCGCCCTTCTTATATTTTACAAGCGGAGTTGCAAGAGAAACATTTGAAGGAATGCATTCGCTTGACGAATATCCAGGAACCAAAAGATATTCGTTAAAAGTATGAGACTGTTCACTGTAAAAATAAGCCATATATATCCTCCTGATTTTTTTAATTATCATTTATTATAACCGAAAATTTATCATATGCAAGCCATTAAACTGTTAACTCAACATGAGTTTCTTCAAAATATTTGTCAATTATCGGCTGTGCAATGTTGTTTACAAATTCGTCAACCTGCGATGGACAGCGACCAATATATTTTGTCGGGTCCAGGTGTTGCTCAATTTCTTTTTTTGTCAGCGGGAATGCTTCATCATCAGCTATACGGTCAATGAGGTCATTTGCTCCGCCCTCAAGCTTAACCTTTGCCGCTGCTGCGTGTGAATGAACTCTCAGGCGTTCATGCAACTCCTGACGGTTTCCCCCACGCTTTACCGACTCCATCATGATATCCTCGGTTGCCATGAAAGGCAGTTTTTCCATTACACGACGGTTAACTACACGATCATATACTACCATACCGTTGGTTACATTGATGTATATATTCAGTATTGCATCAACTGCAAGGAATGCCTCAGCTACGCTGATGCGCTTGTTTGCGCTGTCATCAAGCGTGCGCTCAAACCACTGGGTTGATGCGGTTATAGCGGGGTTGAGCGAATCAACAACTACATAACGAGCAAGAGCACATATACGCTCACAGCGCATAGGGTTGCGTTTATACGGCATGGCTGACGAACCAATTTGATTTTCTCCAAACGGCTCTTCAAGTTCCTCAAATGACTGCAAAATTCGCATATCGTTTGCAAACTTATGCGCACTTTGCGCAAATCCGGAAAGAACGGATAAAAAGTATGAATCTACCTTACGCGAATATGTCTGTCCCGACACTGCTACGCATCCGGCAAAATCCATATCATCGGCTATAAGATGCTCTAGCTTCTTTATCTTTTCCTCATCGCCCTGAAACAGCTCCATAAAGCTTGCCTGAGTACCGGTTGTACCCTTTGAACCCAGGAGCAGTAGCTTATCAAGACGATGCTGTAATTCCTCAATATCCTGTACAAGTTCGTATATCCAAAGAGTTGCGCGTTTTCCCACAGTGGTAAGCTGTGCAGGCTGCAAGTGTGTATAAGCAAGGCAAGGCATTGATTTATACTGCTTTGCAAAACCGGTAAGGTTAAAGACTACCTGTGCTGCCTTTTTAAGCACCAATTCAGATGCCTGCCGCATAACTATTACATCGGTATTGTCGCACACATAACATGATGTTGCACCGAGATGAATAATTGGTTCGGCTGACGGACACTGCTGTCCGTAAGCGTACACATGCGACATTACATCGTGGCGAACCAGCTTTTCGCGTGCCTCTGCCACCTCATAGTTTATATCATCTTTGTACTTTTCCAATTCAGCTATTTGCTCGTCAGTAATATCGAGCCCAAGCTGTTTTTCAGCCTTTGCCAGCGAAATCCACAGTCTTCGCCATGTGCGAAACTTATTATCCTCAGAAAAAATAAACTGCATTTCATCGCTCGAATAACGAGTGGAAAAGGGTGAAATATATTTATCTTTAGCCATCGTACAAAACACCTTTCTAACTAACCCCGAATACAAAAATAGGCAGAGCCACCCTGTAAAGGTAGATCTGCCCAGACGGTCGGCCAAAATTTCTGTTTCCCGTTTCATTGTGTTAACCCACATTCCGTCAGTCGCGGAAAACCTCTAATAACAATATTTTAACATATTGTCGAAAAACAGTCAATGTATATTTGCGATAATTTAATCACGGCAATGTAAAAAATATTGTTTAGTTTTGATTAAAAATACTTTCTCAGTTTCAGTCGGTCGACAAATTCAAAATGGTTATCGAGATATTTGCTGATGATTCCAATCAGCCTTCCGTTTATAAGTGCGCAAATCACCGTACCAAAACCGATTCCTTTTAATTGCCATAGTCCGAAAAACCAAAAAGACATCACAACGGAAATAATGCAACTTACATAGTCGTAAATGATTTTAATCGTAGTGATTTTAATATTATATCGCTGCGCAACCTCTTTAACAAACAGCTCGTAAACCTCTGCGGATATGTATGTATGAAACATAAATGATACACCAAGAGCAGTTAAAAATAAACCAATAATGTACAGAATTATCCGTGCTGTTATTCCTACATCACCGAGCAAAGCCATTATAGTAAGACACCCGTCAAGAATGAATCCATATATCACAGCTGTAGCAAAAGACAACAGATATGTAGCTTTGAATTTACGCACAGCAGCTATCATTACGACAAGCAGCAACGCCTGAAAAATGTATTCCGCCATGCCGAATGTAACAAAGCTCCACAGTTCTGACAGCTTCAGGTGGACAATGTATGCAGGCGCAATTACCATTGACAAACCAAAGTTTGCTACTGTCATCATAGATGATCCTACCGCAAGGGACAAAAGTCCGAAAGCATATGATAGTTCGGAGTAAAACTTTTTCTTTTTCATAAAACACCTTACACACCCTAAAATAAAGCACCCCTTACTGTTTGAAATAGAAACAGAAAAAGATGCTTTTGATTATTTTATTTATCTTTTTTACCAAACAAGTGCTGTTAGCAATCCTCCGATTACTCCGAGTGCATACATTACTACGGTAATAGCTACATTTTCGCGTATATTTTTGTTCATTCGATAAAGTACAATGAGTCCTACTCCCGCATTGACCATAAGTCCGGACATCATTGCGCTGACCGTGATTGCTCCATTTACATAAAGATTGGTTATAAGTACCGACGCAGAACAATTCGGTATAAGTCCGATTAGCCCTGTTGTAAGTTCAGCAATAATTGGCTTGTTAAGAACAAAATTTTTGAGCAAATCTTCGCCGCCGAGCGCAAAAGCAGAATTAAGAGCAACGGTAACAACGAAAATCATCAAAATAACGCGTAGCGAATGTATTAATGCAGACAAAAATATGTTCCTGTGGTTGCACGAGCAATGATCTCGCTCGCATAAATCATGAATTTCGTTGTGCTGGTGTTTTGTATGTTTTTTACGGTAAATAAGGTCAACTGCAAAGCCGAAAATTATACCGCCAAGCAGTTTGAACGACAATATTTTAAGTATTACTCCCCCATCTATATTGGAGGACAGTAAAATAGGCAGCATTTCATCGGAGGTTGAGATAAACACGGCTATTACTGTGCCCAGTGTTACAATTCCTGCTGCATACAGCCCTGCAACCGCTCCCGAAAATCCACATTGCGGTATAATTCCGAGCAAAGCGCCTGTAATAGGGCCGGACCTTCCCATCTTTGCAATAACGCAATGGGTTTTCTCTCCGGCGTGGTGCTCAAAAAGCTCCATTAAGAGATATGCAATATAAAGAATTGGCAACATTTTGGCGCAGTCTATAACAGCGTCAAGTAAAGCATCAAGCATAATTTTCCTCCATTGATTGAAATCGCCAAATCATAATATCAAATTTTTTTCATAAGGTCAATACAAATACATCAAATGAAAAAGTGTGCATATGTTAAAATACAGAATTATAAATTGCTGTAACAGACTTTTTGAAGCAATATTTAATAATATAAAAACATAAAAAAACACCAAGGGAGCATTTGCAATTGCAAATGCTCCCTTTATATCAAATTTTTCAGATTGCGGTAATACCGCCTGTTGTTTTATTAAATTTGTCCAGTTCAAGTAAAATATAAAATTTTTCTTATTAGTTAAATAATCGGACTCACCCATTTCAAAATGAATTATTTTGAATCGCACGTTTTTTCCGTTAATTAAATTTTGGACTCACCTATTTCATAAAAAATTGAGTTTTTTTAGGTTCACCGTTAAGATATTCCGTTGGACTCACCTTTTCATGTTTTAGACCTTTTAGAATGTGGTTCAAGCACCTTATTGGTTCTTTGCACTCACCTCCATGGACTTAGAATTTGCTGGTTTGTGATTCAGAGTGCATCGGAATCATTCCTTTCTAAGTAGCCTTTGGCTTTCCTTTTTCATCTATAATATAGCACGCTTTCAGGTAAATGTCAACAGTTTTTTTTATAAATTTTAACTTTTTTAGTTGTTTTTTAATAACCCAATATACTGTTGACTAATTTGACTTATTGGGTTAAAATAATGTAATATAAACGCTGTTTAAAACACAGCCGAAAGGAATGACAAAAATGGCTGAAATAAAAAATTTTAACAATAATATTGAAAACATTGACCAGGAGGACAACTATATTCCCGACCTGATTTCACTCACCGACGATGAAGGTAATGAATACCAATTTGAAATACTTGACCAAATTGAATATAACGACGAGCGTTATCTTGCACTTATGCCAAAGTACGATGACCCACAAAAAATACTTGATTCGGACGGCGAGCTTGTAGTTCTTAAGGTAATTGTTGAGGATGATGAAGAACAATTTGAAGAAATTGAGGACGATGAAGAGTACGAAGATGTTGCCGGAATTTTCATCGACAGGCTTCAGGATATGTTCGACATCACTGAGGAATAATAACACCATAACTTAATATATTATACTATCTGCCCTGTTCGCGAACTCAATCGTCTTTTATAACCCTACAACCTTTTTTATAGGGAGTTCGCCTCCGGCGCTGGGTATGCAGGCCTCCCTCTGTGCTTGCACAGAGGACGTTGGAAGCACAAAGGCGTTGGGAGAACACCCACCTGCTTTACTGCAGGTTATCAAATTACGATATACGGCAGGGCGGGTATACTTTTAAACCTTAAATACAGCGCAGAAAACGATGCTATACGTTTTCTGCGCTGTTTCTTTCGCATATTATACGCTGTGCTACAATCGTCACAAGTGTATCGCCAATTAGAGTTAAAACGGTGCCGAGTAGATTAAGCTGATCGTCATCGGGAATGTTGCAGGCGATAGTGTTTGCGATGGCAGTTGCAGTTGCTGTAAGCTCACATGGGCTCATATATATCACCGCTATATTATATGCCACAAGCAGTTTATTGACAATAAATACTCCCTGAAAATATAAATATGCTGTTGTAAAAGGTAAGAGCGCAATACAGAAAATGAAGTGTGCCCTTTTAATATTGTCGAACGCTATAACAAGCAGGGATCTTTGTGCAATCCCCTTTTTATGCAATCCCCTTTTTTAAGTAATAACTTAAACATTTTACCATACTCACAGAGAATTTTATGCTGTGCTGCGTACAGGGTAATATTTTTTTATTACATAAGTTTTATTAAAACATTGGGTTTATATTTTATTTACCAAAAAACTATCCTAACGACAATATTAATGATAAGCAATAATACTATTGAATACAATAAAACTTGTCATAGGAGAATAAAAAAGAACGAGTGTCGCAATGACACTCGTTCTTTTTTTGTGCTGAGTTTTTTAATATATTTTTTAGCCGCCAAGATAAGCCTTTCTGATGGCTTCACTCTTTGCCAGTTCGTCACCTGTACCAGTAAGTACAATTCGTCCCGATTCAAGTACATATGCACGGTCGGCAACCTGCAGCGCCATTTCGGCATTTTGCTCAACAAGCAAAATGGTAGTCCCTGTATCGTGCAATTCCTTTATAATGTCGAATATCTGTTCAACAAGAATTGGTGCCAAACCCATTGACGGTTCGTCAAGCATAAGCAGTTTCGGGTGACTCATGAGAGCTCTGCCCATTGCAAGCATTTGCTGTTCTCCACCCGAAAGCGTACCCGCAATCTGGTTTTTTCTTTCCTTGAGCCGTGGGAATCGCGTGAAAACATCCTCAATATCCGAATGATTAATCTTGCTCTGTGTGTAAGCTCCCATTTCAAGGTTTTCCATAACGCTCATTTGCAGAAAAATGCGACGTCCTTCGGGAACATGGGCAAGTCCCTTTGAAACCAGCTTGTGCGGCTCAATGTGGGTGATGTTTTCATCCATAAATGAAATGTTGCCGGTTTTGGAATGCATGATTCCGGACACCGTTTTAAGTGTGGTTGATTTGCCGGCACCGTTTGCACCGATCAGAGCAACAATTTCTCCTTCATTTACATTAAAGGAAACATCTTTTATTGCGTGTATTTTACCGTAGTAAACATCAATATTATTTACCTTTAACATTACTTAGCCCCCTTTTTTCCGAGATAAGCCTCAATTACTGCTTGGTTATTCTTTATCTCGTCAGGAGTGCCTTTTGCAATGATTTTTCCGTAATTAAGCACGCAAATTCCCTCGCAAATACCCATTACTAAGTTCATGTCGTGCTCAATAAGCATAACAGCTATTTGGAATTGGTCACGTATGCGTCTGATGTTTTCCATAAGTTCGGCAGTCTCCGAAGGGTTCATTCCGGCAGCAGGCTCATCAAGCAAAATAATGCCCGGATTAGTTGCCAGAGCACGTGCTATTTCAAGTCTGCGCTGTGCTCCGTACGGCAAGCTTCCCGCCTGTGCTTTTGCTGTATCCTCCATGCCGAAAAACGCTAGCAGTTCCATTGCTCTTTCGGTAGCTTTTTTCTCAGCGCTCTTATACCCAAATCCGTGGGTAAGCGAGCTGAAAAAGCTTTCCTTTACCGATGTATGCATTCCAACCTTAACATTGTCAAGAACAGACATGTTGGAGAAAAGGCGAATGTTTTGGAATGTTCGTGCTATGCCCATGCGGTTTACCTGCGCTGTTGACTTGCCTGCAGTAGTATAGCCATCGAGCATGATAGTACCACGTGTAGGCTGATAAACATTTGTAAGCATATTAAATACGGTTGTCTTTCCGGCTCCGTTAGGGCCGATGAGTCCCGCTATTTCGGTGCGGCCGATAGTCAGCGTGAAATCATCAACCGCTGTCAGTCCACCAAAATCGATTCCAAGATGTTTTGTTTCCAAAATGGGCGTTTTGCCAAGGTCGCGTTCAGGAACAATAGAATCGCTCGGGAACGGCACCATTTTAGTTTTTTCACTCATTTGATGCGCCCTCCTCTGCAGTAATTTTCTCGCTGCGGTTCTTCTTTATTTTTGCAACGATGTTTTTAATGCTCCACTGACCCTTAAACTCTGCAAAACGCGGATTTGCGTTTAATATCATGATTACGATTAACAGTACCGAATATACCAACATACGGTAATCGCTGAATTCTCGCAGCAGCTCCGGAAGAACACGCAATATAATCGCCGCAATAACCGATCCGCGAACACTGCCCATACCGCCCAGTACAACGATAACCAGTATTTCAATAGACATATTGTAATTAAAAGTTGTTGCCTTAATATTAGCTAGGCTGTGGCCGTATAATGTGCCTGCCATTCCGGCAAAAAATGCTGCAAGTATGAAAACAATCAATTTATAATATGTAATGTTTATGCCTATACTCTCCGCAGCAATTCGGTTATCACGAATTGCCATTATGTTGCGGCCTGCTTTCGATTTTCCAATATTCATCATTACGATGATAGTTATGAAAACCAAAACAATCGCGTACGGAAGCAGCTCTTTAGTCCTTAAGTAAATTGTACCTGTGTTAAGACCAACAGCGCCCTCCATTTTAAGTCCGATGTCTTCATTAACTATATTGAGGTTGGTGATTGCATTGTTGACAATTTCACCGCAAGCTAATGTAACGATAGCAAGATAGTCCCCTTTTAGTCGAAGCGCAGGCAAACCAACTATAAATCCCACAACTGCTGCAAAAATACCACCGACTACCATTGAAATGGGAAGTCTGACAACAAGCGGTAGCATTTCACGCGTTACAACCGAGAAAATGCATCCGCTGAAAAGCCCGACCGACATAAAGCAGGCATGTCCAAGTGATAACTCACCCAGGAACCCTACTACAAGGTTAAGCGATACAGCAAGAACAACATAGCATGAAACAGAGATAACCATGTTGGTCAACTGACGCGAAAGGTTTCCTGTATAAAGCATGGTAGATATGGCAGCGTAAATGGCTACCACTATATAAATAGTTATGCTGTTTTTTGAAAACAATCTTTTAATAATATTGTTTTTAGCCATGCATTACACCTTCTCCTTGATTTCCTTGCCGAGCAAGCCTGTCGGTTTTACGACGAGCACCAGTACCAGTGCGCCGAAAACAATAGCGTCTGTCCACAGCGTGGAAACGTAAGTTTGTGAAAGCTTTTCAATTACACCCAGCATTATGCCGCCGAGCATTGCTCCGGGGATGGAGCCGATGCCGCCGAATACTGCCGCTGTAAATGCCTTAATACCAGGCATTGCTCCTGTTGTCGGCTTAATGTACACATATGTAGCACCGTAAAAGATGCTGGCTATTGCCGCAAGAGCCGAGCCAATAGCAAAAGTAATGGAAATGGTACGGTTTACACTGATACCCATAAGTTCGGCAGCATCTTTATCCTCTGAGGACGCTCGCATTGCCTTTCCGAGCTTTGTTTTGTTGATAAACAGTGTCAGTCCTACCATTATTACAGCAGTAGCTATAAGTGTTGCTAATGTAACACCATCTATTTGAACGCCACCAATGTTTACATTGGGCAAATTAATTACTGTGTTAGGAAATGATTTCTGCTCCGAACCGAATATTAGCAGGGCGAGATTTTGAAGCAGGTAGCTGATACCTATTGCAGTGATAAGTACTGTGAGCGCAGGAGCCTTACGCAAAGGCTTATACGCTAAAAATTCGATTGTCATTCCAAGAACCGCACACACCACAATGCTTACAATAACCGCTACTGCCGCAGGCATACTTGCAGAAAAGACAGATGCTATTATAGCATAAGCTCCTACCATTATGACATCGCCGTGAGCAAAATTAAGCATTTTTGCGATACCGTAAACCATGGTGTATCCGAGCGCAATAAGCGCATAAATACTTCCTAGGCCCAGGCCGCTAATCAATGTCTGTATGAAATTGACCATAACAGAGCCTTCCTTTAACTAAAATCTATTTCTATAATCTTTTACTAAAAATGAGCATTTCCCGACAAAGAGGGTTAGCCCTTTGTCGGGATTGTGTATTTGTATTTTTTGCGAGTGATTATTATTTCGCTTTGTAAAGAGCGGCTACGCCATCGTGGATAATCATAGCCTTGGCAGCCTTGTTTGTTTCGCCGTCGGCTGTCCATGTCATTGTTCCTGTTACACCTGCAACCTCAATCTTTGTCATGGCTGCAACCATATTTGCATTAAATGTATCATCCATGAAGTTTTCGGGAGTAGCATTTGCAGATTTAATAGCTTCTGCAATAGCGTATATTGCATCATATCCGTCAGCAGCAAACTGGTCAGGAACTACATTATAAGTTGCCTTGTATTCTTTTACAAAATGCTGAACCTTTTCGTCGGTATCATCAGCAGAGAACGGAGTGAGCATCATTACATTCTCAGCATATTTAGGCTCGGATACCTTTGTAAGAATACCGTCAAGACCGTCGCATCCAAAGAAAATCATGTCGTTCAGCTTGCCGTAAGCTTGTGTAAGGAATGTAGAAGCCTCAGCAGCATAAATCGGGATGAATACCATTTCTGCGCCGGAATTTTTAATTTTGCTAATCTGTGATGAGAAGTCGGTGTTTGTGGAAGCTGTGAATGTTTCAACAGTTGTAATTTCAATTCCTCTTACCTTACACTCAGCCTGGAATGTTTCATAAAGACCCTTGCTGTAATCGATATCGCTCTGATAGAATACAGCTACCTTTTTAGCAAGCTGATTCTCATCAATAAATACAGCGGAAGCAGAGCCCTGTTGCGGGTCATTAAAGCATACACGGAAAGCTGCATCGTTGCCGCTGATGGAATCTTTAGCCGATGCAGACGGTGAAAGGAGAAGAATTCCGTCTTGAGCTGCAGCAGCAGTTACAGATGCCATTTCGCCTGAGAAAACTGCACCAAGAGATACCTTCATTCCTTTGTCAATAAGTGAACCATATGCTGCAACTGCAGAGTCGGGGTCACCCTTTGAATCCTCAAATGCAAGATCGAACTCAAAGCCATTTATACCACCGGCTGCGTTAATTTCTTTAACGGCCAGCTCAGCACCCTGTTTAACCGATGTGCCGTAGTTAGCATAGTCGCCTGTAAGAGGTCCGATGCCGCCCAATTTGAGCTTTGTCAGTCCGTTAGCTCCTTTTTCGGGCTCATTGTTAGAGCTGCCGCAGGAAACTACACTCATAATCATCATGAGCAGTGCCAAAATGATGGATACAACTTTTGTGATCTTTTTCATACTAATTACCTCTTTCTAAATACTTGCATATGTATTTATTTTTACGGGGTCACCGTGAAAACCTGTTAAAAAACGGCCCTGCAATCAGCAGAACCGATTAATCAAACAGCGATTAAGCTGTTTATTTGCCAACATAGGTTACTGCTAATATGTTATTGTACTGTTTTGTCAAAATGTTAATAATTTGGTAGCTCACAAGAAACACTAGTGCCAGATAAGCTACTGCTTTTAATAAAGAAACTACGCAAATAATGCTGATAATAAGCATTAAAAAAGCGGCCACGGCCATAAAAGCAGTGCCCGCAGCAATGTTGCTGTGCTCAGGAGCGTTGTTAGTATATGTAGTGTTAGCCGGTGCTGTTTTTAATGCATCAGCTAAATGATATGTTTTACACGAAAGTATACCAAACATATGATCACTCCCTTAAAATATAAAGAAATTGTATCATGATGATTCACATAATGTCAAGCTTTTTTATATTTTGGCCGTATTTTTATAGCAAAACTTAAAAATTCACCGATTTAAAACCTTAAATCAGTGAATTCATATAGTGAAAAGGCTTTCAGTAACTGAATTGACCGTTACCTATAAACTCCCTAATCAGCGAGGTGGCAGGTACTTTTTCTGCCGAAACAGGGTTTGACTCATGAAGTGCCGTTAACATATCGGTGATTTTTTCACTCGGCTCAATCTGTTCCAGATCGGCCAGCAACATATTTTTATATAAACCAATCTCGTACGGTATAAATGTATTAATATCGTACGTCGAACGACTTTTATAAGGCATAACATAGCGATTTTCGCCACGTTGAACGCTGTTAAACATTTTGAGAGTTTCGGCAATTTTGCGGTTGCGGTAGATTTTGTCGCGTAACATTCTGCGCATAAGTCGTATTTTTTCAGGATGAAGCACTGTACCATCGCCCAGTTGAAGCCGTGTCCTCACGCTGATATAAATGCGCGTCGTTTGGTTTTCAGGTATAGTTATGACATCAGGATTAAGCGCATGTATGCCCTCTAATATAACAAGCTCGTTTTCTTTGCGCTCAAGTATGCAACCCGAAGAAACGCGTGTGTTTGTTGAAAATTCAAATCTCGGTATCTCTACCGGCTCAAACGCCGCAATTTTTTCAAGTTGGTCGTTTAAAAGATCATGATCTATCCTTTCCGGAGATTCAAGGTCAAATTTTTCCTCGGCGGCAAGAATTTGTTGTTCCGGAGTAAGCGGCACAAAATAATTATCCATTGACAGAGTATGCGCTTCATAACCCCATGCGTCGAGAATTTTTTCAATCATCATGGCAGTGGTGGTTTTACCGCTGCCCGACGGGCCTGACAACAATATAATCGGGCGCTCGGTAGCATGGTTGCGTATATCAGAGGCAATTTCGATGACGCTGTTATCGTACGCCACATCGCATTGCTCAACAAATTCTTTTTTATCTTCTTTCATTCTGCTGTTAATTTCGCTCAAAAGCATATCCATAGTAAATGCACCTCGTTAGTCTATCTTTCCCATTTATCACACAAGGAATTGATTGCATCGGTAAATTTGGCAATATCCTTATTTGAACAGCCACGATTTTTTTCAATGACCGACATAAGCCTTCTGCCTGCCGAAAGAAGCCGGTTAAACAGCATAGTAACACGATCATCTGTGTGTCTTGGTTTTTTATCAAGCTTAACCTTATTACCCTGGTCAATTACTTCTCCGATCGTCAAATCGTAGCACGCTCCGCTATATGGTGCAACAGCATTGTAGCCCAGCGTTTTTTTTATTGTCTCGGCGAACTCGTCGCAAACTTCATCATTTCCGTGATTTATAAACACCGTTTTCGGCGTGGTACTGCTCAACCAATCAAGCATCATTTGCATATCTGCATGGCCGCTGATGCCTTCCATCTGTTCAATTTTTGCACGCACCTGAACTTCCTCGCCGAACAGCTTAACAGTGTCGGCACCGTCAATCAGTTTGCGTCCAAGAGTGCCATCAGACTGATATCCCACAAACAAAATTGTGCTTTCGGGTCTCCATAAATTGTGCTTGAGATGGTGTCGTATTCTACCCGCCTCACACATTCCGGACGCAGATAAAATCACCTTAGCCGTGTCATCAAAGTTTATCATCTTTGAGTCGTCGCTGGTAACCGAAAGATTAAGTCCGTCAAATTTAATCGGATTAACACCTTTTTCTAAAAGTCGCAGTGTTTCGTCATCGTAGTAATCGGTCATACTTTCATCCGAATAAATGCTTGTTGCTTCGGCGGCAAGCGGACTATCAACATAAACGGGAAATCCGTTATATCCTTTGACTAGTCCTTTTTCCTTTATTGTGCGGATAATATAAAGCAGTTCCTGGGTTCTGCCGATTGCAAAAGAAGGAATAACGACGTTGCCGCCGCGATCAAGAGTTTCCTGTATTATCTGAGTTAGCTGAGACACATAGTCGGGATGTTCACCATGCAGACGGTTACCGTAGGTTGACTCAATAACAACATAGTCAGCGTGATCCGGCTGCTGTGGATCTCTGATAAGAGGGCGTTTTATATTACCTAGGTCACCCGAAAACAGTACCGTTTCGGTTTTACCGTTTTCTGTAACACTAATCAGCACTGAAGCCGATCCAAGCAAATGTCCTGCATCGGAAAAAGTAGCAGTTATGCCGTCGGCAATTTCTACAGTTTCTCCATAGTCGCACGGACAAAACAGTTTCAGTGTGTTTTGAACATCGTCCGCTGTGTAAAGCGGCTCATATATTTCAGCGCCTGCACGTTTGGCCTTTCGATTACGCCACTGTGCTTCAAACTCCTGAATATGCGCCGAGTCCATAAGCATTATTTCGCACAGTCTGGCCGTTGCTCTGGTAAGGTAAATATTCCCCCTGAAACCGTTTGCGTTAAGCAGCGGTATTTTACCCGAATGATCAATATGTGCATGAGTCAAAATCAGCTCATCTATTTCACTTGAAGCGCATGGAATATCACAGTTTTCGTATATATCAGCGCCTTGCTCCATTCCGCAGTCGATAAGTATTTTTTTACCGCAAGCTTCTAAAAGAGTGCATGATCCCGTTACTTCGTGTGCAGCTCCAAGAAAGGTCAGCTTCATAAAATCAACTCCGTAATCAATATATATTTATAGTATATCACAAAATTCACACAAAGCCAAAAAATATAAAAAAATACACTCTCTGGTGTTTTAAATACCCGAGAGTGTATTAAATTAGATTGCGTTACTCAATTTCAAGTCGTCTTGCAGAAGGGGTTGTCTCTGTTTTTTTAGGAAGATTAAGACGAAGCACTCCATTATCATATTTTGCACTGATTTCATCGGTTTTTACCTGTGAAACATCAAATGTGCGGCTGTATGAGCCATAATAGCGTTCGCTGCGAATGTAATTTTTCTTTTCGTCCTTTTCATCATTTTCGCTTCTACGCTCGGCTCTTACTGTCATAACATCACCGTTTATGTCGATGGTTATATCCTCTTTGTTAAATCCGGGCAAATCGGATTCGAGCAGATAACTATCACCTTTGTCCTGAATATCGGTTCTGATTCCACCAAAGGTCATTCCGCCAAAATCCCTGTCACCAAAAAAGGCTCGTTCAAGCCGTTCCAAGTCGCGAAAAGGATCAAAATTCATAAAATCGCGGTTTCCACGTGTATAAGGTCTAAGTTCAAACATTATAAAATCCTCCAAATCGAAAATTAATTTGTCGACCCGAATGAGTTTATAAGCGATGGCATCGGGTCTTCTGCCTATCGTAGCATTAATACGTACATTGTTATCATCTTCCTTTTTATTTTATGTTTCCCTTTTGCTATTATCAGTTTATATACAAAAATTTATTTTTGTATTGCAATTTTATTAATAAAATGTAAAAATTAGCACTCTCGTGATGAGAGTGCTAATTTTTGTTACACAGCAAATTGGCTGTTATATAATTTTGCGTAAAAACCGCCTTTTTCAAGCAATTCATCATGCTTCCCTTGCTCGATAATGTTTCCATCCTTCATTACAAGTATGATGTCCGCCTCGCGTATAGTTGACAGTCGGTGAGCAACGATAAAACTTGTGCGCCCTTTCATCATTTCGGCAAATGCTTTCTGAATTTTTTGCTCGGTGCGGGTATCAATAGACGATGTTGCCTCGTCAAGTATCAGCATGGGCGGCAAGCATAGCATTACCCTGGCTATGCATAAAAGCTGCCGCTGTCCCTGAGATAAATTGCCGCCATCCTCACCTATAACGGTGTCATACCCGTTTGGAAGTCGTTTTATAAAGCTGTCGGCGTGGGACGCTTTTGCTGCGGCAATAACCTCATCATTTGTAGCACTAGGCTTGCCAAAAGCTATATTTTCTCGAACGGTGCCGCTGCGCAGCCATGTTTCCTGCAGTACCATGCCAAAATTGCTCCTCAGGCTTTGACGGGTGACTGTTCGAATGTCCTCTCCGTCAACAGAAATTGAGCCGCCGTCAACATCGTAAAACCGCATAAGCAGGTTTATAAGAGTTGTTTTGCCGCAACCGGTCGGTCCCACTATTGCAACACGCATACCGGGCGAAACTCTCAAGTTGAGATTCTCTATCAGCTTGCGCTCGGGCACATACGAAAACGAAACATTGCGAAACTCAACACTACCTTTTACATTTTGCAGTACTTTAGCATCAGCACCATCGGGAATTTGCGGCTGCTGCTCAATCATTTCAAAAACGCGGTCAGCGCATGCAAGCGCATTATTTAGCTCGGTTATAACACCCGATATTTCATTAAATGGCTTTGCGTATTGGTTGGCATAACTTAAAAAACATGAAAGTCCGCCCACCGTAATTACTCCGCCGGCTGCCGCAAACGCACCGGTAAGTGCTACCCCGGCATAAACAAGGCTGTTTACAAATCGTGTGCTCGGATTGGTGAGCGACGAGAAAAATGCCGCACGCAATGAGCATTTTTCAAGTCTCCTGTTAATTTCATCAAATTTTTCTTGGTTTTCATCTTCATGAGAAAACGCCTGAACAACCTTTTGATTTCCTACCATTTCATCAATGAATGCCGTTTGCTCGCCGCGGGTTTCGGACTGCAATTTAAACATTGAATAAGTGCGTGTAGCAATGAATTTTGCCACAACCATTGATAACGGTGTAAGCAAAACAACTACAAATGTAATTTTTACATTAATAGACAGCATGAAAATCAGCGTACCGAGAATGGTAACAACACCGGTAAAAAGCTGTGTAAAGCCCATTAAAAGTCCGTCTGCAAACTGATCAACGTCGGCAATCATGCGACTGACAACCTCACCGTACGGGTGTGAATCAATATATCCAAGCGGCAATATCTGAATTTTTTGAAAAGCTTCGTTACGAATGTCCCGCACAACATTGAATGTGATACGGTTATTCAGTGTGTTCATCACCCACTGCAATACAGCAGTTACGGCAACAATCACTCCGACTTTTATAAGTATGCTTACTATTGCATCAAAGCCTACATTATTTCTGCCGATAATTTGGTCTATTGCTCGCCCTATAAGTATAGGAACGTACAGTGCCAGGGCTGATGATACAGCAGCAAAAAACACTGAAATCGCAAGCAGATACTTATATCTGCCTATGAGTTTAAGCACCTTTTTGAGCGTGCCTTTTTTAGCTTTTTGCTTACTCATGCGCCCTTGCCCTCCTTTTTAAACTGTGAATTATAAATTTCACGATAAATTTCGCAGCTCTCAATCAATTCATCGTGTGTTCCCATTCCTACCGCAACACCGTCGTCTAAAACTATTATTTTATCAGCATGAAGAACAGCTGATGTGCGCTGAGAAACGATAAATACAGTTGGACTGCGGTCCATTTCGCGAATTGCCTTTCTCAAAGCCGCATCGGTAGCAAAGTCGAGTGCAGATGCGCTGTCGTCAAGGATAAGAATATCCGGATTTTTAACCAGCGCACGTGCAATAGTCAGGCGCTGTTTTTGACCACCCGACAAATTTCGTCCTCCCTGCTCAATTACAAAGTCAAGTCCGCCTTCTTTGCTATCAATTATTTCACGAGCTTGTGCAATTCCAAGCGCCGCATAAATCTCATCGTCAGAAGCGTCATTTTTACCCCAGCGCATATTATCACGCACCGTTCCCTTAAACAAAACCGCCTTTTGCGGAACTATTCCTATGCGTTCACGCAAAGCATTGATGTCCCATTTGCGTACATCGGTACCGCCTACCGATACCACTCCGCTTGCCGCATCATAAAACCGCGGTATCATGTTAACAAGCGAAGTTTTACCTGAGCCTGTGCCACCTATAACACCTATCGTTTCGCCTTTTTCAGCAAAAAATGTAATATTCTCAAGTGAGTTTTCTCCTGCATCCTTATAACGCAGGCAAACATTGCTGAATTCGACCGACCCTGCGCTTTCAGGTGATGATGTTTTGTCAGCAGAGATAAGGCTACCCTTTATTTCAAACACCGACTGTATGCGGTTGCCGCACGCAACCGATTTTGTAATGTTAATTATCAGATTTGCTAGTTTGACCAGTTCCACCAATATCTGCGACATATAGTTGTACAGCGCAATAACAGCACCCTGTGTAATTATACCGGTGCTGACGCGAATGGCACCAACCCAAATAAGAGCGATTACTGCCAAATTGATTATTACATATGTCAGCGGATTCATTAGTGCCGATATGCGTCCGACAAATTTTTGCACGCTGGTAAGATCATCGTTGCGCTCGAAAAATTCGGTTGTTTCCCTTTTTTCCTTACAAAACGCACGAATAACACGTGCGCCTGTCAAATTGGCTCGCGTGCTTTCAAGTACATTGTCAAGTCGGCTTTGCACGCGCTTATACAGCGGTATACAGGCGAGCATAATGCTGAAAACAACAATGCACAGTACCGGTATGACAACTACAAATGTGAGTGCGGCGCTTGCATCAACCGTAAATGCCATTATCATGGCACCGAAAACAATGAACGGTGAACGAAGTAACAACCGCAAAGTTAAATTAACACCCTGTTGCACTTGATTCACGTCACTTGTCATGCGTGTAATGAGGCTTGATGTGCCGACTGTATCAATTTCGGTATATGATAATGACTGAATATGTGCAAACAGTCCGCGGCGCACCTTTGCCGAAAATCCAACAGCCGCCTTTGCCGCAAAATACTGCGCAGCTAGAGTACTGAGCAATCCCACGACACCAAAGGCAACCAGCAAAAGACACATTCGCGTAATATACCCTTTGTCGCCCGACTTAATGCCGACATCAACAATTTTTGCCACAATGAGCGGTGTGAGTAATTCAAGTATCGCCTCGAGCATTTTGAAAAACGGCCCAAGGGTACTTTCCTTTTTGTAATCTTTCATGTAACGCAGCAGCTTAAACAAATTCTATTCCCGCCTTTTTAGTAGTTGCATTTTTACAGTTAACAGTATATCATAAAACAAGTATATTTAAAATATTTGTTTTATATATTATCCATACGATAATAATATGGTGGCGTTGTAATGAATTTAAAACAACTGCAATATTTCGTAACAGCTGTTGATGAGGGCAGTATCAGTGCTGCTGCAAAACGGCTGTATATGTCACAGCCTCCTCTCAGCACACAGTTAAAGGCATTAGAGGAGGAATTAGGGTGTGTACTTTTTGAGCGTGGCTCAAGAAAAATTACACCCACCGATGCAGGAAAAGTGCTGTACGAAAGAGCAACGGTAATGCTCGAAATGGAACGCATAACCTCCGATGAAGTCCGTTCATGTTCACAGCAAGACAAAGGTACCGTCCGAATCGGCATTGTCTCATCTGTAGTATGCTCTATTGCGGTGCCGCAAATCAGTAAATTTGCCCAAAAAAACGAAAATGTGCAATTTGAAATTACCGAAGCTAACACCTACCAGCTTATACAAAAACTAAAATCAGGCATTATTAGCATGGCAATTATACGCACCCCTTTTGTAGACGACGGGTTTGAGCAAATATCACTTGCCGACGACTCAATTATTGCAGTGGGCCGTAAAAGCGATATGCCCGAAGGCGACTCTATCAGCATAGAAAAGCTTGCCGAATGCAAAATAATCATGTACAGACGGTGGGAAGCAATACTGCGTGAAAAATTTGCTGAAAAAGGTCTTATCCCCGACTGCATTTGCATAAACGACGATGCAAGAACTGCTTTAAGCTTGGCGGAAAGCGGTCTGGGCATCGCCATTGCCCCTGCATCAGCGGTAACTGTTTGCCCCGAAACGCTCACACGCAGAAAAATTGAGGGTTGCGATATAAATTCGCAAATCAGGCTGGTGTACATTGCTGCTGCATACATGCCCCAAGCAGCAAAGGAATTTATTGATTTTTTAACACAGCAACAGTAACTGTTGCCGGCTACGGTGCGAGCAAATATGTACATGTTACTAGGCTATAAACACATAAAAGCAACTAAAAAACACCACCCAAGCTGGTAGTTTGCGATTGTTATAAAATAAAAACCGCCGTCCAAAACCAATTGGACTGCGGTTTAACTTTTATCATGCTATAAGTTATATGTAATTATCTTTTATTAACCGATTTTTCTTCTGATATAGGATATGAGATTTCTTGACATTACCTCGCTTGCACGCGCCGTAGGATGATATAAATCAGCAGAAAGCCCCCACGATCCGTCAAGTATAGTTTTACCGTTTATATAGTAAGTGTTTGATAAGCCGAATTTTTCAACAGTTTGTTTAACTATATCTCGATAACGGTCGGCTCTTTCATCACCCACCATATCCAATTTAAAGTAGAACATATCAATGCAGAAAATCGGTTTATCCGAATGAGCTGTAGCAATAGTTTTTATAAAATATTCTACGCGCTTACGGAATTCATCCTCCGCCATCCATTCGACCACATTTACGCCCATTTCCAGTGTGATAATATCCGCATCGGTGCGTGTGGCTATGTAATCTGCCATCGCGCTATCCATTTGCGCAGTACCTGCATAACCAAGGTTTATCAGGTCACAATTTAAATCAGTTGCCGTACGGAATGCATATGTATTATTCTGCGATATTGCAAGACTGCCGTGCGTAATTGATGAGCCATAACACAAAATGCGCTTTTTAGGCACCATGTCGGCTGTCGGAGGTTCAATTTCGCCATCAGACACGCCGATTATTGAAGAGGCGTTATTGAGCATAAGCACGCGCACAACACGAGGGTCGAACGCAAAACCGCTATCGTTTGTAATTTTATCCAGCAAGTCAAGGTCTCTAGGTGCTTTTATGGTTATTTCGGTTACGTCACTTGTGATATATCGGCATATATTGTCCCAACCCGCCTGTATTCCTCCGTAATAAATTACACAGCGTGCGAATGAACCAATATCGTTGGTGCAAAGTTTTATTTTAACCTCGTCACTTTTCATTACAAAGCGAAGCTCTACTCCGCTATTAAATGTATTTATGCGCCTGGCATCCTGATTAATTTGGTCGGAAACTGTTTTTGGCACCCTAAGCATTTTATATGCGTTGTTTCTGCCGAGAGGCTCAAGCTCAGAGACATTATAAAGTTCCATGTTTTGAAATATCATATATGCCATCTCCCCAAAAAAGAATAAAATAAATATACCACTCTACAATATATTATTCAATGGTTTTTTTGCTGCTTTGTCTTTTTTTCATACGTGACCAGTTAATAAAACCGTACATATCATTCACAAAGAACATAACAAAACATATAATCATCGGCAGATATTTTATATCGTCTATTGTCGCCATTATCCACAGAATAATAAGTATGATGTCGTTTGCGGCGTATGCAAGTGCATAAAATGCACTGCGGCGAAAGGTAAGATATGACGCCAGAAAGCTGGTTGTTACCGAAATGGTGCTGACAATTAAATTTGCTGTATCAAGTGCTTCCAGAATGAAATAAAAGGCCGCCGTAACCGCTGTTGCCAGCGCAAACATGAACATGATTTCGCCACTTTTCAGTCGGTTGACCTCCACCTCCGATTTGTTGCCTTCATACGGGTGTCGAAGCCACGATACAACAGCCATTGCCGCTATCGGTGCTGTCATTCCCACATAAGTTATCATCTCACCATAATATTTAAAGGTGATCGAAATCACGCCGTAAAGAACTGCGAAAACAACTGTTAAAAACTGCCCGACTACATCCCCCTTAGCCACAAAAATAAGCGCTGTTACTCCTATAAATGATGCGACAGCGGACAGCACATTATCTGCCCCTGAAAAAAGATATGATTCAACCACCGCGATGACCGAAACCATCCACAGTGACAGCTCAAATCTATTTAAGTTTTTAAAAGATTTTACGATATTCATTTCACACCTCATTAAAAAAACACCTTAATACACATCTTCAAAGACCTAACGATGTGTATAAGGTGCCGTTTGCACTTTTTCTACCCGGTGGCAGTATATTTTTTTATATTATAACATTATATATAAAAAAATCAAGCTGTTTACATTTGAAGCGAAGACCGTCGCACTTTACTTCATACTGCAGATGTGATATGATTATAAAAACTAAATTCACGGAGAAAAACATGAATAATAAGGATATTATAGGCTATATTAAGCTGTTTTTATTCGATATGGATGGTACTCTTTATATCGGAAATCGGCTGTTTGATTTTACAATAGAGCTACTTGAAACAATTAAAAAAAGCGGCAAAAAATACATGTTTATGACCAACAATTCATCAAAAAGTGTTGCCGATTACATTAAAAAGCTGCACGGTCTCGGTATTCAAGCGGAGTACGGAGATTTCATTACATCATCACAGGCTACTGCCCGTTACTTGTCTCAAAATTGTCCCGATGATAATCTGTATGTTTGCGGTACACAGTCTCTTAAAGACGAGCTGAGGCGCGAAGGTTTTTTGGTCACAGACAAAATAGATGATGTTAACTGCATTGTAATGGGATTTGACACCGAGCTCACCTTTAAAAAGCTCGAAGATGTATGTAAAATACTGCTTTCACGGGATGTGCGATACATTGCGACCAATCCCGACCTTGTCTGTCCGACAGAATACGGCAGTGTACCCGACTGCGGCTCGGTATGCGAAATGATATACAATGCAACAGGCAAGCGCCCCATTGTAATTGGTAAGCCGCAAGCCGCCATGCCGCTGATTGCCATGAAAATGATGGGCTGTGATGCAAGTGAAACCGCTGTTATAGGCGACCGAATTTACACCGATATTAAAAGTGGAATTGCCGCAGGTGCACTCAGCATTCTGGTCATGAGTGGCGAAACAACCGAACAAATACTTGCCGAATCAAAGGATAAGCCCAGTTTGGTGCTTTCAAGTGCAAAGGAAATACTGGACATACTAAAAAAAGCGTAGTTCTGCGGAACTTCGCTTTTTTCGTTTATAAAATTATATTTATGCAATATATACTTGGCGGCTATCATCGGGCTGCATATTAATGATGCGACAGAATATGCACTCTGCACCCACAGTGATCACTGTGAACAACCGCCAATAAAAACAAAAAAAGTGTAAAACAACTAAAAAGAGATTTGGATTTTTATCCAAATCTCTTTTTTTACTCAATTATTAGAATTTTCCGCCTCCGCCGCCGTGGGTAGAACCTGACGAAGAGGAATGAGTGCTTGAGCCACCGTTGTCTTTAGGTTTTGCTCTGCGGTCAATTTTAGTATACAGGAATAAATCTCTGCTTTCGGTAACATTCATACTGCCATTTCGCACATATTTGTTTGCTTCCGGCTGACTGCGAATCGATTTCATTTGATATTTCATTACCGAAACAGCGATAAGTGCTATAACAAATCCGATTGCAAGTGCAATAATTAAATTTCGCAAAAGCGGAAATGAGTCCTTTGGCAAATTTGACACATCATACGGCTCGCCGCTTCGTGCCTGATTAACAAAATCATCGCACATAGTTGCAAATGTGTCAAACCCGTCTGCATATTGGCCGTCCGATAATTTAGGCACGAACTTATCAGACATATAGTTAAGACCGGCATCGGTTATTGCGGTAATTCCGTAACCTTTGGTCGAAACCCACCAATCGTTATCCTCCATGCTGATAAGCAGCAGCGCACCGTCAAACCGATAGCCATTATAATCGTAAAAGTCATCGGCGTAGTCCATGGGAGAACTGCCGTCAATCGTATTTGCGGTAACTATGACAATGTCAAAATCCTGGCGTTCGCTGATTTCGTCAAGCTTTGCAATTAAGCTTATTTCTTCGCTGTCAGTTAGCAGGTCTGCATCGTCGACCAACCGAGGCATATCTGCCGCAAGCACGGGAACAGCAAGCATCAAACACAAAATCAGCGCAGTAATAAGAGAAACTATGTATTTTTTCATATATAACGCCTCCCCCATTAAAGCAACCACAGCAAATATGATGCGGCAAACGCAACAGCTGTGATAACGCCCGTCAGTCCAAAAAGCCATTTGCGGTATGTCTTTTTGTCAACCGGCAGGTCTCCTATGAATTTTCCCGTTTGTCCATTCATAGCAAAGGTATATGTTTTTCCCTCAAATGAGGTGTTAAGAAGCCACACGGGATAAAGCGCATATTTTGCTTTTCCGTTTTCAACACTCACGTTGCCACCGTCGGGTATGACCGAGTTATATCCCTGTACTGTTGAGGCAAATGCCTGCTCGGTACTGTACTTTACTCGCTCGTTTGCACGGACGATGCTTTGTTCCGCCGAAACATCATATTTGTCAGCAAAATAGCCTGCAAGATAAGCAGTCCTAAAGTCGACAGCATCGGAAAACACAAACGGCTCAATAGATTCCATCAGGTCGTCTGCCATTTTAACCGAGCCGTCTACAGGCACCTTTTCAAAACCTATGCTGCCTCCGCGGTGTGCTAAATAATAACTGGTTTGTGTGTAGTAATAGTTGCTGTCGCTCCATGTGCGTACACGGGTGGCACGAAATCGCAGGTTCGCATCAACATCGGCGTCAAACAGCCAAAATGGTACATACACGCCCTTAATTTCGTCAATTCTGTTTTGGCTTTTAAAGCTTTTCGGTAACAGCAATTTGCCCTGCATATGCTTTTTCAGTCCGGCCTTTGCCGCTTCCTTATCCAGTTTAAACGGTATAACATAGTCGGGTTTTAGTATACCTGAAACCTGACCCGTCATAACGACCGGGTTTCCGCAAAATGGACAGCTTGTTGCCGCAGTAGTTGCTTCACTGACAATTTCACCACCGCACGAATTGCAGATATATGATCGTAGTCCTTCGATTTCTCCATCCTGCCACTGAGCGCCGCCCTGTGACTGCCAATTCATATTGTCGGGTCGATCGTTTTTCAGCTCATCGTCATATGAGCGAAGTGTTTCGATATCAAACTCGGTGTCGCAGTAGGGGCATTTCATTTTTTGCAAGCTGCTGTTGAAGCCTATCGCTCCGCCGCAACACGGACACTTATATTCAAGTAAAGTTGCCATTTGTGAGCACCTCCCTGTTCATTTAAAACGCTGAATGGTTATTTTACATCATTTTCGTTGAACAAATCGCCGCATTCAGGGCAGAATTTCGGAGGATTTGCAGGATCTTCTGGCTCCCAACCACACTTATCACATTTATAATACAGTGCATCCGATGGTTTTTTAGCGCCGCAATTTTGGCAGAACTTGCCCTTATTAACCGCACCGCAGGAACAATTCCATCCGTTAGCATTTGGTTTTTTTGCGCCGCATTCGGTGCAGAAATTGCCGGTTGCCGTTGCGCCGCACGAGCACATCCATCCATTCTGCGAGGGTGTAGGCTGCTGTTGCTGTCCCATTGCAAAAAGGTTTTGTGCGTTCATGCCGCCGGCATTCATAGCCATGCCGACTCCTAAAAATCCTGTCATGGCCCCTGCATCGTTTGCCGCTGCAGATTTCATTGCATCGGCCTGTGCGCCGACCAGCGTAGCAGCTGCCATTGTCGGGTCACGCATGATTGCCATGCGCTGTGCCTGCTTAATCATTTCTGCATCTTCGTCAGGCAGAGTAACTGAACCTATAGCAACGCTGACAACCTTTAATCCGCGAAGTTCACTCCATTTTGCGGTGAGTACCTCGTTGAGCGCTGCTTCGAGCGCTGTGTTGTGCGCAACTATTTGATTAGGACGCATTTCAAGATCAGATAACTTACCGAATGCAGGCTGAAGAGCGCTGATGAACTCCGTTTTAAGCTGGCTGTCAAGCTCACTGCGGGTATACATTTGTTGTACATTTCCGCAAACATTAGCGTAAAAGAGCATCGGGTTTTCAATTTTATACGAATAAACGCCCGAACAGCGTACTGATACATCTACATCAAGGCCGATTTTTGTGTCAACAACTCGAAACGGAATGGGGTTGGGCGTTCCGAATTTGTTATCTATAAGCTCTTTAATATTAAAGTAGTAAACGCGCTGATCTTTGCCGGTATCGCCGCCCAAAGTAAAGCGCTTGCCCATGGTTTTAAAAGTGTCGACAATGCTCTTTCCCAGATTGCCGGTAAAAATGGTCGGCTCGGTGGATGTGTCGTATGTAAATTCGCCCGGCTCTGCGCAAACCTCGACAACCTTACCTTGCTCAACAATCATCATGCACTGTCCGTCGGCAACTGCAATACCTGAGCCATTTGATATTACGTTATCACTACCCTTTGTGTTTGAAGAACGGCCGTTTACACGCTTTTGTCCCTTTGTAACCATGACATCTTTATCCATTGAGTCACAGTAGAAAAACTCCTTCCACTGGTCGGCAAGAGTGCCTCCGAGTGCTCCTATCCCTGCTTTAATAAGTCCCATAATAAAACTCCTTTAGATGATAAAATGTTATTGTAAAGAATATGCTTTTTAATAAATTCAGTATACCATATGTATAAACTAAAACACAATAGATTTTAAATTTGTGATTTAATTTTATCCTATTAATAATAAATAGCAAACTATATAGTATTGTTAGTCTAAATAAACAACCCGTCACGGAAATTTTCCGCAACGGGTTTTTATTATGTTAGTTTATATCTCACCAAATTTGTTCATTACAAGTCCGGTTATCAGTTTTGGATAAAAATAGGTGGACTTTTGCGGCATTTTTTCGCCTGCAGTTGCAACTGCGCTGATTTCACTTACACGAGTGGGATTCATAATAAAGCAGCAGTTTGCCTTGCCGTCATTAACCCAATCAAGCGCTTCTTGGCGATCGCGTGTATAGGTTAAGTTAATCTGGTTTGCCATGTTTTCCTTATCAATTTTCAGCACGCGCTCCAAAATAAGACTGTGCAACACGGTAACATCCAGTCCACGCAGTGCCTCACTTGCATTCGGGAACATACTTTCAAGCGGGCTCATGGATTTTAGTGTCATAAGTGCAATTTTATCTCCGCTGTACATGACAACGGCTTTTTTACCATCAGCGTATTTTTGATCAAGCATGGGCTGAATTTCATCGGCACCGCCAAGCATATCTATGTTGAAATAATCACCGCATTTATCCAGTATTTCGGCTGCATCAAAACGGTCAAGGTCACGTACTATGCGGTGTGTCGGGAATACAACCAGTCCCTTGTCGTCAAGATCGACAAGCATCATCATAACATAATCGCACGCATCACCTTCGGCGGCTCTGCCCGTTTCGCGCAAGTGGTTGCGGAAATTAAGCGATGTCTCGTAACGGTGATGTCCGTCAGCTATATACAATTTACGAGGTGCAAATTGTGCAACAAGTGTATTAACAGCTTCTTTGTCATAAACCGACCACAGTGAATGTGTTACACCGTCTGCATCGGTAAAGCTTTGATCGGCAGCACGCTTCGAAAGATCGCTTATAAGCTTTGACGTGTCGCCCTGTTCATCCTTATATAATGAATATATCTGTGAAAAATTGCACATTGTTGCGTCAAAGAGGTTGAAACGGTCCTGTTTTGCCTTTGACAATGTTTCCTCGTGCGGCAATACAACACCTTTGGAAAATTCCTCGATTTTTACACGGCAAATTATTCCCTTAAAAGCGTAGTTTTGGCCTTTAACGCTAAATTTCTCTTCATAAATGTACACGCCATCTTTTTCATCGCAGGCAATAATGCCGTCACGCTCCCAGCTTTTCAGCACATCGGCGGCTGTGCTATACGGATTTTCACCCTCGCGCGGCAACTCAAGGCGAATGATGTTATGTTCATTTTTAGCTATGTATCCAAGACGCTGTTCCTCAGAAATAATATCATAAGGTGGGCAGCACAGCTCAGATATATCTCCTGCTTTTTCGGTGAAGCGTAATGCTCCAAATGCTTTGATTTCAGCCATTTTTATTCAACTCCGATATTTCTTTTATGTTAATTCTATTACAAATTTATCCGACAGTCAACAAAATTAAAAAAACTGTTTATTATTCTGTTGTTTTAATGTATAATATACGTTTAGAATACAATTCATCGTTTATTTACACAATAAGCAATATTGTTTGCTAAAATCTATTTATTAGTGCTCAAGGCTAATTTGGAGGTATATACAATATGATTGAGGTTAAAAATCTCTCAAAGCGCTACGGCAATCAGCTTGCAGTAGACAACATCAGCTTTACTATTAAAGATGGTGAAGTTCTCGGTTTCCTCGGACCTAACGGTGCGGGCAAATCAACCACCATGAACATTCTTACTGGCTATCTTTCTGCAACAGGAGGCAGTGTATCAATTTCCGGATACGATATACTTGAAAATCCGAACGAGGCAAAACGCCATATCGGATATTTGCCGGAGCATCCTCCTCTTTACACCGACATGACAGTAAACGAATATCTGAGCTTCATGTTTGATTTAAAAAAAGCAAAACTGCCTAAACGCCCCCACATTGATGAAATCTGCCGTTTGGTCAGAATCAATGATGTACGCCACAGAGTAATAAAGCATCTGTCAAAAGGTTATCAGCAGCGTGTCGGAATTGCACAGGCGCTCATTGGCAACCCTGATGTGCTGATTTTGGACGAGCCGACTGTCGGTCTTGATCCGAAACAAATTATAGAAATTCGTAAGCTGATTACATATCTTGGTAAAAATCACACTGTTATTCTTTCATCGCACATTTTGTCCGAAATCCAAGCGGTGTGCGAGCGTGTTATTATTATAAATAAGGGTCGTCTCATTGCCGATGATCACATGGATAACCTGTCCAACATTCTTAGAGACGACAACTCTATACTTGTGCGTGTAAAAGGGCCGGAAAAAAATGTTTTGCAGCTTATCAAAACCATTCCAGGTGTTGCTGAAGTTACAATTTGCGGACGCAGCGAAGGCGGTTCACACGAGTATAGAATTGATATCATTGGAAACAACGACATTCGTGACGAACTGTTTTGTCGACTTGCCGACCGTAGCTGGCCGATAATGATGTTAAAGCAAAATGAACTGACTCTTGAAGAGGTATTCATGAAGCTGATCGACGGCACTGCCGACACAGCACAACTTGAAAGCTTTAATTTAACAAATAATCAAAATCATCAAAACACCGACTCGGACAAGGCTGCACTTGATGCCGTGAACGAGATTATGGGAGACATGATTGATCAATTCGGTCATCCCGATGAAAACAACGCCGAAAAGGAGGATAACTAATCATGGGTGCAATATTTAAACGCGAATTTAAATCATATTTTACTTCCCCTCTCGGCTATATTGTCGTAATTCTTTATGTACTTCTCGGCGGCATGCTGTTTAGCTATATGTTCCGCTCGGGATCTGCACAGGTTGAAAGTATATTCTCATACATGTCAAACTTCAGCTTCTTTCTTATTCCTGTGCTTACAATGCGACTTTTCAGCGAAGAGCGCCGTGCAAAAACCGACCAGGCACTTTTCACCGCCCCTATTAAAATAACCAACATTGTACTTGGCAAGTTCTTTGCCGCACTCGCCGTTATCGGAATAGTCAACGGCATTACGCTGATATACCAGTTTATTTTCTCCATAATGGTCAGCGTAAACTGGGTAACCTACTTAAGCTGTTTGCTCGGCACAATGCTCTTTTCCGCTTCACTTGTCGCCATCGGACTGTTTATTTCAGCTCTGACTGAAAACCAAATGGTTGCGGCAATAGGCAGCGTTGCAACATCACTCGTAATCATGATGTCCGACACTATTGCATCGCTTTTGCAAAGCATAGATTTCCTGTACACCGCACTTACATGGGCATCATTTGGCGCTCGTTACAATTCATTCGTAAGCGGTTTGTTCAGTTATGCTGATGTTGCTTTTTTTGCAAGCTTTACTGCAATTTTCCTTTTCCTGACCATCCGCATTATTGAAAAGCGCAGATGGGCAGGCGGCTCAAAAGAACAGGGCTACGCTCTCGTAGCTTTTCTTACACTATTAGCATCTGCACTGCTCGGTTGGACTGCTGTAAAACAGTTTATTTCCAACAACACAAACCCCAAAACAACCACTTTTTTAATTGCAATCGTATTTACAATACTGACCGTTGCTGCTGTTTGCGGCTGTGTTTGGTGCATTATCAAGTTCACAAAAATACACTCATCTCGCAAAAAGGGCACCGTAATTGTAAAGCTCGATCAAAAGGGCGAATGGAAATGTCCTGTTTGCGGTGCACACAACACCGATATTAACAATTTCTGCAACAAGTGCGATATTCAGCGCGTAGCAAATGAGACGCAAGCAGCAGCATATGTAAAACCAAGCAAAAAACGCTCAGCAAAGTACGGCGCATATTCTCTGGTACTAACAGCTGTTTTTGTAGCTGTTGTTGTAGGATTAAATATTGCCGCATCGGCACTTTCTAATGCATACCCCCTCACTCTGGACCTTACAAGCGATAAGGACTACTCAATTAGTGAGGAAAACCTTAAGTACATTGAAAAAGTTTCGCGTCCTGTTACTATTACCGTTTGCGCCGATGAAAAAGAGTACACCGATGGCACATACGGCAGCCTTATAAGTTCAAATGGTATTTACGATATTTCCAGCGGAATGTTCTTTAAGCAGGCAGATCTCCTGCTTAAAGAATACGAAATGCGCAGCGATAAGATTACGGTGCAATTCATTGACCCGCAAAGCACAACTTTTGCCGCATATTCGTCAAAGTACCCGTCAGAGACATTCTCGACAGGCGACATTCTGGTAGAATGTGAATTTGAGCTTGATGGAAAGCCGGTTAAACACTATCGTCACTTGGACGCATTTAACCTGTACTCAATTGAGAACACACAGGAAAATCAAACCTATTATCAGTATTATTACTACGGCTACAATTATGTTTTGAGCCAATCCAACATTGAAACAGCTGTCACCTCTGCAATATATTCAGTTACATCAGATAAAACATTTAATGTTGCACTGATTACTGCAAACGGCGGTCAAACTGTTGATGATTTGCAGACACTGATGGAGGCAAACAACTACTCCTTTACCGTAATTGACAGCCTTGTTACCAACGATATTCCGGAAAATGTCGACCTTGCAATTATTGCAGCGCCTACGATGGATTACTCTGAAAACGATCTGAAAAAGCTCGACGATTTCCTTGACTTAGATGGAGAGCGCGGCAAAAATATCATTTACATTCCGGATGTATCACAGGGTGAAAATGTACCCAATCTTACTGCATTCATTGCAGAATGGGGATTCAAGGTTAATAACGGCTACGCTTACGCCACCGATTCAAGCACCTATTACTATTCTCCGTCTATGGTTTTCGGCACTGCAGCTGATTCCGATTACCTTGAAGGACTGGGCGATACAAAATATCTTTTCCTTTCCGAAGTATATACTGCTGTAAGCGTTTCCTTTGAGGAAAACGAAGCACGTCAAACCGAAAACACCATTTCACTGCCCGAATCAACCGTCTGCTATCCTAGCGACGCCGACGATAATTGGACAGTAGAGGATGCCGAAATAAAGGGTCCGTTTGTTGCAATGGGTATTGCCACCGACACCGCATATGACGAAGATTACAACCCGAAATATTCTCGTGTAATGGTCATTGGCGGTATGGCATTTATTAATTCAAGCTTTAATTCCGAATCGTCGGTCGGCAACCTGAAGGCTATACTGTCTGCTGTAAACCATATGTATGACATTAAGGGCGAAACCATTTCATTCGATCCACGTACCCTTAACACCACTACATTTGAAGTTACCGGCAATACTTCAACATTCATGTACATTTTCTTTGTCGCAATCATTCCGCTTGCGATTCTTATAACCTGCATCGTTGTATGCGTACGGAGGAAACATTTATAATGGATAACCGCACCGATTTCAATAACGACACAGAAAACACTGAAAACACTGAAAACACCGAAAACACCGAAAAACGCACACTAAAGCGTGACAATATCGAAATTGATAACAGTGTGTTTGAAAATTCGACTGTTTTTTGCGCCGCAGAGGAAAAGCCAAAGAAAAAAAGTCGGCTCTCCCCTATTAAAAAAGGTATTATCTCAATCAGCTCTCTTGCGCTCGTCACTGCAATAGTTCTGGTGGTTGTACTGTTTGTTTTGCCAAATGACGATGATACTGTCAGTGAATCATCATCAACTACCTCAGCTACAACTGAATTTACAGTACTGACGGTAGACGAGAACAAAATTGAAAGCGTTAAGGTAAAAAACCAAAAAGACAGCTTTGAGCTAATTTCTGAACCCACCACAGCCGAAGACGGCACAGCAACATTAAAGTGGCTTGCTAAAGGCTATGAGCATGTAGATTTCAGCACGCCTGAATACATGGTTGATGCTGTGACCGCTGTAAAGGCACTTAAAAAATTCGACATCGCTGATGCTCCCACAGTCTCATCCGACACATCAAGCGGCGAAAACGACCCCTACGGTTTCAGCCAACCATATGCCAACCTCGATGTTGCTCTTACCGACGGCTCGGGATACACTGTCACCGTCGGCAACATGTCTCCCGATAAATCGGGACGCTACATCAAGATTGACGGCGAGGGAGATTATGCCTCACACAGCAGTTTGGCTTATCTCATCAGCACATCTACTATTGACTGCGTGGGAAACGCGCTGGTTGACTGCGTAAATATAATAAGTGCGCCCGCATTTGTTGCAAACGGAGAAGACGACCCCTATTTTGAAGAGGGCTCTCTTACATCATTTGATAAAATACTAATCGGTGGTTCTCGTCACAAAAACACAATCAAAGTTATTTGTCCGTCGGATGATTTATCACTGCTCAGCTACATGATTGAAGAACCGTCCGAACAGGCAGCCAATGATGAAAGCATCAACAGCATTTTGACGCTTGCCGCAGGAGTTTACAACAACGGTGCCTACTGCCTTGATTACAAAAAAAGTGACCTGAAAAAATACGGTCTTGATAAGCCGTATGTCACCTATTACATTAGGGCTGGCGACCGATATATTGACATGAAAATCAGTAATGTCAATGAAGATGGCTATTACGCTTACACCGTTTCATATTCTACCGACGGCGGCAAAACAGTTATTGACAATAATATAATTTATAAACTCGGCGCAGAAGGATTTGAATTTATCGAACTCCCATCAGAGAAAATATACTTTGAGAAACTGTTTGTTGAGTATGTTAAATACGTTAAGAGCATGACAGTTGCAGTAAACGGTCAAAAACCACACACATTCACTCTTGACCACGAAAAAGATAATGAGTCGAACTTTACTGTAACCACAGAAAGCGGCAAGAAAATAGATAAAGATGAATTCTGCTATTACTATGCTCGTATGCTCTATCTGTCAGCACTGGAAAATGACGAAACCTCATACAATACAGGTAATGATTATACTATCAAATTCAACATTTCCTACACCACCGAAGGAAAAGCGGACGACGAAATTGCAATATATCCTTACAAAAACAATGTCCGCCGTTACATTTACAAGCTCAACGGAAAAGGTACTGCTCTTGTCAGCAGCACACTGGTCGAGGATTTGATCAACTGTCTGGAGCCGCTTGCAAAAGGTGAAAAGATCGGAAACAAATACGCAAACTAATGACCGATTAAAAGAAACCATCGTGTCACTTTCTTAGTAAAACAACACTATACAGTAAAGCACCGCATTTGTGCACAAAAATGCGGTGCTTTTTTGTCGGTAATAATGTGCCAATAATTTCATGTTTTATTTGATATTTTAACCAATATGGTGTAAACTAAATAATATGCCTACTTTTACATTTAGGAGGATAAATACATGATATGGCACAGTGCTGAACTTGGACAAGTACTACAAGAACTTGATACAAATGAAAAGTCCGGATTAAATAGCGAAGAAGCTACCAGACGACTTGCTAAATACGGTAAAAATCAACTGGAACAAAAAAAGAAAAAATCAATTATTCAGCGGTTTTATGAACAATTTAAAGATTACATGATAATTATTCTGCTCATTGCTGCGGCTATTTCGCTTATTACCACCATTTTGTCGCACGAAAATAACTGGCTTGAGCCGATAATCATTGTAGCTATTGTTTTGCTTAATGCTCTACTGGGTGTAATTCAAGAAAGCAAAGCCGAATCTGCGCTTGAAGCGCTTAAAAGCATGGCAGCCCCGTCAGCAAAGGTCATTCGCGATGGCGCACAGTCAATAATCCGTGCCGACGAAATAGTCCCGGGTGATATCATCACATTAGAGGCCGGCGACTATATTCCGGCCGATGCGCGTCTCATTTCATCGAGCATGATGCGCTGTGAGGAATCGGCATTGACAGGAGAAAGCGTAAGCAGTGAAAAATTTGCTGACACCGTTTTAACCGACATCACTGCCATCGGTGACCGCTCAAATATGATATTTGCCGGCTGTTCCATAGCATATGGAAACGGTACTGCCGTCATCACCGGAACGGGCATGAATACCGAAATGGGTAAAATCGCAAATATGCTTGAGGGTGAAAACACAATTACCCCATTACAGCACAAAATGGCTGAGCTTGGAAAAACGCTTGGCACAGCCGCATTATTTATATGTGCTGTTATTTTTGCGGTCGGTCTTATTTTCCGCAACACCGAAATTTCGCTGATTGACAGCTTTATTTCTGTATTTATGACAGCCGTTTCGCTTGCAGTAGCTGCCATTCCAGAGGGGCTGCCGGCAATCGTTACTATTGTACTGGCACTTGGTGTTCAGCGCATGATAAAGAGAAATGCTATTATTCGCAATCTGCCCGCCGTTGAAACGCTCGGAAGTGCATCTGTCATTTGTTCGGATAAAACAGGTACTCTTACACAAAACCGCATGACTATGGTAATGCTTTTTGACGGAAATGGTTTTATAAATTTAACAAAAGACCACGTTGCACTTACTCCTGCAGCCTCCTCGCTGTTAAAGTGTGGAGCTATCTGCTGCGATGCTGATGTTCACGTTACCAACGGCAGCCGTGTAGCAATAGGTGATCCGACTGAAATTGCAATAATTGATGCGTGCGAAAAGTATGTACGCATTGCTAAAAATGATATAGCAAATATTTATCCACGACTCAGTTCCATCCCATTTGACAGTGACCGAAAGCTGATGACCACCGTTAACATTATAGACGGTGTCACATACGCCATTGTAAAGGGTGCGCCCGACATTATGCTTAAGCGCTGTGTTGGTGACGAAATTGAAAAAGCCACCAAAGCTAACCTTGCTATGAGCTCGCAGGCTCTGCGCGTGCTTGCTGTCGGAATGAAGCGCATTGACGATATTTCACTGACAACCAACCCGACAAGCGATGAGCTTGAAAACGGTCTTACCTTTATCGGACTGATGGGCATGATTGACCCACCAAGACCGGAAGCCCAACCTGCAGTAGAAAAATGCAAACATGCCGGTATTCGCACAGTTATGATTACCGGTGACAATGCTGCCACTGCCGCTGCTATAGGCGAACAAATAGGAATTATAGCCGACAAGGAAAGCGGCGTCATTACAGGCGACAAACTTGCACAAATGACCGACGATGAGCTATATGAAGCGGTAGAAAACTATTCGGTTTACGGCCGTGTGTCACCAGAGGATAAAATCCGCATAGTGCGTGCATGGCAAAAACGTGGTCATGTAGTTGCGATGACCGGAGACGGTGTAAACGATGCGCCTGCGCTCAAAGCGGCTGACATCGGCTGTGCAATGGGCATCACCGGTACAGATGTTGCCAAAGGCGCTGCCGATATGACACTAACAGATGACAACTTTGCGACAATCATCTCCGCCGTAGAAGAAGGCCGCGGAATATATGCTAATATTAAAAAATCAGTTCAATTCCTTCTTTCATGTAACCTTGGTGAAATTATAACCGTTTTCTTTGGAATGTTATTTTGGCACGTATCACCCCTCAGCGCAATTCAGCTTTTGTGGGTAAACCTCGTCACAGACGGTCTGCCTGCGCTTGCACTGGGAGTAGAACCTGTTGAAAAAGATATTATGCAGCGTGCGCCGCGCAAAAAAGACGAAAGTCTGTTTGCTCACGGTCTTGGCATAAATGCAATTTATCAAGGAATAATGATAGGCGTGCTGACCCTGGCTGCATTTATAATAGGCAACAGAGTAAGCCCCGAAACAGGCAAAACAATGGCCTTTTATACCCTAGCTTTTTCACAGCTTGTCCAATCATTGAACGCACGCTCAAACAACTCTCTGTTTAAGATCGGTCCGTTTAAAAACAAGTGGATACTTGGCGCTATTGCTGCCTCTGCACTGCTTATGGCAGTTGTTATATTCACTCCGCTTAGTTACACATTTGGACTCAGCTCACTGACCAGCAACAACGTAGTTATAGTTGCAATTCTATCAATCGCACCGCTGTTCATTTGCGAAGCGGTCAAGTTTATTTTAGGATTTCTTAAAAAGAATAAATAATAATCAAGGAGCATAAATAACATGAATCAGCTTTCTACTCCAAAAAGCGGAGATACCGTTGCGGTAATTAAAACTAACATGGGTGACATTAAAGTAAAATTTTTTCCCGAACACGCTCCTAAAGCTGTTGAAAATTTTACTACACACGCTAAAAACGGATACTATGACAATATTATTTTTCACCGCGTTATTAAAGATTTTATGATACAGGGCGGTGACCCCACAGGCACGGGAATGGGCGGAAAATCCATTTGGGATAGCTCATTTGAGGACGAATTTTCACCCGAGCTTCATAACATTTACGGTGCGCTGTCAATGGCAAATGCAGGCCCCTGCACCAACGGCAGCCAGTTTTTCATTGTTCACGCTTCCACCATTCCCGACGGCATGACAGAACAAATGAACCAGCTTCCCGATAGCTACCCTGCCGACTGTATAGAGGCATACAAAAAGGTCGGAGGCACTCCGTGGCTTGACTATCACCACACCGTTTTCGGTCAGGTTTACGAAGGTATGGACATTGTTGACGCCATTGCAGGCGTTGCTACCGACGGCAGAGATAAGCCGCTAAACGACGTATTTATTAAGGGAATTGATGTTACAATACTGTAAGTTTCGGGAGGTATAAAATTATGAAAAGCATTAGAGTTATTGGATTGCTGCTCGCAGCCGTTATGCTTATTTCGGCAGTTGGTTGCGGTTCAGATAAAAATGGCACTAAGACATCATCAACCGCAAATAATGATGTGTTCACTTTTGACGACAGCATATCCCCCATAAACGAATTGTCTGAAGCATATGCTGACAAACAGTATGGTTTCCAGACCGAAATGCCCGAAAAAGGCGAAGAAGTTGCTGTTTTGCATACAAGTATGGGCGATATCTATATTCGTCTTTTCCCCGAAGGCGCTCCAAAAGCAGTAGAAAACTTTAAAACTCACATAAAGAACGGTTATTACGATGGTTTAACTTTTCATAGAGTCTGGAACGACTTTATGATTCATGGTGGCGACCCTGAAGGCACAGGCAACGGTGGCGAATCGATTTGGGGTGAATCTTTTGAGGATGAATTTTGCGATAAGCTTTTAAACATTCGCGGTTCGCTTGCTATGGCAAACTCCGGAATAGATACTAATGGCAGCCAGTTTTTCATCAATCAGGCTACAGCAGGAAGCATTAATCGCAATGACTTTAATTACGATCAAACCATTACTGAAATGGTACAATATTATAAGCAGGCTTATGATGCTTACGGTGAAAGTATTTTTCAGCAATACCCGAATGTAAATGAGTTTGTTTATACAAATCTTACTCCCAACCCAAAGTTCGTTCCTAATGAAGTATGGGATTTGTACGAAAACCTTGGCGGTAACATTCACCTTGACGGCGCATGGAGAGCTACCGGTGGTCACACCGTTTTTGGTCAGGTTTACGAAGGTTTGGACGTTGTTGACGCCATTGCAAAGGTTGAAGTTGACGATGCCCGCAAACCGCTTGAATCAGTTATTATAAAAAGTGCTGAAATCAAAAAATACGGCAAATAAACCGATTGGAAAACAGGTAGTTTGAATCATGTTACTAAATAAATTTGCATTACAGCTTTTTTCTGTCAGAAAAAGCTTTGAAATTTCCCCTGAAGCAACTCTTAAAAAGGTTTCTGATTTAGGATATTCAGGCGTAGAAGTGGCAGGTTTTGCTTCACTTTCGCCAGCTCACTTTCGCGAAATTTGCGACAATTTGGGTCTTGAAATATATGCAATGCATGGTGGCGAGAGCGATTTAAAGCCTGAAAATATTCAAAAAACGCTGTCTGTGCTTAACGAAATCGGTTGCAGCAAATTTGTTTGCGCTTGGGTACCAAAAATAAAAAGCATGTACGAACTTTTTGATGTATGTGAGCGGTTCAACAGCTATGCCGCTATTATGAAAGAAAATGGAGCACAGTTCTTTTTTCATAACCATGACGATGAGATGGTGCGGCTTGACGGAGACAAAACCATATTAGAGCTTTTGATTGAAAACACGGAAAAAGCCGTCGGTTATGAGCTTGATACAGGATGGTGCAATTTTGGCGGTGTTGACTCATGCGATATTATTAGACGATATTCCGACCGCATAGGTCTGATTCATCTAAAACAGCTTAAAGAGATCGGTACACGCATAATAACCGAATTACCAAACGGTAGCGTCATTGATGCCGAAAAAATCATTTCTGTGTGTCATCAAAATGGTATTGACCGATTCATAGTAGAACAGGATGATTCAGACGACGATATTAAAAGCGCAAAAATAAATGCGGATTATTTGCTTCGGATGTGACTCGAAATGATAAATGTTACCGTATGGTGCGAATACCGGCAGGCTAAAACGCAGGACGATGTAAAAGCCATTTATCCAAGCGGAATTAAGCAGACTATAAAAGAATTTCTTGACCAAGATCCCCTGCTTAACGTTCGTACGGCTTGTCTGGATGACCCCGAATGCGGGCTTAGCGATGAACAGCTAAAAAACACCGATGTTCTCATTTGGTGGAGTCATGTGGCTCACAATGAGGTGCCGGACGAGCTGGTCAAAAAAATCCACGACCGTGTTTTGTGCGGTATGGGTCTTATAATTCTGCACTCAGCCCATATGTCAAAAATAATGCGTGCCGTGCTCGGTACTTCCTGCACGCTCAAATGGTACGAAAACAAAGATAACTGCCGCGAGCGCGTATGGTGCACCGACCCATCACATCCTATTGCCGCGGGCATCGGTGAATATTTTGAACTTGATCATGAGGAAATGTACGGCGAATTTTTCGACATTCCAAAACCAGAGTCGGTGGTATTCACCGGGTGGTTTAATACAGGTCATGTTTTTCGCAGCGGTTGCACATGGACACGCGGATACGGCAAAATTTTCTACTTTCAGCCCGGTCACGAGCAATTCCCCGTTTACTATAACGAAAATGTGCAGCGCATTATAAATAATGCCGTAAAATGGGCATATTCCGAAACAAGCAGGGCTCAGCTTGACTGCCCAAATGCTCAGCCGCTTGAAAACATTTAAACTGAATAAAAATTTCAAAAAGCATTAACGATTTTTCGTTAATGCTTTTTTTATAAATATCATATTTTTCTTTTTTTGTTTGTTTTAATCTCATATGTACATCGGCAGCTCATGCTGCCGATGCGCGGCTCATTTCTTTGGCAATCCCTGTGAAATAGTCGGATACTCATTATCGGAATCAGATGTCGGCTGGATTTCATAGGTGCCGTATTTGTTTACCATATCATATGTGGTCTCAGGCTGACCAAGTATCGGAACGGCTGACAGCTCCGATGCAATATGCTCGCCGCGTCGTTTCTTACTTTTCATTTATATCACCGATAATATTGTACCGCAAAACATAAAAAAAATGCTTTCCGTTTTTTAACGAAAAGCATTTTTTAATTTTTTTTATTTTTCAAAACCGTTGGGGTTTTGTGACTGCCAACGCCATGTATCCTCGCACATTTTATCGACGCCAAGTTTGGTTTCAAATCCAAGCAATTCCTTTGCTTTTGTTGGATCAGCGTAAAATTCAGGCAAGTCACCTGATCTGCGCGGTGCAACCTTATACGGTATTTCGTGACCGCAAGCATTTTCAAACGCATGCAAAAGCTCAAACACGCTGTATCCCCTACCAGCTCCCAAGTTTATAGCTTCAATTCCGGTTCTGTTTGCGACATAATCTACCGCTTTAACGTGACCGATGGCAAGGTCTGTAACATGAATATAATCGCGAACTCCGGTGCCGTCTTTTGTTTCATAATCGTCACCGTAAATTGATAGGCATGGCAATTTGCCGATTGCAACCTGTGAAATATAGGGCAACAAATTGTTTGGAATACCATTCGGATCTTCGCCGATAAGTCCCGACTCGTGTGCACCAATTGGATTAAAATATCGAAGCAGTGCAATGCTCCAGTTATTATCGGAATCATATAGGTCTTTTAATATTTCTTCGATCATATACTTAGTGCGGCCATAAGGGTTTGTACAATGACCAACATGCATATCCTCACGGTACGGAATGGGCGAATCACCGTAAACAGTGGCAGACGATGAAAAAACAAGCTTTTTAACATTCATCTTTGCCATTACTTTGCACAAAGTAACAGTGCCGCCAATATTATTTTCATAGTAGTCGAGCGGTATTTTGCATGATTCGCCAACTGCCTTTAGTCCTGCAAAATGAATAACCGATTCAATTTTATTTTCGCTAAAAACTTTTTCAAGTTCTTCAGCGTTGCGTATGTCGCATTTATAAAATTTGGCTGACTTGCCTGTAATTTTTTGAATGCGGCGCAGCGACTCCTCCTTGGAATTATACAAATTGTCAACAACTACTACATCGTAGCCTGCATTAAGCAGCTCAACGCAAGCATGGCTTCCGATATATCCTGCTCCGCCTGTGACCAAAATTGACATATACCCAACTCCTATTCATCGCATTATTTATCTCATAATGAGATTATATTACATATTTTTTTATTTTGCAAATAGATTTATGTTCCATACTTCTATAATATTATCCCATCGCAGCTTATAATCTCATCTTATAATATGCATTTTACGGCATTATGCTTAAAAGTGCGGTCAAAGTACCGCTTTTCTTTATTAATCCGCATGAAATTACGATTATCGCTTGAATTAAGCACGCAAATTGCGTATAATGGTAAATAGCAAATTTTGTCGAGACTTTGCCAAAAGGCTTAGTTTTCGCTTATCATCGAAAGGAGTAAGAATATGAATTATTCGCTCGAAGTTCAAAACATGTGTCCTGTCGCGAAGGGACCTAATCACGGTCCTGCTCCCATCCCTGAAGAAGGTAAGTGGGTTCAGGCTAAGGAAATTAAAGATATTTCCGGTTACACTCACGGTGTGGGCTGGTGTGCTCCTCAGCAGGGTGCTTGCAAGCTCTCACTTAACGTTAAAGACGGTATCATTGAGGAAGCTCTCGTTGAGACCATCGGCTGCTCGGGTATGACTCACTCAGCTGCAATGGCCGCTGAAATCCTCCCCGGCAAAACCATTCTTGAGGCTCTCAATACTGACCTTGTTTGCGATGCTATCAACACCGCTATGAGAGAATTATTCCTCCAGATTGTTTACGGCCGTTCACAGTCTGCTTTTTCTGAAGGTGGTCTGGTTATCGGTGCCGGCATGGAAGACCTCGGTAAGGGTGCTCGTTCCATGGTTGGTACAATGTACGGAACAAAGGCAAAGGGTGTTCGTTACCTTGAAATGACAGAAGGTTACTGCACTCGCATGGCACTGGACAGCAATGACCAGGTTATCGGCTACGAGTTCGTTTCCCTTGGTAAAATGACCGACTTCATCAAAAAGGGCATGGAACCGAACGAAGCTTACGAGCAGTCCAAGGGTACTTACGGCCGTTTCAACGAAGCTGTTAAGTACATTGATCCGCGTAAGGAATAATAAGGGAGGTATAACGAAATGGCACAGTTTGAAGGTTACGAAAGACGAGAGGCGAAAATCCTCGAAGTCCTTAAAGAATATGGCATCTCTTCCATCGACGAATGTAAAACCATTTGCGATGAGAAAGGCATTGATCCCTATACAATCGTTCAGGAAACTCAGCCTATCTGCTTCGAAAATGCTAAGTGGGCTTACGTTGTAGGTGCTGCTATCGCTATTAAAAAAGGCTGCACTAAGGCTTCCGACGCCGCTGCCGCTATTGGCATCGGTCTCCAGGCTTTCTGCATCACCGGTTCCGTTGCTGAAAACCGCAAGGTTGGTCTTGGTCACGGCAACCTAGGCGCTATGCTTCTGAACGACGAAACTTCTTGTTTCTGCTTCCTTGCAGGACATGAATCATTTGCTGCAGCTGAAGGCGCTATCAAAATCGCTCTTAACGCTAACAAGGTTAGAACAAAGCCGCTGCAGGTCATCCTCAACGGTCTTGGTAAAGATGCTGCTTTCATCATTTCCAGAATCAACGGATTTACTTATGTTAAGACCGAGTTTGATCCATACACAGAAACAGTTACTGTTGTTGAGGAAGTTCCTTATTCAACCGGCGCACGTGCAAATGTAAGATGCTACGGTGCAGACAATGTTCCTGAAGGCGTTGCTATCATGAAGCTCGAAAATGTTGGTGTTTCCATTACCGGTAACTCCACTAACCCGACTCGCTTCCAGCATCCAGTTGCAGGCACATATAAAAAGTGGTGCATCGAAAACGGTGTTAACTACTTCTCTGTTGCTTCGGGCGGCGGCACAGGCCGTACACTTCACCCCGACAACATGGGTGCAGGCCCCTCTTCTTACGGCATGACCGATACTATGGGTCGTATGCATTCTGATGCTCAGTTTGCAGGTTCATCATCAGTTCCGGCTCACGTTGAAATGATGGGACTTATCGGCATGGGCAACAACCCGATGGTTGGTGCAACAGTAGCCGTTGCAGTTGCTGTCGAAGAAGCAAGCAAGTAATTTAATTTTACAAAGCAATGTTAAGCCCTGTTCCAAAAAGGAACAGGGCTTATTTTTATGTATTTTTTTACAACAGCTTTTTAATTATCTGTCTGAAAACACCAAAATCCTATTTTTGTTCCATTCGCTGTCTTAATTGTATCAATCGCAACATCCTTATTATTTATGCAAATGATATCTTTTTTAAGATTGATAATAACATTATATATTTCTGTACCGTTATCTGTTTATAAAAATGCAGTATAATACAAATAATCACCATTCATTTCTTTTATATTGTTACGGTATCACATAAAGAGTTATTAGTGCTATGATGAACGATACTATTGTGGGAATATAAACAAACCATAAAATTTTATTAGATGCTTCTACTTCTAAAAGCAACACAACATCAATTTCCATGTACACTAATCCACCGGTTATCTCAACTAATCTTGAAAATGCCATATAGACCTACTTTTAATTATTGGATTCCCAAAGCTGCCGCATGGTGGCTTTGGTAGAGTGTCATGACTTTAGCTTTTTTTGAATTAAATACCATATAATCGCTACTATAAAGTATATTAAGCCACAAACAGAATTGTAAAAAATTTTGTTTTCAATAATTCTATCAAGATAACGAAACAATGTCATACCAATAATAAACATTGTTATGGCATATATAAAAATACCCTTCATCGCAAGTCCTCCTCATCGTAGTCTTATGGTTTTTGACCACCAAGGTAATCAAATTGAAAGTCTAACATCCTTTTTATATATCTTAATATCCATCCTCCAATTAAACACAGAATAAATGTGGATGATGCTGTAATTAATATTTTTTTGAAAGGGTTAAGAGCAGGTATTTGTGAGCATATGTATTCGACAACGATTGCGGTAATAAACGTAATACCATTTTTTACTAAATCTCTTAAAAATTCTTTCGATAGAATAATGGTTAGTCTACCATATCCTGTAGGGTCGCTATACATAACGGGTTATTATTACAATAAGCGAACAGGTTATATGATACAAACACATCACTGTCAGCACCAATGTAATCGGTATCGTATCCGCATTAATGAACCGCCCAATTTGAGGATCATAGTACCGCTACTGCAGGTAATATACGCCACTCTCGGCTGGACTTATCTATGTAGTCGCTCTCACAGAGCGTCTTGGATGAACCGCCAGACGATGCGGACACTTTGCTGCTTTTCGCCGTTTACGGTTTCGAGATGACCGACCTCAATGCGTTCAATCAGCAGATTAACCATATCGGCAGTCAGGGTCTCGACCTGCGTATATACCTTGACGGCATCGCTCAGCCGCCGGAGGTTTTCGGCATATTCATCCTTTTGGTTTAGCTCGGCTTCGATTTCCGAAAGCCGCTGTGAGAGCTGCTTTTGTTCGTTTTGATACTCGCTGAGAAATGCCCGGTAGCTGTCTGTATCCAGCACCCCGCAGGCGTTATCCTCATAGAGTTTTTTCGTAATTTTTGCAAGCTGGGTGAGCCGTATAACTATTTTGCTCTTTTCAGCTTCCAGCTTGTCTGTCTTTTTCTGCTTGGATCGCTTTTTGCTCAGGCTGTCCATAAGCTTGCCGCTGTCAACGGCTTTTGCAAGGACTTTGACGTTTTCCAGCACAATGCCGTACAGGGTGTGATAGCTGATTTGATGGTTATGTGTGCAGACTTCGGGACGCAGGAAATGATTACGGCAGACCAAAATTTTACTTACCATTGTTTTGCGCTGCTTCGCCATGAAGGTCATTCTGAACCCACATTCATCACAGAAAACAAGGCTTTTCAGCACGTTTTCATGGTTGTGACGCCGGGGCTTATGCCGCTGTTTGATGAGCGCCTGCACCCGGTCGAATATATCCCGTCCCACAATGGCAGTATGGGTATCCTCAACAACAATGCGTTCATCCTTCGGCACAACGATGCGTTCTTTAGTCTTGTAATTGAGCACCTCGTGCTTGTGGTTTTCCATGTCTCCGCAGTATACCCGATTACGCAAAATCTGCTGAACGGTAATGTTGCACCATTCCCGCTGGTTATAGCGGTCAAACTTGGTATCGCCATTTTTCGCTTTGTAGGCCGATGGTGTCATGACCTTACGCTCTGTCAGAATTTTTGTGATCTGCACCGTGCTTTGTCCGGCAAGGGCAAGGCTGAACATCTCCCGGACGATTCCGGCAGGTTCATCGTCCACAATCAGCTGATTCCTGTCCTGTGGATTCACCTTGTAACCGTAGGGCGCTTGGCTGCTGATATAGTAGCCATTGTAAGCCCGCTGCCGCTTGGCTGATTTCACCTTGCGGGAGAGGTCACGGGAATACATATCGTTGAGAATATTCTTGAACGGCGCAATGTCATTGTCCGCCTTTTGTGTGTCCACATTGTCATTGACGGCGATGTACCGCACTTTTTTGCGCTGAAAGTAAATGTCAGTGTAATAGCCGGTTTGAATGTAATCCCGCCCCAAACGGCTTAAATCCTTGGTGATAACTAAATTGACCTTGCCGCTGTCAATGTCGTTAAGCAACCTTTGAAAGTCCGGACGCTCATAATTCAGTCCTGAATATCCATCGTCGGCGTAGACCTCGTAAACGGGATAACCTTGCTCCATGCAGTATTTTCCCAGCATACATTTTTGCGTGTGGATACTGCTGCTGTCCTCGACTCTGCCATCGTCCTTGCTGAAGCGACAGTAAATCGCCGCACTGTAGGTATTGTTTATGATTCCGTATTGTTGCATTTTTACTCCTTTCCACGCCATTTTCTAAATGGCTTTGGCAACAATGATTCGGAATCGGTCGGTTGCGTACAGTATACCATCATGTTGCCCGCAAGTCCAGTATTTGGCTGCAATCAAGTGCTGATTTTCCCCTTTTGGGAGGTATCGTCTTGACTGACAGTCTTTTGACTGAGCGATAGCTCAATCATACTTTCGAGGACTTCGGAAAGGCGCTTTGTTCCGGCAAAATAGTTCTGAACGATATATATTCTGCCATCCGCCGGATGACTGTAAATGATGGTGTTTCTTTCCACGCTGCCGCCCTCCTTTTCAAAAGCCCTTCATCTAACGCACTGAATCAGGGTTTTTGAGGGGGTGTTTCACTCAAAAATTTATTGAGCGGTCACTCCCTCTATTCAACGTGAAAAGGAGGGGAGTTTGGCAGGGTGGTTTTGTGGTACTTATAACAAATATTTTCTGTGGATTCCATAGAGGTGCTTTTCAAGGTACATAAATTACATTTGCGAAAGAGGTCTTACTTTAAAACTGCGTTGTCTTAACCAGCAATGAATTATGCTATCACGACAGCACAATTCGTGGATAGGGACAATTCCCTATGACCCTTTGCGCTAAACACGCTGTCGCAAATGAAACGATATCAAGGGGCTTTCGGGGATTCCTCGAACAAGCGAATTTTACTCCGACAGGAGTATAAATTCATTGCTTGTTAAGACGATCTAGTGAATTTCCCGGAGCAGCCATATGGCTGCTCCGGGAGCCGAGTGCATCAGTCTATATACATATCAATCTGGACGGTAGCTTTAAGATAATTGATAACATCAAGTATCTCACGGTCAAAGCATAACGCGGGTTTTTCTAATGAAGTAAAGTCGGGGACAATCGTAAAATCCACATTACCTTGAAATTGGGTTACAACATCTTTAATCTTGCTTAGATAAGGCTTCAACATTTGTACCATGATTTTTGTGACTTCTTCAAGGTCGAATGTGCTAATTTTATTTGTTGCAAGAGTCCAATATCCTTCTAAATTATCATCTTTAAATGGACTCTTCCGCTGATCTGCTTTGTTCTTGCATGAAGTAGGCTGTAAACCAATTCCCTTTGTTACAATATCCATGTCGGTGTCATTATCAAAAATCAAATTGCATTCCATATATATTTCTGGGATTGTTCCTTCCATTATTCCACCTACTTTGTTTTATAAATTGTTTCTGCAACTACTTTGCCCGCTTTGTCAAGTATGTAGATAATTCCAGTACCCTTATCAACTACCAAATCATAAAGGGCTATTTTAGCCTTACTGCCTAAATACTCTCTTTTTATTGCATGAGCGTCTAATTTCAGTGTCTTTTTTATGAAAGAATCAGACAGCTTATTCCACGAACAGGTATTATGCACTAAAATACTTGAGCTCGTCACATAGTAAGTATGAAATTCTTCCACCTCAAAGTTGTAAACAGTAATAGGTGCTTCAAGAGTTTCATGCCGGACACTCTCAACAAGGACGATTTCACCGGAGCGCAATACCAATTTATCACCAGTACGGAGTTCAATGGCATCCATCCAACCTTTTTCAGGAGAATAGAATGGATGTTCAGGTGTAGTTGAAATGTTTTGTCCGTCCACCTTTACATGAACAAGTTCGTTTGTTTGATTCTCGAACGTCTGAACAACCCGTTTTAATCCCTTTTCTCCGGTTTCCGGATTTTCGGCGTACACGTAATCTCCGGCCTTTATGTTCTCAATTGGTACGTGACCGCCTTGCGTTTCAACAAGCGTTCCGGCGACAAAACATAGGCTTTTACCTATCTTGACCGTAGACTTTGCGGCTGTCTTTATCGCTGACCCTGCTGCTTTAGCCAGTTTCGCTACATATGGTCCAAGGAAAGCGCCAAGTACCGCACCACCGGCAGTCGCTGCTGCAATCAACGCCCATTTTTTCCAACCGGTTAATCCAAGCTGTTTTGCAAGTAAAACACCAAGAGCCGCACCGACAACCCCTCCAACAATGCCTCCGATGATGTTTGCTGCCGCATACCCGTCAGGGTCGTGCATATTTACAGGATTGTTAAAGCAGTAAGCAAACAGATTATGCTCTAAAATATTATCCTGGTCCTCAAAAAGTATATCTGTATCATCCGCATTAATAAACCGACCGATTTCCGGATCATAGTAGCGTGAGCCTACATAGAACAGCCCCGTCTCGGTATCATAATAGTAGATGCGGTTAGCATCTCCTTTTTATCACTTTGCGATTACTGTTAGTTTATCACCTGCATTAACATTTCTAACTGTAATCTCTACTGTATTGTTTTTAGATACAAGTTCTGTTTCGTGCGTTGCACAATCTGATTTGTCTGCCATTGCTCCGTGAAGCACAATCTTGAAATCTCTTGTCTGAACCTCGCCTACAAATCCGCTTCCCTCAGGCGTAACGGTGATTTCATAGCCTGCTTCGCCCTCTGTATAGCTGATTTTTGTCAGTCTGTATCCACAGTTTTCTGTTTCACCATCATCCTCATAAAGCTCACTTTCGCCATTTGCACCTACATAAACGTGAATTTCAGGTGTTGTAAGAGGCGATTTTGTCATACGATTTGTATATTCCTGCATTACTATAGGGTATCCTGCTCTTACAAACAGGGGGAAAACATTTATAGAGCATGACAGCTTATGTGTGCCGCCCTCGTATTTTTTGCCGCTGAAATAGTCATACCAAATTGCATCCGGAAGCCAAATTTCCACCTCTGCATTGCCGTTTTCATTACCTGCAACAGTAATAGGCGCAGTATAAAGTCCCTCGCCAAACATATATGCTTCAGGATGATTATATGCCTCCTCATTATTCCAATCTATGTAGAGGGAACGAAGCAGAGGAACGCTATCTCTTGAGCTTATAAATGCGGATGAATAGATATATGGCATAAGCATTGAACGAAGATGATATGCTTTTCTCATTGAAGAAGCATAAGGCTCCGGCCATGTCCAAGGTCTGCGGTCAAGTCCCACTTTACCTAACATATGAACTCTAAGAGCAGGGCTCATTGCGCCAAACTGCACCCAACGAGCAAACACCTCTGCCTGACCATTGGGAGCGGGATCTTCAAATCCTCCAATGTCATGACTCCACCAAAAGCAGCCTGCGTTGCCTGCAGATGCTGTCATCTGAATTTCAAAAGCGAGAGTTTCCCAACTGGTTACAGAATCACCGGAGAAATATGCAGGATGTTTATGATCCCCAAATCCACCCCAGCGAGAAAAACCAAGTCCTCTTCTGCCGTTTCTTTTGGAATTTTCATAATAAAGATGGTTAAGCCATTTAAGATGAGTTAATCCCTTAACTCCATTAACTTCGGGATACAGATAATCCTGCTGCCAATCAAGCCAGCGGAAATCTGCGCCACGTTCTTCTATCTCTTTGTTGGTTGCATTAAAAAATGCCCTCATATAGTCACGATTACCTGCATTAAAACGGAAATTTTTAATGTTTCGGCAAAGATTTTCTGTTTCTTTTTTCTTAATATGCTCTTCAACAGGTGGAACACATTCTTCATATCCAACCTCTTGAAGCTCTGCCATAAAGCTATCATAAATCTCATCTGTATCACGAACCCCGTCGGCAGGATGGTCGTTTAGCGTTACTGAAATCCCCTTCTGCTTAACTGTGGAAATAAACTCTGTTGGATAAGGAATAAGACGATGATTCCAACGATACCCTGTCCAGCCGATATTCCCGCCTGCGTGACCGTAACCATAAAGATATTCAGGGTCACCTGGCTTGTGTCTCCAATCCTGAATATGCCAGTCCATATCCATTACAAGCACATCAAGCGGAAATCCATTCTCATCATAGCCATCAATAATTTCAAAAAACTGTTCTGAACTATAATCCCACCAGCGTGAATACCAAGAGCCAAAAAAGCACTTTCTCGGCATTGCCATTTTGCCTGAAACCTCAGCAAGATTTTTCAGTGCAGTTTTATATTCTCTGCCATATGCAAAAAGATAGATATCTATCTTATGGTTTTCGCTGCGATTTGCTGCCCAACCATCTTCAAGCACAGCAGAATTGCTATCGTCTATAACATACCATCCGTCGCGAGCAAGAAGTCCATCTGGGAGGGGTTTAAACCCATTAACACCATCAAGAGTTGCCAGAGTGCCTTTAAGATTTTCCTTGTTTTCGTCGCCAAAATGCCAACGGAAGCTCATTTCTCCCGCATGTATATCAGCATAAAGAGTTTCTCTTGAAAACTCTCCTCTATGATAATACAGAGTTACTTTTTCTGTGCTTATCTGAAAAACATCACCATTTAAAACAGTGGACTCTGCCAAGGCATCTCTCTTGGCAAAAAGAGTTTCTCTATCCTCAAATTCACCATTTTCAGCATATTCCATGCGGATAACTCCACCGCACATAACTGTAAAACGCGCATTTTCTTTAATATAAACGCTCATAATATTCCCTTTCTTTAAGCAAGCCAATTATAAATTTATATTATCATGATTTTATTTCCAATTCAAGCAAGATTTGATTTTTAATGCAATAAAGTGTAGGTATATAGAAACATGGTTGCACAGAAATAACTAACAACCAAAAAACCGCACCGAATATTAAAGCATATTCGGTGCGTTTTAATTGTTTTATCTTCCAAAAGATCTTATTAGAGCATATAAGGAACAGGTCGCTATAGCCATTTTGCGTAATCATAGGGCGGATATATTTTATTGTATAATCAATACCCCGCTGTCATCTTTGGTCCCTCTATTAACTAGAATGAGGCTCGATGAAAACTATGTGTCGTTCACAAACAGATACCAGTGCAAACATACGGAGATTCAAGAGAAAAAAACGATGTTGGAAACGAAGTTAGAGCAGCAGGCAGACTACCAAACCAACGCTGAGCAACTTCGACAAGCAATCTCTGATTACCTGAACATTGACTCATTAATTCCGTTTATTTTGAATAAGCTAATTAAAAAAATTCAAGTTGAGCATGCTGAAACGATCAATGATCAGATGGAGCAAGACATTGCGGTTGTTTGGAGATTTATGCAAATAGCTTAATAATAATTTTCTTGAGGTATATCTAAAAACTCAAAGTAAACATATTTATCTTTTTTCTCGCTGTCAGTAATTCGATGTACAATAGTATCAGGAAAAATAATCATCCCTTCTTCTTTTGGAATTAAGTTTACTGCCCATGTATATTGAAATTCAAATACTAAATTGTTATCTTTGTCTGTAAAGATAATTCTTCTGATGGTCTCATGATACGTTTCCTTAACATCATTAATATTAAGTTCCAAGTTATATTTCTCAGCAAACATAGCTCCATCGATATAACTATCCTTAAAGACATATGCTTTTTCAAACTCAAAATCAAAAACATCTTTCAGTTTTATTTGATTTTCGCTTATAAGCATGTCCTCAAGCTTTTCACGATAATAATCAGAATCTTTTCTTGCAGAGCAGCTAGCAAAATTTATTAATCCAATACACACAATGAGAATGGAAATCTTGAAAATGTTTTTACGAAATACTAATCCCACTTTATTACGACCGCCTCTCCATTTTCAATAGCTTCTATTATTTTTTGTGAAAATACATCGTAGCCTTGACCACTATATTTTTCTGCAATACTTCTTCCAAGCTGATTATTATATAAATCCATTTCTGAGTTTTCTTTCCATATCCCATCAGGATCGTCAAATATCTCATGGGCATCTGCAAATTTCTTGGCTTTTTTACTACCCATTTTATCTGTCATAACCGCATTCCACATTGCATGTCTATAAGCATTAGCTTTTGTGTCATCTTGCGTATGGGCATTTGTTCCATACTCTTTATCTGTATATTGATCAGATATTTTAGCTGACTGTTTTGCCTTAAATGCTCCAATATAGTGTTTTTTTGCAACTTCTTTTTCTGCTGGATGAAGTTGAGATTTGTTTATAGTAACACTAGCTACAACATGAGCCACAGTAACCACAACAGCTGTTACAATGATTGCAGTCAGCCAAAACTGTCCCGAAGGATCGGCACTATTCACTGGATTATTCCCGCAGTAAGCAAACATATTGGTTGATGTCATATCACCGTTAGGAGTTTTCACATATCCATCCGCATTTATAAACCGACACATGAATGGGTCATAATAGCGTGACTGCAGGTAATATAATTCACTTTCGGCTGGACTTATCTATGTAGTCGCTCTCACAGAGCGTCTTGGATGAACCGCCAGACGATGCGGACACTTTGCTGCTTTTCGCCGTTTACGGTTTCGAGATGACCGACCTCAATGCGTTCAATCAGCAGATTAACCATATCGGCAGTCAGGGTCTCGACCTGCGTATATACCTTGACGGCATCGCTCAGCCGCCGGAGGTTTTCGGCATATTCATCCTTTTGGTTTAGCTCGGCTTCGATTTCCGAAAGCCGCTGTGAGAGCTGCTTTTGTTCGTTTTGATACTCGCTGAGAAATGCCCGGTAGCTGTCTGTATCCAGCACCCCGCAGGCGTTATCCTCATAGAGTTTTTTCGTAATTTTTGCAAGCTGGGTGAGCCGTATAACTATTTTGCTCTTTTCAGCTTCCAGCTTGTCTGTCTTTTTCTGCTTGGATCGCTTTTTGCTCAGGCTGTCCATAAGCTTGCCGCTGTCAACGGCTTTTGCAAGGACTTTGACGTTTTCCAGCACAATGCCGTACAGGGTGTGATAGCTGATTTGATGGTTATGTGTGCAGACTTCGGGACGCAGGAAATGATTACGGCAGACCAAAATTTTACTTACCATTGTTTTGCGCTGCTTCGCCATGAAGGTCATTCTGAACCCACATTCATCACAGAAAACAAGGCTTTTCAGCACGTTTTCATGGTTGTGACGCCGGGGCTTATGCCGCTGTTTGATGAGCGCCTGCACCCGGTCGAATATATCCCGTCCCACAATGGCAGTATGGGTATCCTCAACAACAATGCGTTCATCCTTCGGCACAACGATGCGTTCTTTAGTCTTGTAATTGAGCACCTCGTGCTTGTGGTTTTCCATGTCTCCGCAGTATACCCGATTACGCAAAATCTGCTGAACGGTAATGTTGCACCATTCCCGCTGGTTATAGCGGTCAAACTTGGTATCGCCATTTTTCGCTTTGTAGGCCGATGGTGTCATGACCTTACGCTCTGTCAGAATTTTTGTGATCTGCACCGTGCTTTGTCCGGCAAGGGCAAGGCTGAACATCTCCCGGACGATTCCGGCAGGTTCATCGTCCACAATCAGCTGATTCCTGTCCTGTGGATTCACCTTGTAACCGTAGGGCGCTTGGCTGCTGATATAGTAGCCATTGTAAGCCCGCTGCCGCTTGGCTGATTTCACCTTGCGGGAGAGGTCACGGGAATACATATCGTTGAGAATATTCTTGAACGGCGCAATGTCATTGTCCGCCTTTTGTGTGTCCACATTGTCATTGACGGCGATGTACCGCACTTTTTTGCGCTGAAAGTAAATGTCAGTGTAATAGCCGGTTTGAATGTAATCCCGCCCCAAACGGCTTAAATCCTTGGTGATAACTAAATTGACCTTGCCGCTGTCAATGTCGTTAAGCAACCTTTGAAAGTCCGGACGCTCATAATTCAGTCCTGAATATCCATCGTCGGCGTAGACCTCGTAAACGGGATAACCTTGCTCCATGCAGTATTTTCCCAGCATACATTTTTGCGTGTGGATACTGCTGCTGTCCTCGACTCTGCCATCGTCCTTGCTGAAGCGACAGTAAATCGCCGCACTGTAGGTATTGTTTATGATTCCGTATTGTTGCATTTTTACTCCTTTCCACGCCATTTTCTAAATGGCTTTGGCAACAATGATTCGGAATCGGTCGGTTGCGTACAGTATACCATCATGTTGCCCGCAAGTCCAGTATTTGGCTGCAATCAAGTGCTGATTTTCCCCTTTTGGGAGGTATCGTCTTGACTGACAGTCTTTTGACTGAGCGATAGCTCAATCATACTTTCGAGGACTTCGGAAAGGCGCTTTGTTCCGGCAAAATAGTTCTGAACGATATATATTCTGCCATCCGCCGGATGACTGTAAATGATGGTGTTTCTTTCCACGCTGCCGCCCTCCTTTTCAAAAGCCCTTCATCTAACGCACTGAATCAGGGTTTTTGAGGGGGTGTTTCACTCAAAAATTTATTGAGCGGTCACTCCCTCTATTCAACGTGAAAAGGAGGGGAGTTTGGCAGGGTGGTTTTGTGGTACTTATAACAAATATTTTCTGTGGATTCCATAGAGGTGCTTTTCAAGGTACATAAATTACATTTGCGAAAGAGGTCTTACTTTAAAACTGCGTTGTCTTAACCAGCAATGAATTATGCTATCACGACAGCACAATTCGTGGATAGGGACAATTCCCTATGACCCTTTGCGCTAAACACGCTGTCGCAAATGAAACGATATCAAGGGGCTTTCGGGGATTCCTCGAACAAGCGAATTTTACTCCGACAGGAGTATAAATTCATTGCTTGTTAAGACGATCTAGTGAATTTCCCGGAGCAGCCATATGGCTGCTCCGGGAGCCGAGTGCATCAGTCTATATACATATCAATCTGGACGGTAGCTTTAAGATAATTGATAACATCAAGTATCTCACGGTCAAAGCATAACGCGGGTTTTTCTAATGAAGTAAAGTCGGGGACAATCGTAAAATCCACATTACCTTGAAATTGGGTTACAACATCTTTAATCTTGCTTAGATAAGGCTTCAACATTTGTACCATGATTTTTGTGACTTCTTCAAGGTCGAATGTGCTAATTTTATTTGTTGCAAGAGTCCAATATCCTTCTAAATTATCATCTTTAAATGGACTCTTCCGCTGATCTGCTTTGTTCTTGCATGAAGTAGGCTGTAAACCAATTCCCTTTGTTACAATATCCATGTCGGTGTCATTATCAAAAATCAAATTGCATTCCATATATATTTCTGGGATTGTTCCTTCCATTATTCCACCTACTTTGTTTTATAAATTGTTTCTGCAACTACTTTGCCCGCTTTGTCAAGTATGTAGATAATTCCAGTACCCTTATCAACTACCAAATCATAAAGGGCTATTTTAGCCTTACTGCCTAAATACTCTCTTTTTATTGCATGAGCGTCTAATTTCAGTGTCTTTTTTATGAAAGAATCAGACAGCTTATTCCACGAACAGGTATTATGCACTAAAATACTTGAGCTCGTCACATAGTAAGTATGAAATTCTTCCACCTCAAAGTTGTAAACAGTAATAGGTGCTTCAAGAGTTTCATGCCGGACACTCTCAACAAGGACGATTTCACCGGAGCGCAATACCAATTTATCACCAGTACGGAGTTCAATGGCATCCATCCAACCTTTTTCAGGAGAATAGAATGGATGTTCAGGTGTAGTTGAAATGTTTTGTCCGTCCACCTTTACATGAACAAGTTCGTTTGTTTGATTCTCGAACGTCTGAACAACCCGTTTTAATCCCTTTTCTCCGGTTTCCGGATTTTCGGCGTACACGTAATCTCCGGCCTTTATGTTCTCAATTGGTACGTGACCGCCTTGCGTTTCAACAAGCGTTCCGGCGACAAAACATAGGCTTTTACCTATCTTGACCGTAGACTTTGCGGCTGTCTTTATCGCTGACCCTGCTGCTTTAGCCAGTTTCGCTACATATGGTCCAAGGAAAGCGCCAAGTACCGCACCACCGGCAGTCGCTGCTGCAATCAACGCCCATTTTTTCCAACCGGTTAATCCAAGCTGTTTTGCAAGTAAAACACCAAGAGCCGCACCGACAACCCCTCCAACAATGCCTCCGATGATGTTTGCTGCCGCATACCCGTCAGGGTCGTGCATATTTACAGGATTGTTAAAGCAGTAAGCAAACAGATTATGCTCTAAAATATTATCCTGGTCCTCAAAAAGTATATCTGTATCATCCGCATTAATAAACCGACCGATTTCCGGATCATAGTAGCGTGAGCCTACATAGAACAGCCCCGTCTCGGTATCGTAGTAGTATCCGCGGTATCTCAAACGATTTTTAACGCCTAAAGTATCGGCAAGCGAGCCGGTAACAGACAAGAGCTTACCCCAAACATCGTATGTATATTCTACTACTTTATTGCCATTGATGTCAACAATACCTATTATATCGCCTTGCACATTCTTTATATAATAATACTGTGTACCATTCAGTTCAATACCCACCGGGTTTCCACTTTCATCATATGTATACCAAATAGTATCTGTGTCATTCTTTTCACATACTAACTGGTCACCGTCATAGGTGTAGTAAGTGACCCGTCCGCTATGATTTTTTAGTGTTCGCAGGCCGTCTGAATTGTATAGGAAACCCAAAAATCCTGATGTTTCACTGCTCATAGATTGCAGCCGCCTGCCGTCCCATGAAAAACTAAATCCATTATAATAACTAATCGGATTTCCAATTTCATCATAGGTCATAGTAATACCATTATATGATGTAAGCAAGTCTTTCCAGTTTGGGTTTTGGTAATCATAGGAATCAGATTTCACAAATGTATAATTCGTCATATCATTATCGCTATCATACGACATATCGTATTCTTCAACGGCAATAATATTTCCACCTTCATTATTCATGTATAAATAAACTTTATTATTTACATAATCAAATTCACCGTCGACTTTACCATCATCATAATGATATTCTGTTAATACATTATTGTTTTCATCTAATATCTCATATATTCTACCATCTCGATAACAATTGTATTTAGTAGTATCTGACTAATTATTTCCTGAATTTGTAATTGACTTGACAAAATCAGTTGTAGTGGTAGCATCTTTTTTATGATAAGAGTATGTAGTGTAAGCACATCAGCCGAATTTTTATGCTCATGCAGAAAAAAGGTCAAAATCTAACATTGCTGATGCTTTACAAAATATGATTTCTTTCTAATTGGATGTTAGATAGTGTTAGATAAATTGTGTTAATTTTTTAATTGAATTTTTAAAAGTGTAGAAAAGTGTTAGAAAAAAATATTTTGTGTTAGAAAGCATGTTTTGATAAAATAAAAACACCTCAAAAACCGCTTGAAATCAAGGTTTCTGAAGTGTTTAGGATGGCAGGGGCAGAAGGATTCGAACCCTCGGCACGCGGTTTTGGAGACCGCTGCTCTACCAGCTGAGCTATACCCCTTTAAATTGGTGGGCCATCAGGGACTCGAACCCCGGACCAACCGGTTATGAGCCGGTTGCTCTAACCAACTGAGCTAATGGCCCGTAGTTCCGCTACTACGGACGAAATATATTATATCATAAATTAAGTAATTGTCAACACAAAACTTTAATTATGATTTTACAAAATAATATGTACTTTAGTATTTAAATCTGTTATAATTATAAACTACATAATAGCATCATGGCTTCTTCAAGCCGTGAATATATTTCGTTGATTTGTGATGGAGGAAGCGGATTTATTCCTCTTCCAATTTCTATAGTAAAGCCCGGACGTTTATATTTTTCAATAAACCAGTCCTTGAATCCGCCATGTGATGCGATAACTGTCGGCTCCTCAAGCGCGTATCCACTGCTGGCTGATAAAAGCGTCGCCATACGCCGTCCCCTGACAGGCGTATTGTTACCATAGTTCCAGTATATCACTTCGCCCTGCGAATGAAATGCGGCAACATGGGAAAACCGAATACGAGAACATAAATCAACCAATGCCGCCGTTTCGGGCTCACTTGTAGGTCTTGGTCCTCCGTAACGAGTGGGAGACGGACCGTAAATATTAGCCTTTTGTTCAAGCTCGTGCACAATGCTCCAGCCCGCATCAAAATTATGGTTAATATCGACGCCACGAACATTTGCATTCCATTTGGAAAAATTACCTGCACTAATCGCATTTACGCTTTCTTTAAATTTGCCGCAGTTTACGCTGCCCTCTCCTACAATATCACATCCATCAGGATTTACCATCGGCAAAATTACAAGCCGACGATCATAAAATGAACGGCGCGCCCTAATTCCGGCGATATCGCCATCGCGTGCAAGCGTTTCACATAACCGCTGTGCAAACATCATAAGCAAAGTTGCTGTTAAGCGCTCCGTACCATGAAAGGCGCCGCACATAAGTACCGCATCCTTTCCACTGCCAATAGATAATGCAAGTAATTCCTTACCGAGAACGCTTTTTCCCACCGTTTCAAAGCTTGCAAAACTATACCTTGTACATAGTTCGTATAATTCATCCTTTAATTCCGAAAACATATACTCTCTTGCTGTTACACTTTCTGTCATATAATCCTCCTGTTTTTTTGTTACATTATATGATAGACTAATATAAATAATGAATCGGAGAACAAAATGGAACTGTTTGAAAAAACTATTTCAAGTAAATATATATTCGAAGGTCGCGTCGTGCGACTGCGCTATGATGATGTTGAGCTTCCTGATGGCAGCCGCTCAAATCGCGAAATTGTTGAACATAATGGCGGTGTAGCAATTGCTGCAATAACCGAATCCGATGAAATTATACTGGTACGCCAATATCGCCACCCATACGGTGAAGTAATTTATGAAATACCGGCAGGAAAAATTGAAAAAGGGGAAGACCCTTTTGAATGCGGCAAACGCGAGCTTAAAGAGGAAGCCGGCGCAGTAGCTGGACATTACGAGTTGCTCGGAATAGACTATCCTTCGCCCGGATATTGCGGCGAAAAGATATACATCTATTATGCTGATAACCTTACCTTCGGTGAAAACCGGCTTGATGAAGGCGAATTTTTAGAGGTTTTGCGCGTACCGTTTGACAAGGCAGTTGAAATGGTCATGTCGGGCGAGATAGTAGACTCAAAAACACAAATCGCTATTCTGAAAATTAAGGCTAAAAGGGAGAACTCTTAATGAAACGCGCCTTTGCTCTTACAATTTGTTTAACACTTTCCTTATGCGCCTCTTCTTGCACCTACCGACAGGGTAACCCCACCGTAGATGGTGCTCACGTTTGGGAAAACAGTGATGAAAGCACCGTTTCCGAATACAATATAAGCGAGTCTTACACGCTTAACTACAATGTCGCAGATGCACTTGCTGCTCATGCAAAAGCAGTCGACGAAAACAGCCTTGCACTTGCACAAGAAATTATTTCAGGACTGGATCAATATCCCGAATTTACCGATGACAAGGACATTAACTATGTTGTAAAACTGCGCTCTGTGTACAAATGCGTGGTCGGATTTTATTATATGAACAGCTCATACGGACAACTTAATTCACTTATTGACGAATATAACAAGGCTTATGAAGAGCTTTCTAATAATTCAAAAACATTTTACCTTAAAATAAATAATAATCTGTTCATGGATGCTGCTAACCAGTTTGAACAGTACGGTAAAACAATGACAAACTCATAAAGGAGTAATTACTATGGATAACACACCTGAAAAAAAGCCGCGCGTACTTAGCTGTATCCAACCAAGCGGCACATTTACACTGGGAAACTATCTTGGAGCGCTCAAAAACTGGGTAAAAATGCAGGAGGACTGCGATTGTTTCTTTGCAGTTGCCGATCTTCATGCCATCACAGTCAGACAAGACCCCGCAAAATTCAGAGAACAAATCCGTTCAGCTTTCTCTATGCTTATTGCGATAGGCCTTGACCCCGAAAAAAGCCCAATTTTTCTGCAATCTCATGTTGCCGCACATTCGCAACTGGCATGGGTGCTTAATTGCTACACACAATTTGGTGAGCTGTCGCGCATGACACAATTTAAAGATAAATCTCAAAAGCACGCCGACAATGTCAACGCAGGACTGTTTGATTATCCCGTTCTCATGGCAGCTGATATACTGCTTTACCAGGCTGACTATGTCCCTATTGGAGAGGACCAAAAACAGCATCTTGAGCTTGCACGAAATATTGCCGAGCGATTCAACGGAGCGTATTCACCCACATTTACCGTTCCTAATCCGTACATAGGTAAGGTTGGCGCACGTGTAATGTCATTACAAACGCCCGAAAAAAAGATGTCCAAATCGGACACCAATGTTAACGGCTTTATATCCTTGCTTGACTCGCCTGATGATATAATGCGCAAATTTAAGCGCGCCGTCACCGACAGCGAGGCTAAGATCTACTACGGTGAAGGCAAGGCAGGTATAAATAACCTAATGAATATTTATTCATGTATTACCGGTAAAACAAACGATGAGATTGTTGACGAATTTGGCGGCAAAGGTTACGGTGATTTTAAGGTTGCTGTAGGAGAGGCCGTAATTGAGACGCTGAGACCAATTCAGGAGAAATATAAACAAGTATATTCCGAAAAGGATTATCTTGCAGAAATGTACAAAAAAGGTGCTGTTTCCGCAGAAAAAGTTGCAAACAAGACTCTGTATAAGGTAATGAAAAAAGTCGGTTATATCATGCCTTATTAAAAAAACAAACAAAACAATAAATAACACCGCCTGCTTAATGCATGGCGGTGTTATTTATTTGTATTTAAATACTCAGTGGTTCAAGTCAAAGGTAAAAACAAATTTACCCAGACCGTCTGTAGGTGCTATTTATTTTTAATTAAATACTCAGTTCTTACATTCTGCAATATATACAGTTTATATATAACACAGTACGAAACACTAAAATATAATGAGGCCCGACACTAAAGTGTCAGACCTCATTTTATATGCTGTAAGAGATTATTCCTTGCAAGTTTTCTTAGAAGCAAGGACTACTCCTGCTCCGGCTAATACGAGAGCAACAAGTACAAATATGATTGGCATAGACATATCACCGGTTTTTCCTGTCTCGCCTGCTCCTGAACCTGTGCCTGTGCCTGTGCCTGAACCTGTGCCTGTGCCACCTGTGGTGCCATCACCTGTTCTATTGGTGGAATAGAACTTCTTAGCAATCCAAAGGTCATATGCATAGTTAGTCTTATCCTTTGAATCATTACCAGCTGCTGTAATAGATACTTCAGCTGCACTAAAATAACCTGCTGCTTCTTCAGAACTTTCAACAGAACTTTCAACTGCTGCTTTTCTAATGTTGTAGTAGGATGTCACGCCGTTTGTAGTGTCAACTGAAACATGAGTTGAATCCTCAACGTTCCAAGACATTGTTTTGTTATCCTTTATAACATACAGCTTGCCAATTTCGGTGTCATCAGCGCGGGTGTAACGGATAGCATATGTACCGCTAATATCGTCACCAAGTTCAAGCCAACCAATTCTTTCATCGTTGAAATAGAGGATAGCAACGTTTTTAGCAATGCCAGCCTGTTTATTACCAACTTCAAGCTTAACTTCGCCTACCTGAAGAACATATTTCTCACCAAGGCAGTTTTTTGTAGTATTTTTATCTTTATTGATTCTTGAGAATGTAGCTGCAACCTGCCATGTATTTCCAAGGTCAAGTGTGTCTTTGAGAGCTACAGTGTTTACTTCTTTGCCGTTTGCATAAAGCAGACCATTGCTCGCAATTTTATCAATGTCACCAGTGAAATTGACTTTGTCAAGTGTTTCAAACTTAACAATCTTGTTGGCGTCAATCAAAGACTGAACATCGACAACATTAGATGAGCTTGCAGCTTCACTGCTAGCGGGAATACTGCTATCTGCAACACTGCTGGTGTCTTCAGTTGCAAAAGCTGTAACAGCCATTGCTGCTACAATGCACAAAGCAACTATCAAGGAAATAATACTCTTAAAGTGTTTCATAATTTTCTCTCCTTTAGCATTTGGGATAAAAATGCATATTTATCCCCTGGTACATATTTGATTATATCGGTGAATTGGTAATATGTCAACAATTATTTGATGATAATTCTTACAAATTTTAAGTAAAATTTTATATCTAATGACAATTCATTATATATCTGTCATAATTTTTCAATTATCTTTATATGAACAAGGGTAATAATATTGAATGCATCATCACCCTTGTTAATTTATATATGATATTTTTTACTTTTTTATCCCCAAGAAGTTGCATAATGCTAAAAAATTTAGATGCTTTTTAATAATTATCTTCTTTAATTTTAAAAAATGCTCTAGGATGAGCACAAACGGGACATTGCTGTGGGGCTTCCTTTCCAATGTGAATATGACCGCAGTTTGAACAAATCCAAATTGCGTCACCGTCGCGTGAAAAAACTTTATTTGTTTGCAAATTATCTATAAGCTTACGGAAACGTTCCTCATGCGTTTTTTCGATTTTTGCCACCGCATCAAACAGAACAGCAATTTGATCAAACCCCTCTTCCCTTGCTTTTTCTGCAAAGCTTTTGTACATATCTGTCCATTCGTAATGTTCAACGCCTGCTGCATCCTCAAGTGCGCCTTGTGTATCGGGTATATTGCCCCTTAGCAGCTTAAACCATATTTTTGCGTGTGCGGTTTCCTGGTTTGCCGTCTCCTCAAAAATATCACCTATCTGATTAAATCCATCTTTGCGCGCCTTTTCAGCATAATAATGATACTTTGTGCGTGCCTGCGCCTCTCCTTTAAATGCGTTCATCAAATTTTGCTCTGTCTGTGATCCCTTTAAATTCATCGTCATCACTCCTTTTGGTATTATAATCCCTAAAAAAATCCCATATATTCACTGCCGAACACGTGGTTTTAATTAGACAAAAAATGTCTTTACTTGACATTTTCTTATAATGGTATAAAATGTAATGGCAAAAAAGAGGTGAATTAAATGGAAAATATAATCAGTTATTTTCGTTCAGATAAGAATAGCCGTAAAAATGGGACAATTGAATTTCTGCGTTTTGTATTTTGTTTTACTGTGGTATTGCTTCATTCGGGGCCGCTGTTTAACGGTAGTTTTAAGCCGATGAAATATGGCAGTTATGCAGTGGAATTTTTCTTTGCGGTATCCGGATATTTAATGATGGTACATATTGAAAAATTGCAAAATTCAGACATAGATAAGCCGCTTGGAATTGACACTATTGAATTTTTGTGGCACAAATTCAAGGGACTTATACCCTACCTTATTTCAGCTTTTGCATTTGGGATAATAATACATTATGTTTTTTTGCGTGATTCACTTAACGCTGTCGAAACATACAAATATTTTGTAACTTCATTCGGAGAACTGTTTTTGCTGCGAATGAGTGGTTTGAAAGTTCAAGTAATAAACGGCAATCTGTGGTATATTTCAGCAATGCTTATTGTAATGCTGGTGCTTTATCCAATAGCAAGAAAGTTCAAGGAACAATTTACTCACATCATTGCACCGATTACGGCGATAATTTTGCTTGGATGGATAAGCCGATGTGACGCCGTATTGGAAAAGCCGGGAACATGGACGAAGCTTGGCCATTTCGGCACCGTTCGTGCAGCTGCTGCTGTGTGCCTCGGCTGTGTCGCATACGCGTGTGCAAAGGCGTTGCAAGGCAAAAAGTTCAAAAAGTGGTTTCGTGTAATAATCACAGCAGCCGAATGGGCTGGTTACGCGTTTGTTATTATCAACATGCAATTTGCAGGCACAAAATCGGTGCAAATTGTGATGATTTACCTTACTGTCGCCTTGGTTGCTCTTTCATTTAGCGGTATCACCTATTCATGCAGGTTTATGAACAGCAAATTTTTCTATGCGCTTGGACAATTCAGCCTGCCATGGTACATTTACCATTATATAATGCGCTACACGCTAGTATACTTTAAACAACAACTGGGATTAAATATACCCACTTGGCAGATCTTCACAATATACATTGTGGGTGGAATTGTTATAGCAGTTGTATGCGAAGCTGTTATACGCACAATTAAAAAACATCCTATAAAAATAACTGAAAATACATAATGTCATTACACTTAAAAAATATGCACCCCAAAAGCTAAACGCTTTAGGGGTGCATATTTTTTAATGTAGTTTATTAATTTTTAACGGCGCAAAACAGCAAATAAATATACGAGCTTTAATTTCTGCCGTGTCTCAAATCAGCTAAAGTTGATACCGCGTATATCAGTACAACCGCTATTATGATTACTCCAAGCTGAAAAAGCCAAGTGTAGGTAAGCACGGCGCCGACTCCCATAAGTACCGAACAAAAAGTAACGGTGAACATTAACTTTGAAATAAACTTTGCTACTTTTGCGTCGGCAAGCTTTGCATTCAGTTTATCGTTTTTTGTTTTCGCAAGCATCGTTCCTTTGCCGGTTGCAAACAAAATTCCAAGTGCTAACGACAGCGTAAACAAAACAGCTGTAAATATTATCATATAACCACCAAAATTTAAGGCGCGTCGATTCTTAACCGCGCGCCTTTTGTTTTATTTATTGCTTATTATTTCATTGCAATGGCTTGTTTAGCCTTTTCGCAAATATTAGCAGCATTAAGTCCGTAAAAATCTAAAAGCTCAACTGCAGAACCAGACATACCGAACTTGTCCTCTACGCCAACCTTTTTAACAGGGGTGGGACGTTTTTCAGCAAGTAATTCGGCAACAGCAGAACCAAGCCCACCGAAAACAGAATGTTCCTCTGCGGTAACGATAGCTCCTGTTTCAGCTGCAGCAGCAAGTATCAGTTCTTCATCCAGCGGCTTAATTGTAGCCATGTTGATGACTTTAGCAGAAATGCCCTCATTCTTGAGCATTTCAGCCGCTTCAATTGCGCGCTCGACCATAAGACCAGTAGCAATGATTGTAACATCACTGCCCTCGATTAATGTAATGCCCTTACCAACTACAAATTTGTAGTCGTCATCAAAAATTACCGGAACAGCAAGACGACCGAAACGCAAATAAACAGGACCGTCAATTTCAGCAGCAGCAACGGTTGCAGCCCTTGCTTCAACAGCATCGGCCGGGTTGATGATAGTCATGCCAGGAATCGTACGCATAAGTGCAATATCTTCATTACACTGGTGAGTAGCGCCATCCTCGCCAACTGAAGAACCTGCGTGTGTAGCACCGATATTAACCGGCATGTGATTATATCCAATGCTGTTGCGAACCTGCTCAAACGCACGACCTGCAGCAAACATTGCAAATGTACTTGCAAATACAGTCTTACCCGTTGATGCTAGGCCGGCTGCAATACTCATCATGTTCTGTTCGGCGATTCCGCAATTATAGAACTTGTCAGGGTATTGCTTTCTGAACTGTGCTGTTTGTGTAGCGGCTGCAAGGTCAGCATCAAGCACTACCATATCAGTATTTCTTTTGCCGAGCTCAATAAGGCCGTCGGCATAGCCCTGTCTTGTTGCAATTTTTTTAACTTCACTCATTTTATCAGCCCTCCAGTGCGGCAAGCGCAGCATCAAGTTGGTTCATAGCTTCAGCATACTGCTCGGCATTAGGAGCTTTTCCGTGCCAGCCTGCATCGTTTTCCATGAAGGAAACGCCCTTACCCTTAATGGTCTTGGCAATGATGACAGACGGCTTACCCTTTACAGTAGCTGCGTGTGCAAATGCTTTTTCAATTTGGTCAAAGTCGTTACCGTCAATAACAGTAACATCCCAACCAAATGCCATAAACTTTTCATCAATAGGACAGGGTGAATTAACCTCTTCCAGGCATCCGTCAATCTGGAGATTGTTAAAGTCAACAATAGCAGTCAGGTTGTCCAGCTTTTTGCTAGCCGCAAACATAGCAGCCTCCCAAACCTGTCCTTCCTCAAGTTCACCGTCGCCCAAGGCGGTATATACATGATAAGAAGCTCCGTCAATTTTTCCCGCAAGTGCCATTCCGCAAGCAGTGGAAATTCCTTGACCCAGTGAGCCGGTGGACATATCAACACCCGGAATATGAATGCACGGATGTCCCTGAAGCATCTGATTAGTTTTGCGAAGTAGCTTTATCTCGTCGGTAGGGAAAAAGCCGCGAAGTGCGAGAACAGCATAAAGTGCAGGAGCCGCATGACCTTTTGATAGAACAAAGCGATCACGATCTTTTTTATCAGGATCATTAGGGTCTATATTCATGTGTTCAAAATAAAGGTATGTCAGCACATCTACAACTGATAGAGATCCACCCGGATGTCCGGCTTTGGCATTATATACTCCCTCAATTATGCCCATACGCGCCTTTGTTGCAACTATCTGAAGTTGCTTTTTCTTGTTTGCGTCCATTTGTACTCCCCATTCTTCGGCGGTGAATTTTTATCTCTGCGCACGACCGCCAAAACATTTCGCAGAAAATATTATAAATTATTTTGTAGCAATATCAATAATATGCTCAATAAAATCTGCTACTCCGCCATCGCTGCAGTTTCCCCCTACAAAATATGCAGTTTGCTTTAATTCATCGGGTGCATTTTCTACAAACGCGCCGTAAGCAGCATTACGAACAAACTCCACATCGTTATAATAATCGCCCACAGCGCATATTTTGCTGCGATCTATATCAAGCTTGCCCGCAAGCTTCAGCAGCGCCGCACCTTTATTAACCCCATGAGGCATAAGTTCGTAAAATTTGTCCATTGATCTAATGAAATTGCCGTAATCGGTAATGATGTTATATTTCTGTTCAACCCCGTCAACATATTCCGGCTCAGCGCCAAAAATAATCTTTGACCATGGTATACTGTCAGGGTTGTCCGATTTAATAACTGTCAGATTCTCGTATTCAATCAGGTTTAGTATGGTCTGATTCTCTTTAATAAGCAAAACTTCGGTTTCGCAATAAGCAAGTGCGCCAAGACGATCGAATTTTTTCAGTATATCGTGGGCGAATGGCTTGCTGTGTTCCGGTAAAACCATACTTTCCAAAACTGATCCGGTTTCTGTATCGTAAATAATAGCACCGTTTGACGCAATAATCGGACAATTTACACCGATTGCTTTTGCGACATCGATAGCCGAGGCAGCTATACGGCCCGAAGCAAGAGTTACCCTGCCGCCGAGCGACGCAAATCGCTGAATAGCTTCGATGCTGCGGCTGTTTATGTGCCCGTTTGAGACAAGAGTGTTGTCAATATCGGAGGCAAACAGCCAGCCGTCAAGCGGTTTATTCTTATTAGTCATATTTCTTGTTTAAAAACTCCAAAAACTCGTTAAAATACTGTGGCAGTTCACTCTCAAATTCAAGAGTTTTGCCATTTGGGTGAATAAACTCTATATATTTTGCGTGTAAACACTGTCCGTTAAGGCGTTCAATAACCCTTTTTACACCATAAACGGGGTCACCGGCTACAGGATGTCCGATATGCGCCATATGCACGCGAATCTGGTGTGTGCGCCCTGTTTCCAAAGCGAGACGAACGTGTGTAAACTCACCGTATCGGCGTATTACACGCCAACGTGTAATAGCGAAACGGGAATTTTTTTCGGTAACTGTCATTTTTTTGCGGTCGACCGTATGTCTTCCGATTGGTGCGTTGACAATGCCGCTATCCTCTTTAATATTTCCATAAACAACCGCTTCATACTCGCGCTTAAAGGAGTGTTCCTTTATCTGCTCGGCTAAAAAGTTGTGTGCGAAATCGTTTTTTGCAACAATCAGCAGTCCGCTGGTATCTTTGTCAATTCGGTGTACTATGCCCGGTCGAATAACGCCGTTAATTCCGGACAGAGTACCGCCGCAATGATACATAAGCGCATTTACAAGCGTGCCGTCGGGATTGCCCGGTGCAGGATGCACAACCATGCCCTTTGGTTTATTAACCACAAGCAGGTCGTTATCCTCGTAAACTATATCAAGCGGTATATCCTGCGCAATAATATCGGTGCTGACGGGTTCGGGAATATTAACTAAAACGGTATCACCTGTTTTAAGCTTTGTGTTTTTCTTTACACTGGCGCCGTTAATCAGCACATGGCCCTCGTCACACAGCATTGCCGCCGCACTTCGCGAAACATCAGCTTGTCCGGCAATAAATGCATCCACGCGTACACCGCCGTCTGTACAGATAAACTCAGTCGTATTACTCATTAATTTCACCTTGTTCGACGGGTTTTAGATCGCTTTCAAAGCTATTCTGTTCATCGCAAACATAATTTTTATTATATCCGTCCTGGTCACCGTTTTCACTCGTTTTGTTTTCTGCGTTATTCAAGCATATAGTTGCTTTTTTTACCTTGCGTTCATTGATCAATTCAATTACGTTCTGCAAAATGATCAAACCGCAACCGATAACAACGCAACAATCGGCTATGTTGAAAATGTAAGGAAAATAAATAAACTGAACCTCAATAAAATCAACAACATATTTAAGTGACAGGCGATCGATCATATTACCGATGCCGCCACTGATTATCAGTCCGATGGACCAGATATACAGCTTTTTCTTAACTCTTCCGCTAATAAGCAATAAGAGCGCACAGACAACAGCAATAATCGTAACGGAATTGAACACCCATGGATGATCCTTTAGTATTCCGAAAACCGCACCTTTATTGTGAATATAAGTGAAATTAAGCACGCGAGGAATAACGGCGACCGATTCTCCAAGATAAAAATTGTCGGAAATCAGTCCCTTTGTGACCTGGTCGGCAACGACAAGCAGTGCCGCTGAGAGCAGAACGAAAACCTCGGTCAGACGACCGCTTATTCTGTTTTTCAAAGGGTTATCCCTCCGTGTACATAGTAAAATTATTCGCCGACAATGATGTTTGCACAGCGTTCGCAAAGTGTAGTATGATCAGCGTGCTGTCCGACTGTGTCAGAGTAGCTCCAGCAGCGTTCACATTTGCCGCCGCCTGCTTTTCTGACGGTAATACCAACAGGCTTTTCTCCGCGGAAGTCGCCGCCTTCACCGTCAGTAACCTTTACCGACGATGCAATGAATATTTCAGGCAGCTCAGCTTCGCAGTTTTTCAAGAAGGTGAGCATTTCGCCTGTTGCAAACAGTTCGATTTCTGAATCGAGTGAAGCACCGATGATTTTCTGATTACGTGCGTTTTCAATTGCTTTTTTAACATCATCACGCAACGCATGGAGCTGTTCCCATTTTGCAAGGAACTTTTCGTCAGCATTAACACCGGTGAGTGACGGATAATCGTTAAGCACAACATGCTCCTTATTACGAGAAGCGTCGTGCGGCATAAACTGCCAAATTTCGTCAGCGGTAAAGGTAATGATCGGAGCAAGCAACAGCGTCAGCGTATCCAGCACCTTGTAAATAGTGGTCTGTGCGGCACGGCGCGTTTTGCTTTCCGGCTTTTCAACATAAAGTCTGTCTTTTAAAACATCGAGATAGAAGTTTGACATATCAACAACACAGAAATTATGAATCGAGTGGAATATAATATGATATTCAAACTTGTCAAATGACTCTCTTACCTTTTTATTCAGCTCGTCAAGACGGCTGAGTGCCCATTTATCAATAGGCTCAAGCTCATCAATAGAAACTGCATCCTTATCGGGATCAAAATCGCCTATACAGCCGAGAATGAAGCGGGCGGTATTTCTGATTTTGCGGTATGCTTCAGAAAGCTGCTTTAAAATATCCTTTGAAATGCGGATATCGGCATGGTAATCGGACGATGCAACCCAAAGACGAAGAATATCGGCACCGTACTGATTAACAATATCCTCCGGTATAATGGTGTTGCCGAGCGATTTTGACATTTTTTTGCCCTCGCCGTCAACTACCCAACCATGAGTAACAATTGTTTTGTAAGGAGCAACACCCTTTGTTGCAACAGAGGTAAGCAGTGATGACTGGAACCAACCACGGTACTGATCGGCACCCTCAAGGTACAGGTCAGCCGGTGAACGCAGGTAATCACGCTGATCAAGAACTGCCGCATGGGTTGAGCCGGAATCAAACCAAACATCCATGATGTCTGTTTCTTTTTTGAAATGATTTTTTCCGCACTTTGGACATTTGTAATCGGCAGGGAGAAGATCGGCAGCCTCGTGTGCATACCAAGCATCAGCGCCCTCTTTGCGGAATATATCAGATACATTTTTGATTGTTTCTTCGTTAATAATTTCGGCACCGCAATCCTCGCAGTAGAAAATCGGAATAGGCACACCCCATGTTCTCTGGCGCGAAATGCACCAGTCGGAACGATCCTTTACCATGCCTGCAATGCGGTCTCTGCCCCACGAAGGAACCCATTCTACCGTGTCAATCGCCTCTACCGCTTTATCGGCAAAGTTGCTGATTGAGCAGAAGCACTGCTCGGTGGCACGGAAAAGAATTGGCGATTTGCAGCGCCAGCAATGCGGATACTGGTGTATAATTTTCTGAAGAGCGAGCAGGTTGCCCGTCTCCTCAAGGTGCATGGCTATCTTTTTGTTAGCTTCGTCGGTGGAAAGTCCTGCAAACTGACCTGCCTCCTCGGTGAGCACACCTTTTGCGTCAACCGAAACGACAATAGGAAGCTGCTTATATTTACGGCAAACCTCAAAGTCATCTACACCGAAACCGGGAGCTGTATGAACGCAGCCTGTACCGCTTTCAAGAGTTACGTGATCACCAACAATTATCAGTGATTCGCGGTCGAGGAACGGATGCTGAGCTGTAATCATTTCAAGCTCGCTGCCTTTTATTGTACCGACAGTCTCATATTCCTCTATTTTTGCCGCCTTAAGCGCAGTTGCTGCAAGGTCGGTTGCCATAACATAATATTCGCCGTTTGCTTTAATAAGGCTGTATTCATAATTTGGGCCAACGCAAATAGCTACATTGCCAGGCAGTGTCCATGTGGTAGTAGTCCAAATGACAAAATAGGTTTTATCAAGCTCTGCTCCGAGAGCTGTGAGCTTACCTAAATCGTCCTTAACCTTAAATTTTACATATATAGAATGGCACGGATCTTCGGCATATTCAATTTCTGCTTCTGCAAGAGCCGTCTGACATTCCGGGCACCAGTAAACTGGTTTTAGTCCCTTGTAAATATATCCCTTTGTAGCCATTTCGCCGAATATCTCGACCTGCTTTGCTACAAATTCTGGTTTTAGGGTAAGATAGGGGTTATCCCATTCACCGAGAACTCCAAGACGTTTAAACTGATCACGCTGGTCGTCAACAAAGCCAAGTGCAAATTCGCGGCACATTTTTCGCAGCTCAAGTGTGGAAATTTGGGCTGCATTGTCTACTCCTGCTGCCTTTCTCGCCTTAAGCTCGGTAGGCAGACCGTGTGTATCGTAACCTGGAACATACGGTGTGTAGTGTCCGGTCATGCTCTTGTATTTTACAACAAAATCCTTAAGGATTTTGTTAAGCGCAGTGCCCAGATGAATTTTGCCGTTTGCGTACGGAGGGCCGTCATGCAATATATAGCTGGGTTTGCCCTCGTTTTTTTCAAGCATCTTTTCGTATAAATTCATATCTTCCCAATCATTGAGTGCTTGCGGCTCTCTTTCGGGCAGTCCTGCACGCATCGGAAAATCCGTTGACGGCAGATTAAGGGTTTTGTTATAATCCTGTGTCATTTCAGTTTGAACAACCTTTCCTCAGTTTTCATTCTTCCGCATCCGATATTTCTCCGTCAAAAACAAATTGAACTTCATTCTCATTACCTGTTTCTGTAATAAAACTTATTTGTTCGGCTTCGGTTTCTGTTAATTCTTCTGCATCGGTATTATCCTCTGCATCGTCGTCAAAATCAATATTAACCGTAAATTTTGCGGGCTTAACAGCTTGTTCTTTTACCGCATCATTCAGTTCAACAGATATTTCATCATCGTATTTATGAGCTGTGATGTCCTCGGTCATATCTGCCGCTATATTTTCGGAAAATTCCATTCCTGTTTGCTCGTCTAATTTCATTTCTTTAATAATACGCTCAATATCGTTGCATGGTTCTGTATCAACCGTTTCAGAAACTTCGTCAATAACCTCATCTTCTGCCAGCTTCGCCGCAAGAGACGGGTCGTGCTCGATTTCATCGGGCAAAGCAGTTACAAACTCTGTCTGCTCACTCAGTCGCTTTAAAATATCACGTTTAAACACAGAAACCTGTATTCTCAGCGCATCAAACAGTGCCTGTTGTTGCTTTACAGCTTCTTCGGCAGCCTTTTTCATTGCCTCAACCTTGCGCTCCGTACTATCAATGCTCTGGCGCGTCATTTGCTCTGTTTTGTCGGACAACTCCTTTGACAGAGACTGAGTTTCGGTCAAAATTATATCGGCCTTTTCCTTTGAATCGTTCAGCAAGAACTCCGCATCGTTATTAGCTTTTGTTAGTATTTCTTCTGCCTGTTGATTAGCCTTAAAAAGAATGTCATCAGCTTTTTGCTGAGCATCTGCACGAAGCTGGTCGCTTACCCTCTGCGCGTTTACAAGAGCTTCCTTTATTGCTTGTTCATCATTTTTATACTCATTCAGCTTGAGTTCGTAATCAGAAATCTTTTTTTCGTTTGCGGCGTGAGTTGCGGCAAGATAATTTAAAGTGTTGGCAATTTCATCAAGAAATACATCAACCTCAATTTTTTTATAACACCTCATCCCTGCCTTGGAAAACTCTTTTTTCTTTATATCTTCTGCAGAAATCATTTATAATGCCCCCCCTTTTTAATGCTAATCTTTAAAGCACAAATGGTCGCGCACGCCTGTCATACATGACGGCACACGCGATCATTACGTTTTTGTATTCACTTAACGATATGTTCCACTCTCTATTTCGTCGATAAGCATATCGCCCATGACATCAACATTGTACGGTGTAATCATGAATGTGTTGGCAGCTACTCGCTTAACCTGTCCGTTATTTGCGTATGCAACGCCGCTCAAAAAGTCAATAAGTCTGCGCTGAATATCCTTAGGGGTCTTTTCAAGATTAAGAACAACCGTATGTTTGCTGTTAAGGTGGTCAGCAATAGAGGGAGCATCCTCGAAACGTTCGGGTTTTACGAGTACAACCTGAAGCTGAGCCTGACTTCTCATGTTAACAACATTTGATTTGGTGCTTGCTGTGCTGCCCCTTGAATATGTCGGAGCGGGTGCTGCATCTTCATCTTCATATTCGTCATAGATTTCATCAGGCGCAAAATCGTCGTATTCGTCCTCCTGTGCTCTGAAAAAACCTGAAAGTTTGTCTTTGATTCCCATTTCGCTACACTCCCCAAATTTTTTTTAGATTATTAAATCATACCGGGTAGTTTCGGCGGCCAAAAAGGCGCGTGCCGACACGGACTATATTTGCTCCGCAGATAATAGCAGCTTCAAAATCGTCCGACATACCCATAGAAAGATAATTCATATTAACATTATCTATATTTTTGCTTGAAATGTCAACAAATAGATTGTTCATTTGAGCAAAATACTGCAAATTTTCTTCTTTTTTTTCGCAACTGGGCGGAATTGTCATTAACCCTACCACTTTTATGCCCGGAAGAGAGGAAATTTCAGTAAGAAACGCTTCGGTTTCATCGGGTCTGATACCCGATTTAGACTGTTCACCACCGATATTAACCTCGACAAGAATATCGGTCACAATTCCGAGCTCTTCACTTATGCGAGAAATCTCGGTTGCAAGGCGCAACGAGTCAACCGACTCAATCATGCTTACATTTCCGACTACTTTGCGAACTTTATTGGTCTGTAAATGCCCGATAAAGTGGCGCACCGCCGTCTTATCATAGCTGTCTAGCTTTTCGGTGAGCTCCTGAACACGATTTTCTCCAATAAGTTTTATACCCCGTGAAATTGCGTGATTAATAACCTCGACAGGTATCGTTTTTGTAGCTGCAAGCAGATTTATATCCTGAGCACTTCTGCCCGACTTTTCGGCAGCAGCAGCAACACGCTGCATAACATCAGCGTAGTTTTCATCAAATATTGCGCAGCGCTCAGCTATATCGTTATTTAACAACTTTTCCGTCATACAAATCATTTCCTTTTACGACTACTTCGTCATACAACCGTAGCTCACCGTCATTTTTGCAAACAACAAAGCCATTGCCGGTGTGCACAACATCAATTGGTGCAAAGTTTATGGTATTGCCTGTCTTTACATATACGCCTTTCTTGCCATCAACAATGCACTGCGCCTCATTAGGTACATACAGTCCCTCTGCACTGCTGACAATAATCGACACAGGTTGAGTGCGTATAAGTGACAACTCACCGCTCATGTATCGACATTTAAATACCACGACCGACTCGCCTGTAGAAGCATCGCGATTAATCTTTTCAACTGTAACGGGTAATTCTGTTGTCGTTTGAAGAGGTATACGAACAGACAGCAACTGACCTTCTGTTAATTTCAGCGAATCCTCAAAGCTGAGGCTTGTAGCTATATACCAGTCAACTCCGTCAACTGTTTTGCCTATAACATTCTGTGCTGTGCTATTCTCGGGTTTAATATTCTCGAGCTGCTGCTTTGTAAGTGTTTCAATACTATCGCTGTTTAGCACATTCTCGTAACCGTCAACCGATGAAACAAAATAACCTGCCTTTTCGGACACGACATTTATCGGTAAACCGAGCTTTGACTCAAGGCTGTCTCGCTGTGCTTTAACTGATGCTAAGCGAGATGAAAAATCGGTCTCATCCCCGATTGCTACCAGTCTTTTATTCAGCAAAGTAAGATAATTATCGGAATCGGTGGATAACGATCCGTAGTTTCCATCGGAAACGCTGTCCAGCAGTTTGATTAATGCTTCATCAATCTGACCGTCGATTTGGTCAAGGTTTGTAACGTTGCTCATATCCATGCTGCAGATTCCTGACAGGTTGCTAATCTGCTTGTCCAGCGCAGAAATTTGAGCTTTAATCTGTACATCATGCTCGCTTTTGTATATTGCCGCAACTGTTCCGCCCTTTGCCACTCGGCTGCCATCGGCAATTTCGTAGCTCAACACACCGTTGCCGATGTCGTCACTTGTGATAATGGTTTCATCACGTATTATGTAACCTTCGGCCGTGATTATTTCCTCGGCAACATAATGTATTGCCGTCTCAGTTTTTATCGAGCTTATGGATGCAAACACCGTCTGATATAAAAGGTAGGCAATAATTAGAATTCCGGCCGCCGAAGCCAGAAGTTTTGTATATTTTCCATTCATCCTTTTGTATCAGCTCCAATTTATTAATTACTGTGATTCGTCAGTGTTCTCGCTCTCAGTCGAAAGTTTTATGTTAACCGACGGAATCATTGTTGATATAGCGTGCTTATATATGAGATTTTGCTTTCCCATGCTTTCAACCAGCACGGTAAACCCGTCAAACGAAATTACCCTGCCCTTAATTTGAAAACCATTGACAAGAAATACAGTTATCTCTGTCTTTTCCTTTCGTGCTGCATTAAGAAACACGTTTTGTAAATTGATATTAGCCATTTTTATCTATCTCCTTCTCCGTACGATAAATAACGACTTTTTCCCGTACGGAAAGGATAAAAGCCGTGTGACGATATGCAAATATCGTTTATCACGTGGCTATTATACCATATTTCCCATTTATTTCCAGTATTTTTACTGCATTTTTTAAAATATTTTTAAAGTCTGTGCCATCAGTGTCAATCCAGTTAATTCTATTATCTCGTGCAAACCATGTCATTTGGCGCTTTGCGTAGCGTCTTGTCTCGCGTTTTAGATTTTCAATCGCTTGGTCTAATGTGCATTCCCCGTTAAAATACGGAGCAAGTTCCTTATGACCGATTGCCTGTCCTGAGGTGCCATTTATGTCGAAATAAGTCTCTCTCGCCTCTTCAACAAGTCCGCCTTCGATCATTTGATCTACACGCCTATTGATTCGGTCGTACAACAATTCTCGGTCAGTAAAGCGTATGCCGATCGCTGTAAGGTCATATTCGGATGGTTTAAGTCGTGAACGGCGCTGTTGCTCGGTCATCGTGACTCCTGTGGAGTAATAAACCTCGAGCGCTCGCAGTATGCGTTTTAAATTATTTTTGTGTAGTGAAGCAGCACATTCCGGGTCAATCTGAGCCAACTTTTCAAGCATAGCCTCATTGCCAAGAAGCTGTGCCTCGTCATTAAGACGTTGACGCAGTTCGGTATTGTCCGTTTCATCGGCAAAGCTGATATTATCAACCAGTGATGAAAAGTATAGCCCCGTTCCGCCCACTAGTACGGGCATTTTGCCCCGTGAATGTATGTCAGCAATGATTTTTTTAGCTTCATCAACATAGCGAGCAACAGAATAATTTTCATTTATGTCTGCAATGCTTATCATGTGATGTGGCACGCCCTTCATTTCTTCGGCAGTTGGTTTTGCCGAAGCAATATCCATGCCTTTGTAAAGCTGCATGGAATCGCACGACACGACCTCGCCATCTACAAGCAAGGAAATTTCAACGCCAAGAGCCGTTTTACCGCTAGCTGTCGGGCCAACAATAGCTATAAGCGGAATTTTATTATTGAAGCCGTCCAAACTGTTTTTCCAGCTCCTTTTTGGTAAGTATAAACGCAACCGGGCGTCCATGGGGACAGTATTTAATATCATCATGCTTTATTATCCGCTCAGCAAGCGCCGCCATTTCGGTCGCATTTGAGCGAGAGCCTGCTTTTATTGCGGCACGGCAGGCAATATTATGATACAGCCAGTCAAGTTTCTCAATTTCAATGGTAGTTTTATTGTCTGTAAATCCGCCCGCGATTTCCAGTACAAGCTCCTTGATATCCTCTCCTACAAGCACGGTAGGTACTGCTCTGACAATAACTGATGACGCACCGAAATCCTCAATTTCAAATCCTACCCGAGATATAATATCAAGATTTTCAAGCATAAGCGCATATTCATCCTTTGCTAGTGAAACAGTCACCGGCTCAAGCAAAATCTGGCTGTCATGCTGGTCACACTTGATTTTTTCAAACAAAATTCGTTCATGGGCAGCGTGCTTATCGATAAAGACAACCGAATCGCCATACTCGGCCATTATATAAGTAGTGAATACTTCTCCTACCACCCTTATTTCGCAGTCGGCAGAGCAATCAGCGTCGGAATAGTCAGCGTTCGGCTCATTCGATTTATCTGAAACAGTGTTTTCGGATACAAAATCATTCTCGCTAATCGATTGTGAATCTTCGGCTAAAGGTGATTTAAACATCGTGTGAGTTACTGTTGTATCCTGTATGTTCTGTGATATTGGTTTTACGACATTAAGCTCGTTTTCAGGCTCATCATCGCAAATAACGTCAATTTTAGCACGGCTTTTGCTCGTCTGATAGCGAATCACCGGCTCATTGCGCATGAAATACTGCTCGCTGCTTTCAGCTCTATCTGTCGAATATTTCATCGGCGGCACATATCCACTCTGTGAATCGGCAGATGTTTCAGAAGTTATTACATACTCATTACTTTGCAAATCCACCGTATCATCGGCAAAATGTTCGTTATTGCCTCTTATGACAGCTTCAGCATCGGATTTTATGCGGCTTTCAGTGTTTTTTAAACTCATTTGTTCGCCGTGAACAGCGTTTTGCACCGTTCTGTCGAGCTTAAGCTGGGGACGAGTATCCCCTTCTGCAAGTGCGGTTTTTACACCGTAATAAATAATGTTGAACACAGCACGTTCATCTGCAAAACGGGCTTCAGTTTTAGAGGGACTTACATTTATATCAACCATATTATAGGGTATTGTCAAATTTAAGACGCATGACGGAAATTTCCCGACCATGACGGAATTTTTACATGCTTGCTCTAATGCGGCAATCATGTTTTTGGATTTTACACAGCGACCGTTAATATAAAAATGCTGCATATTTCGGTTTGCTCGTGCAGTAACTGGTGAACCTACAAATCCGCTGACCGACATACCGTTAAACGAGTAATCGACCGATATAAGCGAATTTGCAAAATCACGCCCAAAAACGGCGTAAACAGTCGCTTTAAGGTCACCGTTTCCGGGTGTGGAAAGTGTATTTTTTCCGTCACGAATGAATCGTATGGACACCTCAGGGTGCGAAAGCGCAATTTTATCAAGTACACCTGCAACAGCATTTGATTCGCTGACATCTTTTTTCATAAACTTCATTCTGGCAGGGGTATTGTAAAACAGGTCGCGCACGATAATAGTCGTGCCAACAGGGCATCCGGCATCGTCAAAGGAAACTTCCTCGCCGCCGTGGATAGCGTATCTTACCCCTGTTTCGCCGTCGCGGCAGGTCATCATTTCAACCCGTGCAACAGCCGCAATCGAAGCTAGTGCCTCGCCGCGAAAGCCAAGTGTTCCTATGGTATCCAGGTCGGACGCACTTGCAACCTTGCTTGTGGCATGGCGTAGGAATGCGGTCGGCACATCGGAACGTGAAATTCCGCTACCGTTGTCTGTCACGCGCATATATGATATGCCGCCGTTTTGAATTTCAACCGTAACCTGAACTGCGCCTGCGTCAATTGAGTTTTCAACCAGTTCTTTTATAACCGATGCAGGGCGCTCTACCACTTCTCCGGCGGCAATCAGCTCTGCTACATGCTTATCAAGAACTTTAATTTGCGACATTGTGCGTGACCTCCTTTAAATTAAATATTTTTTGCCTTGTTTACCAGCTCATACAGTTTTTGCATGGCTTCGATTGGTGTCAGAACATTTACATCAAGCAGCTTTATTTGATTAACAAAATCATCTGCAGCGGCTGATGCAAAACCTATTTGCTCGTCATTTGATACAGGTCTTTCAACATAACGAATGTGGGCTTCTCCGCCGTTCTGTTCAAGATTTGAGAGAATTTCTTTTGCGTTTTTAATTACTGCATCGGGCAATCCCGCCAGCTTTGCTACCTCGATACCGTAGCTGCCGTCAGCTCCTCCGCGCACAATTTTGCGCAGGAAAGTGATATCGTCACCACGTTTTTTAACAGAGGTGTTGTAATTAATTACTCCGTTTATGGTGTTTTCCATTTGGGTTAATTCATGATAATGGGTGGCAAACAGCGTTTTTGCCCCAACTTTTTTACGGTCGCAGACGAATTCAAGCACCGCCTGAGCAATGGCCATTCCGTCAAATGTGGATGTGCCACGACCGATTTCGTCAAATATAATAAGACTGTTTTTAGTAGCGTTTTTAAGTATGTGAGCGACCTCGCTCATCTCGACCATAAATGTAGACTGACCACTTGATAGGTCATCCGATGCTCCGACACGGGTAAAAACAGCGTCGCAAATAGTAATATCAGCGCTGCGTGCAGGCACAAACGATCCTATTTGCGCCATGAGTGTAATTACCGCAACCTGACGCATATATGTGGATTTACCTGCCATGTTTGGGCCGGTGATAACAGCACATAGGTTGTCCGAATTATCAAGCAATGTATCATTCGGCACAAAGGGTGCTTTTTGTATTGCTTCGACAACAGGGTGGCGGCCATCCTTAATATTAATAATACCGTTTGTATTAATATCAGGGCAAACATAGTTGTTATTCGCCGCAACCTTAGCCAATGAGCACAGCGCGTCCAGTCGGGCAAGCGCCGCTGCTGTGCGCTGAATTGATTCAAGCTCGCCTGCGATAGTCAGGCGCACCCCATCAAAAAGTTCAGTTTCTAGGCGCACCAAGCGTTCTTGTGCACCAAGCACACGGCTTTCCTGTGCCTTTAGCGACTCGGTAATGTATCGCTCTGCATTTACTGTTGTTTGTTTGCGAATGTATTCGGGCGGAACAAGTTCCTTATAGCTGTTAGTAACCTCTATGTAATACCCAAAAACCTTATTGTATTTAATTCGCAGATTTTTAATACCGGTACGCTCGCGTTCTTCAGCTTCGATACGAGCAATAAAACCGTGACCGTCATTTTTATCACAACGCAGGCTATCAATCTCTTCATTGTATCCTTCTCGAATAACATTTCCATCCTTGAGTGCGGCTGGTGGATCATCAACAATTGCCGCTTCAATAAGATCATATATTGCTCGGTGTTCATCAATATCTGCGTTAATTTTATTGATGATTTGGCTTTTGCAGTTCGCAATAAGCTTCTTAATTTCGGGCAAACGGCTGAGAGTAAATGACAGCGATTTTATCTCACGAGGATTGGCTGTTCCGTGAAGCACGCGTGTCATTAGTCGCTGAATATCGTACACGCCGTTCATAGCCGCTGCAAGCTCTCCACGCAGTACAGAATCAGCATAAAGCTCTGCTACCCCATTTTGACGTGAGGTTATTTGAGCCAAGTTAATGAGCGGCTGCTCAACCCAACTGCGTATGAGTCGTCTGCCCATTGATGTCTCGGTTTTATCAAGCACCCAAAGCAGCGAGCCGCGATGTTCTCTTCCTCGCATTGTCTCGGTAAGTTCAAGATTATGTCTTGTAGAAATATCCAGCTTCATATACTGCTCATCGGAGTATACATTCACGCTGTTTATTCCCTCTAAGCCGGAGCGCTGTGTCGAATAAAGGTATTCAAGTACAGTGCCGAGTGCGCACAGTGAAGCGTCACCCGGTATGCCCAAATTAGCCGTACTGCGCGCAAAATGTTCCTCAACGCGCTGCTTTGCCCATTCGGAATCTGAATATTTTTCATCGGCTTTCTCGCTGCGGCAACCCAGGCGATGCTCGATGTAATCGGCTACCGCCTGTGGTATTTCACCGCCAATAATGATTTCGCGTGGCAAATATCTTCCGAGCTGGCTGTTGACTCGCTCTGAAAGTGTGTTTAAATTATCCTTCATTTCGGTCAGATCAAGCTGACCGGTGGATGAATCAACAAAGCAAAGACCAGCTGTTTCGCCGTCAATCATCACGCAAGCAAGATAGCTGTTACGCGATTCGTCAAGCATGCTGTCCTCAATAACGGTTCCGGGCGTGATAACACGCGTAACTCCGCGTTTTACCAGTCCTTTTGTCAGGGCAGGGTCCTCCATTTGCTCGCATATGGCTATTTTGTATCCCTTTTCCACCATTCGCGCAATGTAAGCGTCGCAGGAATGGTATGGCACGCCGCACATTGGGGCGCGCTCCTCTAAACCACAGTCGCGCCCTGTAAGCGCAAGCTCCAGTTCCTTTGAGGCCAGCTTTGCATCGCCAAAAAACATTTCATAGAAATCGCCCAGACGGTAAAAGATTATGCAGTCATTGTACTGTTCCTTGATTTCAAGGTACTGCCTCATCATTGGGGACAATTCAGCCATATTTTATTTCATCCTATTAGTGTATTTTTTAATTAGTGGCAACCACCGCATGATGAGCAGCTACCGGAGCATTGATGGTCCTCTGGCTCACAAGTATCAGGGTCCTCACCATTGCAGCAAAGTTCAAGAATAGCGTAAACTTTGTTAATCAGTCCGCTGAAAAGTTGGTTTGCGTTGTTGTACTTTTGCATTTTTTCGTTAGCCATGATATCTGCATAGCTCTTGCGAAGAGCATTGTTAAGTTCCTGCAGCTTTGCCTCGTCCTTTTCGCTCTTTTGTGTTTCTTCACTTATCTGCATTTTTACAAGATTGAACTCGCCTATAGCGTTCTGCAAAGCTTCGTCTGAGTCAGCCTCTTCTTTTGCACTGATGTACGATTTGAATGCCTCGTCGGCCTGAATTGCCTTTCCAAGAGCTCTTACTGATTTAATGATGTCTTCCATTGTTTATTCCTCCAAATTTATAATTTTTCCTTGTAGTATCCAGTTGAGTGCATGAGTAACCTCAACCATTGCAAAACGCCCGACCATATCAGCACAGCCGTCAAAGCTTATGCCTACATTTCCACTGGTACGGCCAAAAATTTTGCCATCGTCGTGATATTCCTCACACAGTACCCGCAACTGTTTGCCGACAAGCATAGCATTACGCTTGGCAGCTATATTTTCCTGCGCTTTCAGAAGCTCGCCCATCCACTTTGCCTTTTCCTCATGAGTGTATTCGTCAGGCATTTCGGCTGCGGGAGTTCCACTGCGCGGAGAATAGATGAATGTGAAAAGAGATGTAAATTCCACCTCTTTAATAAGAGAAAGTGTATCGCAAAATTCCTCGTATGTCTCGCCCGGGAATCCGACGATAACATCGCTGGTCAGCGATATGTCGGGCATTCGCTCACGCGCAGCCTCTATCAGTGACAGGTATCTTTCTCTATCGTAATGGCGGTTCATGGCCTTTAGCACCCTATCGTTACCCGATTGGAACGGCAAATGCAAATGGCAGCAAACCTTTTTGCAGTCACGCATTGCATCGAGCAGTTCAATTGTGCAATCTTTCGGATGTGAGGTCATAAAGCGTATTTGAAAATCGCCGTCAAGGTCATTTATCATTCGCAGTAGCTTTGCAAAGTTGACACCGTGCGCTTCTCCCTTGCCGTACGAATTTACATTCTGGCCAAGCAAAGTTATATCCTTAAATCCAGCGGCAATCATTTCGCGAGCCTCATTTAATATATCCTCCGGGCTGCGTGAACGCTCCCTGCCACGTACATAAGGCACTATACAGTATGTGCAAAAATTGTTGCAACCGTACATTATCGGTAGCCAGCCCTTGAAGCTGCCGTCGCGACGGACAGGCAATCCTTCGGCAATGCTATCATCACCGCCAAGCTCAAAAACTCGTGTGCCTGTAGTCAGGCAGCGGCAAATAAACTCAGGCAAGCGGTAAATAACTCGCGTGCCGAACAGAATATCAACAAAAGGATAACTTTCTTTAATTTTATCGGCAACCGACTGCTGTTGAGTCATGCATCCGCACAGCACTATAATGCAGCCGTGTTTTTGTTTGTGTTTTTTCAGCGCACCGACATTGCCAAACACACGGTTTTCCGCATGTTCACGCACAGCGCATGTATTGAACAGCACAAGGTCGGCTTCCTCAACCGTTTCGGTAAAATCAAAGCCGATTTCACGCAACATTCCCTTCATGCGTTCGGAGTCGCTGACATTTTGCTGACAGCCGTAAGTGTGGACATAAGCAAGTGGTTTACGGTCAAATTTAGCATTCAGTATAGCAAATGCTTTTTCGGTAAACTCCTTCTGTCGTTCCAATTCAACGGCTGAAATTGTAATCTTTTCAGACAAAGGTATTGCTCCTAACCTAATTTTTTAATCAGAGAAATAAGTTCATTCGGTGTGTCTATAATTGCGCTGGCACCGTATTCCTCCAGTTCGGAACGGGGACGAAATCCCCACGTTACTCCGACGTCGTAAGCGCCGCTGTTTTTCCCTGTTTGAATATCGACACACGAGTCACCGACAAATATACATTCGTCGGGCGTTACACCCATCTTTTTCATAGCAATATATGCGATAGTAGGATCGGGTTTTTTCGGTATGAATTCGCTTGCACCGAAAACATTTTCAAAACAGTCAGGGTAAAGTTGATCAACAATTTTTACTGCGGCGGTTTCATCTTTATTTGTAACTACTGCAATTTTGTAACCAAGCTCTTTTACGGTACGAACCATTTCGGGAACGCCGTCATATGCGCAAGTTTTGTCCATGCTGTGAACGCTGTAGTATTCAAAAAATTTGTTTCTTACAGCCAATAAAGTTTCGCTGTCGCGATTTTCGTCAGGCACGGCTCGCTCGATAAGTTTCGGTATTCCGTTTCCAACAAAATAGCGGTATGCATTCACATCGTGCGTAGGAAAGGAAAAAGCACAAAGTGCATAGTTTACAGCATCAGCCAGATCGTCAAGCGTATTTGTAAGGGTACCGTCTAAATCAAAAAGCACCGCTTTAATCCTGTTCATTGCTAAAATACTCCTTTTTTAAGGCGCGGTTTCATTCCATACATATAACCCATTCATTATACCAAAAATAAGCGCAGTTTTCAAATACATTTGCTCATTTTTAAACAAAATTGGACAAAAAATTACGCGCGGTTTTATAAAAGCCGCGCGACACCTTAGTTTTTATACTATTCAGCCTCAAACTGCGCCTTTACCGCCTTGTAGTCTCCTGTCAAAAGTGCGATTGATCCACTGTAAACTTTCAATGGGTTGTCGAGAAAGGTTTCTTTCACGGTTTTCGCCTGCTCCATATCGGGTACAAGCAATGAAACTGTCAGTATCGGGTGGTCGCCATCCATAACCGAGCAAGTTACGTTTACTCCCGTATCAGTAACGGCTATTTCAACGCGATTTTCCGCCTCACTGCGAACTCGGGCAAGCATTTTTACTGCTGCCTTTATCGCCTTTTCACGCATGGTATACGGCAAATTCTTGTACAGCTCATTTATTGCTTCCTTGCCGGTTTCGGTAGCTATATATTCCTCATAATCAGCATCGGTACGCATTATGCTGCCGTGTTTTGCAAGATCATCTATTGCCTGTGAAACCTCAAAATAATTTGCAATTTCTTCGTACTGTAAAAGTTCTAGCAGCTTGTCACGCGGAATCGGTTTGTCCAGCGTTGCAAGAATATAACATACCATAAGTCGAACATGCTGACTGCTAATAAGTCCCCCGGGTGCAACTCCTGCGGTAAAAGCATCGGCCATTTTAAAAAACTCCTTTCAAAAAAATGTTGACATATCGCAATATGTTTATTATAATAATTCTTGTCCCAAAAAGAATATGCTGATATAGCTCAGTTGGTAGAGCGCATCCTTGGTAAGGATGAGGTCACCAGTTCAAATCTGGTTATCAGCTCCAATATGCATCAGTCGCCTTTTAGGCGGCTGTTTTCTTTTTGTAAGAAATATGGTAACTCAATTATTAAACTATGTCAATAACAAAATTAAGCCACCGAAATTTCGGTGGCTTGAAATTTACTATGTTTTGTTAAATTATTTGGATGCTCCGGCAAGAAGAGAGTCGATAGTCGACTTAATGCCATTGTACCATGTATTAGCAACCTTCATATTACCTGTATCAGACGGATGAATGTGGTCTGTAACAGCAGCGTCCCAGTCGCCTACATTCCAGTTAACAGCAGCTGTGGAGAAATCAACAAACTCAACGTTATATCCATTATATGCTTTGTCGTTGCAAAGCTCTTTAATGAAGCTGCGAATCCACTTGTTTCGAGCGTCTTCTTGCATTGCAGTATGATCAGTAGTTGTTGAAGGAAGCGGATTTCCAAGGAAGAGATGTACATCAGGGTTGTACTGTAAAATTTCCTTGATAAGTGTACGGTAATTCTTTTCAACCTCTTCGTTAAGCTCAACTCCGGAAAGGTCATTTGTACCTATCATAAGTATGATTATATCGGGGTCAGTTGCCATAGCATTAGCAAGATCGCTGCGCAGTCCACCGATGGTATTGCCACCGTAACCATACAGACGACGGTAACCCTCGGGGCACAAATCTATAGGACTAGCGTGCGGTCCAACAAAGCAAGTAGTATCGCCGTAGCCGTTATCAATAAGCAGCTGAGCTAAATAATTACGGTAAGCATTGGTCTTTTTGTAACCTGCGGTAAGCGAGTCACCAGTACACATTATTTTTACACGACCGGTAGTATCAATATCGCAGGGTGTAGCAGCATGAACAACCTCAGCAAAAACGTCAGTATCTGCTGTTGTTTTGCCACACGAACCAACAGAAATAACCATGAAAACGGCGAGCAGTATAGCAATAACGCGTTTCATAAAAATAGACCTCCAAAAATCAATTGTACACTGTACTAATTTTAAATCATTCAGTAAAAAAAAGCAAGAAAAAACAACCAATTCTTAAATTTTCGTTAATTAGCACTAAAATAATAGTTGCTTTTTTATAAATTGACTATTTTCAAGCAGAAAGTTCGTCCATTGTGCTCTTTATCGTTTTGTAAATGGTCTTAGCAAACTTCTCCCAGCCGGAAGCAACGGGATGTACATGATCTTCAGGATTAAGATCCTCATTTGTTATGCCGCTTGATGCTGGGCTCATGTCAACCCATGTTACATGATAACCGTCTTTTGTCTTTTTTTCGCAAATACTTTTTACTCCGTTATTAAAGCCTATATGCTTATCTGTGTAACTGCCCGAAGCAAAAGATGTGGGCGGTGCAGATGCGCAGAAAAGTCTCACTTGTGGTTTATCCTTAAGTATCATGTCAACCAATTCCTCATACTGCTTTGCCAGTCCCTCAGCGGTATCGGAATTCATATCATTTGTGCCTATCATCAAGACGATAATATCACTGTCAACAGCTGTGAATGTTTTCATATCGTTTTTAATGCCGGACATTCTGTAACCGCCTACACCTGCATGCTTGCGGTAGTCGTGGTGCATAAATGCAGGCTCAATCTCCCACGGGCCGACAAATCCAAATTCGTAGTTATCCTTTTTGAGCATATCGTAAAGGTAGCTGCGGTATCCGCTGTTACCTGCCGTGCCTTGAGTAAGAGAATCTCCGAGAAGCAGAATGTTGATTTTATCTGTTTCGGGTTCTGTGTAAGGTTTTAACACTGCTGTTTCCTCCGTAGCAGAGGTATCTGATGATGCCTCGACGTTGCTGTTTTTGTCCGATGATGTGTTTTCATCAGAACCGCACGATGTTACACAAAGCAGCATGGCGGCAGCCATAATAAATGCTAATATTTTTTTCATGTCACATCACCCTATCAATTGTTAATGAACTCTATTTCGCCACAGTTTATATATGCATCTCCGGCAACTCCACCCTTATTAGTGGGGTAAGTGACCTTTTTGAGTGCCGTGCAGTCGCCAAACGCTTTAGCACTGATTGTAATCGTTTTGCATGCAGAAAAGTCAACTTCTTTAAGTGAAGTACAGTGCCTGAATGCGGTTTCGCCTATACTGTTCATATTCTCTGTAAACACGAGTTTATTAAGTGATTTGCAGCCAGAAAAAGCATTTGTTCCAATACTTGTGGCATATTTAGGAATCTTAAAATCGGTGAGGTTTTCGCACATAAAGAAAGTTTCTTTTGGGATGTTGTTTACATACTGGGGTAATGTAACGCTCTTAAGAGATGAGCAACCGTAGAACATTGATTGTTCCAAGTTGGAAACGCTGTCGGGTATGACACACGACTCAAGAGAAGTGCAGTGGTTAAATGCGTAACTACCCAGTGTTACAAGCGTTTTTGGTAGCTCAATTTGCTTTAAATTTGTGCAGTATGAAAAAGCAAAAGATCCGATATATGTAACCGACTGCGGAATAACTACTTTTTCAATAGTATCTATGTCGGCAAAGGCATCTGCCCAAATACTTGTAACGGTAAAATCCTCAACCTTCGTGGGGATTTCTACCTCTTTCTTGTTTCCGATATACTCAACAATCTCTGCATTTTTATTAGTTTTTATGTAATATACAAATTCACCGTCGGTATATTTGCCTTCCTTAAGCTCTGACGAGGTGGAATATGTATCGATTGACGAAACCTTTTCCGCTTCGCTGCTCGATGCTGTTTGTTTATCTTCTCCACATGACACAAAAGTCATAGCCGTCATTGCCGACACAGTAAGCAGTGCCATTAATTTTAAAAAGCGAAGAATTTTAGTTTTGCTCATTTACAAGTTACCTCCACACGTTAACATTTATAGGAATTTTAACACAAATAAGAAAAAATTGCTAATTGTAAAAAGAACAAATTTTAAAATAATTATTGTGCAATATGGCTTTTTACCCACTTTTCGTCGGCTGTGACATATACCGTATTATATCCGTCGTAAATGACCATTCCCGGTCGTGCTCCGACCGGCTTTTTTACCTTCGCCGCGCGTACATAGTCAACCGGAACGGCAGAGGATTGCCTTCCTTTTGAGTGATACGCTGCTATTTGCGCCGCTTCCAGCACCGTATTTTCTGGCACTTCGCCACCACGTGCATCAATTATCACATGAGCTCCGTGTATCCCCTTTGTGTGCAGCCAAATATCCGACCGTGCTGCAGTTTTAAGTGTAAGCTGATCATTTTGCCGATTATTGCGACCGACATAAATATCGTATCCGTCGGACGACACATAATGATACGGCGGCAAGCTACGGTTCTTTTGCTGTTTTTTCTGTTGCGGTGAACGACGAATATATCCGCCGTCGGAAAGTTCGGCACGAATTTCGGAAATATCGCTTTCACATTCAGCACGTGACAGTGCGTCAAACACACTTTCAAGATAAGCTATTTCCTGTTCGCCGTCTGCAATAAGCTCAGTCAGCTTTTGCTCTGCTGTATACGCCTTTTTATACTCTTTAAAATATTTTTGTGCGTTTTGTGCGGCGTTTAGTTTTTCATCAAGCCGTATCCGTATGGTCTTGCATTCGGGATCGTAGTAGTTCATTACTTCGCAAAAGGTAGCTCCACGCTCTATTAAAGCGATATTTGCTTTAATCAGCTCGCCACACATGCGCAAATTCTCTTTATCCTCACACGCTTTCAATTCAGCACGCTGTTTATTGATTTTTCGAGAAATTCGCTCAACCGAATTGGTCAGCACCTTCATTATATCGTGTGTACGGCGACGCATATCCTCGTCATGTCGACGTTGACCGTAAAATCCGTCCAGTAGTTGGCTGAACGAATCAGCTGTGGCACACCGGGCCATACCGCCGTACTGCATGATATCCATATATGAGTAATCATACGGCTTGTTACCATTGCGACAAATTAACGTTGGTTTGCCGTTTTCAATAGCTGATTTTACAATGTCTATTGTTCCGCGCAAACGCATATATGCAGTTTCATCAAGGTTATCAGCATCAATATTTTCACATGCTCTCCACGAAATCTCTCGCGCAATCAGCGGTGAAATGCCATCAAGCAAACCGAGTATACGATCTGACACCTTGCCATCACTTTGACGAATGTCAGCTGACAGTGATGAGCTGTCCGCTTTAGTCGGGTTAATCTTGTTCTGCGACTGCGGCGGTTCATACACCGCACCGGGCAGTATCATGCGCTTGCCCGTCTCGGCAAAAGTGCGTCGTAAAGCATCGATTATACGATCGCCCTCCAGCAAAATAATGTTTGAGCCACGCCCCATCATTTCGGCAACAATGGATACCGTTATGCTGTCGCCAAGCTCGTTGTAAGTTTCAAAATCAAACCGTACAACTCGCTCCAGCCCATCCTGATACGAACCAATGTATTTGGCTCCGATGAAATATTTTCGCATTAACATACAAAACATGGGTGGTTGGGCAGGATTTTCGTAGTTCATTGTAGTAAAATGAAATCTTGGGTCAGACAAAGTGAAAAGAATTTTACCCGAAAAGCCTTTTTTATGCAGTGAGAGGACAATTTCGTCTCTCGACGGCTGGCTTATTTTATCCACACGGGTTTCGGTTGCAAGCGAGTCAATCTCGCGCCTCAAATTATAGAGAAATCCACCATCGAGCGGCATTTTGTCATCTCCTTTTTACAAATATCTTGCAGGGTCGCGTTCGTTTAATATAACTATGTTCAACTCAGGAAATTCCGACTTTAACAAATCGGCAATGTTCTGTTTTACAACTTGTTCGGTGCAAAAATGACCGCACGCAAACATTCCAAAGTCATTTTCCTGTGCAACAAGATTAAGGTGATGTTTGCTTTCGCCTGTTACAAGAGCGTCACAGCCGTTTTCTTTAGCGGCAAAAATAAATTCTTCGCCTGCACCGCCGCAAACAGCTACTTGTTTTATTGAGTGCTCACACTGCACAAATTTTACGCATCCGCAGCCGAGCTTTTGCTTTAAATACTTGGCAAATTCGGTCGATGACATTTCGGGCACATTTCCGATACGCGCCATTGGCGGATATCGGTCATCACCGTCACCTAGAGTCTGCACATCGGTAAGATCCAGTGCGACTGAAAGTGCATCGTTTACGCCGCCGCTTGCGGCATCCAGATTGGTATGAGCGCATATTGCTGCAATGTTTGCTGCAGCAATCATATACACCGGTGAAGCTGCGTCAAGCTTTTTGAGCGGTGAAAATATGACAGGGTGGTGTGAAACTATCACCTCTGCGTTCGCCGACTTTGCCTGCTCCACTGTATCGGCAGTAATGTCAAGGCAAACAGCAACGGTTTTTACGCTATCCCCTAACCTATCTACAAGCAGTCCTACATTGTCAAAGTCAAATGCGGTATTAAAGGGTGCAAAGCGGTCAATTGCCTCATAAATTTCTTTTACGGTTGCCATTATTCGCTATCCAACCTTTCTTTTATTGCTGTCAGTATCGTATTTAATTCGCTTGTTTCTGGATGTTCTCCCTTTGCCTTTTCCAGTGACGAAAGGCGTGTCTCTATCCGCTTTATTTGGCGGCAGAAATAGTCTTTTCCTTCTTTTGTATCGGGGCTGACCTCGCCTATGTATGGATACTCTGGTGTAATATCGTGGCGTTCTCCACAGTAACGGCACAGCATAACTGTGTAAAGTCTGCGGGCATCGTAAACCAGGCACTCACTGTCGATTACAAAACCATTTTCGCAAAGCCATAAGCGCAAATCTTCAGCCGATGTCATAGGCTGCAAAATAAATCTATATTTCTCATTTTTCGTCCAATCAGAAGCGCCGATGATCCATGATATCAAGTCCCCGCCCATGCCCGCAATTATAATGTGGTCAACCTCGTCAGGTGAAATTTCGGTTAAGCCATCAGACAAGCGTGTTTCAATAACTCCGCTAAGTCTGGCTCGCTCAATATTGCGTTTTGCAGAAGCAAGAGGCCCTTCTCCTATATCGCATGCAATAACTCGGTTAACCTTATTCTGTCGAACAAGTTCAATTGGCAATATTGCATGGTCACATCCTACATCAACGACCAAAGCGCCGCCGCGGACATAATCCGCGACGGCCTTTAGTCTGGCATTAAGAGCCATAATTATTCCTTTGACGCGAAAAACGCGTTAAGTTTTTCTATCATTTCATCGGCAGAAACACTGTGAACTTCGCACGCTTCGCCAACGCTTTCTCCGCGTGACGCAGGGCAGCCCAGGCAGTGCATTCCCATTTCAAGAAAATATGCTCCTGTTTCTCTGTCGGCATCAAGAATATCGCCGATAAGTGTATCTTTAGTTACCTTCATCATTATTTGTCTCCTCAAGCACCGACATTTCGCCGGTCATAATCTTTTTAAACTCTGCCCCGTCCATTTTTTCATGGTCAAAGAGGTATTTTGCAACAGCATCAAGCTTGTCTCTGTTGTCAGTCAGTATCTTTTCACCGCGTTTGTATGCTGCATCAATCATCTTGTAAACCTCTGCATCGATTTTGGCGGCAACTTCCTGCGAACAGTTGTTGGTGTGGCCGTAATCTCTGCCGAGGAACACTTCGTCATTTTTATTACCGTACAGAATCGGTCCAAGCTCACCGCTCATACCGAATTTAACTACCATGTCTTTTGCAGTCTGGGTTGCGCGTTCAATATCATTTGCAGCACCTGTTGAAACATCGCCGAAAACGATTGACTCTGCAATTCGACCGCCGAGGAGCATAACAAGCTCCTCCTCCATCTCGCTCTTATAGCGTGAGAATTTATCCTCGCTGGGCAGCGAAATGGTCATGCCAAGTGCTCTTCCTCGCGGAATAATGGTAATCTGGTGAATATCATCCTGTGTCGGCAAAAAGTAACCGGTAATAGCGTGTCCTGCCTCGTGATAGGCGGTGTTCATTTTTTCTTTATCTTTCAATATCCAGCTCTTCTTTTCAGTGCCGGCTATAACCTTAATTGTTGATTCCTCGATGTCTTCCTCGGTGATAGCTTTCTGTCCCTTGCGCACTGCAAGCAGAGCTGCCTCATTAAGCAAATTTTCAAGGTCTGCACCGGTAAATCCCGCAGTAGCTTTTGCAATAGTCTTTAAGCTAACATCGGGGCCAAGCGGCTTTCCTCTTGCATGAACTTTAAGAATTTCTTCTCTTCCCTTGGCATCGGGATAGTTTACAGTAATTTGACGGTCGAAACGACCCGGTCGCAGAAGTGCCTTATCCAGAATGTCAGGGCGGTTAGTAGCTGCAATGATGATGACACCTTGATTTACACCAAATCCGTCCATTTCGACAAGCAACTGGTTAAGTGTCTGCTCGCGTTCATCGTGACCTCCGCCAAGACCTGCGCCTCTCTGGCGACCAACGGCATCGATTTCGTCAATGAAAACGATTGCAGGTGCACTCTTCTTTGCCTGTTCAAACAGGTCACGAACACGTGATGCACCAACACCGACAAACATTTCAACAAAGTCAGAACCCGAAATGGAGAAAAACGGTACTCCAGCTTCACCTGCAACAGCACGTGCAAGCAGGGTTTTACCCGTTCCCGGAGGGCCCACTAAAAGTACGCCCTTTGGTATACGGGCGCCCATGTCGTTAAACTTTTTAGGATTTTTAAGAAACTCAACTATTTCTTCAAGCTCAGCCTTTTCCTCGTCGGCACCGGCAACGTCGGTGAATAAGGTATTTCTACCTTCTTCGGTCAGCTTTTTAGCCTTTACCTTGCCAAAGCCCATTGCGTTGTCGCCGCCCATTACCTTGCCCATGCGCTTTGACATGAAAGCAAAGAAAGCTATGAGCAGTCCAATGGTCAGAAGCGTCGGTAAAAAGGAAATCAGCCATGATCCCTCGTTTCCGGGAACATAGTTGTAATCTATTTTATCGGCAGGTGCGGCTGTTTTGTTATGCTCTACAATATACTCGTTTATATCATTGTAGAATATATCCGAGCTTGGAACTGTGTATTTGTATGTTTTATTGTCCGAGCGCTGCGTATAAGTCAGCTCACGAGAGGTAATATTGAGCTCGAAATCGGATATTTCATTATTGTAGAACTTTTCAACAACTGCCGAATATTTTGCGCTATCCACTGTTTCGTTAAGCTTTATCATTACGAAAACGCTGACGAAAATCAGTATGGGAATTAAAATAAGCAGCAGTACATTGCGTACATTTTTCTTCAAAAAAAGCATCTCCTTATATAGGTTTTATATTAATCAATCTTTTCGTATACCGACGGCTTGAGCACGCCGAGGTAAGGAAGATTGCGGTATTTTTCATCATAATCAAGGCCGTAGCCCACAACAAATTCATCGGGGACAATAGCACCGACATAATCGGCGGCTATATTGGCTTCGCGACGCGCCGGTTTGTCCAGGAATGTGCATATTTTTACGCTGTTAGGGTTGCGTGTAAGAAGCATTTCCTTTACATTGCTGAGGGTTTTGCCGGAATCCAAAATATCTTCAACAAGCAACAGGTCATATCCCTTTAAATCAATGTCGAGGTCTTTTATGATTTTAACTCTGCCCGAGCTTTCTGTGCTGGAACCGTAGGATGACACACACATAAAATCTATGCGGCAATGAATGTCAATAGCACGCATGAGATCAGCCATGAAAACGACCGCGCCTTTTAAAATACTTACCATTAGCAAATTCTTATCCTTATAGTCTTTGCTGATTTGCTGTCCTAAATTCGCAATAATGTTTGCAATTTCACTTTCTGAAAGGAGTATTTCTTTAATATCTTCCCTCATATACGTTCAACCCCCGAAAAAATCAAAATTTTGTTTGTGTTTTCATTAACTGCAACTCGGCTGTCACAGCCTATTCCCAAAATGCAGATCACTCCGTTGTCATCTGCTAAAAGGGGCAAGCTGTCACGCTTTTCTTGCGGTATTTTCAGCTCGCAAAGCAGCTTTTTGAGGCTTTTTCGCGGGCGTTTGATTAGTTTTATGCTGTCTCCGGCCTTTCGTGTGCGGAGAATCGGGTTACCATCAATTTTATCATAATCGACTGCATTAATTGCTAACGATTTATTAACATTTGAATGGTCTAAAAGCTCGGTTTTTACCGTATACTGTCCAAATTTGACGGTTTTGTTAATAAACTCGCAACATGGTGTTGCAACGCTTTTTTTGTCAGAATTTTCTCGATAAATTATAAAACAGCCGTTGCTCACTTCTGCAAAAAATCCGCCCGAAAGCTGACTTTTCCCTGTACCTTTGCGAATAATATTGCACATCAGTTCTGTATGCACACTGTCAGCTATACTTCCCGTGACCTGCTCAGAAATCAGCTGAACGGCACGAGGTAATAATGCACGGTGCAAATCAGCAAGCTTTTTACAATCATATCCATTGTCTGACTTTGCCGACATGACAGCGTCGTTTGCCAAACTCGCAATAAGATTATCGGCATCGCGCATCGCTGAAGTAAATCGGCTGATGCCACTGTCTACCGACGGATTAATTTCACGCATAACGGGTACTATTCCGTGCCTGATGCGATTCCGTGTGTAGTCATCGGTCAAGTTTGTGCTGTCGGTAACAAAATCAAGTTGGTTTTGCTCGCAGTAGCGTTCAATATCTAGCCGTGAGCACATGATAAGCGGTCGAATGATGTTATCACGCACCGGCGGAATACCACACGCTCCCTTTATTCCTGCGCCGCGGGTTATATTAAAAATTACCGTTTCAAGATTGTCGTCGGCTGTGTGTGCAGTTGCAATTTTGCCGTTTGCGCACCGTGATAAAAAGTCATATCTTACTCGGCGAGCACATTCTTCACAGCTTTCGCCCGGTTGCTGCAGCGATTTTATATCAAAACGGCCAACCGATAGCGGCACTTCCATTCGCGCGCACATTTCTCGTACAAATTGCTCATCACGGTCAGACTCTTCACCGCGCAACATGTGATTTACATGGGCGGCAGACACCTCTATACCGTATTTTTCTCTCAATTTGAGCATCGCATGAAGAAGCGCGGTTGAATCGGCACCACCGGACAATGCAACGGTGACTTTGTCACCATTTTTAAGCATATTACAGCGTTTAACCGCCGATTCAAGCTTATTCAACATTTTTAGCCACCGAGGTAAACCGAGTGTACTGGCCATCCCAGTAAAGTGGCACATCACCTGTGCGGCCGTGACGGTTTTTCGCCACTATGCATATAGCTTTATGCTCGTCTGTGTGCTGTTCAGGGTCGTCCTTTTCGGTGTCATAGTAGTGTTCGCGGTAAAGGAAAAGTACGATATCGGCATCCTGCTCGATAGAACCCGAGTCTCTAAGACTTGAAAGTGACGGGCGGTGGCTCTTTTTATCTGTACCCTCTCCACCACGGTTGAGCTGTGCTGCACATATAATTGGAACATTAAGTTCTTTTGCCATATTTTTAAGATTTTGAGTAATATCTCCGACTATCTGCGCCTGATTGTCTGTTTTTTTCGTTGAACTCATAAGTCCCAGATAATCGATTATAACAAGATCAACTTGAGGCATACGGCGCAATTTCGCCTTCATCTCGTTTACGGTAATTCGAGTTGTTTGGTCAACATAAATTTCTGCCTTTGACAAAATCTCGGTTGCTTGAACAAGGTTTGTCCATTCACTGCCCTCGATTTTGCCGGTGCGCAGCTTTTCGCTCGCTATGCAAGCCTCTGATGACAGCAGGCGCTGTGCAAGCTGATCGCGTGTCATTTCAAGCGAGAAAAAGCAGACTGTTTTGCGTTCTTTAATTGCTACATGGCGTGCAATATTCAGTGCAAAACTGGTTTTACCCATACCAGGACGAGCACCCAAAATGATAAGGTCGCTTTTATTTAGTCCGGTAAGCATATCGTCAAGTGCGTTAATACCGCACGGGATACCAATATAATCGCCGCGTGTTTCTTCGTCATTCAATCGGTCAATTCGGTAAATAGTCTCATTGCGCAGTACGTCGCGAATGTGTACCAGACCTGACGATTCTCTACCTTTGCGAATATCATAAATATTTTGCTCGGCACGTTCAATAAGTTGTCCCGAACTGCCTACACCGTCTTCAATGTCGGCAACAATGCGTTGCGCCGTTTGCATTAAAGAACGAGAGTAGTATTTATCCTTTACAATGTCAACGTAAGCGTCCAGATTGGCAGCCGAGGGCACCATTTGCACAAGCTGAGTGATGTACGCTTTCCCTCCTGCATCGTCGTAAACGCCACGTGCCTTAAGTTCATTTAAAACGGTAACCGGGTCAATAGTTTTATTGAGCAAATACATATCGCTGAGCACATTGTATATAGCCTGATGCTGCTGTATGTAAAAATGTTCGGTCTTTATATTTCCGCTTAGTTTGTCCATGCTTTCGGGCGCAATAAGCACAGAGCCCAGAACCGACTGTTCCGCCTCTGCGCTGAATGGTGTCATATGTCCGCCAAGCAAATCAAAAGTTTTATTGTCAGCCATGTTTAACCTCTAATATAAAATATGTTTTTAATTATTCAGAAACCTTTATGCTTACTGTTACTTTTGCTGCAATTCCGTTATATAGCTTTATATCAGCTGAATAATCTCCTGCCGCCTTTATATCATTAACTGATATCTTTCTGCGGTCAACATTAGCGGATAACTGCTTATTTATCTCATCGGCAATTTCCTTTGAAGTTATTGAACCGTAGAGTTTTCCTGAAGCGCCTGCCTTTGCATTAATTATAACTGTTTTTCCGTTTATTTTATCGCAAATGGCCTGTGCTGCCTTTTTCTCTTCGGCAATATGAAACGCCTTTGCTTCTTCACGATTTTTAAGTTCGGTCATTGCCTGAGCATCGGCATTTATAGCTAAGTTGCGAGGAAAAAGAAAGTTGCGTGCGTATCCGTCGGAAACAGAAACCATTTCTCCCTTTTTTCCTTTGCCTTTAACATCAGCAGTAAGTATAACCTTCATATTTATTCACTCCTAAAGATGATTATTTTTGCTCTTCACGGTATTTGTCGATGGCCGCTGCCAACTTTCTGACCGTGTCATCCATGGTGTAGCCGGAAATTTGTGCCGCTGCCATGGTAATATGCCCGCCGCCGCCAAGTGTCTCCATAATCAGCTGGACATTCACTTTACCGAATGAGCGTGCAGATATATTTATAACTTCGCCTGACTTAAACAGGACAAATGAAGCATTTACTCCGCTTATACTTAGCATTTCGTCGGCTGCCTGCGCTGCTGCAATTCGCACATCCTTGTCGGTTGAGTTGGTGCACGAAATGGCACAGTCGCCGTAAACATGAGAATCAGCAATAATTGCTGCGCGCTCCTTGTACACATTAAATCCGCTTTTAAAAAAGCCTTTGACGGTGACAGTTGATGCACCGCAACCTCGTAAAAAAGCTGACGCTTCAAATGTGCGCACGCCCGAATGAAGCACGAAATTGCGTGTATCAAGCATGATGCCTGAAAGCAGTGCTTCCGCCTCGACCTTACTTATTCGCGGCTGAATGTACTGTATCAGCTCGCTGACCAATTCACATGTAGACGAAGCGTAAGGATCGTGGTAAAAAATGACCGCATTATCAATGTAGTCCACCGTTTTGCGATGGTGGTCAATGATAACTGCCACCTGACATGCATCATAAAGATCAGGATAGTCAAGAAAACTGCGCCGATGAGTGTCACAAATAATAATCAGTGTCTTTTTTGTAACAAGAAGCATTGCCTCGTCAGCAGTAATTACGCAATCGGAATAACCGTTTTGTTCAACATAATCAATGAGCTGTGTACATAGTGCTTTTTCACGATTAACAACAACATTTACCGGTTTTCCCAGCGCTTTGATTGCACTGTACATACCAAAGCAGGAGCCAAAACTGTCCAGGTCAGCATATTGGTGTCCCATAAGCAGAACATTTTCACTGCCATCCACCAATTCTTTGAGTGCGGCGGCTACAATTCTGGTGCGTACACGGGTACGCTTTGACGAAGTAGACGACGCACCACCGAAAAATTCATAATCATCATCGGTTTTTACTGCCGCCTGATCTCCACCACGACCAAGTGCCATGTCAAGAGACTGGCGTGCAATATCTGCACATTCAAGCACGCTTTCGCTGCCATGGCCGACACCGATGGACAGGGTTGCATGACCGCGTTCGCCGAAATCGAGTGCTCTCACCTGTTTTAGCAGGTCGAAGCGCTCGCTCATAGCTATAGTGAGATAATATTCATCGGTAACAAGTAAATAATTGTCTCCTTCAAGCTTGTAGTACATGCAATCAAGCTTGCTGGCGTAATCCTCAATTTGTTTGCTGATAACCGACACGATTTCTGCCTTTTCACTGTCTCGCGCGCCGCGTTGCAGCTCTTCAAGATTATCAATTGTTATAAGCATAACAACAGGAAGACTGTCATTGTAGCGTTTTACAAGATTTTCATACTCTGTCGTGTCGACAAAGTAGCACATCGTTCCTCCGCCGTTAATATCTGATGCGTAAATGCGGTACGAGCCCGTTGCAATCTCAATTTCGCAATAGCCATCTCGAGCACAACTGATTTGCTCCGGCGTTATAATTACATCACAGCCGCAGCCGTAAACATCACGCCCTAATAAAATTGTTGAGCGGAAAGCGGCATTGTACCAGACGATTTCGTCGCCGTTTACCGCAAGCGCAGGTATACCCAGCTTTTCCATAAGCTGGGATTTGGCGTCGCTTTGTGTTTCAATATTTAAAACAAAGTTGCGAAGCTGTTTTTGTCTGGTGAAATATATAAATGTAAAAATTCCTGAGCAGGCAATTGAGAGTATCAGACCGACAAATCCTATTATAATATTATACATCCCGACTAAAAGCGACAATAAAATTGTACAAGCCACCAGTATTCCGGAAGATATGATAAAAGAATGTCTAATCTGTTTCATACCACACGACTGCCTCCCTTATATCAATAACTGCAATTGTTTTTTATATCTCCATTATAATCGGTAATATCATCGGTGATCGCTTTGTCTGTTCATACAGATAACGTGACAAATCATCACGCACCTTTTGCTTTATGGTCGCCCAGTCTCTGCCTTGATATGAGTCGAGCACACCACAAACCACCTTTTTTGCGTCGATGATAAGCTGTTCCGCCTCACGAACATAAACAAATCCGCGTGTAACTATATCGGGTCCGGCTAAAACATCGCCCGATGCACTGTCAATAGTCATAACTACCGCAATCAGTCCATCCTCGGCCAGATGCTTTCTGTCTTTTAGTACAATATTACCTACATCGCCGACACCGTAGCCGTCAACGAGCATTCTGCCCGACGGTACAGCTCCCACAATTTTTACGCCGTTTTCGGTAACTTCTACAACACTGCCTATGTGGGCAATGACAATATTCTTTTTATCCATGCCTATCGACTGGGCGAGTTTTGCATTTTTAACCAAATGCTTGTATTCGCCGTGGAGAGGCATATAATACTGCGGCTTAGTCAACGTTTGTATTAGCTTAATTTCGTCGGCGCAGGCGTGACCGGATACGTGTACATCATACATACGCTCGTATATTACCTCAGCGCCCAGCTTCATCAGTTCGTTAACTACACGCGATACGGTTTTTTCATTACCCGGAATTGGTGTAGCCGAAATGATAATAAGGTCGCTCGGTCCTACATCCACCTTGCGGTGATCTGAAAATGCCATTCGGTGAAGCGCCGACATCGGCTCTCCCTGAGAACCGGTGGTGATGATTACCAGATCTTCGGGTTTGTATCTGCGTATAAGGTCGATGTCAATAAGAACGCCCTCTGGTATATTAAGATAGCCCAGTTCGCTTGCGACCGAGACAACATTTATCATGCTGCGGCCGGACACGGCTACCTTTCGTGAGCAACGAACAGCCTCGTCAATTATTTGCTGTATGCGGTGAATGTTTGACGAGAAAGTTGCAACTATAATACGTTTATTTTGAGCCTGTGAGAATAAGTTTTGAAATGATGCACCAACAACCCTTTCGCTTGGCGTAAAGCCAGGACGCTCAGCGTTTGTAGAGTCAGCCAAAAGCATAGTAACGCCCTCTTTGCCCAGCTCACCAAAACGTGTAAGGTTGATTACATCACCGTCGATAGGTGTAGTATCAATTTTAAAATCGCCCGTGTGCACGAAAAGTCCGCCCGGACAGCGAATAGCAAATCCTACCGCATCCGGAATAGAGTGGTTGACATGAATGAATTCTACCTCAAAGCAACCTGCCTTAATGCGGTCGCCCGGATTGTAAACACGCAAATCACCTTTTATTCCGTGCTCCTTAAGCTTACCCTGGACAAGACCCAGAGTAAGACGTGTGCCATAAATGGGCACATTCATCTCTTTCAGAAGATACGGTATTCCTCCGATGTGATCCTCGTGTCCATGAGTGATAAATAATCCTCGAATTTTGTCCTTATTTTTCACAATATAGGTAAAATCGGGGATAACAATATCAATACCCGGCAGATCATCATCCGGAAAAGCCATACCACAGTCGACCAAAATCATATCGTCGCCGCATTCGTACAGCGTAATGTTTTTACCGATTTCTTCAAGTCCGCCAAGTGGAATAATACGAACTGGCTGCTTTGAACTTTTTTTCTGTTTCTTTGTGTTTTTTGCATTTTTTGCCGGAGCTTTTTTGTCCTGAATTTTTTTGTTTTCAGTACTTTGAGTCGGCATTTGTTCCGCATAGGATTTTACCGGTTTTTGCCGCGTTTTTACTGTCTCATCAACAGAAATGCGACCGTAAACCGCTCCATTTTTTGTGCCTGTGTTTGTTCTCTGTCTGTTAGTTGAGTGACGCTGCTGTGTACTTTTTGTTTCGTTTGTTTTGGTGCCGTTTTCCGTACCGCTGCGTTTTTCCTCACTGTGTTGCGCCATAAAATTCTCCTTTTTTGTCGCTGCGCCGACCTTTTTAAATAATATACGCAGATTATGCACCCGTATGTATATGGCTCTTTTGACGCCTTAATATTCAAGCTAATCTAAAATACGCGATATTTCATATTGTGAGCATTAATAAATAAAACGGTAATAACTAAAATAATATTACCCCCAGTTTGATATATTGTACCCCACCTGAAACCCAATGTCAAGAAATAGCAATCGGGCGTTTTGTTTAAAACATGCGATCCAATTTATTATTACTCGTTTTTACAGTTTTTAATCGCATATGTTCGGTCAATTATGTTGCTAATAATAGAAATGTGTTGTATAATCATAGCATTAAATTTTATGAGGTGCGCAATGGTTTCAAAGCTGTACAGCATAGGCATTTTCGGAATAGAGACCTTTACTGTGGAGGTAGAATCCGACATATCGGTAGGCATACCTGCGTTTGACATTGTGGGACTGCCTGACACAGCCGTTAAAGAATCACGTGGCAGAGTACGTTCTGCCGCAAAAAACTGCGGACTTGAGTTTCCTATCAGCCGAGTTACAGTAAACCTTGCCCCCGCCGACATAAAAAAAGAGGGCGCTATATACGATCTGCCCGTGCTAATGTCTATACTTTCCGCTGCAGGTCAAATTACAGCAGATATTGCTGACACGGTATTCATCGGTGAATTATCTTTAACTGGGGAAATACGCCCTGTACGAGGTTTGCTAGCAATGGCTATACACGCAAAAAACAGCGGATTTAAACGATTTTTCATTCCGTACGAAAACGCTGCCGAAGCATCGGCAGTTTCCGGTATTGACATTATACCAATAAGCAGCCTTGCCGAGCTGCTTGAAGTTCTTTCAGGTGCAAAAAGCATTGCGCCAATCAAAGCAGAGGATTATCCCAATATCGAAACGACAGATTATCTTGATTTTTCTGATGTCAAAGGTCAGCACGCTGCAAAATCGGCCATTGAAACAGCCGCAGCAGGCGGGCACAACATTCTTCTTATCGGCCCTCCTGGGTCAGGAAAAAGTATGCTTGCAAAGCGCATACCGTCAATACTGCCCGAAATGACATTTGACGAACAAATAGAAACCACAAAAATACACTCGATCGCAGGGGTTTTACCCAGCGGAGTCAGACTTATACGCCACCGTCCCTTTCGTGCGCCTCACCACACAATTTCGCCGGCAGGATTGTCGGGCGGCGGCACCGTTCCCCGACCTGGGGAAATTTCTCTTGCCCATAACGGCGTTCTGTTCCTGGACGAACTGCCCGAATTTCCCCGTTCCTCGCTCGAAACACTGCGCCAACCTCTTGAAGACGGCAAGGTTAACATTACTCGTGTTGCCGGCTCGCTTAGCTACAACTGTTCCTTCATGATGGTTGCAGCGATGAATCCGTGTCCATGTGGGTACTTTGGTCATCCCACAAAACAGTGCACCTGTTCATCTCGTTCGGTTGCAAACTATTTGGGACGAATTTCGGGGCCTATGCTTGACCGCATGGATTTGCACATTGAGGTGCCACCGGTTAATTTTGATTCGCTGTCGGACTCGGCACGAGCAGAAAGCTCGGCCCAAATACGCGAACGTGTCAATGCGGCGAGAAAAATACAGCAGCGCCGTTTTGACGGCACCACAGTCTCCTGCAATGCAAGGATGACCTCTAAAATGCTCGACGAATACTGTCCGATGACCGATGATGCAAAAAAGGTGCTAAAGTCGGCATTTGAAAGGTTAGATATGTCAGCACGTACATACGATCGAATTTTAAAAGTCGCTCGTACTGTTGCCGATATTGACAACAGCGAAGTTATAACCGCGTCTCATATTATGCAGGCAGTGCGTTTTCGCAGCCTGGACAGAAAATATTGGAGCCACGGATAAGGAGTTATTATGATTAAAAAGAAAGTTTTAGTCGCAATGAGTGGCGGTGTTGACTCGTCTGCCGCTGCCGCCTTGCTTATTGAACAAGGGTATTCGGTTGCCGGTGCTACCATGCAAATGTTTACAAAAAGCGAGATAGATGCCGGTATTGCCTGCGAGGATGCAGTAAAAGATGCAAAAAGAGTTGCAAAGCAGCTTGGAATAGACCATTACACATTTGATTTCAGCGACCAATTTAGAGAAAACGTAATTGAACCGTTTATAAATGATTATTTAATGGGACGCACGCCAAACCCGTGTGTTTTTTGCAACAAAACAATGAAATTTGGTATGTTTCTTGACCGCGCACTCGAAATGGGCTTTGATTATATTGCAACCGGCCATTACGCACAGATTACGCATGACGAAAATGGATATCATTTGATCAATTCCGCCTATGACAGCAAAGATCAAACGTACGTTCTATATAACATGACACAGCACATTTTGTCACACTTGCTGCTGCCGGTCGGAAAAATGGATAAAAGCCAAATTCGTGCATATGCCGAAAAAGCAGGATTAGATGTCGCTAACAAGCCCGATTCACAAGAAATTTGCTTTGTTTCTGATGATAATTATGCTGAGTATATTAAGCAACACAGCCAGTACAAAGATATTGAAGGGGATTTTGTTGACACAAACGGCTCTGTCATCGGCCGCCACAAGGGCATAATTCACTACACAGTCGGTCAGCGCAAGGGGCTGGGTGTTGCTTTTGGAGAACCAAAATATGTAGTCAAAGTTGACGCGGAAAATAATCGCATTATACTTGGTGGTAATGACGACACCTTTTCATCTGAACTTATTGCTGAAAAAGTCAATTTCATAAACGGCGAAGCTCTGGTTGAGCCAATTTCGGTAACCGCAAAGGTACGCTATGGTGCAAAAGGTACTATGGCAACCATTTCACCGCTTGAAAACGGATGCGTCAGGGTGCAATTTGAAAAGCCTGTTCGTGCAGTCACACCCGGTCAATCGGTAGCTTTTTACCGTGATAATGAGCTCATCGGCGGAGGTATTATTACCGGAATTATTGACAAATAAATGTCGCTGTTATATAATGTAAACACAAATTTGATTCGCACACGGAGTCATCAATGTATAAAACTCAAAAGCCCAGCAAATCTTTGCTGGCAGTAATGAAAAATTATAACATTGCGGCCGACGATATCCTTACTGTTACCTGTACGGATTTTTCAGTCGACTGCATTTTTGTTTTCAACTGGCTCGTTCTGACAAAAGAACGGGTCTATTGGCTTTATTCTGACAGGACTGTGGCAAATATTGACCATTCCAGCCGTACCGACGGCAGAAACGAAGTGCCGACAGATGTCAAAGTCGAGCAGTTCGAATTATCGGACATTGAGGTTATGGAAACAATCCCCCTTGCCGCAGGCTGTGTGCTCAGCATTACGGTTAACGGCATTTCTCGCAAGCTATGCGCTGCAAGTGCAACCTGCACTCCCGGAGCAAACCATTTTTCACAAAGCGTCATGCTTGCAAAGGAAAAAAATTATGCTCGCATAGCTGAGATGAATGAAAAGCGCAGGCATTCGCGCGGCGTTTGTCCAAAATGCGGCGCAGCGTACAAAGAGTACGGAAACAAAATTTGCCCCAAATGCAACAGCCGTCGTTCCTCAATGCTACGATTGCTTAAATTTTTCCTGCCGTACAAGGGCATCATTGCTATTGTTACACTGTGCATAGTTTTGTCGACCCTTGTTAACCTTGTTTCGCCTTATTTAAGCGGTACAGTGCTTTACGGCGACATTCTTGAAGGGAAACTTGGTTTTACCAAAATATTTGACAGCGGCATGCAAATTACTACGGCGCTGCTGATAGTCGTTCTGACCATTTTCCTTTCAAAGCTGATTAATCAAATATTTACAGCCGTGCAAAACATTGCAATAGCTAAAATAGTTCCATATGTAGTCAGAGATTTGAAAGCAAAAATTTTTGATGTAATGAGCCGGCTTTCACTTAACTTTTTTCAGCGCCGCGAAACAGGCAACTTAATGACACGTGTACTTGACGATGCCGAACAAGTAACAAATCTGTTTATTGAGGACGTACCCAAGCTGATGGTTGACGGCCTGACAATAGTCGGAGTCGCCGTTGCCATGGTTGCTATCAGCTGGCCTGTTGCCATTGCCGCTGTTTTGTTCATTCCCCTCTCGTCATTAATAACGCTGCGCTTAATGCCAAAAATGTGGGTTTTTTTCGGAATGAAATTTCGTACCTCTCGAAACATGAACTCACACATAAACGACAATTTATCCGGAGCGCGCGTTGTGCGTGCCTTTGGTCAGCAGCAATCAGAGCAGGAGAGATTTGATAAGCTGAACGAGAGCGTTAAATCTGTCGAATACAAAATTGTCGGCGTTCAAAATGAGCTGTACGCTACCTATAATCTCGTTCAAAACATTGGCATTTTTGCCGTTTGGGGACTTGGCTCATTCCTGGTATTGAGAAACCTTGATTTCAGTTACGCCAACATCATTACACTCATTGGCTATGTAGGAATGCTTAGCGGCCCTGTAAACACTATTTCAAACGCTCTTCGCCAACTTGCCAACTGTATGAACAGTACACAGCGTATTTTTGAAATACTTGATTCAAAACCCGACATTGATGAAGCGGAAAATCCTGTTTTCCCCGAAAATATGAAGGGTGATATTAAAGTTGAAAATGTTACATTTTCATACGAAAAAGATAAGCCCGTACTACACAATCTGAGCTTTGAAGTCAAAGCCGGTCAAATGCTTGGCGTAGTCGGCCACTCGGGAGCTGGAAAAACAACTCTTTTGTGTCTCATTTCGCGTCTGTACGATCCGGATGAAGGCAACATTTACATAGATGGTATAAACATTCGTGAAATGAAGCTTAAGGATTTGCACCGTTCAATTGCTGTTGTGTCCCAGGAAACCTTCATTTTCATGGGCACTGTTGCAGATAACATTGCATATTCAAACCCAAATATTCCTCGCAGCAAAATAATTGAAGCTGCTATGGCTGCCAGCGCACACGAATTTATAACCAATCTGCCCGACGGGTACGACACTGTTATCGGGTCATCGGGACGTGAACTGTCAGGCGGAGAGCGCCAACGCATATCCATTGCACGTGCAATACTTGCAGACCCAAAAATACTCATTCTTGACGAAGCTACTGCATCAATGGATACCGAAACAGAGCAAAGTATTCAGCAGTCGCTTGAGCAGCTGTCAAAAGGCAGAACAACTATATCGGTAGCACACCGACTTTCTACGCTAAGAAATGCCGACCTGCTGATTGTGCTCGAAAACGGCTATTTGGAAGAAAGCGGGACGCACAACGAGCTGATTGAAAAAGAGGGCATATATTACCGACTGGCCCAGTTGCAAGGTAAAGCCCTGACAATAGAAGGAATCGGAACGGAATGGCAGACGACGGGATTTCTGCCGCAGGGTCCAATGGGGCATCGTCCCCCGGGTGGCCCTCCGCCAATGGGAGGTCGCCCAATGGGCCGTCCGCCAATGGGATTTCCGCCAACAATGAGGTGAACAGTGTGATGAATGAAATTCGCTATATTAACAAAAACAACGCGCATTTTTCTGTAAATGACGGCGGATTTATTTCGCTCGATTTTGGCGGAAATCATTATGAACGCATTTTGGTTTTTCGCTCTTTTCCGTTTTCAGACGGTGACCAGTTTCTTTCTGTACGCGAATCGACAGGACGAAACGCAGAAATAGGAATTATAAAGCACATTGATGACATGGACGAAAATGCTAAAGAAATCATTCTTCATGACCTCAAACTGCGATATTTTGTTCCTAAAATTAAAAATATCCACAGCGTTCGTATGGACCACGGATATGCTACATTCACAGTGCTTACCGACTACGGCGATATGAAATTTGTTGCGCGCAGTTCGGGTGATGCAGTCACCCGCTTGAGCGACAATCGTGTGATTTTTACTGATATTGACGGAAACCGTTACGAAATAGAAAATTTAGATAACCTTAGTGCCATGGAAATTAAACGAATAGATGTATTCCTGTAAAGCGGAAGGAAAATTGTAATGAAGCTTTTGTTCGAACTGCCCGAAAAGTACCAAAAGTACATTGACGGCTCAGAGCAAATTGAATACTGTGTGCCGTTTGATATCGGCAACGACTGCCAAGTTGTCTCAGACGGCTTTGTTGTTGTTACCAACAAACGCATAATCTCATTATGCGACGGACAGGAAACAGCAAATTACCCTTTTAGCGAAATTGACGGCGTCAAATACCAGTCGTTTATCGGTTGCGGTGCAATCTCAGTCGTAAAACACGGCAAATATATACGAATTGCCAGCTTTTCTATGCGTCACACAATTAGATTTTCTTATGTTGTAAAAGGTGCAAAGGTTTTGCTTAACGGCGGCAACGAAAAAATAGAATGTCACGAAAAGGAAACAGCGTGTCTTAAGTGCGGTCAACCGCTTGCAGGTGCCACAACTTGCCCAAAATGCGACCGTAAAAGCATTACTCTGCACAGACTTAAGCAGCTGTGCAGCTCCTATGTTTTGCAACTCATTCTAATTTCATTAGTAATGGTAGCTGTTACTGCCTGCTCGCTTTACACCCAATCTTTACAGCAAAAATTCATTGATAACACGCTACGCCAACCATCGCCCGATAAAATTAATGAGGTTGTCATTTTTATTGTGGCTATGCTTCTGCTTACCATATTCAATGTTATTGCAACCATTTACAAAAACATAATGTGCGTGCGGTTGGGAGCTAAAATGAGCATGGATTTGCGCGGAAGAGTTTTCGCAAAGATTCAGCAGCTGTCCATGTCATTTATTAATCGCAGACGCCCCGGTGAGCTGATGAACCGCATCACCAATGACACATCGGCAATACGCGAATTTATGGAGGGCGCTTTTGGAAACTTGATGTCAAATTTGATTACAATGGTTGGAGCAGCCGGACTTATGTTCATTATAAACTGGCGTCTCACCCTGCTGTCCATCATTTTTGTGCCACTTTGCATTATAGTCACAAAAGCATTTAACAGAAAAATACACCGTCTGTTCCGAAATCAAGCAACCAAAGGTGACGATATTAAAAGTCAGCTTAATGATATGTTGTCCGGCATACGAGTAGTTAAAAACTACGGCCGAGAAAAAGAGGAATCAGACAAATTTAATAAGATGTCAGGCAAATTTGCAGACGTTCAGTTTAAAAATGAGGCTTTTTGGGCTATATTCTTCCCTTTCCTCACTTTGACAATGGGGCTCGGTCTAAATTTCATTACATACTTTGGTGGTGCTGATGTACTCGGTGGTACAATGACAGCCGGACGTCTAATGCAGTTTACCGCATACGCATCGATGTTGTACACTCCTCTTAACTGGATGGTGCGTTTACCACGCATGATTATGCGCATGCTGACGTCACTAGACCGAATTTTTGATGTACTGGACGACGAATCGGAAATTGAGAGCAACGGCAATGTCGAGCGTAATATAGTAGGTGACATTGAATTTAAATCGGTCACATTTGGCTACAACGCCTGCGACATTGTGCTTGAAGATGTTAATTTATCAGTTAAAAAAGGCGAAATGATCGGCCTTGTTGGTGCCTCAGGTGTAGGAAAATCCACTATGATAAACCTGCTCATGCGCCTTTACGATGTAAACGACGGACAAATACTGATTGATGGAATCGACATTCGTGAATACAGCTCCAATTCTCTCCACTCACAAATCGGTGTTGTTTTGCAGGAAACTTTTCTGTTTGCCGGCAGCATAATGAATAACATTCGTTACTCAAGACCCTCTGCTTCATATGAAGATGTCATTCGCGCCGCCAAAATCGCCAATGCACATGATTTTATATGTCGACTGCCTGACGGATACGATACATTTATTGGTTCAAATGGTCTAAGTTTGTCGGGCGGCGAACGCCAACGTCTTGCCATTGCACGAGCTGTACTGGCAGATCCACGTATACTTATTCTGGACGAGGCTACAAGCTCACTCGACAGCGAAAGCGAACTACTCGTTCAAGAGGCCATACAGCGACTTACCAGCGATCGTACCACATTTGCAATTGCCCATAGATTGTCTACGCTACGCCACGCCGACCGTTTGGTTGTTATCGGGCGTGACCATCGCATAGCTGAAATAGGCACGCATGAACAACTTATGGACAAAAAAGGAATTTATTACGGTCTGGTCACGGCGCAAAAATCTCTGTTTAAGGTAAAGACAGACGTTGAATAAAAATTACATTTGTGCTGTAATTTAAATAAATCAATAAAGAAAACTCAGTGAGATTTACTCACTGAGTTTTCTTTATTTTCTTATTTCTGTAAACAATCCTGATGATGATATAGGCTCGCCGCCCGCAAAAAGATGCGAAGTGTCTCCGAGTGAAATAACCCTTGCAATTGCAGTGTTAACATCGGGCTCGTGCATCTCCATAAGCAACGTTGTAACCGACGAGGTAGGCAAAAATACTGTATGCCATGTTTGTGGCAACGGCACTCCCATAATATGCGCAATAAGTGATGTGCCAAGTCCATGGTGGCAGAAAAACGCTATGGCATCGTCGCAATCACGAAGACTTTCGCTAAAATGATAAACCATACCATCGCGAACAAATCCGTGTGCTGCTACCGTTTCATCAAATTTTTCGCAGACATTATCATAATACGGAATAATGTTGCTGTTTTTCCACAAATCCGACTCTCGCCAACGGCTTACATCAAACACCTTTGGGTCAGCTGTCCAAACGCGCGGAGGTAAATTCCACGGTGCACCTTTATGGTCGGGTAGTCTGGCTTCAAATTCACGCAGCCAGTCACAAGTGACAACATCTAAACCAAGCGCATCGGCAGTAGGTTTTGCCGTTGCTTGAGCTCTGCCAAGTGGTGAACAATAAATTTTGGTTATTCCCTCTCCGACAAGGCGGCGGCACAAAAGTTCCGCCTCTCTTTTTCCCTTTTCGGTCAGGTGATCTATCGAATAATCGGGATCTCCGTGTCTTATTATAAAAATCCTCATTTTTACTCCCTATTTTTTTGCCAAAGCATCTACAGCCTGACGAATATTATGAACGCCTACAAGCTGTATGCCGTATTTATTTTCGCCCATTGCCTTTACGCAACGATATGGCATTATGCAAGTTTTGAATCCCAGTCGAGCCGCCTCCGCAACTCGCATTTCGGCGCTCGGCACTGTACGCACCTCGCCCGCAAGTCCAATTTCGCCAAAAGCCACAACATCATCCGGAATAACAAAATCCTTAAGCCCTGATACGAGCGTAAGTGCCACCGCCAAGTCGGTTGCAGGCTCGTCCAAACGGAATCCGCCAACAATGTTGAGATATGTATCAAGGTTTGAGAAAAAGTAGCCGCAACGCTTTTCAAGCACCGCAAGAATAAGGCTCATTCGATTATAATCGAATCCCGTTGACATGCGGCGCGGATTGCCGAAGCCGCTGGTTGTAACCAGCCCCTGCACCTCGGCTAAAATGGGGCGTGACCCCTCTAAAACACAGGCAACGCATGTGCCGCTGACATTAGCAGGTCTGCCTGAAAGCAGCATTTTTGACGGATTTTCAACCTCACACAGACCCTTATCACGCATTTCAAACACGCCAATTTCATTGGTGGAGCCGAAACGGTTTTTAACAGCGCGCAGTATGCGGTAAGATAGATTTCGGTCGCCCTCAAAGTAAAGCACCGCATCAACAATATGTTCCATAACCTTTGGTCCTGCAATAGAACCTTCTTTATTAACATGGCCGATTACAAAAATCGGAATATCGCTGCCCTTTGCCGTGCGCAACAGCATATTTGTACATTCCCTAACCTGCGTAACCGAACCGGGTGATGAACTGATATCGGACAGAGACATTGTCTGAATAGAGTCAATTATTACTAGGTCGGGGCGCGTCTGACGTACATATTCGCAAATGGTTTGAACGTCTGTTTGCGCCATTATGCTGAGGCTTTCGGTGTCTACACCCAGACGATCAGCACGCAGCTTAATTTGGCGCTGTGATTCCTCTCCCGACACATACAGTATCTGCATGGTTGCGCCAAGATGCTGGCAAATTTGCAGCATCATGGTTGATTTGCCTATACCGGGGTCACCGCCAAGCAAAACAAGCGAACCTTTTACAATTCCGCCGCCCAGCACTCGGTCAAGCTCACCTACACCTGTATGACAACGGTGTTCATCGTCTGTTCCGATTTCACGCAAACGGTTTGCATTAAATTCAGCGCCTGAAATGGCTCTCCGCGCCTTTTCTTTTGCAGGTGCAGCTTCAACAAATTCCTCATTGAGCGTACCCCACTCACCACAATTTGGGCATTTGCCGTACCAGCCAAGACTCTCTGTGCCGCACTGGGAACATATGTAAACTGTTTTGGCTTTTGCCATTTATTTTCAACTCCCACAAATGTAGTTATTCAATCCTGATGAAATCGCAAATGCAAGTTTCATTTGATATTCATCATTTTTAAGATTCTGCAGGTCATCCTGATTAGATAAAAATCCACATTCGACCAAAACTGCGGTCGTTGTGGCGTGGTAAATTAAATAAACATCGTCTGTGCATGGCTTTATCACACGGTCATTATTTGGTTGAACCTCACGCATCGATGCTTGAATTTGGGTTGCAAGTTCCTTTGAACCATCGGTACTGTCGCTGTAAAACATTTGTGCGCCGTTACAATATGACGCAGAAAAATTATTTTGATGCACACACAAATATATACTGCCGGGATTTTCCTGCATAACCGAATAACGATACATTATGTCGGAGCGCTTTTTTTGACGTGTATTTGCTCCTTCAGTATTTAGTGCTGTATCAGTATCACGCAGCATAATTACGTTATAGCCGTACAGGTTGAGTAGCTGCTCCAGTTTAAGTGAAACGGCGAGGTTAATGTCCTTTTCCACCGTTCCATCAGATGCTACTGCACCCCCGTCAAATCCGCCGTGACCTGCGTCAATTATGACAGTTTGACGCTTTGAAGTATTTGCTCTTCTGCCGATATCTCCGGTTGCAGACAAGCAAAAGGCAAGAAAAACCGCTGCCACAATCAAAAGAACCGTATTACGCAGCTGCTTTACATTCATCATTTTTAAACCACCTCATACTAATTTATGCGGCGGTATGATAATAAATTATAGCATACTGTCAGCTTATTGTCAGTAGTTTTTTAATAAAAAGCCCCGACTTTCACAGTCGGGGCTTTAAAACTAATTAATTTCTTTAATATCGTACGGTGTGGTTTGATATACAAAGTAATTTAGCCAGTTAGAATAAATTAAATTCGCATGTGCGCGCCATCTAACAATGGGCGGCTGTGTCGGGTCATCATTTTGAAAGTAGTTTTTAGGAACTTCGATAGGCTTCCCTGCTGTTACATCCCTAACATACTCGTCTTTAAGCGTATTAGGATCGTACTCCGAATGGCCTGTAATGAAAATCTGCTTGCCGTTTTCGGTCATGATGGCGTATATGCCAGCTTCTTCGCTTTCGGCCAAAATTTTAAGATCTTCGACCGCTTCAACATCTTGTTTATTAATTGTCGTGTGGCGAGAATGAGGCACATAAAAGGAATCATCAAAGCCGCGGAATAAAATTGAACGCTTGTAAGAAACGGTATGTTTAAAAACACCGAACATCTTACTTTCAAGAGGTTGCTTATCTATACCAAAATGGTAGTAAAGCCCCGCCTGCGCGCCCCAACAAATGTGGAATGTGCTGTGGACATGAGTTTTTGACCATTCCATTATTTCACAAAGCTCATCCCAGTACTCCACTTCCTCAAATGGTAGATGCTCAACCGGTGCGCCTGTGATTATCATGCCGTCAAAATTTGTGTCACGCACATCATCAAAGGTTTTGTAAAATGCCAATAAATGCTCTGCCGCAGTGTTTTTTGAGTTGTGCGTGGTTGTATGAATAAGCTCCAATTCAACCTGAAGCGGCGTATTACCCAGCAGACGCGAAAGCTGCGTTTCGGTTTCGATTTTTTTTGGCATCAGGTTAAGCACCAGTATGCGAAGCGGACGAATATCCTGTGATGTCGCGCGCGTATCGGTCATTACAAATATATTTTCATCATTAAGCGTTTTAACCGCGGGCAGATCATTCGGTATTCTGATTGGCATAGGTTATCTCCTTTGATTAAATATTATCAAGTGCCTGACTTATGTCAGCAATAAGGTCATCTGCATTTTCAATTCCGCACGAAAAACGGACTAAATCGGGTGAAATACCTGCCGCTGCAAGCTCGACGTCGGTCATCTGGCGATGTGTTGTGCTTGCCGGATGCAGACAGCAAGTGCGTGCGTCTGCTACATGGGTCTCTATTGCTGCAAGCTTCAGCCCAGCCATGAATTTTTCAGCAGCGGCACGACCGCCCTTTACTCCAAAGCTAACAACTCCGCATGTGCCATTCGGCATATATTTTTGGGCCCTTTCGTAATACTCATCACCCTCAAGTGACGGATATTTTACCCACTCAATGCGACTGTCATTTTTAAGGAATTTGGCTACCGCAAGCCCGTTTTCACAGTGACGCTTAATTCTGACATGCAGGCTTTCAAGTCCAACATTAAGCAAAAATGCGTTTTGGGGTGATTGTACTGAGCCAAAATCGCGCATAAGCTGAACTGTTGCTTTTGTAATATAAGCTCCGCCGATGCCAAATCTTTCGGTGTATGTTACACCGTGATAGCTGTCATCAGGTGTGCACAGTCCGGGGAATTTATCCGGATATTTAGTCCAGTCGAAATTTCCGCTGTCAACTATGCATCCACCGACCGCTGCCCCGTGGCCATCCATGTATTTTGTGGTCGAGTGAGTGATGATGTCTGCACCCCACTCAAACGGGCGGCAATTTATTGGTGTTGCAAAAGTGTTGTCAATAATCAGCGGCACTCCGTGAGCGTGTGCAGCGTTTGCAAATTTTTCAATATCAAGCACAGTAAGTGCGGGATTTGCTATGGTTTCGCCAAAAACAGCCTTTGTATTCGGGCGGAATGCTGCGTTAAGTTCCTCATCGGTGCATTCGGGAGAGACGAATGTAAATTCAATGCCCATTCTGCTCATTGTTACAGCAAACAAATTATATGTACCGCCATAAATTGCTGATGAACAAACGATGTGGTCACCGCAAGAGGCGATGTTAAAAACAGAATAAAATGATGCTGCCTGGCCGGACGATGTCAGCATTGCAGCTGTACCGCCTTCCATTTCACATATTTTAGCTGCAACAGCGTCGCAGGTTGGATTTTGCAGGCGGGAATAAAAATATCCACTTGCCTCCAAGTCAAACAACTTACCCATATCTTCGCTTGTCGAGTATTTAAATGTTGTACTCTGAATAATAGGGATTTGACGCGGCTCTCCGTTTTTAGGAGTATAGCCTCCCTGAACGCATTTAGTTTCAATTTTGTAGTTCATTTCATTCACCTCATAATGATTTTTAGCTGGTATAATAAATAAAAACGCCCTCGCCCATGTGAAAAACACACATAAGGACGAAAGCGAAAGCTTCGTGTTACCACCTTAATTTATTTGCTTCTCGCAAAGCAAACCTCTGCGGGTACTATCATACCCCGTCGCTGTAATGGGCGACCCCATCGTAGCCTAAAGCAAAATTGCCGTCGGTACGCTGCTCCGAGACCATTTTCAGTAATGAATTGCGCGCTTCTTTTCAGCTTACGAAGCTCTCTGTATCGCTCACCATTGCCTACTTTTCTCTTCATTGCATTTGCTTATATGTCTAGAATTATACTTTACATGTTTTCATTTGTCAACTGCTAATTTTTTTGGATTTAATCCTCGTATTTGTATGTGTCCATGTATTTCAGCTTAAATAAATTTGCTTTGTGCATTCTGTCAATGCGCTGTTTTGTTTCAGCGTCGGGCTCTATACCTTCACGAATGTATTTATCCAGCGTGTCGTAGGTAAAGCCAAGATTGTCCTCGTCGGTTTTTCCGCACAGGCCGTCAATGGGCGTCTTTTCGACTAATTTTGCAGGCAAGCCTACATATTTACCGATAGCACGCACCTCTGCTACTGTAAAGTTGGCAAGCGGAGAAAAGTCCCCTGCCGCATCTCCGTATCGGGTGGAATATCCTACCCAATCCTCCGACAAATTGCACGTGTTTGCAACCCGGCCGTTTTGCGACTGTGCTACGGCATAAACCGTAGCCATTCTGACTCGAGCAGGCAAATTAAATCGTGTCTGTTGTGTAAGCCCCATGCCTTTTGCAATCTCATCGGTTATTGCATTTACGGCTGCACCTATATTTACGGTATAATTTTTTATTCCCAAAAACTCGCAAAGTTCAAAAGAGTAATCAATGTCGCTTTGCTCGCCCTGCGGCATCATAACGCCAATAACGCGCTCTTTACCTAGCGCCTTTACACAAAGAGCCGCCACAACCGAGCTGTCTTTACCACCCGAAATACCCAGCACAGCATTGCAACCTTTGCCGTTATTCTCAAACCAATTTCGTATCCATTCTATGCAACCATTTGTTGCTCTTTCAACATCAAACTTATACATTTTTCGTCGATTTTTCCTTCCTGTTACCGCGATAAAGGCCGGTTTCGCTTGTAAATGATATTCTTGCAAGCCCCATTCGATAGCCCATGCCGTACACAACCGGCTCGGTAAAAACAGTCAGCACTGACGCAGCAACAGCAAACAAGCTTTGCTCCGAAATGGTTAATGTGGTCGGCATGAGTATCTGATCAAGTGAAAAATACGGTGCATTTATCAAACGGTAAGCCTGAAGGATTGAAAAATCAACCACACCGAAGCGTGCAAGTATAAGTAAAATGCCGCATATGGCGTACGGAACGGCCACCAGACAGCCGATTTTAGCACCTCTAAAAACATCGCGTTTAATATAGCCGTAGTTTATCTTGTTATGGTCTTTTGAACCCAAATTGTACATTTTATTGTACGGCAAAATGAGGAATATGCCAAGGCAAAAAAGCTGTGAAAGAATGATACCGAATTTATTGTTTATAACTGAAATAATTGCTACTGATACCACCAGACACATAAATCTGTATGCAAGCGACCAAATAAACATTTGGGCTGCTTTTGATACAATGCTGTACTTTTCCACTTTTTCGCTTCCTCTCACTTATTTTCCTGTTATTATATCATCTTATGCATATTATATCAAATGATTTTTCGTTTTGCGGATGAATTGACTCCCAAAATACCGCCAAGCGCCCCTGCAAGTGTCATTATTATAAATCGCATGGGTGTAAAAATGGAAAATGTGCCGCCATCAATAAAAAGTGACACGATAAAGGTGATTGCAAACAGTGCGAGTCCCGTCAAGCCTCCAATTATCATGCCCTGCTCTCTCATTGACCGCGCCGCTGCAACTCCGCCGATAACCGAACCAATGCCAGCCGCCACCAGTGCAATTGGCATTGCTGCCGTCTGCGGCATATCGCGTATGACAAAAAACAGTGCACATAACATTATTATGGCAGCGATAACTAAGGCGCCGGTGATCATACCCGTTAAAAGTGGACGCAAATACTTATTACTTGGCTCATTTCTTTTTCTCTTATTCATATAAAAAACCTCCCGAACATGCTTTTGTAAAGCATATTCGGGAGGCGTTTTTATTATGCTGATTATTCGTGAACTGTCAGGTTTTGGCCAATAGCAGAGCGCTGAATCTGAATTTTGGAACGATCGCCCGATGACTCGATAACGAGGCTATCCTCTTTAAGAGAAACTACTCGGCCGCAAATGCCGCCGATAGTGATAATTTCATCGCCAATCTGAAGATTTGCTCTCATTTCCTTTTCTTTCTTCTGCTGCTTTTTCTGCGGACGAATGAGCATAAAGTACATAAGCGCGATAAATACAACAATCATGATAAGGGATGTCCACATGGAACCCTGCTGAGGCGTAGTTGTCGCATTTAAAAGAATGAAATTCATTATTTACCCTCCCTATAATTTTTTACTTATCTTTATAATTATACACCAAATAAATCATAAAGTAAAGAAATTATTCGAAATTCACTGTTTCATTAAGTGAAGCAGACTTGAAAGCCGCTTCCATAAGACGAAATACACGCAACACGCTTTCGTTTGATACAAGCTGTTTTTCGATTCCCTCGACTGCCGCTATAACATTGCGGTAAAAACCTTTTATATCAGTTTCAACCGTTGGTAATGGCATATGCCTTATTGAATCATCACGACGCGGTGCCATTGTTTTTGTTATTCCGCTGGCTGTCAAAACGGGAACTACCTCCCCGTTTTCGCCTACGCTCTTTACTATCTCGCCGTCATCAGCATGCCAACCTCTTATAATTGCCGAGCCGTCACGTCCGAGCATATACCAGTGTGGCAACTCAATAAAATTTGACGTGCCAACCTCAACAATTGCAAGAAGGCCGCCTTCAAAGGTCAGCCAAACTGTTATTCCGTCATCGCAAAGCTCATTTGTAACATGCTCAAGGCGACAGTAAACCTTTTTAATTTTTTCAGGCACGAGCTGAAGCGTTTGATCAAGCAGATGAACGCCCCAATCGAGCATCATTCCGCCGCCGTGCTGGGGCAACTGTCTCCAGTCATTCGGTATTCCGTGTGCCCCCTGCACTCTGCGCTCAAGCCTATGTACTAAACCGATTTCACCTGATTCGTACACTTTTTTCATTACAAGAAAATCTGCATCCCATCGTCTGTTTTGATGAACAATCAGTACCTTGCCGCATTCATCGGCAACACGAATCATATCCTCAAATTCAGCCGAGGACATTGCCACCGGTTTTTCACATACTACATTTTTTCCCGACCGCAAAGCCGCTACTGCAAGGTCGTGATGAGAATCGTTGGGCGTTGCAACAGTAATTATATCAATGCTTTCGTCAGCGAGCATTTCGTCATAACTTTTATACACACGGCGCTTGCACTCTGTTTTGGCAAACTCCATGCGTTTAGGGTCAATATCGTAAACCCCTGCTACTTCTATGTTTTCAATTTCGTCAATTATGGTGCTGTGCCAGTGACCCTGACCACCAAAACCGACAATGCCGACTACATGAGATTTTTTCATATGCGAAGCACTCCCTTGTCACGAAAACTTTTATATATATTTATAATTATAAATATATTTTATACAAATTCAACCAATTAAGGCAGTATTTTTCACCGTTTCGCTCAATTTTGCAAATAATTATTTTTCCATGCCGCAAGGATAGGCTTTGTCGGCAATTTTTTTGCCTTTGGTTACAATATCATAAAAACGGTAGCCGCCCGAAAAATTGTAACAATCATATCCGTTACACGCCAAAATTCTGCAAGTAATATAACTTCTCAGTCCGCTTTGACACATTACATAAATCGGCTTATCTTTTGGAATTTCGTCAAGTCGTTCTCGGATATCATCCACGGGAACATTTATAAATCCATCCACATGAGCTCTTGCATATTCTCTGGGGGTACGGGAATCGAGCAAAAACGCGCTGCCGTCACGAGGCAGAGCTTCTATATCCTCATAATAAAACTGTTTTACCTTACCGTAAACTAAGTTTTCTATGACGAATCCTGCCATGTTTACCGGATCCTTAGCCGAGGAATACGGCGGCGCATATGACAGCTCCAATTCGGCAAGCTCGGTCGCTTTCATTCCTGCTCGAATAGCGGTAGCAATGACATCAATTCGTTTATCCACGCCATCAAAACCAAAAATTTGCGCTCCCAAAATACGCTGGGTTTCTTTTTCAAAAATCACCTTTAACGTCATAACCTTAGCTCCAGGATAATAACCGGCGTGTGACAAAGGTGACAAAATAACCTTATCATAGCTTAATCCTTGGGACTTTGCTTCTGCTTCGTTGATTCCGGTAGATGCCACAGTCATATCAAACACCTTGATAACCGATGAACCTTGTGAGCCATTGTAGGTGCTGTTTAATCCGCAAATATTATCGGCGGCAATTCGCCCCTGCTTATTAGCAGGCCCCGCCAGAGAAATCAGTGCCTTATTGCCTGTCACAAAATGCTTAACCTCAACAGCATCGCCAACGGCATAGATATCCTTTACCGAGGTTTCCATTTTATCATCAACGACAATGCTGCCTTTAACACCTTTTTCGAGTCCCGCTTTATCAGCAAGGAATGTGTCAGGTGTCACTCCGACTGAAAGCACAACAAAGTCAGAAACAATGTCTCCTTTTGAGGTTTTGGTCATGATTTTATCATCAGTTTCCTCAAAACCATCAACCTTTGTACCAATCATGAGTTTTACGCCGTTTTCATCCATTTTGCTGTGTACTGCCGCCGCCATATCATAGTCAAGCGGTGCCAAAACATGGTCAGCGTACTCGGCAAGAGTTACATCTATCTGCTGAACTCTTAAATTTTCCGCCATTTCAATTCCAATGAACCCACCGCCTATTACGGTAGCGGACTTTGGTTTATTTTCGTCAATGAACCGTTTGATTTTAAAAGTATCCTCGACCGTACGGAGAGTGAAAATTTTATTGCTGTCAATGCCGGTCATATCGGGCGTAGTTGGCTTTGCCCCGGGCGAAAGCAGCAGCTTATCATAGGATTCATCATAAACCTTGCCCGTGCTCAAATTTTTAACTGTAACGGTTTTGTTTTCAGCATTTATATCTGTTACTTCGTGTAAAACACGCACATCAACTCTGAATCTATCCCAAAAGCTTTCGGGAGTTTGCAATGTCAACTCTTCCTCGTCGGTTATTGCCCCTCCGATATAATATGGCAGACCGCAATTTGCGTAGGACATATAACCTGTGCGTTCAAAAATGATAACCTGAGCATTTTCATCCAGTCTTCTAATTCTTGCTGCAGCAGAGGCTCCCCCTGCGACACCTCCTACTATTACAACCTTCATCATGCTAACCTCTAATCTTTTTTCCGGCATAATTCATTATGCCGCCAATGTTATAAACATTTGAATATCCCATTCTTTTAAGGATAGCCACCGCACGACTGCTTCTGCCTCCGCTTCTGCAATGTACAAACAACGGCGTTTTTTTGTCGAGGACTTTGCGTGCCACACTTTCAATACGGTCAAGAGGAATATTTATTGAGTTGGGTATTCTTTCCTCCCTGTACTCCTCAGGTGTTCTTACGTCCAAAAGCAGAGCCCCGCTTGTGCCCTCATATTGTTCTATATAATCATTAATGTCTTTAATTTTTAATAAGTCTAATAGCCCCATATTTTTTACCTCATAAAAGCGCTAAGATTTTCTCCTTGGGCATATAACCCACTGCAGTATTAGTGACTTTTCCGTCGTTAACTACCGCAATCATCGGAATGCTTGTGACCTGGAACGCAGTAGCTAATTTTGGCTCCTCGTCTACATTAACCTTGCATACCTTAATATCCTCATTCTCATTTGCAATTTCTTCAATGATTGGAGAAATCATTCGGCACGGACCGCACCATGTTGCCCAAAAGTCGATGAGCACGGGCTTTGTTGAATTTACAACCTCATCTTCAAAATTTTCTTTAGTAAGTTTAATTTCACTCATTTTTTATTCTCCTTTAGTCGTTTGATTTATAATAAAGCATACAGTGGCAAAATCCTTCAAATTGCGGGTCAGCAACCTGCTCTTTAAATTGTTTGCACATACATTTTGTATCATTTGACTGCTCTATAACACACGGACAGTAACCTCCGGTTCGTTTAAGTCCTTCTTTTACAGCGTCCACAATTTCATTATTGGGGTTAAGTGTTATTTTCATTTTTTACACCCTTTCTATCTGTTTGAGCTTATTATACAATTAAAAAAACCATAAAACTGTGACTAAGTCGCATTACTAAAAAATAAATCCCCCCTGAAAAAATCAGAGAGGAAAAGCTTATATTATATCCTTTAAACCATCTATGTCTTTAAGTGTTATTACACCACGCGCATGTTCCACATACCCGTCATACGAAAATCGTTTAAGCATTCGGGCGACTACCTCGCGTGCTGAATTTGTGTACTGCGCTATTTGTTCATGTGTCATTTTAATTTTGGGGTTACCGGTACGCTCATATTCATTTATTAAAAATGTTGCAAGTCGTCTGTCAAAACCCTTAAATAAAATTTCCTGCATTACCCACATGACCGTAGAAAACCGTTTGGCAAGCAGTTCATACATATAGCATTTTACATAAATATTTTCTTCAGCAAGGAATGAAACCACGCCCGAATTGAGTATCATCATTTCGGTATCAGTTTCGGCAATCATTTGGGTTTCAAACGTTATTTGATTGATAACGCAGGATGCAGACAGCACACAAGTATCATCGGGATGCAGCACAAAAAGAGTGATTTCTCTGCCTTCTTCCGATAATATGTAGTTTCTGACGCTGCCGCTAAGTATTAGTATTTGACCCAAACACTCTTTTGCGCCGCCATAAATTACTTCACCTTTTTTATAGCTTTTTTTGCTCCACGAATCAGCAATTTTGTTTTTCTGCGACTCGCTTAAATGGTCAAAATAAGGGAGCTTTGGCAAATAAGTTTCATTACTCATATAATTCACACCAAACAATAATATTGTGCGTTACTAAAAAAAATTACTACATCCGTGGTTGCCATTTTCTTTATAGCAATGATGTAAGCTGAGTCATTTTCTCGTTGGTTGGCTCATTAATTTTTGCAAATGGAAATTCTATTCCCATATTGTCATATTTCACCTGACAAATTTTCTTGAATGGCAAAAGCTCGACTTTTTTTACACATTTATAGGCATTAGCAATTTTTTTGAGGTTTAAAATGTTTTCCTCAGTGTCATTTATTGATGGAATGATCACCTGGCGCAGAGTTGTTTCAATATTCATTTTTTCAAGCAATGACAAAAACTCCAAAACAGACGTTATTGAGCATCCTACATTTTCAAGGTATTGCAATTCGTCGGTGTATTTTATATCAAGAAGCACATGGTCTGTTACTTCAAGAAGCCCCTTAACCGAGTCGTTAATAATACTGCCCGATGTGTCAAGACATGTATTTATTCCCTCGTTTTTGCAAAGCGCAAAAACTTCACGAGTAAAGTCGCTTTGCAAAAGGGGCTCTCCTCCGGAAAAGGTAATTCCGCCGTTTTCACCGAAGTATTCACGGTATCTAATTGCCCTTTCGACAATTTGTTCGGGTAAATATTCATTTCCGCCTTTTTGTGACCAGGTATCCGGATTATGACAGCACTTGCAACGCAAATTGCATCCCTGCAAAAACACTACAAAGCGCACACCGGGTCCATCCACCGTGCCAAGACTTTGGAACGAATGAACTTGTCCTATCATAAGGCATTGTGGAATGTACGACTTATTACTTCACGCTGCTGCTCACGAGAAAGTCTGTTAAAGTTAACAGCATATCCCGAAACTCGAATCGTAAGATTAGGATAATTTTCGGGGTTTTCATAAGCCTTAATCAGCGTTTCGCGATTAAGAACATTTACATTGATATGATGTGCTTTTTTAGCAAAATAGCCATCAAGAATTGCAACCAGATTATCTGTGCGTTCTTGCTCAGTTTTGCCCAAAGCGTCGGGAGTTATAGAAAATGTGTTTGAAATACCGTCACGGCAATCATCATAGCTGAGCTTTGCAACCGAATTCAGCGATGAAAGTGCACCGTTTTCCTCACGATTTTGCATCGGGTTTGCGCCCGGTGCAAAAGGTTCGGCAGCCTTTCTTCCGTCAGGAGTTGCCCCCGTATTCTTACCATACATAACATTAGATGTGATCGTAAGAACTGAAAGAGTGTGAGTTGCATTACGGTAAGCAGGAGTTTTTCTAAGCTCGGTTATAAATAGGTGGGTTAAATCTTTGGCAATTGTATCTACTCTATCGTCGTCGTTGCCGTATTTCGGGAAATCGCCTTCGGTTATAAAGTTGGAAACAAATCCATTATCATCTTTTATGGGGCAAACATCGGCATACTTAATAGCGCTGAGTGAATCTGCCACAACCGAAAGCCCTGCTATGCCGAACGCCATAAGACGCTCAACCTCAGTATCGTGTAATGCCATTTGAACTTTTTCATAGGCATACTTATCGTGCATAAAGTGTATTATATTCATTGTATTTACATACAAACGTGACAGCCATGAAAGGTATATTTTATAGCGTTCCATAACGGTGTCAAAATCAAGTTTTTTGCCGTCAAGGACACTCATCTGCGGGCCAATATGTATATCTGTCGTTGTATCATAGCCGCCGTTTATTGCAATAAGAAGCAGTTTTGCAAGATTGCAACGAGCGCCGAAGAACTGCATTTGCTTGCCAATGGTCATTGCAGAAACACAGCAGGCAATAGCGTAATCGTCTCCGTGAAGCGGTCGCATAATATCATCATTTTCGTACTGAATCGAATCGGTATCTACCGAAACCTTTGCACAGAATTTTTTAAAAGGCTCGGGTAGCTGATTGGACCAAAGAATAGTGAGGTTGGGTTCGGGAGCAGATTTTAAATTATAAAGCGTATTTAGAATGCGGAAGCTGCTCTTTGTAACAAGGGTTCTGCCGTCAATTCCCATACCGCCAACAGCTTCAGTTATCCACATGGGATCGCCGCCGAAAAGCTCATTGTATTCCGGCGTGCGCAAATGGCGAGCAAGACGAAGTTTAATTACAAAATCGTCTATAAGTTCTTGAGCTGTTTCCTCTGTGAGAATTCCGTTTTTTATATCACGCTCAATGTATATGTCAAAGAATGTAGAAACTCGACCAAGAGACATAGCGGCGCCATTTTGCTCTTTGATTGCACCAAGATAAGCAAAATATGTCCATTGAATTGCCTCATGAGCGTTTTTTGCGGGCTTTGAAATGTCGTATCCGTACATTTTTGCCATATCGTTTAAATAGTACAGGAATAAAATTTGACGAGAAAGCTCTTCAATCAATTGAATTTTTTCACTTGTGAAAACATCCTTATCAAGTTTTGCCTTATCCTTTTTCTTTTCTTCGATAAGCTTGTCTATTCCATACAATGCAACTCGACGATAGTCACCAATTATTCTTCCACGGCCGTAAGCATCCGGCAGTCCTGTAATAACATGGCTTCTGCGAGCAAGGCGCATTTCATCATTATATGCACGAAAAACACCGTCGTTATGTGTGGTACGATAACGGAATTCTTCCTCAATTTTATCTCCGAGCTTATAACCGTATGCTGCGCAGGCCTGTCGAGCCATTCTGATTCCGCCGAAGGGGTTTACTCCACGCTTCAGTGGGCTGTCTGTTTGAAGACCTACAATCAGTTCGTTTTCTTTATCAACGTAACCTGGGGCATATCCTGTAAGGGTGGTTACTGTTTCAGTGTCAATATCCAGTACGCCGCCCTTTTTACGTTCGTCTTTTAATAAGGCGTCTACTTTTTCCATGAGAGCCTTTGTACGGTCAGTCGCTGATGATAAAAATGAATCATCACCTTTATATTCCTTATAGTTTGTCTGAATGAAATCTCTGACATTGATCTCATCCTGCCAAACTCCATTATTGAAACCATACCAATTTTTATGTATCATTTCTGGTTTCTCCCTTCATACCAAAATATCAATGACAATCATTGATAAAAAAAGAGCAAAACAGTTCCTAATAAAACTGCTTTGCCCATACGGCCGACTGATGCTCTTTGCATTCCATTGCGGTTGTCCGCAAAATCCGTCATTATGCAAAGACAAAACATTATGTTTATGTATCAATTGTATAAAGTTTAATCCAACTTGTCAATAGTAAAATTATTTTTGCTTTTAAAATTTGTATTGTGTACGTTGTGTAAAGTTTAATCCAACTTGTCAATAGTAAAATTATTTTTGCTTTTAAAATTTGTATTGTGTACGTTGTGTAAAGCCGTTTCACCCTAAAAAGCGCTCTATTATCAGTATGTTTTTAAACATAATGCAAAACTAAAACCCGATAAAAACACTTGTATTTAAACTAGGTTTAAAACGTCCTTTTGCCATGCAAATATGGTATTAGCCGAATGTACATTAGAAAAGAAAATAGAGAGAAGCGTTGAACTTCTCTTTTTTCTTGCCCTGTACAATACTCAGCGTTTAAATAAAAATTAACCGTCTTTAGAAATCCTAAGATTTTTGCATTCGGGATTTTTGTATCGGTGATACTAGCAGTACCATAATGATTTTGGTTGAATTATGCTTATTTCCTAACCGCAAGGCAGTAATTCACATTGTCAAATGCAGTCATACGATGCAAAGGGTTTACATTATTGTAGATTTCAAAATATTGTTTAGTCATTTCATGTGGTGTTAAGTGTTCATATATCGGAAAACCATGTTCTGAAAGCAATTGTTCCATATCGGTGTAAGAATAGCTGGCCAACATTTTTCGTTTGCTGCGCCTGCCAACATGGATTGCTTTTATGCTCGTTCCACCGCCTTTTCGGTATAGCTGTTTTCATCCGGATAATCAAATATGATTGAGCTGCCTTTTGGTACAATATGACTTATGACAGAAATTAAAGTCTCAAAGGTTTGCTTTGAAAGATAATATGCAACGCCCAGAATGGTGATACAGCTTATTTTACTACTATCAAATCCGTCGTGATTCAGCAGTGCCTCTTCCCACGATTCTTTTATAAAATCTGCTTCAATGTAGTGAACATTATCAGAAATTATAAGATTGGCTTTTTTCAATCGTTCTTGTTTATCGCTTGCTGTAGCTGGATGGTCTATCTCGAAAATTTTCAATGTTTCTGCCCACGATGGCTGACGATAAGCAAAGGTATCATAGCCAGCACCAAAAATCAAATACTGCTTTGCACCAATTTGAACTGCTCGCTCAAGAGATTTTTCAGCATAGCCTGCTCTTTCAAGCGGCGATGGGGATAATTGGTTATCTACTATCCAGCTCAGTGCTTCCCGTGAATTTCCCACAAAATTAGGTTTGAAAAAGTTTATACCATCAGACATGCTTTGTGCTATTTGGTGATACTCCTCATCAGTTAACAGTTGCCTTGCAACGCTATCATTAAAAATTGTGACCTCTTTATTTAGCGAATGATATGCTCTTGAAAATGCACTTATCAGCGCAGTCATACTTTTTTGTTCCATTATAAAACACCTCCTATACTTAATACACCCTTGTCAATCCAATTACAAGACTAGAAATTTTCTTCATTTTGTGGTATAGTAATAACAGTAAAAATAATAAATTTATAATTCCCTCATATATTTTATGGCGGATTTTTTATTGGGTGAGAAATCATCGAAACTAAAAACAATATTGTTTATACCGAACTATATGGTTGTAAAAAAATAAAACGACAAGGTTCTTGCGAAACTTGTCGTTTTTGTGTCTCTTCATCTTAATATCACAATAAAATAAAAAATAGATACTCTAATGTTCAAGGATGTGATTATGTAAACTAAATTCTTTCGAAAATAAGTGTTGCTTGTATACGATCGCCACCGATGAAGCCCTTACTTCCACCATTAGCTGTACTGATAGTATGTAAGCGATATCCTTTATTTACTTGTTGGTTTATTACTTTTTCCAATTCGCTAAGATTACCCGACCCAGTTCCCAAAAATTTTTCTTTTAAAGTCACCTGTAAAACAACATATGGCAGATCATTACCTGAACCAGTTGAAAAAGAAGAAGATTTTGCTAAATCATCCCAATAACTCATAAGAAAGCCTCCTTATATATAATAGTACCACTATTATAACATATATTGTTAAAATCTCAACTTTTTAGGTGGGTAATACTATTCTTTTTCAGCTATTTTATGCCTACCCCAACGTCTAGTTTAATTCTTGTATATATATTTATTGGCAATTGAGCCAACGGCAGCACACTGCGCCTATTATTTGGCTTAAGGAATTATTTTGTTTGATGCTGGTGCACCCATGCATGCTTGGCATGTGGAGTTTTTAAATCAAGTTTGTTTTAATATATTCAACCGTTCCGTCAACACAGTAGATTTATCTATAATAAATACTTGATTATGGGTTTCATACAAAAAGAAATGCTTGGATGTCTCATTAGCTTTTACAAACACAGAATAACCTATCTCTGCTTCACCGCCATATTATTCACTTTTGGTCAAAATTCCAACTACATAAACGCAAAATAAATACGCGTTTTCAGCTTTCTTTATTTTTGCTAAAGATCTGTAAGTATATTTTAAGATAACAGTAATATTGATAACAATCTTTTTCAATTATAAGTATATCAACAATAATTAAAATGATAAGGGTAAAATTGAACTAAAAAAACAAGTTCGGTAATAATCACTATCAAAAAAATAAGAAGAAAAATAGCATTTGCACTCGCTGTCATTTTAGGATTTGATTTCTTGTAAATAGATATATGAGCAAATGCTCTGATGGCATCAATGTCAAGCCTGCATTTTGCTTTTATTTGCTTATCATTACAGCCCTCAGTTTATTACATAATCTTGGTGAAGAGGTGAAATCATTATTCAATATTAATCAGCTAAGGCTGCTTCAAAATTTATTATTCATTTAAAAATCCGTTCTTACTAATAATAATAGATAATAAATAATATAAACAAAAAATCCGTCCTCTTTAGAGGACGGATTTTTTGTTTGGCTCCCCCTGTTGGACTCGAACCAACGACCCTGCGGTTAACAGCCGCATGC
>CALHND010000003.1 GCA_938034875.1 uncultured Clostridia bacterium
TCAACCATCATTGTCTTAAACAGCGGCTTTGTAGTCTTTCCGATCTGGTTCTGAGCATAATCACGAAGTGAATATTCGATTTCCGGACCGTAGTATTCGTTTCCAGCTTCGTCAACTGCCCATACTGTTGCTTTTACAACTGAGCTCATTTCCTTAGCTGCAAATCCTGCATACTCGAACACTTTAAGGCTCGCGTTATAATCAATAGCTTTTGTCAGTGTTACTACTTCAGGATCAATAGGTGTATTTCCATCAAAGCAAGCTTTTTCAGCTTTGATATATACTGTTTTGTACGAATTGAATACACTTGTTGATACATAGAGACCAAGTGTATAATCGCTCTCGAACTTAACGTTCTTGTTTGGGATTGTAAGTGTTTCGACATAAGTCGGACCTACTGGTTTTTCAGCCAACTTATAGGAAGCGCCATCTGCAATCCACTCATAACCCTCAGGAGCTGCAAGAGATGCTGTTGTAGCTGCATCAGCTGTAACTGTGCCGCCGTAAGTAGCAATATCCTCGCCGCTCATTGTATAACCTTCTTCGAAAGTACATGCGGTGAAGGTTGTTGTGCCTCTCGGCTCAACTACATTGCCCTTTACGCTTGCGTTGGTGGCAAATGTTACGTTGTTGAACTGTGCACCTACAGACATAGTCCATGATAGTTTACCAGCCAATGTGGAGTTGTTTACTTTAAGTGTTTTGCCTGTAGCAGTGCTGTTGCTAACAGCGGTAACGTTAATTGCACGTACGCTGTTGATGATTGTTACGTTGTCAAGAACTACATCAGTTGTCAGGCCGGCTTTCTGTACCATTACATATACGCCGCGTACGCCGCCGTTAATTGTCAGGTTTTGAACTGTGCATCCGGTATTGGTGTAGATAGCACATGCTGTGCCGTCTGCACTGTCTGCTGTTCCCAAAGCGGTAGCATCCAATGTATGATTGTTACCGTTAAGGGTAATGCCGTTCAATGTGATTTTTTTGGTGATAGTAACATCAGCGAGCAGTTCAACAGTATCGCCTGCTTTTGCTGCTGCAAGTGCTGCTGCAAATGTCTCATACTTCTTATCGCCGATTTTTGCTACATAAGCTCCAACTTTTACACCGTAAGTGCCGTCAGCGTTAGCTGTCGGGATGAAGCCTGCTGCGCAGATTTCTTCTGCGATTGCACTTTCGAATGTACCGCCGGCAATTTCAACGCCTTCGATAGCGGCGGGCTGTACATAAACAGCAACGCCTACGCTACCTTTTGCAAATGTACCGCCGGTAACGTTTACAGTACCATCGGAAACATATAAACCGTAATGTACATCAGTATCAAATACACCGCCGGCAATTGTTGCTGTGCCTGCGTTTATTCCTACTGCACCGTGTGCACCGTCAACTTGAGCATCGTTGATAGTAAGTGTGCCGGTAGAAATGAGTGCATATGTTCTCATGCTTGCGCTTTCCATCTTACCGCCATTGATTGTTGCTGTACCGGAGTTGTTTAAGCATCCGGGGTTAGATGTATCTGTAACAGATCCAACATGTGTAACTTTAAGTGTACCACCATTCATGGTGAAGGTAGCTTCGTTCCAAACTGCTGCACCACCGTTGGTGTCGCATGAATGGATTGTTCCGCTTTCTAATGTAAGGTCGCCGTTGCCAAGGTTCTGTATGCCGCGAGCAACGATTATACCTGTACCTACGCTGTCCTTAATGGTCAGCTTGCCATAGTTGTTGATTGCATAAAGGCTGCGTTCACCATTCTTAAGTACGGTGATTTCCTTGCCGTTGAGGTCAAGTGTTACTTCATTGCCCTCTGCAACATTAACTGTTTCTGTCAAATAAATATTGTCGATAAGTACGATTTCGCCGCCAGCAGCTACTGCAGCTGCAAGTGTCTCATACTTCTTATCGCCGATTTTTGCTACATAAGCTCCAACTTTTACACCGTAAGTGCCGTCAGCGTTAGCTGTCGGGATGAAGCCTTCTGCGCATATTTCTTCTGCAATTGCACTTTCGAATGTACCGCCGGCAATTTCAACGCCTTCGATAGCATCGGGCTGTACATAAACAGACTTGCCTACGCTGCCTTTTGTAAATGTACCGCCGGTAACATTTACAGTACCACTGTAAACATACAAACCGTAGTATACATCAGTATCAAATACGCCGCCATTGATAGTTGCTGTACCAGCATCTACTGTTACTGCACCGTGTGCACCGTCAATTTGTGCATCGTTGATAGTAAGTGTGCCGCTAGAAATGAGTGCATATGTTCTCATGCTTACGCTTTCCATCTTACCGCCATTGATAGTTGCAGTACCGGAGTTGTTTAAGCATCCCGGGTTAGATGTATCTGTAACAGATCCAACATGTGTAACTTTAAGTGTACCACCATTCATGGTGAAGGTTGCTTCGTTCCAAACTGCTGCACCACCGTTGGTGTCGCATGCAGTGATTGTTCCGCTTTCTAATGTAAGGTCTCCGTTGCCAAGGTTCTGTACACCGCGAGCAACGATTATACCTGTACCAACGCTGTCCTTAATGGTCAGCTTGCCATAGTTGTTGATTGCATAAAGGCTGCGTTCACCATTCTTAAGTACGGTGATTTCCTTGCCGTTGAGGTCAAGTGTTACTTCATTGCCCTCTGCAACATTAACTGTTTCTGTCAAATAAATATTGTCGATAAGTACGATTTCGCCGCCAGCAGCTACTGCAGCTGCAAGTGTCTCATACTTCTTATCGCCGATTTTTGCTACGAATTTTGCGTTAGCATTTTCTGCGCCACAAACGGAGCAGTAACCATTTACATAGTTATGTTCGCCTGTAGGAGCAATTGTTTCTGTGTAGCTTTCGCCACATTCACAGGTGAATAACTTTTCGCCTGCTGTAGCACAAGTTGCAGCCGTGATGATTTCCTCTGTGTAAGAATGTTCATGAGGAGCTTCCGGCTCTTCAGCAACTGTGATTTTCAAAGCAGGATTTTGGCCGGCTTTGATAACCCAGTTAGTGGTATCATTAAGCCATGATCCGGACTGGAGAACTTCAACTGTTGAAACTCCTGTAGAAGCAACAGCTTCTGTACCGGAATAATAATCATATCCTGTATCAGTTGTTGTATAGTTGTCAGAAAGTGTCCAACGAGAAGCGCTATCTACAAGTGTGCCGAACAGGTTACCTGTTTGGCCTACCTTTGCAGCATTGCTGCCAAACATTGTGGACAGCTCTTCTGCTGTTTTGCTTATTGTGATAACACCGGTGTTGAAAGTGTTTTTAGCAACAAAAATAGTAAGACCAGAACCCCAAACAGTATTCTTGTAATGCTTACCTATTAATGCGCCTGCACTTCTTATACCGGTGATATTACCTTCATTAAGGCAACGCTCAAAGTAAACGCTGGAGTTATTAAATGCATGAGCAAGAAAACCGCCTGCAATACCCATAGCTTGTTCATATTCAGTGTTGACGTTATGTGTAGCAGTACTGTTAGCTGTTACATCACCGTAGTTAGCACAGTCAACAAATGATATCCACGGATCAGAAGGCTGAGTCTGGAATTTTTTAACATAACCAACAAATCCGGCAGCACCTGTACCGATGACATCAGCATAGTTGACACAATTTGTGAAATGAAGTTTGCAGTTATAATTATCTGCCATACCGACAAATCCAGCGCTTATGCCCTGTTTGTTGGCGTTATATGCCCATTGTACCAAACCTTTGGCAATGGAATTAGAAACTATAACTGATCCGTTTGTATAACCAACAAACATGCCTTTGTTAGAACCATTGTATGTTTCGCCTAAACGGCCGTCAACTACAACATTATCGATGTTAACAGTTCCCTGTGATTTACTGATAAGTCCGCCTATACAACCTGTGTTGTAGGCGACAATATAAAAATCTGACATAGTCAAATTTTTAATAGTAGCGTCTTTTGCATTACCGAACAAACCAGCAAAATCGCCGCCTGCATCTACATAGAGGCCGCTTATAGTATGACCGTCGCCGTCAAAAGTGCCGCTGAATACAGCAGCATCCTTTACACCAATAGGTGTAAATTTAACTGACGGTTTATTTGCAAGGGCGTAATTTTCATCGAGGAGTCCCTCGTTAAAAACTATATCTGCCCCCAGCTTATAGTAAGCTGTGTTAGCGCCTTCTACTGCATTATTAACGTTGCTTGATAGCAAAGCAAGCTGCTCCGGTGTGTTAATAATATAAGGGTCGTCTGCTGTTCCAGTACCACCTGCAAACGATGCTGCAGCTGTGCCGTCCCATGCTGCTGCTGATGCTGTTAATGTGACACATGCAAATAACTGAACGCACATGCATAGTGTTAGTACAACAGCAAGCAATCTTTTGGTTTTGCTCATTTTGTCTCATACCCCTTTATTCGAAAAAATTTAAATTAGGAAATTTACACAACACAACTATATGTTGGCATTTACCTAAATAAATCATAGCACTTTGCATAATCTATTTCAATAGTTCTTATTACTTTTCTCCATTTTTAACTAAACTGAAGTGGGTTTTATTTACACATTGTACATAAAAAACTTATATTAACAATTTTTAACTCAATAATTGACAAATTGTCTTGCAAAACTCCGTTGATTTTAATATAATTACACACAATAATAGGCTTTAAATAAAACGAAAAAAGGATTGGTCGAATTATGAGAAAACTAATTGTATTATTAACCGTAGTTTTATTATGCTTTTGCCTCTCATCGTGCAAAAAACTATGGATTGACAGCCCCGATACGCAATCGGCTCTTTCTGACAATGCCGACGTGACAACCAGTTTCGTTTCAAACGCTGTTTCATCAAATATTTTAAGCTCCGATACTGAAAGCGATTTGCATCAGTCAAGCGATGGTCACGTCTCAAGCAAAACTTCCGTTTCCAGCAAAGTCACTTCGTCAAAAAAGCCGCAATCAAGTGAACCTGTGTCTTCAAAAAAGCCGCAATCAAGTGAACCTGTGTCTTCAAAAAAGCCGCAATCAAGTGAACCTGTGTCTTCAGAAAAGCCCGAAATGACCATGACAGAGTATGTAGCCGCAAACAAATCCGAAATTGATGCCGTTTTGGCGTCTCAAGAAACAGACAACGTCACCGGCAAATGCTATGCGAGAAAAGATTCTCTGGTACTGAGTTTTACAGTAGCAGGCACCATTGAAGAAAATGAAGCCAATGCTATGATCGAAATGCTTGACAGTATAAAAAGCGTGTATTCAAACATGCTTGACGAAATTCGTGAGGATGTGCCCGATGCGCATTCGGTTATTATCGAATACAGTGACGACAGTGGTGTTGTAATCAGCAGAGAATATTTTTAAGTGCTAGTCACCCACCGCTTTTAACAGTTATATAATGTATGCACGGTTCAATTTAATTGACCTCAAAAATGTTTAGCTTAATGTTATCTGTAATGTGGTAGCATATTGCCAAGCACAAATTAATAATATTGATTGAGTGGTACTTACTATAGAGAGTCTTGATTTCTATTACGGAAATACAAACCTTAGCAAGAAATGGCTCATCAAATACATAACACCATTATTTAATTAGAAAGTTAAGCAGTGGCGTAAATCCCGCGAAATCCGTGTTTTTTTGTAATTTATATGGTACTGCTTGTACTTATTTAAAAAAGCGCTTGACATTATCACTTTAAATGAATAGAATGAAATATAAATTTAATATTGTCTAAAGGCTATGACGAAGAATGGTCACGGAGAAAAACAGCACAGAGAGCTGATGGTTGGTGTAAATCAGCGTGTTATATATCCTTGTCCTCTCACTTCTGAGCCGGGAACCTGAAGCAGCAGTGTGTAGGGAACCCCGTGTATGCTACGTCAGTGCATAGAGGTTGTTTGACTTCAATCAAATTAAAGGCGTCGATGAAGACGGAAACTGCAACGAATTTTTCAGAGAGTCGGGGATGGTGTGATCCCGGCAAAGGACTGTAGATTTCCCATCCCTTCTGAGCCGGAAGCCCCAAAGGTTTTTACACCAAGTAGGCGTTTCCCGTGTATGCTACGTGAGTGCATAGAAGTTGTTTGACTTCGAAGAGGTGGCGGATTCTATCTATCCGCAATTTGAGTGGTACCGCGAGTGATAAATTTGTATTTACACCCGTCTCAAAGCAATTTTTGCTTTGAGACGGGTTTTTTGTTTTGCCTTAAAGCAGCAAACTATCGAATAAATTTAAAATCAGAAAGGCGGAATGAAGATGTTATCTCTAGACAAAGTATTCAATGCACAGACGGTGCTCAAAAACATTATTCGTGAAACCAATGTTGTCAGAGCATACGGAATTGCACCCGATTGCGAACTATACCTAAAACCTGAAAATCTACAAATTACAGGTTCCTTTAAGGTAAGAGGCTCTGCTTATAAAATTGCAATGCTTTCCGATGAGGAAAAAGAAAAAGGTGTAATTGCTTGTTCTGCAGGCAATCACGCACAAGGTGTTGCATTGGCTGCAACCAAAAACGGAATCAAATCTCTTATTTGTCTTCCCGACAGTGCCCCGATTTCGAAAGTGGAGGCAACCAAAGGTTTTGGTGCAGAAGTTTGTTTGGTAGAAAGCTGTTACGATGATGCCTACCAAAAGGCTTTGGAGTTAAAGGAAAGCGAAGGATATACCTTTGTTCACCCTTTTGACGATGAAAATGTTATTGCAGGCCAAGGAACGATTGCTCTTGAAATTCTAAACGACCTTGACAACATTGATGCAATTGTGGTTCCCATCGGCGGCGGTGGACTTATTTCAGGAATTGCCTATACCGCAAAGCAGATACGACCAAACGTTAAGGTTTACGGCGTACAGGTTACGGGTGCACCGAGTATGTATAATTCAGTAAAAGACGGCGAAATTAAATGTCTTTCTTCTGTATCGACCATTGCAGATGGTATCGCTGTAAAAAAGCCGGGCGAAAACACCTATGCTCTTGTTAAGGAATATGTGGATGAAATCGCCCTTGTAACCGATGATGAAGTGGCAAGCGCTATTCTCGCTCTTATTGAAAAGCAAAAGATGATTGCGGAAGGTGCGGGAGCTGCCGCTGTAGCCGCAGTAATGGCAGGTAAGTTTGATTTAAAAGGCAAACGAGTTGTTGCTGTTGTTTCGGGCGGAAACATAGATGTTACAAGCCTTTCACGTGTAATTGATCGAGGACTTCTCAATTTGGGCCGTTCTACGAGTCTGCTGATTGAACTGATTGACAAACCGGGACAACTGAAAGATATTTCTCGCATTATTGCCGATTGCAACGGAAATGTAACCGGTGTCCACTATGAAAAAGGCAATACCGAAAGCGTACATGGTTGTTTCCTGCGTATAGAAATGGAAACAAGAGATTTTTCACACGTTAACCTCATCACCAAAACCTTGCGTGATGAAGGATTTAAAATAATTTAAAGGAGTTGTAGTTATGGTAAGCAAAGTAGTGACATCTAAGGCTCCGGCGGCAATCGGACCTTACTCACAGGCAGTAGTAGTGGGTAATCTCATTTTTACCTCAGGACAAATACCGCTGAATCCCGAAACGGGACTGATTGAGGGAGAAAACATTACCGAGCAAACACACCGTGTTTGCAAAAATTTAGAAGCGGTGCTAAGTGCCGCTGGCGGATCACTAAAAAGCGCCGTTAAAACAGTTTGCTTTTTAAACGATATGGCTGATTTTGCCGAATTTAATAAAGTATACGCACAGTATTTTACTGAAAAACCCGCAAGAAGTTGCGTGGCTGTAAAGGCTCTTCCCAAAGGCGCACTTGTCGAAGTGGAAGCAGTAGCGGAAAAGGGGTAATAACGATGATGGATTCTAGCAAATACCGAGTGGGATACTTCCCCGTTGATAAAAAATATAACAAATGGGTAGAAAAAGACCATATTGAAAGACCTCCCGTATGGTGCAGTGTAGATATGCGTGACGGCAACCAAAGCCTTGTGATCCCCATGAGCCTTGAAGAAAAATTAGAATATTTTCAGGTGCTTTTGAACGTTGGATTTAAGGAAATCGAGGTAGGCTTCCCTGCTGCAAGCGATACCGAATATGAGTTTTTGCGCACACTTATTGATAACAATATGATTCCCGAAGATGTTACCGTTCAGGTGCTGACCCAGTGCCGTGAGCATATTATTCGCAAGACTTTTGATGCCTGCAAAGGCGCACCGCGTGCAATTATCCATTTTTATAATTCCGTAAGTGTAGCCCAGCGTGAACAGGTTTTTAAAAAGAGCAAAGAAGAAATTAAAAAAATTGCTGTTGACGGCGCAAAACTTGTAAAAAAGTTGGCAGATGAATATGAAGGTAACTTCCGTTTTGAATATTCTCCCGAATCGTTTACGGGAACAGAGCCTGAATATGCACTAGAGGTCTGCAATGCGGTGCTTGATGTGTTAGAGCCAAGCGAAACCAACAATGTTATTATCAATCTGCCCGTAACGGTGGAAATGAGCCTTCCCCACGTGTACGCTTCGCAGGTTGAGTATATGAGCGAAAATCTGAAATACCGTGAATTCGTTACCCTTTCCCTGCATCCTCATAATGACAGAGGAACGGGTGTTGCCGATACGGAGCTTGCGCTTTTAGCAGGTGCAGACCGTGTGGAAGGTACGTTATTCGGCAACGGCGAAAGAACGGGCAACGTTGATATTATTACATTGGCGTTAAATATGTACTCCCACGGTGTTGATCCGAAGCTCGATCTTTCGAATATGAATGAGCTTGTAGAAAAATATGAGCGTTGCACCCGTATGCACGTGTACGAAAGAGCTCCCTATGCAGGTGCGCTTGTGTTTGCGGCATTTTCCGGCTCGCACCAGGATGCCATTGCAAAAGGTATGAAATTCAGAACTAAGAATAAGCTTCACGAGTGGAGCGTTCCGTATATTCCGATTGACCCAAAAGATATTGGCCGAACTTATGATGCAGATGTTATAAGAGTGAATTCTCAATCAGGCAAAGGCGGTATCGGCTATCTGCTTGAACAGACATTTGGCTACAATCTGCCTGCAAAAATGCGTGAGCAATTCAGCTATATGTGCAAGGATATTTCCGATCACGAGCACAAAGAACTTAAGTCCGACGAGATTCTTTCTATCTTTACCGAAAATTATCTTAATCTGGACAGCGGCATTACCGTTACCGACTTTGACTTTATGCGTGAAAACAACGTGGTAAAAATCAGTATTACATTTAACATGAACGGTGAAGAAACTGAGCTGGAAGCCGAAGGAAACGGTACGCTCAGTGCCATTAATAATGCACTTTGCGAATTTACGGGCGAGGACTATACTTTGCAGGTATTCACCCAGCACAGTATGCAGGGTCACGGCTCAAACAGTGTGGCAGCATCCTATATCGGACTTGAACGTGCCGATGGCAAAATGTATTGGGGCGCCGGCACCCATACCGACGTTATTACCGCAAACACAAAAGCCCTGCTTAGTGCTTTTTACAATATGACCAAAGGGGGCAACTAATATGGCAATGACAATGACACAAAAAATTCTTGCCGCCCATGCAGGACTTGAAAGCGTAGTTGCAGGGCAGCTTATCAGTGCCAAACTTGATATTGTGCTCGGTAACGATATTACCACCCCTGTTGCCGTTAATGAGTTCAAAAAGGCTGGCTTTGATTCTATTTTTGATAATACAAAAGTGGCAATCGTGCTTGACCACTTTGTACCGAATAAAGATATAAAAGCGGCGGAGCAATCCAAAACTTGCCGTGAATTTGCTTGTGAGCACTGTGTAAGCCACTTTTACGATGTTGGTAAAATGGGCATTGAACACGCTCTGCTTCCCGAACAAGGTGTTGTTACCGCAGGTGACTGCATTATCGGTGCAGACAGCCACACATGCACTTATGGTGCGGTAGGAGCATTTTCTACCGGTGTCGGCTCTACCGACATGGCGGCAGGGATGGCAACCGGTATGGCTTGGTTTAAGGTGCCAACTGCTATCAAATTCAACCTGACAGGTAAATTGCCTTATAATTGCAGCGGTAAAGATGTAATCCTCACCATTATCGGTATGATTGGTGTGGACGGCGCTCTGTATAAAAGTATGGAGTTTACAGGCGACGGTGCTCACGGTCTTTCAATGGATGACCGCCTTTGCATTTGCAATATGGCAATTGAAGCAGGTGCCAAAAACGGAATTTTCCCTGTTGATGATGTAACAATGGAATATTTAAACGGCAGAAGCGAAAGAGAGCCAGTCGTTTTTGAAGCCGATGACGATGCACCGTACGAAAAGGTTATTGATATTAACCTTTCTTCCATAGTTCCCACTGTTGCTTGTCCCCATCTTCCCGAAAACACTCATCCTGCAAGTGAACTTGGTGACATTAAAATAGACCAAGTTGTAATCGGCTCTTGCACTAACGGCAGAATGGAAGACATGGAGGCAGCTTATAACATTTTGAACGGAAAAAAGATTGCCGACGGTGTGCGCTGCATTATTATTCCGGGCACAATGCAGATTTACCGTGAATGTGTAGAGCGTGGTTTTGTTACTGCCTTTATTGATGCAGGTGCCATTTTTTCCACACCTACTTGCGGACCTTGCCTTGGCGGATATATGGGTATTCTTGCCGCTGACGAAAAGTGCATTGCCACCACTAATCGCAACTTTGTCGGTCGTATGGGACACGTAGAGAGTGAAGTATATCTTGCTTCTCCTCATACCGCTGCCGCAAGTGCCATTACAGGATTTATTACCGAATACAAGGAGGGCTGACAATGAACACAAAAGGAAAAGTTTTTAAATATCCCGATAACGTGGATACCGACGTAATTATCCCTGCCCGTTATCTGAATACCCCCGATGCAAAAGAACTCAGCCTTCATTGTATGGAAGATATAGACGCCGATTTTGTTAAAAACGTAACATCGGGCGATGTTATGGTTGCCGGTTGGAATTTTGGCTGCGGCTCTTCCCGAGAGCATGCACCGCTTGTTATTAAAACCTGCGGTACAGGTTGCGTTATTGCAAAAAGTTTTGCAAGAATTTTTTACCGTAATGCGATCAACATCGGGCTTCCCATACTTGAATGCGAAGAAGCGGCGGAAGAAATAAATGCAAACGATGAAGTAAAAGTTGATTTTGATACCGGTGTTATCACTAACATTACCACCGGCAAGACATATAAAGCACGGCCGTTCCCGCCCTTTATTCAGAATATTATTAAATGCGGCGGTCTTTTAAAATCCCTGAAAGAAGGCGAAGACAATGGTTAAAAATATTGCGGTAATCCGTGGTGACGGTATTGGACCGGAAATAGTAAACGAAGCACTGCGGGTACTCGATAAGGTTGCCCATCTTTACGAACACACCTTTCAGTACACCGATGTAGATATGGGAGGATGCGCTATTGACAAATACGGCGATCCGCTGCCCGAAAGCGAACTGAATAAATGCCTTAATTCCGATAGCGTGCTTCTTGGTGCGGTGGGCGGAAACAAGTGGAACGATGTTCCCGGAAACATGCGCCCCGAAAAGGGACTTTTAAGGCTTAGAGCAGGTATGGGGGTTTACTCTAACAACCGCCCTGCAAAGATTTGGCCACAACTTTCAGATGCTTCTCCCTTAAAGAAAAGCATTGTAGACGAAGGCATCGATTTTATTATTGTTCGTGAACTAATCGGCGGCATATATTTTGGTGAACACAAAACCGAGGGCGATACCGCCACCGATGTGCTGAGATATACCGAATCAGAGATTGAACGAATTGGCAGAATCGGTTTTGAGACCGCAAGAAAAAGAGGCAAAAAACTTTGCTCGGTAGAAAAGAGTAATGTGCTTGACTCAAGCCGCCTTTGGAAGAAGGTCATGCACAGACTAAGCGAAGAATATCCCGATGTAGAGCTTTCTGATATGCTTGTGGATAACTGCGCTATGCAGATAGTAAAAAACCCTGCACAGTTTGATGTTATCGTTACTGAAAATATGTTTGGCGACATTCTTTCGGATGAAGCGTCTATGATTACAGGCTCTATCGGTATGATTCCGTCCTCCAGTCTTGGCGCTACTGCCTGCGGTCTTTACGAGCCTATCCATGGCTCTGCCCCCGACATCGCAGGGCAAAACAAAGCCAATCCTATCGGCACTATTCTTTCGGCGGCTATGATGCTGCGTTTTAGCTTTGATATGGAAAAAGAAGCGGATGCGATTGAAAAGGCCGTTTCAAAATACCTTGATGCAGGCTACCGCACAGCCGATATTATGAGTGAAGGTATGACACTTGTCGGCTGCAAACAGTGCGGTGATATCATACTTGAAAATCTTAGTAAGGAGTGATTTTGTGCTTTTTTCAGGTTCAGATATATTAGTAAAAACCTTGATTGAGCAAGGTTGCGATACGGTATTCGGTTATCCGGGCGGACAGATACTCTATGTTTACGATAGCCTGTATACTCATCAGAATCAAATCAACCACATTTTAACGGCGCACGAACAAGGTGCGGCACACGCCGCTGACGGTTATGCCAGAGCCACAGGTAAGGTTGGTGTTGTAATTTCTACATCGGGCCCCGGTGCTACCAATCTTGTAACGGGAATTGCTACGGCTTACCTTGATTCTATTCCAATGGTTGCCATTTGCGGTAATGTTCCCACAACACAGATAGGCTCCGATAGTTTTCAAGAGATTGATATTACCGGTGTGACTTTGCCAATTACAAAACACAATTACTTTGTAAACCATGTTGAAGATTTGGCAGATACCATTCGAGAAGCTTTCCGTCTTGCAAAATCGGGACGGCCGGGACCGGTACTTATCGACGTTCCCAAAGATGTGCAAATTGCAAAATGCAAATATGAGCCGAAGCCGCCGGTGGAAAAAGAAGAACCTATGCCGGCAAAAGATGTTCGTATCAAAGAGGCAGCCGAGCTTATAAGCTCAGCAAAACGCCCGTTTATTTACTTTGGCGGCGGTGTTATTACATCCAATGCGCAGGAAGAAATGCTTTCTCTTGCCGAAATGATTGATGCGCCGATCGGTTGTTCTTTAATGGGGCTTTCTGCTATTCCCACCGAGCACCCCAGATTTCTTGGTATGCAGGGTATGCACGGACATTACGCATGCTCTATGTCTATGCACAACGCCGATTTAATCATCTCATTGGGCGTTCGCTTTAACGACCGAGTAACAGGTAATCGTCAAAAGTTTGCAACGGGTGCCAAGATCATTCATATCGATGTGGATGGTTCCGAGCTTTGCAAGACATTAAAGGCTGCCTGTGGTCTTCGAGGGGACGTAAAACTCACATTGCAGAAATTGTTACCATTGATTAAAGAGGATAGAAAGCCCGATTGGATGGCAAAAGTTGAAACTTTCCGTGATAAAGAAAAAACTTTTATTGAAACCAAAGATGGACTTACCCCAAAAAAAGCTATTTTGACATTGAATCGACATCTTGGCGAAAATACAGCAGTTGCCACTGATGTAGGTCAACACCAGATGTGGTCGGCGCAAAACCTTAATTTCAAAACACCGCGCCGTTTTCTTTCAAGCGGCGGTCTTGGTACCATGGGATTTGGTTTTGGTGCAGCAATCGGTGCAGCTTTTGGTACAAAGGAGCGAAGCGTACTTGTTACAGGAGACGGCAGCTTCGGTATGAATTTAAATGAACTGGCAACTGCAGTAAGATACACTGTTCCGATAGTTATTCTAATTATGAATAACGGTGTACTCGGTATGGTTCGTCAATGGCAAACTTTGTTTTTTAATAAGCATTATTCAAATACCGTGCTGGAGCGTAAAACAGACTTTTCCGCGTTTGCAAAATCGTTTGGTGCTGATGGTGAATCTGTATCAACACCTGAGGAATTAGATGCGGCGCTTACAAAAGCATTCAAAGTGGAAGGTCCGTATATAATCGATTGTAAGATTGATAAAGACGAATTCGTTCTTCCCATGATGCCGCCCGGTGGCTGTATGGACGATATTATTACCAAATTGGAGGTGGGACAATGAGCAGATATACCGTAGCTGTATTGGTAAATAACCAATTCGGTGTACTAAACAGAGTCACAAGTATGTTCCGCCGCCGTCAGTTTAATATCAGTGCACTTACTGTAAGCGAAACAGAAACAAAAGAGCTTTCGCGCATAACCGTTGTTTTTGAAGGAGAGAAAGAAGCAAAGCAGCAGCTTATAAATCAGTTATATAAACTGCCCGATGTATGCTTTATCAAAGAATTTACAGACCATAATTCGGTAAGCTGTGAACTGTTGCTTATAAAAATGAAAAACGAGGCATCGTCCAGGGATGAAATACGAGGCGCTGCTGATGCATTCGGCGCACTTACTGTGGATTACTCAAAGGATTACGTTGTGTTTCGCCTAACAGACACAACCAGAAAAATTGATGATTTTATCAATTTGATGCGTGATTACACCATACTTGAAATCTGCAGAACAGGCAGTGTGTCTCTTGAAAAAGGCAGTACAACCATTCGTCAAATCATAAATTTATAAAACAGAAAGAGGTTATTAAAATCATGAACAGAATTTTTTATCAGCAGGATTGCGATTTGCAGAAATTAAGTGGTAAGACCGTTGCTATTATCGGCTACGGATCACAGGGGCACGCGCATGCACTGAACTTAAAGGACAGCGGCGTTAACGTTATTGTCGGTCTTTATGAAGGATCAAAGAGCTGGGCAAAAGCAGAAGCGCAGGGACTTAAAGTTATGACTGCCGCCGATGCCGCTAAAAACGCCGACATCATTATGATTCTTATCAACGATGAAAAGCAGGCGGCGCTTTACAATGAGTCTATTGAACCTAATCTGACCGAAGGTAAAACACTTGCTTTCGCACACGGCTTTAACATCCATTTTGGATGCATTAAACCGCCAAAAAATGTTAACGTTATTATGATAGCTCCAAAAGGTCCCGGTCATACCGTTCGCAGTGAGTATCTGGCAGGCAAAGGTGTGCCTTGTTTAATCGCCGTTGAGCAGGATGCCACAGGCGATGCTTGGGATTTAGGTCTTGCTTATGCGCTCGGAATCGGCGGCGCAAGAGCAGGCGTGCTTGAAACCAATTTCCGCACCGAAACAGAAACCGACCTGTTCGGCGAGCAGGCTGTGCTTTGCGGTGGCGTATGCGCATTGATGCAGGCAGGCTATGAAACATTGGTAGAAGCAGGTTATGACCCAAGAAATGCTTATTTTGAATGTATTCACGAGATGAAATTGATCGTTGATCTTATTTATCAAAGCGGTTTTGCAGGTATGCGTTATTCCATTTCAAATACTGCCGAGTATGGTGATTATATTACCGGACCCAAAATTATTACCGATAACACCAAAAAGGCTATGAAGCAGGTTCTTAAAAACATTCAGGACGGTACTTTTGCAAAAGACTTCCTTTTGGATATGTCTTCTGCAAGCAGTCAGGTTCACTTTAACGCTATGAGAAAGTTAGCAAGCGAGCATCCTTCTGAAGTTGTGGGTGCAGATATTCGTAAACTTTACAGCTGGAGCGACGAAGATAAACTTATTAACAACTAAGGAGGTACCATTATGCCGAAAGAAAATGTAGTGTTTGGTGCTCATAACGCACCGCACCGTAGTTTATTTCATGCTTTAGGTCTTACCGATGAAGAACAAAAACGGCCACTTATCGGTATCGTTAGTTCATATAACGAAATCGTTCCGGGGCATATGAATCTTGATAAAATCGTAGATGCCGTCAAACTCGGTGTTGCTATGGCTGGCGGCACACCCATTGTATTTCCTGCAATTGCCGTATGCGACGGGATTGCAATGGGACATACGGGAATGAAGTATTCTCTTGTCACCCGTGACCTGATTGCCGATTCTACCGAAGCAATGGCACTTGCTCACGGCTTTGACGGTCTTGTAATGGTGCCTAATTGCGATAAAAACGTTCCAGGGCTATTAATGGCGGCGGCAAGAGTAAATATTCCTACCGTTTTTGTCAGCGGCGGGCCAATGCTTGCAGGCAGAGTGGATGGCAAAAAAACCAGTCTTTCCTCAATGTTCGAAGCGGTGGGCGAATACAATGCCGGTAAAATCACCGATGAAAAACTATTGGAATATGAATGCAAAACATGTCCTACTTGTGGCTCTTGTTCAGGTATGTATACCGCCAATTCTATGAACTGTCTGACCGAAGCACTTGGTATGGGACTGCAAGGCAATGGCACAATTCCTGCCGTTTATTCTGCTCGCATTGAACTTGCCAAACACGCCGGTATGGCGGTTATGAAACTATTGAATCACAATATCCGTCCCCGTGATATTATGACAAAAGAGGCGCTTATGAATGCGCTGACTGTTGATATGGCTCTTGGATGTTCCACCAACAGTATGCTTCATCTTCCTGCTATTGCACACGAATGCGGTGTGGAACTGAATTTGGATATTGCCAATGAAATCAGCGCCAAAACACCTAACCTTTGCCACTTAGCACCTGCAGGCAGAACTTATATGGAGGATCTAAACGAAGCAGGCGGTGTTTATGCCGTTATGAATGAGCTTAATAAGAAAAACTTTATTAATACCGAATGTATGACCGTTACAGGAAAGACTATCGGCGAAAATATAATGGGTTGTGTGAATCTTGATCCCGAAGTTATTCGTCCAATTGATAATCCTTACAGCGAAACGGGCGGTATTGCCGTGCTAAAAGGCAATCTTGCTCCCGAAGGCAGTGTTGTAAAACGTTCTGCCGTTCTTCCCGAAATGCTCGTTCACGAAGGCCCTGCCAAAGTGTTCGATTCCGAAGAAGAAGCACAAGCGGCAATTAACGCAGGCAAAATTGTAGCGGGTGACGTGGTTGTTATTCGTTACGAAGGGCCAAAAGGCGGCCCCGGTATGCGTGAAATGCTCAACCCCACGTCTGCGATTATGGGAATGGGACTCGGAGGTAGCGTTGCTCTTATTACCGATGGTCGATTCAGCGGTGCTACTCGTGGCGCTTGTGTCGGTCACGTTACACCCGAAGCAGCTTCGGGCGGCTTAATTGGTGTGGTGGAAGATGGCGATATCATAAGCATCAATATTCCCGAAAACAACATAGAGCTTAAAGTTGATGAAGCCGTCCTTGCCGAACGCATGAAAAACTTTGTGCCCAAAACAAAAGAACTTACAGGTTATCTTAAACGCTATGCGGCGCTTGTTTCGGGCGGTGCATCGGGGGCAATTTTAAACTAGTATGAAAGAGTTAAAAGGAAAAATAAACACCCTTTGCATTTTCAGAGAATTGCTTAACGATCCGGTAGTCAGCTCCTTGATTATTTATCTTAAGCATCCAACCGCATCAAGTTATGCCGAATTTGTAGCTTCGCTCTATTCGGCAAACGGCGGTGATTTAGGAGAATATATAAAGGAGCTCTGCCTTAACAGCGAAAATGTATATGTTAAAACTATTGGGGAAAATAAATCAGTGCCAAGTTATATGCGTGATACGCTTGAAGCGGAATTAGATGTCTTGCAAGAGATTGCCGAGCTTGACAAAGAAACGCTTTGCAATTCCCTTAAATACAATGGTTTCTTGCCGAATTTTACTACCACAAAACTGCGCGTAAAAGACATATATTTGCACCGTACTGAAAATATCGGTAAATACGGATTCGGAATTTACGCCAAAAATCGTATGTTTATTGTGGACGATAACGGTGATATTTTGCCTGTGCGTAATCCGGATAAAACACAACTATCATAGCTTGTGGATTACGAGCGTGAAATAAAGACTGTTACTAATAACACCAAGGCATTGCTTAGCGGCAATCCTGCCGCCAACATTTAGCTTACAGGTGATGTCGGCACGGGCAAATCTTCTACGGTTAAGGCTGTTGTTAATGCTTTATGGGAAGATGGACTTCGTATTGTAGAGGTGCGAAAGGATCAACTTCGTTTAATTTCGAAAGTTCTTGACAAACTATCTTAAAATCCGTTAAAATTTGTATTGTTTATCGATGATCTTTCTTTTTTTAAAGATGACGATAATTTTAATGCGCTTAAAGCTGTGTTGGAAGGCTCGGTAACGGCAAAATCAAGCAATGTTGTTATTTATGCAACAAGCAACCGCAGACATATTATAAAAGAGAAATTTTCTGACCGTGACGGTGACGATGTTCACCATAGCGATACGATGCAGGAACTTGTTTCTCTCTCTGAGCGGTTTGGTATTCACATAACATTTTCAAAGCCAAACAAACCTTCCTTCATATAGTACATTATTTGGCAAATCAAAGCGGTGTCATTATGGATAGCGCTGAAATGGACTTGCTTGCCGAACGATTTGCATTAGAGCGTGGTGGGCGGTCTGCCCGTATTGCAAGACAATTTGTTGATAGCTTACTTTCGAGGTGAATTTATGTATTTTGATGATCTTAAACTTGGTATGTCTGTAGATACGGCTCCTGCTGTTATCGAAAAGGAAAAAATGTTGGCCTTTGCCCGTGATTACGACAACGTTCCGCTTCATACCGATGAGGAATATGCCAAGACCACACCTTTTAGAGAATTGATTGCGCCGGGCGTAATGTCTTTTATGTCTGTTTGGGTAAAATATCTTGAAGTAGATTTTTTCGGTGAGGCATTTCTTGCAGGCACATCCACTAAAATCGAGTGGTTAAAGCCTGTTTATGCAGACGATGTACTAACAGGAAAAGCAACTATAACAGGTCTTATAAAGCGTAGTGCTAAAAATGGACTTGTTGAGATTTCTTTTGATATTTTTAATCAAAACGGTGAGCTTGTTACAAAAAACGTAACGCAAGCAATAGTTAAATGCAAACCTGAAAATTGAGTGGTTACGCTGTCAAAGAGAAAACAGTGAAATGATATTTCCTTTTCATTGTATGTTTTTTCTTTATGGGGATTGGTGTTGCGCTTATTAAACATAAGCGCACTTTGCTTTTCTTCGGTTTCTTTGGTCACTAATGTAATCAGTATTCACCATTGATGTAACACGATTATGAATGCTGTTGATCCCGCCTGCCCATTCAATTTTATTATCGGGTTTTAGTTTATCGACGATGCCTTCAGCAAATTGGAATTTATCTATTTAATCCTCCGAAACCATTGTATTTACAAGGAAAATCGGCATTATAATGTTCGTTCCTTATGTGTTTCCCCTTGTTTTTGCCCTTATGAGCCGAAACAAGGGAAACTTTTTGTTTAGGCTTCCCCGACCACCTTATCAAGCAGTCTTGCGGAAGTTCGTTTCGCTTCCCTCTTAGAGTGAGCGTAGATGTTCATTGTGGTACTTACATCAGCGTGTCCAAGCAGTTCCTGCACATCCTTTGGTGCTGCACCATTGGAGAGCAGACTGCTGGTGAATGTGTGTCTCAGCATAGGAAATCACCACCGCAGGGCAACATGCCTTGCGGTCTTACATATATATCAGAGCATAAGAAACACCCTGTAAGATATGCGTCTTGCAGGGTGTTGAAATTTTACTAAAAGCCTTTAATGCTGGCAGCAAGAAATACTATGCAGATGTGTTTTGTATAGTTTTAGAAGAACAAAGAGACTGCACAATATACCAATAACAATGCCATAATGGTATTGGTTGTCCTCGCATATTTTGAAAATAGCATCTTAAATACAGAACCGAATAAAGCCCAAAGCAGCGTGAATATAAAGCCTATGAAAGCCAGAAGAAGTGCAAAGAAAACAAGTGTAATAAGTTCTCCCTGATAATGTGGAAGAATATAAGCTTCCATAGATATTATACAGTAGATGTAAATCTTAGGATTTACAAACTGCAATACCAAGCCAGATATAAAATTTCCGTGTCGGTCGTCGTCTTCAATTACGGAAGAACTTTTGAATGTTTTCCACGCCAACCAAAGCATATATGCAGCTCCAACAAATAGCATTGGCGTTTTGATTTTTGGAATCAATGCTGATAATGTGTTGCAAAAAAATGTACAGATTAGCATCACGATAGAAAAACCAACCCAAATGCCTAAATTGAAAGGAAATGATTTTTTAAACCCTTGTCTTGCTGCATTCGACATAGACATAATGTTATTAGGGCCAGGCGTTACAGCAGTTACCACTGCATAAGAGAGAAAATTCAACCAACTAAACATATTGACCTCCTATTGGCTTTTATTATATAATGTACTCGTCGTACAATATATTGAATTTTAATATATTGTACTACCAGTACGATATATTGTCAATAGGAGGTAGCTATGGAATTTCAGCAGACCGTTGCAAAAAATATAAAAGCTATTCGTGAAAGTAAAAAAATAACTCTGGATGTCGCTGCAAAGCTAACAGGTGTTTCACGCAGTATGCTTGCCCAAATCGAAAGAGGCGATGTTAATCCAACCATTTCTGTCCTTTGGAAAATTGCTAATGGATATAAAACAACATTTACTTCTTTAGTTAATCTAAACGAGGAATCTCATCTATTGATTAGAGCAGCGGAAGTAACACCATTATTCGAGGGGGACGGATTATATATAAATCGCCCTGCGTTCCCATTTCAAAATCACACACAATTTGAAACATATATGATAGAAATTCAAAAAGATGGTTATTTGCAAGCACAGCCGCATATGAAAGGAACTGACGAGTTTCTTACCGTATTTGCAGGCGAAGCAGAAGTTAAAGCTGGTACCGAATGCTTTCAAATCAAAAAAGGGGATTCCCTACGGTTCCATGCTGATGTGGATCATTCTTACAAAAATATCGGTAACGAAACTGTTCATTTGCATATGATTATATATTATGGAAATCAATAAAATAGAGGTTGCCGCATTGTGCTGATGCGGCAACCTTCATCGTTTAATGTTATGCAAAAATTATTTCTTCGTTTACACTCTCTCTCGCACAGACTTGAATATTATTCATCAATCCTATCCATTCCATAGGATCTTATACTTTTACCTGTTCTGTCACACCCTGCTTTTGAGCCATTTCTTCAATCAGTCTATGGAACATTTGCTCCGCCTGTTGGTTAATATCTGCGAGATAGCGATTAAGTGTACCTTCAATCAGCATCGTGGTATAAACAAAGTGCTTATGCTCCTTTAGATACTGCTTGTGGCGTTGTCCCCACAAACCGATAGGCTGCGTTTCTTCTTCGGAAAGTATCAGACAAGGGATATAATAATCTCCCTGCAATTCATACCATAAACCATTGCTTTCATCAAAAATGTACTTGTCCATATAATAAATCTTCCAGTATGATATATTCGCACATACGTCACAGTTCTCCGATTGCCACATTCTGTTATATCTTGTTATAAGATTTTCTTGCCCTTGTGTTTGCCCTTATTAGCTTTCAAGGGAAGAATAAACATAAGTGAAATCGTATAATAAATCAAGGTGAGCATTTTGCGATAAACCCTTTATTTTCAAGGCTTTTGGAGGATTTTATTAAAACCCTGTGCGGGTTAATAACCACTTATAAAATTGTGGTTTTCAAATTTTGTATTGGTCACGATGTGTGTTTAATAAATCTTTAGACTGCTTTTTAATATCAGCAAGGTATCGGTTAAGTTTTCATCCTATAATCAGTAAAGTATAAAAGAATAAAAAGACAGAGAGAAAGTCAATCACACTTTCTCTCTGTCTTTTTATTTCTAATGCCTATAATTTTGTATTTGAAATTACTGCATTATGTTTCGTGTGCCAATGGCGCCACGTTTTTTTACATATTATCAAGAGCATCAAGATATGCCGTTACATCAAAATCATCAAGACCGCTGTCCTTTTTAAGATACAGTGGGTGGTGAGGATGTCCCTTTTTAGACCGCGCACCTGCGCAAAGCCATTTTGCCCCGTACTCTTTGCCTACTGCTATCATGTCGCGCACGCAAAGCGGCAAATAGTCACGCTTTTCTATTATTGTCCCCCACGCTGCCCACACCGCAGGTGTTTTTTCTGACATTGCCAGTATGTAACGAAAGGCTTTCATGTTTTCCATATGCATCTGCATATTCAGGTTTCTTTCCATGTCGTCGGGACTGGTTGCTCGCTGAGCATAAACATTAAACATAATAAAGCTGTCATAACCGTTATTCAATGCTATACGCTCAACCGATTTAACCGTGTTGTCAAGGTCGTTAGGTACAGCGGTTGACGGATTGATTCCTACGCAAATAAGCGGATGTGTTCCTCGCGTGCCAAGTATGTAACGGTATTCCGAGTACCTATTGGGTACATAAAGCCACCGCTCGACATCATATTCATCCGATGGCAACAGCGCCTGCTGCAATGCTTCGTCAAACATCTCTATTCCCGCTTCAGCGGTTGTCGATTTTGGTATATGCATTTTTTCACTCTCCTTTTTTACTGTCGGCGGCTATTGGCAGCGCGGCCCTTTTAGTCCGCGCCGCCTATTCGTCGACACAATAAAATGCACTAATATGAGTATATAAATTTATTTACAGTTCGTTAGACAGCACCGAAAGATATCCTTCGCCGAAAATTTCGCTCGCCGATGAAACTATCATAAATGAACGGGAGTCAGCAGATCCCACGGCGTCACGGATTTTGGGGAAAATATGCTTTTTGCACACAACCATCAACACCGTTTTGCTTTTTCCCGAATATGCGCCCTCTCCACGCATAACCGTACTGCTTATGCCAAATTCCTTTGTCAATTTGCTGTTAATTTTATCGGGATGGTCGGTAACAATGAACACCATGCGTGCACCGTTACCGCCGTAAAGGACAAAATCAAGTACCGTGCTGTTCACGGCAAGTGCGACTCCCGCATACAGCGCCGACTCCAAATTACCGAAAACCAGTGCCGAAGTTGCAACGATTATGCAGTCGGTTATCAGAAAAATTGTTCCCGTTTTTAAATGACGGAATTTTAAGCGCAGCAGCCTTATTATAATGTCGCTGCCCCCCGTTGTTGCTCCGGCGCGAAAAACAATTCCCATTCCGAGCGCAACCAATCCACCGCCGAACATTCCTGCCAGCAGTCGGTCATGGGTAATTGCAAACCCTTCGGGTAAGACGACTTGAAGCCCATCTATTGCAATAGATGAAAGCACCGTTGCAAACAATGTCATAGATGTGAAACGCGCACCGAATTTTATGAACGCTACTATGAGTAGCGGCACATTGAGTATTAGTATTATTGTACCGACTTCGAGTGGCACAAAGCGGCTAATCATTATTGAAATGCCCGATATTCCACCCGGTGCCAAATCGTTAGGATTAAGAAAAAGTGTAAGCCCTGCGGCATATAAAACACAGCCCAAGGCAATTATAAGTAACTGCAAAGGCAGTTTTTGTTTTGTTTTCATATCATCACCAATTTTATTTTATGCACATAACGGCATAAAAACCATTTAACACTAAAAACAGTCTGCATCTTTTTCTGACACAGACCGTTTAGGTTAATTTTATTGTCAGAAGCTGACTCTTACTTTTTAATTAGAGCCGCAAGCAGTATTTGCCGAATCGTTATTTCTCGTTCCGGCGCCTAAAATCACATTTCGTCGACATGCTTAAAGCTCTCCATGTACGTCATTACGTCAAACGCAACACTTTTCAAAAGGACAAACAAGTGCAATAAAACAGTAGACCGTAACAGCAATCGAAAAAATGCCGAGTGCACGAATAACGGTGTTTTTAATTTGCTTTTATCGTTGCTTAATTTTTTATAAATATAAAGATAGTTTCACCTGTAAATATCAGCTGTTTTTCAATATTTTCACTGCTTCTGTTATCACAGGGTCGGTATTATCATTCAGCAAAAATTTATACTTTTGTTCTTCCTCGCTTAGCTTTACTTCAACATCGGGTTCAATGCCGACACCATTAAAATTAACACCGCTGGGCGGATTAAAATAGGCAATTGTAAGTCGAACAGCCGAGCCGTCAGACAACCCAAATGTTCGCTGCATAACGCCTTTTCCATAGGTAGTCGTTCCAACAAGTTTACCCTTTTCAAAGTCGCGAATTGACGCTGCAAACAATTCCGCTGCGCTGGCAGTATTGCCGTCGACAAGCACCGCCATTGGCAGATCAATCTGATTAGCATCGGAAGAAAACAGCACTTTTTTCACGCCGTTTTTATATGTTGCCGACACTAAATCGCCCTCAGGCAGCAGCATATCAAGCATTTTTTCGACCGAGTCAAGCGTGCCGCCGCTATTACCGCGAACATCGAATATGAGCCCCGTGGCACTACTTTCCTGTGCCGACTTTAATGCATCCTCAAACTGCACTACCGTTGCAGTGTTGAAATCTGTAATTTGTATATAACAAAGATCTCCGATCATATGAGAAAACACGCTTGTGGAGACAAATCTGCCACGCTTTATCTGAATCTTCAGCGTCTTATCGCCTCGCTGAAGTTCAACCTCGCACATTGTGTCAATTTCGCCCCTGATTGCGTTAACCGCTTCGGTAAACCCAAGCTCTGTAACAGTTTTACCGCCAACCTTTATTATAAGGTCACCCGCTTTTACACCGGCGATATCAGCCGGCGAGTCGACCGACACATTTACTACATAAATGTTGCCATTGTCGGGATGTTGTACAACTGTTATACCTACTCCTGCCTCCAGTCCTTCGTTGCCATCAAGTACTACATTATACTGCTCGGAAGTGTAGTAGGCAGAATACTTGTCCTCCAGCGAATAAACCGCGCCAAGCGCTATTCCGTCACCAAGCTGTTCATCGCTTATATCATCAACATAATATTTTTCTATAAGCGATTGTATTTCGTGATATTTACCCAGACTGTCGGACTCGGTAAAGTACCCACGAAGTGAATTTGGCACTAAACACAGCACAATAGCCACTGACAGCACCGCGCTCAATACAACGCAAATCAGTAAAACCGGCAACGAGACCTTTCTTTCTCTCATATAGATCATGTCCTTTGTTACAAAAAAAATTTGTGTTTAAAAACTCTTTTGTCTTATTATAAACAAATCCGGCGACCACATATGCGACGCCGGATTAAATATGCTTTTATCAGAGGTTAAACCAATTCATCGGGTTTTGCGCTGTGCCGTTCTTAAGAATTTCATAATGCAAATGCGGTCCCGTGGAATTGCCGGTTGAGCCGACATAGCCGACGGTAGCGCCCTGTGACACCGCCTGACCCTTTTTAAGTGGGCTTGCGCTCTTCATGTGGGCGTACAGTGTGGAATATCCGTTACCGTGGTTAATAATTACACAGTTGCCGTAGCCGCCGTTCCATCCGCTGAATGAAACAGTTCCATCGTCAGAAGCAACAATTTTTGCTCCGTAAATACCGCTTGACGATATATCAATTCCGGTGTGCAATTTCCAATTGCCGCTGATGGGGTGCCAACGGTAGCCAAACTTTGATGACAGCTTATAGTAACCGGGTACCGGCCATATAAACTGGCCTGTTCCGACAACATTTCCGGTGACCTCATTAAGAGCCTTTTGGATTTCTTTTTGCTCATCAAGCATATCCTCATAGTTGTCTTGCAGGTCAGCAATGTTGCCCTCATTATTTTTAACTATTGTGTTTACTTCAATATACTGCTTGTCAAGCTCGGCCTGCTTTTCCTTAATAGCCTTTTGCGCGTCAACAATGCTCTGCTTATCAGCATCTATTGCGGACTTTTTCTCATCTACTGAAGCAATGTCCTCTGTCAGACTTTTAAGAATCTGATTATCGTAATCTGACAACGATTTTGTTAGCTGAGCCTTTTCAAGATATTCGCCGAAATCTTTTGCCGACAGCAGTACCTCCAGCTCGCTGTATGAGCCGGTAGTGTACAAAACAACAAGTCGTTCAGCAAACAGAGCCATATTTGCATCTATTTTTTTGTTTATTTCTTCAATTTGCTCTTCAAAAATAGCTATTTCTGCATCGTAATCATTGATTTGCTCTTGGTAAAGGTCAATTTCTTTTTGCGTAGCATCGATTTGCTTTTGAAGTGCTTCTTTTTTCTCCTGGTACGGAGCATTTTGTTTTTCTAATTCATTTATCTGAGCCTTTATTTTGTTACTCTCTTTTTTCGCATCTTCAAGCTCTTGTTTAAGTTCAGCGGCCGATTTCTTCGCGCTTGCGTCGATCGTAACAGCAGGTGTATAGCTCGCAACAAGCACAAGCATTACGGCACAAATAATAGCAGATATAATTTTCTTAAATTGCACGGAAATCGCTCCCTTCTTTTCTTAAATACTTAGTAATCGTAAATGCACTGCACAACAGTCCCAGAACTACGCCAATGAGTGCAAATATACCTAAAATGCTCATAACCATTTCCGAAAATGCTATCGGTACAATGTCAAGTGAGCTTCGAATAGCATCGGATGCAAAGTGGTAAACCACATAAAGCAGTCCGGTGGTCATAAGTGCTGAAATAACTCCAAGCAGTACACCCTCAACCATAAAGGGGAATCGAATAAACCTGTTGGTTGCTCCGACAGCCTTCATAATGCTGATTTCCAGCTTACGGTTGTACATAGTTATGCGGATTGTGTTTGAAACTATGACAAATGCGATAATAAGTAGCAGCGCAATAATCCAAATGCAGCCGTTATTGATAGTTGTGCGGATATTGTAAATTTTCTGTGCCAGCTCACGATGGCTTTGTACAATGTCAACTCCGTCAACCTTTTCAATGGCAGCAACCGTTGAATCAAAATGCTCAAGGTCTTCAAATTGGATGCGCGCACCGTTAGGCAGTGGGTTTCCGGTCTCTCTGAGACGCTCGAATACTGCTGCCTGCTCCTCGGTATAATCCTCGCCGAAGGCGTTAATTATTAAACTATCCAGTCCGTCGTCACGAGGAACATAAACGGCGCCGTCGGCAGCTACGTTTTGAACGTTTTTAACATTTTCAAACGCTTCTTTACATTGCTGGTCATTCAGTTCGTTATCAAAATAAACCATGACAACATTTTGGTCGGAAAGGTCACCCATGGCCTTGTCGATATTGACAGACAGAGCAATGGACACGCCCATAATAAGCATACATGCGGCAAGAACGCCGACAGATGCAAGCGACATTAGTCGGTTAAGCCAAATGTTTTTAAAACCCTCGCCGATTAGGTAGTTAAAGCTTCTGAATTTCATTCCTGCTCACCGCCTATCTCATTGTCTTCGGGCTCAATATTTGAAGCGAGGTCATATTCGCCCTCGTCAGTTTTTTCGTTTTCAGGGATTTCAGTTTCATACTGGGTGTATGTGTAATCGTCGCCGACCTCAACACCGGGCTGAGCATAATCCTCTTCAACGCCGTAATTTTCTCCGTCGGCATAGTCATTATAATCATCAAAGTAGGCATCGTCATATTCTTGCGCATTGTCTGCGACAACGGTACCGTTTTCAATCATAATAACACGGCGACCAAAGTCACGAACAAGTTGATGTTCATGGGTTACCATGATGACCGTTGTGCCGCGTCGGTTAATTTCAGACAGCAGCTCAACAATCTCATATGACATATTGGGGTCAACGTTTCCGGTAGGCTCGTCTGCGATAATCATAGACGGATTATTAACCAAAGCACGTGCCAGTCCGACACGCTGCTGCTCACCGCCCGACAGCTCGTTCGGCTTGCATCTTGCCTTTCCGCTTAATCCTACCAAGTTAAGTGCATAGGATACACGGCGGCGAATTTCCATACGTGATGCACCAATAATGTGCATGGCAAATGCAACATTATCATATACTGTCATGTTGGGAATAAGGCGGAAATCCTGAAAGACAATTCCCATTGTGCGACGCATCATGGGTATCTGTCTGCGCTTAATCTTTGACAGCTTGTAGTCACCGACAATAATTTCGCCGGCGTTCTGCTTTTCCTCGCGCATGATGAGCTTCATAAATGTGCTCTTGCCCGATCCGGATGGCCCAACTACAAAGACGAACTCACCCTCTTTTATCTTGAGGTTGAAATCGCGAATGGCATGAGTGCCATTACTGTATGTTTTATATACGCCCTGAAACTCTATAAGAGGACGGGCGGTTTGAAGGATATACTCCTCGCTCATATACAATACAACTCCGTTTAATACATTAGATTAGTATTTAGTTGGATTAGCTGTCAGGTACTTTTTAACCATGAGCGCAATTTTAAACACTATAGCGTGGTCAAACTCTCTCAGGTCAAGGCCTGTCAGCTTTTTGATTTTTTCAAGTCTGTAAACCAGTGTGTTTCTGTGTACAAAAAGTCTTCTTGATGTCTCAGAAACATTAAGGTTGTTTTCAAAGAAGCGCTGAATGGTAAACAGCGTCTCCTGGTCAAGTGATTCAATGGAACCGCGCTTGAACACTTCCCTTAAGAAAGTCTCGCACAGCGTGATGGGCAACTGGTAGATAAGCCTGGCAATGCCAAGGTTATCGTAGCTGCAAATTGATTTTTCTGTGTCAAACACCTTTCCTACTTCAAGAGCTACCTGAGCTTCCTTGAAAGAACGGGCAAGATCCTTTATACCCTCGACAATAGTGCCGACACCGACAACGGCGTGAACATAAAATTCGGTAGAAAGAGTGTCAACTATAGAACGGCCAAGTTTTTCAAGATCAGCTGCTTCTACGCTTGTTTTAATCTCTTTAACCAGAGCAATGTCGGTCTCGTTGATGTTAATGACAAAATCCTTGTTCTTATCGGGGAACAGGTGTTGCAGTACATCATAAACCGATACATCGTTGCGGCTAGCAACGCGTACAAGCAAAACAGCACGATTAATGTCGTTGTTAAAATGGAGCTCACGGGCTTTTAGATATACATCGCCCGACAGAATGTTGTCCAAAATGAGGTTTTTAATAAAGTTGGAACGATCGTACTTTTCATCGTAAAACTGCTTTATGTTAGACAGTGATACTGCAAGTACTGCAGCATATTTTTCTGCCTGTGGATCAATGCCCTCGACAAACAGAATATACTCGGTCGCTCCGGAATTTCCGAAAGGCTTGTATGTATATGTACCTTTGACAAATGTATCGCCTGAATTATTGTAGTTAATTGCAATTGCGTTATGTACCTCGCCGATACGGACAAGGTCGCTGCAAGCAATTACCGTGCCGGTTTCGTCAACTACACCGATGACTCGGTCTATTGCGTCATGCATCTGATAAACAATACTCTGGAATAACCTGTTGGACATAAATAAACATCCTCTCTCTTCATCACATATTGTGTAGACTGTAACTTGTCACAAATATACAAACTCGATTTGCCACATTACGCCTATTATGTAAATCTTGATATCTATTTTACACAAATCAAACTCTCTTTTCAAGACATTTTGCAAAAATAAATACAAAACAAGTTACAAAACAATTACAATTTACAGTTTGTTCATTTTTATATATTTTGTAGGTAAAAACTTGTAAAACTATATGATGTATATTGCTAAACCCAAACATCAACATATATAAATTAAAGTGAAAAAATTGGAGATTTTGTCCAGTATTTAGGCAATATTACCAATTCTGGTAACGATAAAAAATCTGCAATATCCGGCACAAAAAAAGTCTTAATGTCTCCTTCTCGATGATTACAGATATGTTTAAACTGTTTACATTATAATATGTCTGAATAAGTCGATAACTTTTTTGCCGATTTTGTAGCGATCAACTGTCATATATGATATAATGTTTGTTAAAACTAAAGCTAATAAATGAAACGGAGATATAAAATGTCTGATAAAATCAAAAACCGTGTTTTAAGCGACGGTGTGGTCGGTTGCTTCATCCCCACTCCAAGATTTAAAACCGCCAGACTGTCGGTATGCTTTTATCTGCCCATGAACGAAGATACCGCATCTGCATATGCACTTCTACCATTCATACTGACCGGATGCGGCAAAAATTATCCTACCTCGCGTCTCATCAGTCAAAAACTGGACAACCTGTACGGTGCCGCACTTGCCTGCGAATGTGACAAGTCGGGCGACACTCAGGTACTGCGTATGTCCATTACCTGCATTGAAAATAAATATTCGCTTGACGGCAGAGATGTAGTAGCCGAATGTGCAAAAATGCTTCACTCGCTCATATTTGATCCGCTTTGTGATGACGGCGGATTTGAGGAAAGCAATTTTGAAAAAGAAAAGCGACTTATGATTGAGCGCATCGACAGCGAAATAAACAACAAACGCTCATATGCTATTAGCCGCTGCGAAGCCGAAATGTGCAAAGGTGAACCAAATAGCATTCCGCGCTACGGCAGCAGGCAAGGTCAAGTCGACCTGACTCGCGCAGAGCTTTACACCGCGTGGCAAAAAATGCTTTCCACCGCATTTGTCAGAATAGGATACCTTGCGTCCGAGCCGTCGGAAAAGGCATTTGACATATTCACATCGGCATTTTCGATGATAAATCGTAACGCTGAGGCTCCTCAGCCTGCAGAAATCAGGCCTGCAAAGGCAACTGTATCCGAAATAAGCGACCATATGTCCGTAAAACAGGGCAAACTGGTTCTCGGTTTTCGCACACCCGTCGCCGGCAGCGACCGAGACACATATAAGCTAATGGTAATGTCTGACCTTTTTGGTGGCGGCCCTTACTCTCGTCTGTTTGACAACGTGCGTGAAAAAATGAGTTTATGCTATTACTGTGCAGCCCGTTCAAATCGCCGCAAAGGTTGGATTATGGTCGACAGCGGCGTCGAATTTGATAACATGGACAAAGCTTACTCTGAAATACTAAATCAGCTTGATATCATGCGCCGCGGCGAATTCACCGATGACTCTCTTGCCGCTTCAAAGCTGTCTCTTTGCGATTCCTTTAGTTCACTCGGAGATTCCCAGCCGATTACCGACCGCTGGTACGCCGACCGCGTATTTTACCCAGATGCGCCCACGCCGGATGAGCTGGCTGAGCTTGTCCGCTCAGTCACCCGTGACGACATTGTCGAAATGGCAAACAGTCTGACGCTCGACACCGTATACCGTCTGCTTGGCAGCGAGGAGGAAAGCAAATGATAACCAAAAAGCTAATTAAAAACGATACCCTGCACGAAAGCTACATTGAAGCCGTGCACTCTTCGGGATTACGCATATATATTCTTGAAAAGCCGGAATACTCGTCGGCGCAAGCTATTTTTGGCACACGATACGGCTCAATTGATACAAAATTCCGACTTGCTGACGAAGAAAACTTTACCGATATACCGGAGGGAACAGCCCACTTTCTTGAACACAAGCTGTTTGAGAGCGAGGACGGCAACGCATTTGAACGCTATGCCGTTACAGGTGCGTACGCCAATGCGTACACATCATTTGACCGCACCTGCTATCTGTTTTCATGCACTTCTCGTTTTGAGGAGAACTTTGCAATACTGCTTGATTTTGTTCGCCATCCCTATTTTACCGCCGAAACGGTACAAAAGGAACAAGGCATAATCGGCCAGGAAATTCGTATGTATGATGACGAGCCTGGCTGGAGAGTGTGCTTCAATTTACTGTGCGCTCTATATAGCCGTCACCCTGTACGCATCGATATTGCAGGTACAGTCGAGTCGATTGCTGAAATTACAGCTGATATGCTTTTCCAATGCCACCGTACCTTTTACAACATGTCAAATATGTTCATCTGCATTGCCGGAAACGTAAATTCAGATGAAGTGCTTGCACAAATTGACAGAGAAATTGAAGATGGTGAGCCGAAGGAAGTCATACGCGGACTTCACGATGAGCCACGCGGAATAAACAACAATTATGTTGAACAAAAGCTCGCAGTATCAAAGCCCATTTTCAATCTTGGCTTTAAAGAGGTGTGTGACGCTCCCGAAAAAACGCTCAAAGAGCGCATTGCCACATCGGTACTGCTTGAAATTATTGCAGGAAAGTCGTCTGCGCTGTTTGAGCGACTCATAAACGAAGGTTTGATTAACGACAGTTTCAGCTCTGAATATTTTAACGGTTTCGGTTACGCAACCGAAATATTCGACGGCGAATCATCCGACCCCGAAAAAGTTGCAAGCGAGATAAAGGCCGAAATTGCTCGCCTGCGCCGTGACGGAATTGACGAAAATGATTTTATTCGTGCTAAAAACAGTCTTTACGGACAAATGGTTATGCAGTATAATGTAATAGACGGCATAGTATCGGCGCTGGTAAGCACCGCTATGTCGGGCGACGGTATGTTTGACGAGCTGGAGGTTTTTGCTACACTGACGCTTGACGACATTACCGACTGTCTTAATAATCAGCTCATGGAGGAATATTCCGCACTTTCGGTGATTTGGCCCGCGGAATAACGAAAGGAAGTTAAACTATGAACGGAACCGAAACTTTTATTAAAATATTCGGCATCACCTTTAACATTGACCGTGTTGCTTTTACGCTGCCAATCGGTGATGGCTATCCTATCTATTGGTATGCTGTAATTATTGCAACGGGACTTTTGCTTGCAATGATATACGGATTTTACCGTGCCCCTAAATTTGGCATAGACAAGGATGCTATGTTCGATGTTGTGCTTGCCTCATTTATCGTTTCGCTTATCGGCGCGCGTGCATATTATTTATTGTTCGACGGCCAGCCGATAACATCCATACAAGAAATTTTTGCTGTTCGTGACGGGGGCTTAGCCATTTACGGAGCGGTCATAGGTGCGTTTGCAACAGGATACATCATGTGCCGCATTAAAAAGGTAAATGTGCTCGCCATGTTTGATCTGGGCGCGCTCGGATTTCTTATCGGTCAGGGCATCGGTCGTTGGGGCAACTTTGTCAACCAGGAAGCGTTTGGCACGCCCACCGACAGCATTTTTGGAATGACCGGCAGCCGCATTGGCGATATCCCCGTTCACCCCTGCTTTCTGTACGAATCTTTCTTCTGCTTAATTGGATTTTTGCTGCTGCATTTTATCAGCCGCAAACGCCAATTTGACGGTCAAATTATAACCCTTTACATGGTTTGGTACGGTGTTGTACGTTTCTTCATTGAGGGACTGCGCACCGACAGCCTTATCATCGGTCCCAGCGGCTTGCGAATTTCGCAGGTAGTTTCATTCGTTGCCGTTGTTGCTGGTGCAGTGCTTTACTTTGTTTTACGAGCAAGAGTTAAAAAAGCCGTTACTGAAACAGGCGAATACAGTGGTCTGTTCGGTGATTTTGATGATGAAAACGTGTCCATAGACAGCAGCACGGAGGCAGAAGCCGAGGTTAGCAGTGAAGACGAAACTGAAGCCACCGACGTCGACAATGACGAAGCTATCGAGGACGAAACTGAATCAGACTCTATAGAGTCGGTAGCTGACCCCGACAGCGAAAATAAAGAAGATAACATTAAAGAGGATGAATAATAATATGGCAATTATAATTGACGGAAAGGCCGTATCTGCAGCAACCCGCGCATCTATTGTGGCCGAAGTAGACAAGCTTAAAGCTAACGGCGTCACTCCGGGACTTGCAGTAATCATAGTAGGTGACGACCCCGCTTCTCGCGTATATGTAAACAATAAGAAAAAGGCCTGCGCCGAGCTTGGAATGCAGTCGGAGGAATACACACTCCCCGCCGAAACCACAAATGAACAGCTGCTTTCGCTGATTAACGAGCTTAATGGACGCAGTGACATAAACGGAATACTTTGCCAGCTGCCTTTGCCGCGCCATCTTGACGAAAAGGCAGTGATTAACGCCATCGCTCCCGAAAAGGATGTCGATGCATTTCACCCCATAAATGTCGGCGGAATAATGACCGGCGACTACTCATTTTTGCCTTGCACCCCTGCCGGTGTAATGCAAATGCTAAGCCACTACAACATTGATACCAATGGCAAGCACTGTGTCGTTATCGGCCGTTCCAACATTGTGGGTAAGCCGATGGCAATGCTAATGCTGCACGCAAACGCCACCGTTACCGTTTGCCACAGCCGCACCGTTGGTTTATCAGAGATTTGCCGTCAGGCTGACATTTTGATTGCGGCTGTCGGCAAACCAAAATTTGTCACGCCCGACATGGTTAAGCCGGGCGCAGTCGTAATTGACGTAGGCATGGACAGAGACGAAAACGGAAAGCTGTGCGGCGATGTTGACTTTGCCGCAGTCGAGCCAGTCGCAGGAGCAATATCACCTGTTCCCGGCGGCGTAGGTCCTATGACTATTTCCATGCTGATGAAAAACACGCTGACGGCGGCAAAACTTCAAAACAATATGTAAGCCGCACCAGTTCAGTTGGGCATCAACACGAACTTAAAGCGGTCATACCGCAAAAATTAAAAAAGGAGAACTATCGGTGAAAAGAATAATTTGCACTGTGTGCGTGCTTGTTTTGCTCGCGTCGATATTCACAGTTAGCGCCACCGCTAAAACGGTGACCAATTCAGACTATGGAATTGAGATTGATTTTCCGGACGAGTACATAGTTCTCACTACCGGCAGTCTGTCCAAAAATTCCGATTTCATTGAGAGCATCGGTCACACGACCGAGAGTCTCAGAAAAGCAATGAAAAATGGAAATATTATATTTTACTCCGCAAACGAGAATAACACAAAACAGCTCCATGTTAAGTGCTGGTCAACCGACTTTTCAGAGCGCATAGGCGACCTTGATAAACTATCCGATGAGGCTCGCGATGCCGCATTGGAATCGATCAAAAAAGTACTGGTAAGCGACGGCAACCAAATTCTCTTTTCAAGCAGCTTTGCCCACGGCAATTCGCTGTACTTGAAACTCGCCGTCTATGTCCCTGACGATGAGCCATTCTGCTATATACAGTACATAACCGTGTGCGGAGGCAAATTTTATTCGCTTGTCTACTACAATGCGCACAGCTACCTTACCGTTGCTGAGCAAAAAGAAGCCGACAGCGTACTTTCATCCATGACCATTAACATTAAAAAAGAAAGCTCGTCCGTTGGGCTTTCTACGATAATTGAAACGGTGCTTATCTACGTACTGATTGTCGCCGCTGTCGCTGTCATGATTTTTATTATTCGCAGTTTCATTGCAGATTACAGGGGCAAAAAGGACGAACCTGAAATCATACCCGACCGAATTAAAATGAATCGCAAAAAATAGGAGGTTTAAATATGAACATCGTAAATTTATCCTTTGTAGTTACGGCTATAGCTGTGGTATTAGCCTCGGTTAATGTAATCATTAGAGCCACACAGAGCGAGACATCCATGTTGCCCTCACTGATACTGCTCGGTTTTACGGTCGCCGCATTTGTGTTTAGCCTGATTGTAATTAATAACAGTAACAAAAAGGACGAAAATAAGCCGAAAGACAGCACCGATGAATAACAGCGAATACAACATGAAAGCTATTGCGCGAATACACACCGAATTTCCCGAAAAGTTTGGTATTCCGCGCCAAAGCGGACTGGTAGATTCGCTTGTAGGAAAAATCGTATTTGAGCCTCCCTATCGCATTGCAGAGGCAGTTAGAGGACTGGATGAATTTTCACATCTGTGGATAATTTGGCTGTTTTCTGAAGCTGTGCGCGATACATGGTCGCCAACGGTGCGTCCGCCACGGCTTGGCGGAAACAAACGAATGGGCGTATTTGCTACACGCTCTCCTTTCCGTCCAAATTCAATCGGATTATCGTCGGTGCGCATAGAGCGCATTGAGCAAACGGCCGAATTGGGCCCCGTAATTTATGTATCGGGTGCAGATTTAATGGACGGCACGCCGATATTTGATATAAAACCGTACCTCGCTTATACCGACAGTCACCCCGAAGCTTTGGGAGGTTTCACACAGCCGCTTTCCGACCGCACGCTTACTGTCAATATACCCGACGAACTGCTGATGCGCATACCGGAACACACTCGCACCGCACTGCATGATGTACTGGCTCAGGACCCACGCCCGTCATATCAGCACGACCCCGATCGGATATACGGATTTGATTTTGCAGGGCTAGCAGTCAGTTTCACCGTTGACAACAAAATTTTGACGGTAACAAAGATAGAAGCAAATGAATAATACCAACTGCCGAAAAACCTCGGCAGTTTTTTTATTTGCTGCAAAAAAAGTTGATACACTTGTTTTTATAGCAAATAATAATGAATATAAAAGTTTTTACTCTTAATTTAAACTACTTGACAAACGGGAAATTGGGCTTTACAATAAACAATGTAAACTAAATATTACCCGGTAGGCAAGGCTACCACATCGGATACGGATTGCTGCCGCGAAGCAGTGGAGACACTGCAAGCCGGTCAACAGGCTATGTCGAAACCAAGGCATAATCTAACGCAATTTCATTGCCATGCGAAGCTAAAGCTTGAACGGTGGCTGTATATTTGCGCTCATTTTGGGCTCATTTTCTATTTACTTTTATCGCCGCTGTTCAAAACAGCGGCTTTTCTTATGCAAATTGGGTAATAATAAACTAAAAAAAGGATGTGATGGCATGGACGCCACAGGCAGTAATAGTATATCACCCCGATTGCGAAAAACTAATAATATTTGCGTCTGTGCCGCATTTGGATAAAAAGCTGCACGGCGCCACCCTACCTTAAAAAGGAGGAGCACCACATGGAGCTTATCAATCTTATTACAGAGTTGCTCTCACAGAAAAAATATCCGTCGGTGCGCGATATTTTAATTGAAATGCACCCAGCCGATATTGCGAATATGTTTGAGGAACTTGACAAAAGACAGATTTCACTACTTTTCCGCTTATTACCTAAAGAAACGGCGGCGGAAACCTTTGTTGAGCTGGAAACTGACAACCAAGAAGCGCTGATTAAGGCGTTTTCTGACAACGAGCTAAAAGAAGTATTTGACGAGCTTTACCTTGACGATGCAGTAGATATTGTTGAGGAAATGCCGGCGAATGTTGTTCAACGTATTCTTAAAAACACCGACGAAATCACACGCAATATGATAAACGAAGTTTTGAAATATCCGAAAGATTCCGCCGGCTCTATTATGACCATCGAGTATGTTAACCTGAAACAAACCATGTTGGTTGCCGACGCGTTTCAGACGATTAGGCGCACAGGTATCGACAAGGAAACAATATACTCGTGCTATGTTACTGACCAAAATCGGTATTTAAAAGGTATGGTATCCGCAAAAGACCTGTTGCTTGCCGATAGTGAAGAGCTAATCAGTGATATCATGAGAGATGTCATTTCGGTATTTACAACAGACGATAAAGAGGAAGTTGCTCAAAAATTCCTGCTTTACGACCTGCTTGCGATGCCGGTTGTTGACTGCGAAAACCGACTTGTCGGTATTATAACGGTCGATGATGCTATTGATGTCATTGAGCAAGAGGCCACCGAAGATATTGAAATGATGGCCGGTATTACGCCTACTGATAAACCATATCTTAAAACAGGTGTATTAGAAACATGGTGGAAGCGAATTCCGTGGCTATTGCTGCTCATGATTTCGGCCACATTTACAAGCATTATCATTAATCGGTACGACACAGCCCTTGCTACACTGGGACTTGCGGCATTTATGCCGATGCTTATGGGTACAGGAGGTAATGCGGGCAGTCAGTCATCTGTTGCAATCATACGCGCCCTTTCGCTCGGCGAAGTTCAAATGGGCGACATACTGCGTATTGTTTGGAAAGAATTGCGTGTATCACTGCTGTGCGGAGGGACCATGGCGGTAGCTGCATTTGCAAAACTGATGCTAATTGATCGACCAAGTCCTATAACCGCATTTGTTGTCAGCCTTACACTTGTTGCTACGATTATTACGGCAAAGTTGGTTGGCTGTATGCTGCCCGTTTTAGCAAAGCGCATCGGATTTGACCCGGCTGTAATGGCAAGCCCGTGCATTTCTACCATAGTTGATGCGCTTACGCTTATGATTTATTTCGACATTGCGACTGCAATTATGTGAAAGGGAGCATAATCATGCAAGAAATTAAGCTTGGCAAATACCGTCATTTTAAAGGCAACGAATACGAAGTAATCGGCATTGCAAAGCACAGTGAAACACTTGTGGAAATGGTAGTTTATCGCGCACTGTACGGCGACGGCGGACTTTGGGTGCGTCCCGCTGAAATGTGGAACGAAGTCATTGAACGCGACGGTAAAACATTTAAAAGATTTGAATACATAGGGGAATAAAATCGACTAATTGAACACCTATGTCAAAAAAATAAACATTGTTTATTATAAAAAGTTAAACACTATATTGCATTATAAAAAAAAACAGCGTGATATTCCGAATTTGGAATATCACGCTGTTTAATTTTTATTTTATGGCTACGTTTATAATGTGCGCTAAAATCACACCGAGCAGTCTGTGCTTACTTGTTCTGTTCCTCAAAATAATCCATTGCCATAAGCTCGTCGTCAATAGCCTTAATCTGTGTAAGCATGATGTTGTATGAATACAGCGAGCATTTATCTGCAATGCCGTTTTCTTCCATGACAGCCTTCAGCCCGTCGTTTGCCGTGTACAGTGCATCAAGTGCCTCGCGGACGTTGAAACGGCCCGGAGATGTAGGTGCCGGTGGCCAACGCGCATCTGAAACATAAGCAGTTGTAACTGCCTTCATAACGGCGTTCATAGCCTCGTTTTCATATGGATCTACGCCGAGGTGAGCTGAAACAGCCTTAAGTCCGTCAAAAATTGACTTGCAAACCGGGTCGAGCATACGAGAATATGGTGTGTTTGCCCATGCGCGAGATGTGCCGCCGTGCCATGCACAACCGGTTTCGATTTTATCAAAGTTGTCAATTTTGTTAACCTCAAATTTTTCTGCTGCTTCGCTCGGAGTAACAAACTCAAAGCCCATTTCTTTTGCAGAAGAAAGTATTTGCTCAAAACGAACAGCGCTTTCGGGTTCGCTTTCGAAAAAGCGTGCCTGACCAAACTGTTTAACATAGAAGTAAGCTGTGGTGCCGACATATTCAGCATCCTCTGCGTACGGCATTAAGAAGCCGCCCTTTTCAGCGATGCGTGCCTGCCATTTTGCAAGCACTTCCTTAACCTCCTCGATAGTAACGGGGTTAGGACGGTTGCCTTCGGTAGCTCCCATAAGATACCACAGCATAATATTGCACAGCATATCGGAACGGAGTATAACCTTAAGTCCGTTCGGCAGTACATTTGCATGGGTAAATTTGCGGAGCAATTCATCGCTGCCTGCAACAATATCTTCAAGCTTAAACAGCTCATTTTTATTTGAATGGCCGCGGACATCAAACTTAAGTCCGGTTTTTTCTCTTACGCCCTCAACTGTGGAGAGGAAATAGGAGTCAGCGTCGGCAATAAGTGTCTTAAAGCCTGCTCTTTTAAAAATATCAACTATGTATGAGTTCCATGAGCACTCGGGGTTCCAGCCTGTAACCGGACGAACGCCGGTCAGTCTCTCCCAAGTATTAAGTCCTTCGACCAATGAGCGATAACCGATTTCAGGATCAATATTACCGAGCATGATGTGGGTCTGCGGTGATGCGACAGGCTCAATTCTGCCCTCTTTAATACCACGGATGAGTTTTTCCATTACCTCCGGGGTCTCATTTGCAACAATTTCAAGTGTCTCGCCCGATGCTTCAAATGCAATTTTGACACCCAGACGCTCAGAAATATCAAATATTTTGTCATAAGACACCTGTGATACCCATGCACGCTTTTCGATTGGCAACTGTGAATATTGCAAGTTACCATGCGGCATGAAAATGATTCCGTTTTTCATTGATCTTGCTCCTTAAACACTATATTTATTTAAAATATTATCATACAGTCGATTAGTATTCAACTGTTTTTTACTTTTTTAGTAAGGTTTCCTGGATATATTTGGGTCTGTGCTTAACTTCGCTATAAATCTTTCCGACATACTCGCCCACAACGCCCATTGAGACCATAAGTATGCCGCAAACGAGCCACAACGACGACAGCAGCACGGTAAATCCAGCCGACAGTCCGCTGATTTTCATTATAAGCGCTGCAATTAACCCAAGAACGCTGAGCACCGAAATAAATGAGCCGATGCCCGTTATCATGGTAAGTGGCTTTACGCTGAATGAGGTGACCCCCTGCATCGCAAAAGCGAGCATTTTGCGCAGCGGATATTTTGACTCGCCGGCAAAGCGTTCGTGGCGTTCATAATACACACAGTCGCTCTTAAATCCGATATCGGGTACTATTCCTCGCAAAAATAGGTTTACCTCGTCATACTGCGCAAGCGCATCAACGGCACGTTTGCTCATCAGGCGGTAATCAGCGTGATTGTACACGGTTTCAACGCCGAGTGCCTTCATTATTTTATAAAAGCCCTGTGCCGTTGTTTTTTTGAAAAATGTGTCTTTCTCACGGCTGGAACGGACACCGTAAACGATGTCGCACTGCTCATTTGTGTACTTATCCATGAATTTGTCCAGCACATCAATATCGTCCTGTAAATCGGCATCCATGGATACAATACAGTCGGCAAAATTGCGTGCAGTCATAAGCCCGGCATACAGTGCATTCTGATGTCCGCGGTTGTGCGCCAGCTTCAGTCCACAGATAAGCTCGTTTTCATGAAAAAGTTTGTCAATTATCTGCCATGTTTTATCCTTTGACCCGTCATCAACATAGAGAATGCGGGACTGTTCTGAGCATACGCCTGAAAGTATCATGTCGCTGAGCTTTGCAGTCAGTCTTTTGGTGGTTTCGCCCAAAACTTCTTGCTCGTTATAGCACGGAACAACTATATACAAAATCGGCATATTATTTTCACTCCTCTTAGTTGTCAAACCCGTCATCAATTTTCAGCGGGTCGTTGTCATCGTTTACCTCTGGGGCAGCATGTGTCTCGCCGTCAATGATAAACATATTAGGAACACCATGTGCATCCTCTTGCGTAGCCTGCGCCTCAGTATTTTCGTGCGACTCAGCTTCAGCAAGCTCTGCCTCATACTCGGCAATCAGCCTGTCCTCTTCTTCCCACTTTGCAGCGAGTTTTTCTCCTTCAGGATAACGAACAGTGCACTTTTCGGGATGCTTTTTCTTATAAATGCTCCAAAGCGTAATGTACGCCACAAACAAAATTATTCCTGCAATTGTTATTAGCAATCCTGATGTAAGTCCCGGTGTCATGTACTCAAATCGAACAGTATGCTCGCCTTGGTCAACGAGTACAGCCATAAAGCCTACATTAACATTTTCAATATCTACTTTATTTCCGTCAACATACGCTGTCCAGCCCTTTTCATACGGAACGGCATAAAAAACATAGTTGGGTTTGTCCAGATTTACTCCGGAAGTGAATCCCCTGTTATCAACTGTAAAGGTGTTATTAATGGAGGTTTCGCGGCGATCCAAACAGTCAACAAAATATCCGTTTTGAGAAAAATCTTCGTTTGGCAGCTCGCTAACCTGGGTTAACACGCCGTTAAACTTTGCCGCCTGCTCCTGACTTACTACCATCGCCTTTAGCATTGCAAGCGACTCATTACCGTCGTATTTCTCCATATCTTCCTTGGTTATGCAGTAATCATATGTGAAGCCGTATGGTATACAGTAATCGTTTTGCCATACATCAAAATTATTCTTTTGCTCTACATAGCTCCAGCCGGGCATTTGTGTCCCGTCAAAATCGCTGCCGTTTTTGGTGCTGTCGATTAAATATTTGCAGTTCAAAAAGGAGCGAATCGCGTAATTATCAGTTTCCGGGCGGGATGCTACTCCTCTATCTACACCGACATACGGGTAATAGTCCATTACCGAGCCCGGTACAATGGAGTGGAACGCCTGAATGGTAGGCAATCCGAGGAACATGCCTGTATTGTCCATTCCATCAAAAACATCTACGCGGTATTTTTCTGAATCCTCAAGCGTAAAATCAGATTCAATCAGGTCAGGCACAATGAAATCTCTGGCACTATATGATGACCTTTTGCCGAGGAAAATAAACATTCCTGCGTAACTGACAGCTACAATGCTGATAAGGCAAACGCACATAGTAGTAAACTGCGGCGTCCTTTTTTTGATTTGATATAAAATTTCGCCTTTACTGCGTTTTTTCTTTTGCGATAATATGCTTCCACGGTAGGTAAACAGTGCGATAAGAACAACTGCACTCGCTATTGCGATAAGACATTGCATCCAAAATCGCCCTGCATAAAATTTACCGTCCTTATTAAAAAGACCGAAGTCTGTTGGCATCTTGCCATCGTGGCTGGACGGATATAACCCGATAACCAGCGTAAACGCAAGTACGGTACCTACACTCCAGCGGAATGCAGATCCCCAGTCTATATCTGCCTGTTCAAGTGACTGCGCTGTAACAAGCGACATCATAAGCACAATTATATAGAACCAACGGGCGTAATATGCCGGATTGAACAGCTGAAAAGCGCTGTTTAATACAGGTATTAGTGCCATGAACAGCAGCGTGATGATCACACGGCGCTGCCAAGTTTTGCGCTTGCTTTGCAGCCACGCAATAACTCCCGTCATGCCAAACAGCGGCAACCAACCGGCTTGCGATGACCATTTTGCATCTGCTCCGGGGAAAAATACCGGTCTTGCTGGATTGTCGGGCGGAAAGAAAAAGCACTGAATAACATTAAGAAAGCGCTGATTATTACCGTACAATATTGCATTCCAACCAGTAAGATATCCATCAATTCTGTTATTTTGTATGACTGAATAATAACTTGGTAACAGCACAACACACGCCATTGCTCCGCCGATTATGCCCTCTAATAAAATCCAACCCAGTGTGCTGAATTTCATTACCCAGTTTCCCGAAAGGGTGCGAATTGCCCAGTATATAGCAAGGAAAACAAGCATTCCAGCGAAAAAGTAGTAATTTGACAGCGAGGCAATGAAAACCATAAACGCAAAAAAACCGCGGCGCTTTTCGCAAACTAACTCTTCAAGTGAAAGCAGTAAAAGCGGGAAAAACACGATTGCCTCGTGAAAATGGTTAAAGAATATATTGTAAACCGAAAATCCGCTGAACGCATATAGCAATGCGCCAATAAGTGCATTATCTTTATTGCGGCAAAAACGCCTTAAATAACAATATGCCGTTAGCGAAGAGCAAGCAAATTTGAGCATAAGCAGCGGACCCATCAGGTGAGGCACCATCCAGCTTGGGAACGGGATAGTCAGCCAGAAAAACGGGCTACCGATAAGATAAAAGCTGTATGAGCCAATAAAGTTTGCTCCAAGATCGGTATTCCAGTTCCAAAAAATGTTTCCCGATCGCACAGCATCATGCGCTAATTTATAAAACGGCACCTGCTGAACATTGAAATCGCCGTAAAACAGGAAATACCCCTTATCCATTATGATAAAAGGAATAAAAAACGCAAACGCAATTCCGAGAGCTATAAAAAATGATTCTTTATAGCGTTCCTTTTTATTATAAAACAGCATTTTATCCTCCGCTCAGCTTCGGGTGTTATATAATTGCATAACCCACCCGATTATAGATATTGCTATTATAACAGTTTTTGTTATAATAATAAAGTAAAATATTCATTTTTATATTACTATCTTTATTATTGATACTTTTGGAGGTATATAAGCAATGCAAAGCAAGTTTTACGCAATACTTTCACGCCTAAAATACATTAATCGCTGGTGTCTGATGCGCAATACCCATACAGAAAATTTAAGTGAGCACACCCTTGACACAGCATTTGTAGCCCACGCCTTAGTAGTAATTCATAACAAGCGATTTGGAGGCAAACTCAACCCCGAACACGCCGCTGTACTGGCTATGTACCACGATGTAAGCGAAATTTTGACTGGAGATATGCCAACTCCGGTTAAATATTTAAACGCTGACCTGAAAAAAGCGTACAAGGCAGCTGAAAAGTCCGCATGTGACAAACTTGTCTCATATTTACCCGAGGACATGCGTTCCGAAATCGGAAACTATATTTCACCGGGCCAGGATGATGCGGAATATGCACCATTTATTAAAGCTGCCGATCGTCTTTCAGCTATTGCAAAATGCGTAGAGGAGCGTAGCACCGGCAACCGCGAATTTTTATCGGCTGAAAAAGCTCAAACAGAGGCACTGCGTGCCATGAATTTGCCTGCAGCAGATGTTTTTCTTGATGAATTTATGCCGTCATACGCACTTACACTTGATGAACAGGGCTAAAAGTAAAAATAAACTCACGCTTATCAGTTTTATTTTACTCAATCATTATGTCATGTTTTTTTATTAATTTAACAATAACTCTTTTCTAATAACAATAACAAAAAACGCTCTTTTCAGAGCGTTTTTTATTGTTTGCGAATATTATGATAATTAGTGTTATTTATACACATGCACTGCTTATTACCTTTCAGTGCATTAAATTTTGTTGAATTTAAGTTTACCCATTACAAATTTGCCGTCTTCTATAGTAACAGGAGTTGAAACCGTACAAATAAATGTAATTTCTTCACTGTCCACAAATTTTGCCGCAACACGCATTTTCATCGTAACTGTGCCCTTTGAAAATGTGTAATCAACGTTATTGTCGAAAGCAGTAATTCCGTCATATGTGCCATTGTCGCGTACTATCCTTGTAGCATCGTAAGTGAAGTACTTCTTTGGATCCTTTCCTTCGCTTACTTCTTCGGCCTTTTGCTCGAATATTATTCGCTTGCCAACCTCAGAAGTGTGGTCAATAAGCCATGTTTTTGATGATACATCATCCTTATCTGACTTGTCGTTTTTAGTCGATTCTTCCTTTGCCTCATCTGTTTCATAGCGAATGTCAAATTTATCTTCAAATGTTCTTCTTATCTGGTCGGTAGTAAAGCATATGTCGGTCACTTTGCCAGATTCAAAATCAATAACATGAAGTTCCTCAACTGAAACATTAGTATTGTAGTCGACATACATAGATATCGCAATTTCATCTTCATTGTCGCCATCTATATCCATGCTTGCTATTTCAGGCATTTTATTTTGGGTTGTAAACCACACCCAATCATAATAATAGAGGTTATCCCCCTTACGAAATATTACCCCTGTACCATCTTCGTTGACAGCTAGGCCATATAAACCAACATTTTCATCCGGTAGCTCTGCTATAAGGTTTATAGTGCTCCAAGTACTAAGATCCTCTGCAAGCATTTCTGTCGGCAAATCGGATATTGATACTTTAGAAATATCAAAAGCTTCGACTTCTTCGACAATGCTCGAACTTTCATTGTTACTATCGTTACAAGAGCATAGCAAAGACAAAGGTAATACAACACATAAAAGTACCGCTAACATCCGTTTCATATTACATCACCTTCTTAATCATTATAATAATTATATAGCCAAAGCATAAAAAAATCTACTGTATTTAATTACAAATTATAACAAGTTTGAAACTAATTTGCTTTCTTATTTATTATTAGAATTTTTCTTATAATAAATCAAAAGCGCAGGGATAAACCCTGCGCTTTCGATTTTAAGTAGAACTTAGTCAAGCTCTCCCCAGTTTTCATTGGTCTCAGGCTCAGAAGCTGTCATGATTTCTTCAACTTCGAACTCTACCATTTCCATTTTCGGCATTTCGAACATTATTTTCACCTCCGGATAAACTACTAATATAAATACTTTCGTATTTATATTCGTAAATATCAATATACAAAAACTGTATAAATAATATTCAAAAAATATTATGCAAAGTAAGCAGCTGCGCCGTCGCCGAATTTCATCATTGATTTAGCGAGGTTAGCAAGCTTAACATTTGTACCGTTTACTTTACCTGCTGCATATGTCTCGATTGAGTATGTTGCAGAGTTAGACTGCTGTACTCCGTCGCCATCATACAGGGTAACTGTTACAGGTATGCTCATTTCTTTGGAAGCAAGACCGTTAAACATAACTGCCCAGTATCCACTTACCTTACCAAAGTTTGCTTCGTTGCTTAGGTCAAGTCTTACTGACTGTGCTACGCCGTTAAAGTCGGTGTAGCTTGCAATTGCATACCAGGATTCTTTCATTTCAGCTAATTTTTCATCGCTGATTGATGTCTTGGTAACTACTGCTATATTGATCTTGTTTACATATTCAAGGTTGAAGTTTGTAAAGTCAATTGCATAGCTGGTTTCTTCTGTTCCTGCTTTGCTGTCAACATATGTTCTTTCAGGAGTAGCTACATCCTGATGCTCGGCAATGTTAGCATTGGCCAAATCATTTGTATTGTAGCTGAAGTAAGTCTGAGCTGCAGCGCCGTAGTTGAGGAAGTCAACCATCATTGTCTTAAACAGCGGCTTTGTAGTCTTTCCGATCTGGTTCTGAG
>CALHND010000004.1 GCA_938034875.1 uncultured Clostridia bacterium
TAAAAAAAGTTCAGGAGGAAGAACAATGCAGTTATCTTTTCATTACCCATGAGATCGACGCGGCGCTTTATCTCGCGGACGAAATTCATGTGATGCAAAACGGGGAACTGATTGAAAGCTGCCGGTGGAATGGGAATCTGGATGTATTCAAAAATTCCTATACCAAACAGCTTTTACAGGCCTCCCACTTGATTTGAAACAGGTATATGCACCCTTTAGGGTGTGATATATACAAAAAAACGAAAGGACGGTTTATTTTATGAAACTAAAGTCATTTGCTGCGCTGATGATGGCTGGCGTTATGGCGCTCGGCCTTTGCGCCTGCAACAGTGAGGCACCCGATACTTCCGGTTCTGATACTACTCCGGTAAGCATCTCAACAACAGAAAGCTGGGATTTTTCCACCGGCTTCTATCCGGCGATGTCTCCCGCCACTTCCAACGGTACTTACGGATTCACCTACTATGCCCGTAACTGCTATGATACGCTCGTTGTTCGGGAAGGCGGTGAATTTAAGGCAGGGTTGGCCGAAACGTGGGACATCAGTGATGATGGACTGACCTATACTTTCCACCTGAAAGAAGGCGTAAAGTTTTCGGACGGTGCTGACCTCAATGCGGAAGCAGTAAAAACCAGCTTGGAAGCGGCATTTTCCAACTTGGGAGACTATATTGCATCTTTTGGCAAGATTGGAACACTCACGGAGTCGATTGAAGTGGTGGACGAACATACCGTGGCAATTCACCTTACCACTCCTTATTATGGTGTTTTGAACGACCTTGCCATGTGCAACCCAATGGGAATCGTGTCGCCCAATGCGTTCAATGAAGATTTGACGACCAAAGAAGAATTGATGACCCAGACAATGGGAACCGGCCCTTATATGTATGCCGGGGATGGCGACGGAACCTCTTATACTTTCGTCCGCAATCCTAACTATTGGGGTGAAAAGCCTGATGTGGACGAATTTACCGTAAAGGTAATCGCAGACCCAGATGCCGCGATTCTCGCGCTGCGCAATGGCGAAGTGGATCTGCTGGCGGGTACATCCCGTTTGAGCTTTGCTGGTTATACCGAACTTTCCTCTGCGGATGGAATTGGCACCGTATTGGATGACAGCATTTCCAACAGCCGTTTTATCGGCTTCAATACACAGGAGGCTCCGTTTAACGATGCCGCTGTCCGGCAGGCGGTGGCCTATGCGATTGATAAGGAAACGATCAGCGACAGTGTATTCTCCGGTCTTGAAACAGCTTCGGAACAGTTGCTGGATACCTCTCTACCGTATTGCGATGTAGAAGCCACTACATACAGCTACAATGCAGATAAAGCAAAAGAATTGCTGGAAAGCGCCGGTTGGGTAGACAGTGATGGCGATGGCATCCGCGAAAAAGATGGCGCAAAATTGAGTGTTACGCTGGATTATATCACCAATCAGGGAACAATGGACGATGCGGCGCTTGTAATTGCTCAGGAATTGGGTGAAGTAGGGTTTGAAGTAACGCCTCGCGGTTCGGATAATATGACGTGGTTTACGCAGGTTTCTACCGATTTTGATTTCTCGCTCCACACAACCTACGGCGGTTACTATGACCCGTTCCTCACCATGACGAATATGAACCCGGAAATGATGTCCGACCCGATTTTGTGGCAGGTTGCCCTTACTATGGAAAATGGCACGGACACCATTAAAGAGCTGGACAGCACCGCTGATTTGGACCGTGTGCAGGAAATCTATAACCAAGTGCTTACCTTTGCGGCAGATCAGGCTGTATTAGTTCCTTTTACATCGGCTCATCAATATGCCGCATTTAATAGTGAGAAGATTGATTCGTTCAGCTTTGGCAGCGACCAGTTGTTCATTGAAATCGCTAATGTAAAGGCAAAATAACGGCTGCAAATACCAAGAAAAGGTGTTCTGAAAAGGAGGTGTGCCAATGGCCTTATCATCGGCTATGGAAGATTATTTGGAGGCTGTTTTTATGCTCCAGAAACGAAAAGGCTATGTCCGATGTGTGGATGTGGCAGATCAGTTGGGAGTGAAAAAGCCTTCGGTAAGCCGGGCGGTCAAGGAATTGTCCAAATCCGGCCATATCATGAAAACGGCAAACGGCACACTCTCCCTAACAGAACAGGGCTTGCAGCTTGCCGAGCAGATTTATGAAAAGCACCGTTTCTTTACGAAGCAGCTTATAGACGCTGGCGTTGATCCTAAAACTGCGGAGTCCGATGCCTGCCGGATTGAGCATGTAATCAGCAAGGAAACCTTTGAGCGACTGAAAGCAGCTCGTAAACTGAGTGAGAAAGCGGTGATATCATCGGACGAGTCATGATTTTGGAGCTGTGCGAAAGAGATACGGAAGTTTTGGAGCAGATCCTGTCTATCCTCAAAAACCATCCTGAGATAGAAAAAATCGAGGTCGACGAGGAACCGATGGTATCGCTCCCCGGTCTTGAGATTTTTCCAAGCAAACGAAAGGTGTTTCGGGATCGCCAGGAGATTCAGCTTACCACAAAAGAATATCGGATTCTCCTGCTGCTGGCCACCAACAAAGGCCGTGTGCTGACCTACGCACAGATTTACGAACAGGTCTGGGGCGATTTCACTACAGGAAACGAAAACAATACGATAGGTTTTCATATCTGCAACCTGCGCGAGAAGCTGTATCGGGCTAATCCAGATGCCCCGTTCTACATTCGCTCCGTGCGGGAAGTCGGATACTGCCTGGATGTCGATGAACCGTAATTCTACCGCCATTTTCTTTCACATGGATGTCTTTTCTCTGATCTAAATCTCTGTTAGAGTGAGTCCTTCTGGGTGGTCCACAATGAACCGCCCCTTGGTCCACCGTATGGGCGCAGTTCTCCCTTGGCGGAAGATCTTGAAATTATTATTGATACAGCGAGTGGTTTGTACTGCATTGTGGTACAAACCACTCGCTCTTTTATTTCACGGTATAAAGATTGGAGGTGCTGCTCCCGTTTGCTCTTTGGCGGGAAGCCTTTTTCAGATATCCGTGCCGCTCCAGATCGAGAAGTGCCCGCTTGACCGTAGAGCGGGACAGCTTCATATCCGAGGCAATGGTCTTGATGCCCGGCCAGCACTTTCCCTCGGCATCCGAGCGGTCCCGCAGGTACATATAGACCGCCTTCGCTCTGGAGGGAAGTTCGGTGTCGGCGTAAATTGTTCCGAAGTAGCTCATCGTTCCTCCTCTCCGAATGTCTTCATTTGCTTTCCTCTTTTTACAGCCCTCTCCTGAGCCGGAGCATGGGCGATGCCGCCCCGGCTGGATACCGCATAGCCGCAGCTTTCGTCCATCTCCTCCGGCTCGCTGAGCTGCGGGAGATTTCGCTCCACATCCACCCGGTTGGCATAGGCCACCGCTCGGTTGGCTCTCTCCGGCACCACATACGGCTCCCCGAAGGTAATGCCCCAGTTTAAGAAGAGTTGGAGCCGGGTCCGCATGGGATGGGTGCCAGTTTTCATGACGATAAAGCTGCCCTTGGGAATGGATTTCAGCTCGTCGGGCGTCAGCAGGGCGCGCTCCATCATCTGCAGGCTCTGGCTGGGATCGTTCTTGCCACGGCTCACCGAGCCGGAGAGGACGGTGCGGCTGCCCAGGGCTTTGGACAGCACTTCGGCGGTCTGGCTGTTGGGTGCAAAGCCGCCGAAGATGGTGTCCTGGCAGTTGTCCTGAATGATCTCGCAGCCCTCTTTCCCGTAGTTTTTTTCGAGCTGCGCTAAGGACTGGATGATCGGCACGAGCGTTAACCGGCGAGAGCGTCCAGCGGAGAAAAGGGGCAGTATATCAAACGGGGGCATGGTGCCGAATTCGTCACAGAAAAGCACCACCCGGTTTTTCAGCTTGCCGCCGTTCTCATCGGCCACAGCGAACAGCTCCCGGCTCAGGTTCTGGATCATGAGACCGGCCATGAAGTTCTTGGTTGTGTCTTCTTCCGGCAGGATCAGGAAGATGGCAGACTTCTCCGAAGCAAACTTCTCAGCGTCAATGGCGCTGTCGAAGCACAGGATCTGCTCCAGCTCGCTGTCCAGAAAGGCATTCAAGCGGGACAGCACGGTGGACATGACGGAGGCCATTGCCTGCTCGGCGCTGTTGAGGGCGGCACCGGCAAACCACCTCGCCTTGTGATCCGGCGGCAGTTTTGCCATCAGGAGCTGGAAGTGGCTCTTGCCCTTGACACGGCTGGGCTCCAGCAGATCCTGCACCAGCTTGAACACGGAGACGATATGGCGGCGCTCCTGGGGGTGGTCTTTATCGGGCGGCAGGAACTCGGCCAGCATCAGGATGACCGAGGTGAGAAGCCCTTCCGCCGCATCGTAGAAGAAAGCGTTCTGGCCGCGGTTGCTGTCATCGCCGTCCGGATTGACGATGGTCTTGGACAGGATTTTGGCGTATTTCTCGGCCTTGGCCCGGGCTGCAAGATTGTTCGGGTCACTCCGGGCAATGTCCATATACCGGTTGACCAGCGTCAGCAGATTGTTACCGTCTGAGCGGGTGGGATTTCGTAGGTCGATCACGGCCACATTCTGATACCCATAGCAGTTCTTGGCAATGGCGCCGTAATTGCGGGCGAGGTCGCCCTTGCTGTCCAGCGCCAGCCAGCTCATGCCGCTGGCGCAGGCGTACTCCAGATTGGGATAGAGAAAATAGGCGGTCTTGCCGATACCGGAAGCGCCGATCATCAGGCAGTGGATGTCATCGCTGTCCACGAGGGCGGTGAGTTCGCCTTTCTTTCCCTTGCACCCCAGCACCAGCCCCTGCTCCGTGGGCAGGTTCTGGCCGCTGCGCCATTTCTTCACCTCGAAGGGGACATGGGCATAGGTCTGCCGGATCTCTTTGGCTGTGGCCCATCTTGCGGTGCCGTGCTGGCCGTCGCCGACCGTTTTGGATTTGATCCCGCTCAGGGTATAGTAGTGGGACAAGGCGGCCAGACAGCCGATGACCAGAAACATCAGCCCGCCGGCGGCCAACAAAATCAGGACTTGGTGTGGCATGGTTAACCCCTTTCAGGGCACACCACTTCCTGCTCGGTTCCATACTTCTGAATGCGCACATCACTCTTGTTACGGCCTACTTCGGGCGAACAGGAAGTGGTGTGCGTTGTTGTTATTTACTGCATGACTTGTGCGTAGGACGGTTCCTCAGCGGTCAGATCATCATTCCAATCCTTGTGTGCGGGAATGAGCCTTTCCACCGTGTACCTCTCTGCCAGCTGTTCCTTCATGCGCCGGCTGGCCAGATGGCCAGCCTCGTCATTGTCGAGGCAGAGCAGGACCGTATTGATTTGCGGCTGCCGCTCCAGCAGCTTCAGCACCGGCTGAATGGAGGTGCCGCAGCAGGCCACATAGCTGTGGCTCTGCCAGCCCTCCGGATGGAGCGTGATGTAGGAGAGCATATCGATGGGAGCTTCGAACACATAGAGGCTCCCATCTGTGCCGATGTGGTGGAAGCTGTGGCGGGGATCGCAGCCCTCCACATTGAGCCGGAAGGCTTTGCCGAAGCTGTTGGCGCTGCGCTTGTGGGCATGGCGGGGGACGCCGTCTTCATCCGTACCCACGAAAACCGCATTGTGGTAATCGGCGTCTTCATACAGCAGCTTCTCTCTTGCAAAGTGCGCCACAACGCTCCGGTCGATATTCCGGTGCTTGACCAGATAGGCATAGACCCGGCGCATATTGGAATTGGCCGGCGGAAGGACAAAGGGCTTCGGCGGCTCATCTACCCGTTCTTCGGCAGAGGGATAAACCGTTCCCAGCTCGCCTCCCAGAAGCATGGTCACCGCCTCCGGATAGCTGAGGTGATAAAACCGCTGCACGAAGCTGACGGCGTGGCCGCCCCGCTCCTCGGCGTGGTCGTACCACTCGTTGCCGCGGATGGTGACGCTATGGTCACGGGCCAGCCGTTTCTCTCTGCCGGAGGTAAGGAGCTTTTCGCCGCGGCAGCGAAGAAACTCCTCCAGATCAACGGAGGCGGCTCGCTGCTTCTGTTCATCTGTGAAATGAATATAGGTCGACATAGGTTCCTCCTGTTACATGGTCTGCTGATAGGATACCTGCTCCTCATGATCATCCACCTTGTGGCCCATGGCCATCCGCTTTTCCGTCAGCCGCTTGCGCCGTTTGGAATCAATGCGAATCCCTGCCGGATTGCGAGGCGGCATGGAATTGTCCCGGAAGATCCGGCTCATGTGATGGAGCAGCTTGGTTGCCGCCAGCATGACGGACGGATCTCGGAACTGGTCAAAGCGGTCAAGGAAGAATTGAGCATACGCATTGCCCTGGGCAGCGGAGCGGGTGAACCAATCCCTGGCCTGCTCCCGATCCTGTTCCACATCCCGGCCCAGGAGATACAGCTTGCCCAGTGTGTACTGAGCAAACGGGTTTCCTTGTCTGGCGGCGGCAGTCAGGTACTCCAGAGCTTTTCTCACATCCTTCTTTACGGACTCACCGGTGAGACAGAGCTTCCCAAGGCGGTATTGGGCAAACGGATTCCCATGCCCGGCGGCCCTGTCCAGCCAGCGCATGGCCTCCGCTGTGCGCTTCTGGGAAAGGAGCAGTTTTCCGAGAGCGTATTCTGAAAAGTCATTTCCGGCCTCTGCAGATAAGCGAAACCACTGCTCCGCTTTTTCGTGGTCCCGCATGGTGGAGAGATCATCCCGATAGAACTTGCCGATCTGATGCGCCGCCACCGTGTATCCTTCCGCCCAGAGCTGTTCCAGCACTCGGACGGCTTCGGCGTGTTCCTCGTCCAACGCATAGACATCCCGCAGGATCGCTTTGGCGGCACGATAGCGTCGAGCCTGTTCATATACGCTGTTGGATCGATGCTCCTCATGTGCCGTCTCCGGCTCATCTTGCATCTTCTCATCTTCAAAAGTCAGGAGGCCGAGACGAATATTCTCGGCCTCCCGGATGATATCGTTTTTGATCCGGCGGAACTCTTTTTGCTGAGAGAGCGGGAGATGCTCCCGCGGTGTACGGCTGCCATAGCACTCGTTCAACTCATCCCGGATCTGATTCCAGGTCTCATAGCACTTCGCCACTTCCGGCTGCCGGGCCAGCTCATCTACGATGGCGTCCACCAACGCCTTCAGCGGCTTCTTCAGATAGCCATACTGCTTTTTTCCGGTGGTGGTTTCCAGCGCCTGCACCAGCTGGCGCATCTGCTTCTCGATGACAGGGTTGTCGCAGAGCTGATGCTCCATCTTCTGAATCAGCTCCCGCATGGTATCCTGCGCCGCTTCGATCAGTTCTTTATAGGCAACATCCTTCCGCTCGTAGATCTGGATCATCTCATCCCGGAAGATGGTGTTGGTCAGCTTGGAGCGCATGGCCGCAATGCCTTCCCTGGTCAGGAAGCCCTCCTTCGGATCGTCTGACCAGACCATCATGTGGATGTGGGGGTGATGCCCCTCATTGTGGAAGGCCGCATACCAGCGGAAGTGATCAGCCGGTATCTTCATGGCCTTGGCCAGATCCTGTGCGTGCATCATGAGCAGGCCGCGCCATGCGTCCGCATTGTCGTACCCCAGCCGGGCAGCATCCTCACGGCGCAGGGAGTAGATGATGGTCCACACATTTCCGTCATGGGCTTCCAGCTCAGACATGGCTGCGTCGAGGTCTACTGCGGCGGCGGAGTTGAACAGGCCATGGGCCCCGCGGCGCTCCACACGGGGGCGGGTGGCAATGTAGGACATATATCCGCTCTCTGAATTTATCTCATGGAGGTTTGCATCCAGCGCCATGGTGATGAAAGCTGATGCGGTACCAAGGGTAGGTGCCTTGCGGTAATCCTCATACTCGAACAGCTCCACGGCATCAGGGAAATCATGCAGGAGCTTTTGGATCAGCTCCTGCTGGCCCTTGGTGACGGGACCATTTCCGGTCAGCTTCTCCACACCCTCGCGGGTGGCGATGTACTTCATGTACCCGCCGGCCTTTTCGGATTTGATGTAGCCGCTTTTCTGTACGAGCTTCGCCATGGGTTACACCGACTTCTGGAAGTCCAGCGCATCCTTGAACGAGATACGTCCGTTGGTGCGCTTCATATCCCGGATGGCGCGTCCCCGCAGACGCTGGTATTCGCCTTCGTCGATGTCGGTGTCGTAGGCGATGATCTGCCCCAGCACATTGAGATCCACACCCTGCTTGAACAGGAGCGAGCCCATGCGTCCGGCAAAATTGTCCAGAGTGCCGGTGAGCATGGCGGAGAGTGCTTCGGGCAGGAAGCCGCCGGCGTTCTTCGTATTCAGGTAGCCAATGTAAAACCGGAGCGCATTCTCCACGAATTCGCTCCGGCTGGCGCAGTTGTCCAGGCGCAGGTAGATGTCTACCTTCTCATCCAGATCCTCGGAGATCCAGAACCCCTTCTTCGTTTTTCTGCTTTCGGACTTCAGTAAAACCACTCCTTTTTTTCGTCAAGTCCCCGCTGAGAACCCTTGCTACAGCGGGACTTCCCCGCATCATAGGGTCCAACAGCTCTTTCCACCCGCCGGATTGTCCCCGCTGCAAAAAGCCGGAAACTGCCCGCACTGCGGGCAGAAGTGGGAGAGCCGGGGGCGGCATTGTCCCCGGCTCTTTCTCCTGCTTTGCTTTCGTCAGCTTCCCGCTCCCTTGGAAAGCGCCCCAAATTCCGCCCGTTTCCCTCTGGAGGGGTACACGGTCGACTGGCCGCTGAAAGCCGCACACAGCGGCTCACAGGGGGCAACGGGGGCTACATCTGCATCTCTGGGAGTTCCTGGCTCTGCTCCGCCAGATAGTCTGCATTGCACTCCTCCAGACTCTGGCCCCAGTGCTCCTGACAGTAGGTGTTCATCTTGGGGAGGAGCAAAGCCTGCTCCTCGGCGCTGAGCCGGTACTTGAATGCCTCCTCGTCGCCGTTGCCACGCTGCAGATACACCTCCAGCGTGTCACAGACACGACGGGCATCCAGATCGTAGTTGGCATAGATGTTCAGCCAGTCGTCATTCTCGGAGGTGCAGACATCAGTTCCGAACACTTGATCCGCATTGAACGATACTTCCATGTAGAACTCCAGCAGGTTGTCGTTCTGAATAATGTCCTCGGCGAAGGAGATGTCCTCGGCGCAGAGCCGCCGACTGCCGGTGAGGTATTCCGGTTCCGGCTCCTGGTTGAGCGCCCTCTCCTCCAGCCGGTCCAGGAAGATCCGCCACCTTTCGTCCGACGAAGCGTTGCCCTTCTTCATAGCGAAGTAGGCGGCGGTGCTCACATCCCGGATTCTGAACCGCTTCCAGCCATCCATGATGCTGACGGCTTCCATATCTCCGCTGTCGAGGTCGATGTCGTAGGCACCCACCACCCGGCCGGTGTTGTCCAGCCGCTCCGACACATAGGAGTTGAACTCCTCCTGAGAGAGCCGCTGGGTGTGCAGCAGCGTTTCGACAAAGCGGTGGGGCGCCTCGTCGGGCGGCTTGCGGATGTAGCTGCGCAGACGGCGGGCGACCCGGAGCAGCTCAAGATTTTCCTCAGCCAAAATATAATCGGAGCTGCCGCTCTCCGTGACATGAAAGACGGCGAAGCGCCGTGCGGCCTCCCGAGCCTCCTCCTCCGCCTGCTGCTCTGCCCAGAGCTCATGGCTGATGCGCTCGTACTCCCGCTGAGGAAGCTGGTTGCACATTTCATCAAGGACATTCTCCAGATGCTCCTCCAGCGTTTCATCCTTCAGGTGCTTGCTCAGAGCGTCGTACCACCGCTCGTCGAGCCAGAGTGTGATCTCACGGCCCCTCATTGCATTCCTCCCATTTCCGGCCCGCACTGCTTCATCTCAGGGTACTCGGTCAGAAGATGCCACACGCCGTTTGCGTAGTTGGCGCTGTGGACCGCCTGACTGAGAAGATCGTCGGCAGAGAGCGACATCGTGATGCCGGGCACGCCGGGATGCGCCGCGGTACTTTGGCCGTTCATCAGTCCTTCCGCCTGGGCTGCGGTCAGGGGCAGAAAGCCACACGGGGTCATCAGGGAAAAGACACCGCCAACATGGGCGGCCAGGAAATCACGAACCGTGCGTGGGCCTGCGTCATCAGTCAGATCCTCCCGAAGCGTCCAGACGCAGTGGAGCAGTTCCTCACCATGGGAGGCATCCAGACCATTCTCCGCAATCCAGCGGTCTGCCAACTCATCCAGCGGCTCGTCCAGCCCCAGCAGAAATCTGGCGTCCTCCTCATTGATGGCATCCTCAATATTGTCACGGATCAACCGTGCGGCGGTAATCTCCTCAGCGGCATCGATCAGCTGAGAGGGATCAGCCGCCATCCACTGCTTGACCCGCTTCTCATAGTCGGCGCTGATCCGCTTCTTCAGCTCCTTCTTGTAATCCATGGCGATCTCATCTTTGTTCACTGGATCACCTCCGGTTCCTGGTCAGGCTTCGGTGCGGCGGCTCTCGGGCTGCGCCGGGGCTTGTTCGGAGCAGCGGCGCTTACATCGCTCTCGTCGATATACTCCCGCACAGGGGCGGGCACATATTTTTCATAGAGCTTCACCAGCGCATCCGTCATCTCACGGTCCAGGTCAAGCTCCTTCTTGCCCATATAGCGTTTGAGCGCAGAGAGCTTCTCCTCGTCGAAGGTGATGGTCAGGTTCACTTGCTTCATTGGCACTTCCTTTCTCAGTCGTAGTTGATGTATTCGATCTGCAGCCAGTGAGTCCAGCCCCGGCCCTCCAGCTCCGTCTTGACCACGCCGTATTTGGTACCCATGGCTTCGATGACATATCCATCCCCAATGTACACGCCGATATGGCCGTCGTGCCAGACGGCAAGGCCGGGGATATCCGGCATGGTGTCGATGGTTCCGGATACTGAGGCGTTATAGTACATCTGGTTGGCGCCAAGATCCGGCATCCCGTTGGTCCCATACTCAATGGTCATGGTGTCGGGATTGAGCCAGCCATAACCTTTGATGAGGCCGACGCAGTCTGTTGTCCGGCCGCCCAGCCAATTGGCCCGGATGAAATCTGCGTAGGCACCAACGCCATCCGGGTACTGCTCCAGCTTGTAGGCGAAGAGCGAATCGGTAAGGACATTGCCGTATGTTCCCCAGACATAGCCCCAGCCGGACTCCCAGGCGTGGATGGCGTAGGTCACAAGGTCTGCGGCGTTCTTGGTGGTTGGATCGGTGAAGGCTGAGATGTCCAGCTCTATGCTGCTCCCATCCCCTCTGAGATACTCGCCGCTGTAGCTGCCGCCTCCCACGGTACCGGCTATCATGGTATAGATGTGATCGATGTTGCTCTTGTCATCTTCCGTGATCTCTCTGCCCAGATGGGCTTCCAGATTGGCGTAGGCCTGGGACAGAGAGACTGGCACCGCGACGGTGTATTCTTCTTCCTCTGTACTTGTGGTCCCGTCCTCCAGAGTCACTTCCGCGGTTCGTGTTCGGGTTTCGGTGGTGTAGAAGCACCCCACGAAGCTGTTCGCCGCCCGTGTGGACGGGGCGTCGTCCCCAAAGCAGAGGGCATAAAAAACAGCCTTGACTCTGATCGGGTCAAGGCTGTTGCCGCTGTCCATCTGCCCGTTGGCAGAGGGCACCGCCGAATCCAGAAGAGAAAAGGCCGAGCGCATCTCCTCGATGTGATATCGGAACTCTGCCGGAACTTCTGCGGAGAATTCCGCTCCGTAGAAGCACGCCTCCACCGAGTAGTTGTTATGCTCCGCCCCGCCTGAGCCAAGGGAGCAGAGCAGGGCGATCAAAAGAATGACGGGTGAAAAGATTGCCACCAGAATCCAGCCCAAACCTTTCCGGGTCTTTTCGTTGGTAAGCAGCATGGCAGCGGCCTTGGCCACTGCGGCAGCGGAAACAGCCATCAGCGACCACCTGCCGTTCCGAAGAGTTTCTCCTTGTAGGCCGGGGCGTGAACCTCCAGCAGATATCGTTCATTGCCGCACTTGTACAGGCAGACGCCGCGCTGGGGGAACTTGATGAGATTGTATTCCGACTCCTCCAGCTGGAGCATATCCATGTAGGACCGCTTGTCGATGGAGCCGGCATTGAACAGAAACTGGTGAGGCGGGATGCTGAACAGGGGTTTGGTCATCTCACGGACGCCCTCCTGATCGAAGTCCTCCAGATTCTGACTGGCCAGCAGCATCGCCGATTCCTTCTTTCGCACACGCTTCAGACAATTTCGGATGTACTCGATGGCGGTGGGGTTGGACAGCCAGATATACAGCTCATCCAGAGCTGCCACGGTATTGCCCACGGTCAGGAGCTTATCGGACATGAAGGACAGCACATTGAAGAGCATGGCGTTGCGGACATTTTTGGCGGCGCTGAGCATTCCCTTGACGCCGAACACCAGAAAACGGCTGGAGGTAATGTTGGTATGCCCGTTGAAGAACTGGGCGTCAGCGCCCTTGCACATGGAGTGCAGCCCCAGCAGCACCTCTTGCAGGAGCTTTTGGGTGTAGAGCTGGTGACGGTCGGCATCGTAGGTCTTGAATTCCTCCTCAATGAGATCGTAGAGGTCGGAGAGAATGGGATAGTCCTCCGGGCACATCCGGTTGAAGTTGGTGCGCTCGGTGATGCCGAACTTGCGATACAGCTTGGACAGCATGATCTCGATGGTGTCGATGTGTGCGTCGCTGAAATCCTTGTAGGCCCGGAAAAAGTCCTTGAGGAAGGAGATGTGCTGGGCCAACAGGGTGCTTTTGCGAAAGGCTTCCGGCGCATCGGTGGCGTTGGGGTCTCCGCCGTCATCCCAGCACTTGGGTTCCAGCACATTGATGATATACTGCCCGGCCATCAGGTCTGCAAAGCAGCCGCCCACCGCCTCGCACATCTCCTGCTGTTCATGTTCGGCGTCCAGACTGATGACGGACTTGCCGGACTCCAGCAGATTCAGGATCAGCAGCTTCATCAGGTAGGACTTGCCCTGGCCGGAGTTGCCCAAGATCAGGATGTTGGCGGAAGTTTTGTCCTCGTCCCGCTGGTCAAAGTCCACCAGAATATTGCTGCCGTATTTGTCTTTGCCGATGTAGAAGCCCTTGGAGTCCAGTTTGCCGGAGTAGTTGAAGGGATAGAGATTCGCCACGCTGGAGGCGGGCAGCACCCGTTCAAACTGGATGCCGAATGTGTTGTGGCCGCAGGGATTGACGCAGCGGAAGCCCTGCTGCTGACGGAGCAGGAGCTTATCCACATTCAGCTTGCTCCGCACCAGCTCCGTCAGTACATCGGTCTGGAGCAGCTTGAGGTTGTTGTAGTCGGATGCGGTCAGCTCGATGTACACGGCGCAGTGGAGCAGAGGCTCACGGTTGCGGTGCATGGTGGCCACCAGAGTCGCCACATCCTGCAGATTGCTCTCGGCGGTGACCGTCTGCTGTAGGTCGTTGGTGTTGGAACTGTTCATGCGGTTCTTGTTGGCCGCATTTTGAATGATGCGCTTTTCCTCTGCCGGGGTGACCTGCCGGGTGTAGATCCGCAGGGTGACGCCGTCCTTTTCTCCCAGATGGCGGAGAATAGCCTGCTCATCCGTGCTGGTTGGATATTCCCTGAGTGCCCACACACATCGGAAAGTGTTGCCGCAGATGAAATGATCCGGCATGAAGCTGACCACAGAGGGGGCAATCATATCCAAAAAGGATTTGATGGACGCCTCCTCACGGCCCTGCGGAACCGGTTTTTTCGCTTTCTTTGCCAAAATGGATGCCTCCTATTATCCGTGGAGGCATCCCGGCCATGGAGTGGAACACCTCCACGGCCTATGATGAATTGATTTACTCGCCCACGATGACCCAGCGGTCGCCGTCGTAGTCCTCGAACTTCTCGGTAGTCACATTCTGCTCGAAATAAACGCCCAGCATCCGCTTGAGATCCTGCTCGGTGGCGCGGCGGGTGGTAAACCCATTGTCATTGATGCTCTGCTCGATGCGGCTGAGATACGGGAACACATCCGTTTCCTTTTCACTTCTCAGCCGGATGATGATATAAAACTCCCGGCTGGAGGCCATCAGCACCTGGATGCGATCCAGATGCTTGCTGTCCTGCTCCAGAAGCCGCCGGATGGCAGGAAGCTCCTCGCTGCCCATGCGCTCCTGATAGAAGTTTTTGTTTCGCTCGAAGGACTCCTTGGAGTTGAGAGCGAGCATCTCAATTTCCGCCTGCCCCTTGACCACATTCAGCAGGGCGTAGATCCTGGCGCTGATGCTGGAATCGGACAGGACGCTGATGTTGGTAGGCTTGATGATGAAAAAGACCAGGTCGCCCATGCGGGTGGCGATGCAATAGTCCTTGATGCCGTCGATCCCCATGAGCTGCCGGGTGGATTGGGCGGCATTCTCTTTTTTCTTTCTTTTCATAGCTTCATTCCTCCTTGGGGAAAGCTGGGCGGGGAAAAGCCGGTACAGCGCATGGTGACACAGCAGGTCACCCGCCTGGGATTCTGGCTGAACCAATATTTTGCTCTGGCGTTCTTGACGCTGTAGCAGAGGGCCTTCTCGCACAGAAGGCCGCCCACATAGCTTTTCAGCAGGGCCCGCAGGCTGCGGAAGCCATAGTAATATCTGCCGTCCTGGCTGCGGCAGCTCCACTTGTTCTTGGCGTCCTGCCAGAAGAAGGCGTTGCGGCACTCCCACCGCTTGCGCTTCCGGCTCCACCGGAGCGTCAGGGAGGCGGACAGGTCCCGCTCCTCGATTTCCGGCAGGCCGAAGCTTTCCTCGTTGTCATAGAGTGTGTCGGCGTGGAACATATCACATTCTCCATTCATAGAATTGCTGTTTGGTAATCAGGAAGGCCACTGCATACCGGATAAAATCCAGAATGCTCGTGCCGTCAAAACGGATGCTGAGGAAGGCATAGACTGCCGTCAGCACCAGCGGAATAAAAATTCCGGTCTGTGTCAGCGCCAGGATAGAGACCAAAAGCCCTACGCCAATGACGCCCACATCCCTGAGTTCCCAAAGCCACAGCATGGCCTTGGCAGTCAGATTGTCAGGGTAGATATACAGGGTGATTCACCTCCAAAAAACAAACCGCCGGGGATATGCTCCCCAGCGGCCGGTGCGGCATATTTATGCTTCGGTCATCTCGGCGGGCTGATTCTGCGCCTCGTACTCAGCCAGCGCCTGCTCGATAAGACCGATGACGAATTCTTTCTGCGTGATTTTTCTGCCGCGCTTTTTTTCTGCGGCAATGAAGTCCTTCAGCCGCTGATCCAGCTCCTCGGTGATCTTGAATGCGAGAGTCTTGGTTTCTGCCATAGTGATTCCTCCTCCTTCGAAGTGTTCTTTGAGTATCAGCTCCACATACTCGCCCAGAGTCTTGAGGCCAAGCTGTTCCTTTTCTGCCACAGCTCTGGCGTGCAGTTCTTCCGGGATCATTCCGCAGAGATTCTTCTTTGCTTCCATGGGTTACTCCTTTCTCTGATTTTGTAAGCAAAGCATACTGCGCCCGGCGGCAAATAGCTATTCACAGAACCCAACGAAGAAGCAAGCTGCAAACGAAGCATAAGCAACAAGCCCGGCTCAGCCGGCGAGAAGCACCAGAGCAATGCCGAAAAGGACATAGTCCACGCATGGAATGGCCACGCTGTTGCCCAGCGCCTTATACCGGGAAGAGTCCGATGCGTTGGGAATGTCAGTCCAACCGTCCGGAAAACCTTGGAGCCTTTCACATTCCAGAGGTGTCAGCCTGCGGATGAGCCTTGGCTGATCTGTACCCTGCAGCACCAGATCCGTGGCATCCTTGTGCTGGCGTGCGCTTTGAGTGCTTGTTACCTCTCCATCTTTGAAAATGTCGACTCGCTGTCTGCTGAACACGGCATGGTGATCGGTGGCAGTCAACGTATAGGCGAGGTCTGCTTGGTATCCGATCCCATTGCCGCCGTTTTGAGGCTGCCGGTCAATAGCATTGCCGGTGATGCAAAATACAGTTTCTTGTTGCACTGGTGGTGCATTGTTCCAAGCAGGGAGTTCAAAAGCAATCGGTGGAGGGTCATCAGAACTGGAATTTTCATCTACAACAAGCGGTTGGTTATTTCCGCCCATGCCGAATGTGGCGGATACTGTCTGTGCCGATTTGACAGGACCGCAGAAACGAGTATCTTGTCCATGGTTATCAAAAACCAGTGGCTGATGCCCGTGTTCCTGGGCCCGAAGCGTCCCTGTGATGTCCAAGCTGCACTCCATCACGCTACCGCCTTGGTCGTTCAGGCATAAGATGGATGGCATACAGTTTCCGCTGGCGCTGCCTTTCAAGGTGGGGGCAAGCTCCTCGCCGTAGCCGATGCTTCCGGCAGAGGCTCCTGCCCCGGCAGAGAAGCCAGCAGTCAGGACACAGGGATACCCCTGACCGGCCTGACCGCCGCCTGCACTCAGAGATGTGTGCCGTTCCGGCGTCAGAAAACAATCGCCGTTGCCTTTGGCCACGACACCCTCCGCGATGAAAGTCTGCTGCTTCATTCCCGGCTGGGCGCCCAACGCTCCGGCCACATCGTGTAGATCTCTGACCTCATCCCGCTGGTTTGCGGCAAAGGCAATCGGCTGGACAAGGCCGTTGCGGCCAGTGGACATCCCGCAGTTCACGCCCAGGGTGGCCGCTACCGCACCGGTCAGATCACCGTTATAGCCATCGAAGCCCTCGATGCAGCCGTCCTGCTGGCTGGCGTGAGGCGGTTGCTGATTGTGAACCGTATCAGCCGGTGGAGCGACTCCTGACTGAATTTCAAGTGCCTGATTGAGCTTTCTGGGCAGTTCTTTCCCGCGTTCAAAGGCTCTGCGCAGGATGCCCAGGCAGGCTTTCCTGGTCAAATAGTATTTGTCCGGCGGATCGTCCTGCAAAATCTGCGACAAGGAAGATTCTTTTTCTTCTCTGGGGGACACCCCAGTATTGAGCGTCAAGGCATCTCCACGCCAGGGAGAAATCAGCTCCCAATAGAATTCGCCCAGCAGGTTCCCAGCGCCCGGTGTCAGGTCGAGGGATTGAAACACCACTGACTTTAATTCGGACGATCTCCTCGAGGACGATCCGGAAATCCTCTCCTTTTGGTGTTCCGCTGGAGAAGGCTCCGGGCACATTTTCCCACACCATAAATCGAGGTCGTATATCGAGAGCTGCTCGGCCTCGTTGTCTATCCGCATCTCTCATCTCCTTTACGATTCGAACCTGTTCCATAAAAAGGCCGGAGCGTTCACCGGAGAGACCGGCACGGTTTCCGGCCACAGATAAGTCCTGGCAGGGCGAGCCGCCGCAGATGATGTCCACCGGCGGCAGCTTTGCTCCGTCAAGCTTTGTAATGTCGCCCACATGTGCCATATCGGGGAAACGAATCTTTGTCACCTCAATGGGAAAGGCTTCGATCTCGCTTGCCCACACAGGTACGATGCCGTTGTGAACCGCAGCCAGGGGAAAACCGCCAATCCCGTCAAACAAGCTGCCCATTGTCAGCGTCTTCATTTGGCTACCGCCTGAACAACGGTCCTTGTGGTATTGACCGCAGCCTGAGCGGTATAGACTGCAGACATGATATTGGCTCTTGTGGTGGTATCCAGACCAAAGGCGCCGGCAATACGGGGGATCTCGCCGGCGGACAGCATCAGACCAAGGCCAAGGAGGGCATGGTCCTTGAATACCATGAGGCCGGCGATGAGAATGGTGGATTGCAGGAAGGCGGTTAGACACAATCCGATAATCTGCTTGCACCATTGGATAAAGCCATCCGTATAACCGCGCGGGACGCTGAACATATAGAGACTGCCCACTGCGATTTGAATGAGCAGAATGCCGCCGCGCTTCAGGTTTGCGAAGAAGACCTTTATCACGGCGTAGGCCATCAGAATGATGCAGAATAAAAGCATGATTGGGCTGGTGATGGAAGCAAAGCCGAAGTATGAGCCGGTGGTCATTCCAGTCAGCGAATCAATGCCGCTGAGTGAATTCACAATCTCGGTTGCCGCCTCGCCGATGGAGGTGCCATACCCTGTGATCCCCGCGGTGAGGCTTGCCTGCAATGTGACGGAAAGCTCATAGAGCCGAATCGGCACAACCGTAAACAGGCTCACCGCCATAAAGCCCTTGATGGCACACAGAGCAGTTTCTTTGAGGTTCCCTCTGCCGGAGGAATACTCGATGCCGCACTCAAAACAGGCCACCACAAGACCGGTCACATAGAGCGCCCAGGCCAGATAAGAGAAAAACAGTACAATGCTCTGCACCCAGCTGAGTTCGAACAGCTCGACGCCCATGTTGCCCATCTCGGCGAAAAAGTTTCCGAGAAAGCCCATGACCTGACCGTAGATCCAATCCACGATCTGACCGAGGATGGTGTCGGCAACAAAATCCCAAATAAACAATGGTTCGTTCACCTCTTTTCGGTGTGAGGCCGCACCAACTGCTTGGGATAAAAGGCCAGGGGCCGTACAGCTGGTACGGCCCCTGGGTCAGTTCTTTACATGGTCTGCTGCCACTGGGGGTCAGCGGTTTGGGCTTGCTCCTGAAACACCTCCAAATAATCCGACACCGCATCCGTGAGCTGCTGGTAGTCCTGACTGTTGGGATGGTAGACATACCAATCTGCTTTCCCGTAGTCATCCCAGATGTAGGGATTGACCCCATTGCGGAAGTTCGGGTTGCCGGTTTGCTTTTTCCCGAGAATGTCGGAAAGATTCAGAAGCAACACATCCACCTGGCCTTCGTTCCGATTCAGAATGGAAACGCGAAGGGCATGGTATTGATTTGCGACGATCCCCGTGACGAACTGGATCTTTGCCCGATTCAACTCATCGAGACGCACATAGCAGGCCCGGCCTACATAGGTGGCGTCCGGATACTTTGGGGCAACGATTTTGTGAAGCTCCTGTTCGAAAAAGTTCATATACCCTCCTTAGATGCCGATAATGCTCCAGAGATACATGGGCGCAGTGAGGGTAAACACGAGGCAGGCAAACAGGATGGCGGGAGCCGCCCACTCGAACTGGCCGGATTTTCTGTACTCGAAGTAGGCGGTGCCCAGCTTGGCAAAGAAGAAGACGGCCAGAATCAGGTCGATGGCGGGAAACACCACATTGTCGACCACCGACTTGATCTGGGTGGATGCGGTGGACCAGGTACTCTCGACGGCGCCGGCCACATCTCCGGTACCGGCGGCAAAAGCTGTGGTCGCCATCAGGCAGGTCATTGCCAAGACCACGACAAGCATAACGACCAGGCGCTTATAGTTGAATTTACGCATAGATTTCCTCCATTGTGTTATTAAGTTGTGGGGGCGATATGCCAGTCCTCCCAGAGATCGCCGGAAATCCGGAGGGAGTCCGTGAGGTTCAGCGACAGCATTCCTGCCGGCGTCCAGCAATCCAGGAGCCAGGTATATGGCGTATAGCTTCCATCGGGATACCATATCGGTGTGAAATGGGTTGGCCGGTTATAGGTGCTGTAGGGGTTGTCCTTGAAAGCAAAAGTGGAGCGTTTGCCGCTGATGCTTCGGTTCAGGAGCCTCCAAAAGCCCTCGTAGTTGAACTCCGGGAAATAGGTCACCGCATTCTGAGCCGCAGTAACTGCGGCGCTCTGTGTGGTGCTGACGCTGGCCGTAACGCTCTGCTGGATGCCGTATCCGCTCTTGAGCGTAGAGGAAGATGCCGTGGGCGACAGGCTGTCCGGCGTGATGACCATGGTTGCCGTCAGGCTGGCTGTGTAGGCGTTATAATCAAATTCCCACCAGCCCTGATCCTCCCACCAGCCGTTGTCCACCCAGTGGTACCAACGGTCCGTGTGGGATTTGCCCTCGCTGTCCGTCCACCGATCCGTGTGCCAGCACTTCTCCCAGTTTTCAACCCACACCCAATTCTCCTGCCACCAGGGAGACCAGATGCCCCAGGAGGCGGAGGACACTTCTTCTTTCTCTGGGATATCCACGAGGGTGAAGGTGTCGTTTCGGTCATCGGCCACGGGATTGGGCGGGTCGTTGCCGTCCAAATCCACAATGTTGGCGGTGATGGTGCTTTGCGCCGTGCCTCCGCCCAGCACCCTGACCTGAATGGTGCAAACACAGGGTTCATCGGGGGTATGCCACTTCACCCAGACCAGCTGGCTGTCGCCGTCCGGATAGTACACATTGCTGATGGTATAGGTGCTGCCTTCGATCACAAACTGCACGGTTACCGGGTTGTCCGGGTCTGACTGTCCGCCGGATACCTCCACCGAGGTAATGACATCGGTGTCCACCCGGTATTCGTAGTCAAACCCATCCACCTCCGGTTCCTCCACCTCATCGTTGAAGCGGACGATGCCGATCCCCAGCGAGGAGATGATCTGCTCGTTGCTGACCTTGCTTGTGGTGCTGCCTGACCACGCAGGATACCCGAGGTCGGCTTCCTCCAAAAAGATAGCGAGCGGAAGATTTTGGTGGGTCAGCGACCCCATCCAGTAGCGGAGATTTCCGTCAACGACCTGGTCATAGAGTGCGGCTTCCGTGGCTGTCATAGCGTAGTTGGCACCGTTATAGACCAGATACGCAATCGGCTCGATGACGATTTTATAATCGCCGCAGATCAGCGTATCGAAGTCCATCCCCACATATCCAGCGATGGCTCGGATGACCTGTTCATCAGTGAAGTAGCTGCGGATGGCATCAATACTGGCCGGATAGCTGCCGGAGGAGATGATGCGGGGCAGGCTCTGCGAGGGATTAATGTAGCTGTAGTTTCCCACTACCGGAGAGAGACTCCGTCCGGCGTTATAGGACAGCTTGCTGACCTTGCCGAAATGGATGATGCCAGATGCGGGCGTTTTGTTGGTCAGGTCGATCACATTGCCCACTACGGCATGGCTGTCCACATTGATCACGGATACGCGGACGCCATCCATGCCGGGGTTCCAATAGCTTGTAGATGTTCCGCTGCCCATGTTGCCGCCACCGCCGTCGATGTTTTCATCTCCGGTTGCATAGGCAGGCACAGCGATGGACAGCATCAGAGCAACGGAGAGAATAAGCGCAAGGATTCGCTTCACAGGTGCCCTCCTTTCCGATTTTTACAAATAAAAACGGCGCAGTCACTTCCGACTGCGCCGTTATTGCGGATGAGAGGTCAATCACCGCCGCCCATCTCGCCGATTTTATTTCCGTTCTCGTACATGTTGTTGTCCTGAACTCCGGTGTTCTCACCGCTGTTTTCCACATATCCGAAGCCGGGTACATAGACCTGACCGGAGCTGTTGGTGCTTCCCGCAGCAGGCTCCGTTTCGGTGGGAGCCACTGTGGGAGTCTCCTCATAGGTGGGCGGCGTTTCATCCTCGGTCTTGCGCTCCTCCTCCGGCACATCCGCTCCGTCGTGGTCATCCGGCAGCGTGGTGGTGCCGGCGGGTGCTTCCGGTTTTTCGGGGGATTCCGGCTTTACGGGATCTGCCTGGATGGTCTGCTCCAGGCCGCTGGAGTCCGCGCTCTGGGCGGGATCGGTTTCGGATGCGTCCGGCGTTTCCACCTGGACATCCAGATCAGTCTGGCCGTTATTGTCGATATCCACACTGGGATTACCGCTCTGGGTGGGATCATCGGAAACCACACCGGAAGAAATATCGGCATTGCCGCCGAACCGGACGGCGATCCCAACGGCCGCCGCAACGCAGAGCAGGCAGCAGACGGCGATGAGGACGATCCTCTTTGTCTTGTCTGTCATGGTGTATGCCTCCTTGGTGTATTTCTTGTTAATGGGACAATACCACATTTTTCTGTGGAAGTCTATTGAAAAGACCGGATGGATCAGAAGAGAGGCACATATTTGGCCTCCGTGTGCAAAGTCATGCTGGCGGCGGGCAAAAGATTCCCCAGAAACCGGACGGGCACCTCCAGATGGATCTCCACCAGTGCGGTATAGCCCTCGCTCTGGCCGGAACCGAGGCTGTTATTTTCCAGAACCACGGACAGGTCGGAGATGGTATATTCCACCTCACCGTCCGAAATTTTCTGATACCCGCCCGCTGTATTTTCCAGGCCGAGCGTTTCAGAGAGCTGGCCGTACACATCGCCGGTATCGATGCTCTCATCCCAGCGGCCTGTACCGTCCGGATACCAGCCCGCGGCGTATCCCTCACGGACGGCGTGGTACACATCGTCGTAGTTGTCATTGACGGTGGAAATGACCGCCTGCTGCGCGGCCTCCTTTACGCCTTGGGCAATGATCCACAGCCGGCTGAATTCGGCAATGGCGCAGAACAGCATCAGCAATACCAGCACAATGGCAAGGATCATGGGGGTGCCCTCGCCGGAGCGACGGCGAAAGATCGGTTTTCTCACTTCCAATACACCTCCGACTTGCCTGTAGCGGAAGCCGTCAGCGTGATCGGGAACGAGCCAAATCCTCCGAACAGGCCGATATCCGTTTCCAGCGTCAGGGTCACGGTGACCTCGTCATTGAGCTGGATGCGTCCGGTGGTGGACCACCGAATGTCGGGGTCAAGCCCGGTGCTGTCGGTAAGCGCCGCCGCCCGGCGGGTGGTCTCCGTGCCAACCCGGCCGGCGATCTCCGCCTCGCGCACCAGCTCCACCGCATAGGTGTCCAGCTGCTGTTTGGTGATGTAGACCGGGAGCACACGAACCACCAGCGCCAGCACCAGCATGGCGCACACCACCAGGACGCATACATCGATATAGCCTTCGCCGGAGCGCCGTTTCAGTATTTTTTTCATGGCGACCTCCTTTAGAACAGGCTTCCCAGAGAATTGACGATCTGGTACACGATGATGACGATGTAGGTCATCATGAAGCACATGAGCATGATGAAGCTGAACACCCGGATCTTGGGCGGGATCTTGGCGGCCTTGGCCTTGAGGCGCTGCAGTTCCAATGCTTTCAGATCGTGGGACAGCATCTGGAAGTACATTCGCCCATCGTCACCCCGCAGGATGCCGATGAGGCCGCGGACGATGTCCGAAATGATGGCGGAGCCCATTCTGGCCTCAAAGCGGATGAGCGCCGCTTCATAGGAGGAGGAACGCATATCCGCCGTCAGCACATCCAGCTCACGACCAAAGTCAGGCCCGGCGTGTTTCTTGTAGTTTTCCAGAATCCGCAGCACATCCCGGCTGGCTGCCAGCTCCTGATGGATGGTGGCGACGAACCGGGGCAGCTCGCCCTCGATCAGCTCCATTCTGGCCTTGACCAGCTCGTCAGCCCGACGGCTTTCCTTGAACCAGGTCAGCACGGCCAGCACCACGATGAGGGGGCTCAGGATGGGCAGGATCAGCAGGCACGGGATGATGCCGAGCAGGATGAGGCAGGGCTTCAGGATCGAATAAGCCGTGTAGACCTGGGGCGTCATATCCAACCCTGCCGCCGTGAGCTTGCTCTCCAGCCGGCGGTATTTGTATTCGTCCATTCGGATCAGCGGCGCCAGCTTCAGCGCCCAGCCGAGGATCAGCGCCTCCAGAGCTTTGACCAGGCTCCGCTCCCTCCGTCCGGCAGAGATGAGCGCCCGTTCCGTGGCCAGTCTGGGAATCTTCAGAAGGTCGGCGAGGACGAAATACAGTCCGGTGGCCAGCGCGGTCCCGAACAGGAATAAAAGTACGCCCATTTCCTCACCTCCGATACTCAATAGGCTGGGTCAGCTTCACCACAAAAGCAAAGGACACGAATACGGCTGCGATGCAGACGGCGATGACCATCTGGCCGGGGATGGTGTCCACCAGGGTGTGGTACCAATCGGTGTTGATGAACCGCACCAGTGGGATATTGATCAGCACCAGGATTGCCATGGTGACGAACTCCTTGCGGGGGCCGAAGACCAGATTTTCCAGCTCTCCGTTGACCACTCGCATATCCGACAGCTTGCTGACGATGGGCGTCAGGGTGCTTTTCAGGCTGCGGTCTGTCTGGCACGCCATCACCGCTTCGCACCACTCCTGCCACACCTCATTGTCGATGGCGTATTTCAGGTCGTGAAGTGCGGCGTCCATGTCCGGGTCAATATGCTTGATGCGGGTCAGAAACCGCTGGAACACCTCCTGCACCGGGTGGTGCAGGTATCGGACATTTTCCTCCACCGCCTGCTGGAAGTTTTCCGTGCGCAGATAGGCGGTGGTGATGACCGACAGCGCCGTTTCCAGCTCTGCGGCCACATCCTTTTTGAAACTGCCGGCTGTCAGCTTGACATACCAGAACGGCGCCAGCATAAATCCGACGGCCAGCACAGGGACAAGGAATGCGTTCCCGGCAAGAATGGCAATGCAGGCGCCAAGGGCAAACAGCACCAAGGACGCCATGCACACCATGGGGAATTTCCCCTCACGCCCGGATGCGGCCAGCACCGCCTGCGCCTCTGTGATCTCCCGGCGGAAGAAGCCGGCCTTTTTTCGCTTGGTCGTCTCGTTGATATCCGCCCGGATGCTGCCGGGGGCGGAAGTCAGCCGGGAGAAGATGCTGTCGCTCATTTCTGCGGGTGAGATCCCCAGCACCATAAAAAGCCCGGCGATCATGCCGATGCAGGCGATCAGTTGGATCATTGTCATGCAGTTTCCTCCTTCCTCTGGATAAACTGCTCCAGCTCACCGCGGGGCATACCGTTCTCGATAAAGCGGCGCTGCAGGCTCTCGGACATTTCCTCGCACTTCTGGTGGTGTCCCTCAATGATGAACCGGTCGCCCTCCAGACGGTTTTCGGTGATGTTGTACTCGTAGAGCTTGTGGAGCCGGCGGCTCCCATCCGGCAGGATCTCACATTCGGAGATGTTGGTGATGCGGCGCTCCTTGTTCTCCAGCTGGCGGCAGTAGACCACAATGGGATATGCCTCGGTGACATAGCCCATGAGCGTATCGTCAGGGGTGTCCACGGCCCGCTTGCACAGGGATACCATGCGGCGATAGGTGCCCTCGCTGGAGCTGGAGTGGATGGTGGTGAGAACGGCCACGCCCACGCGGGCGGCCTCCTGGGCGGCATTGGCCTCCGGGCCGCGCATCTCGCCCACGGCGATGATGTCGGGATTAAAGCGAAGGGCGATGTCCAGCAGCGCGATCTGGTCGATGCGCTGCCGCTCGTTCTCGCTGTCACGAGTCTGGGTGTGGACGACGGAGTTGACCCCCCTGCCGTTCTGCTCCCGGATGAGCTGAAGCTCACGGGAGCCGTCCTCGATGGTGAAGATCCGCTTGCGGTCGGGAATGGTGGACAGAAGCCAGCCCGCCACCGTGGTCTTTCCGGAGCTGGTCGCGCCTGCCACACAGATGGAGACGCCGTAGCGCAGGCAGGCGGACAGGAAATCCAGCATTTCCTCCGTGGCGGTGCCGCTGCCCACAAAGTCCTCCTTGGTCAGATTCTTGGGGTTGACGATTCGGATGGAGGCCGCGACGCCCGCGTCCTCGTCCAGCACCGGGGTCTTGATGACTGAAACACGGATGTTCTTGGCCAGACGGGAGGTGATGATGGGACTGGCATTGTCCAGCACCTTGCCGGAGTTCTGGAGCATACGGCGGATGACATTGGCCGCATGGTCTGGGGAGTCGAAGTGTTCCTCCAGCTTGACGGTTCGGCCGTCGGAATACTGAATCTCGATGTCGCGCCAGGAATTGATGTCGATCTCCTCGATGCCGTCGGCGAAGATGTACTTGGTCAGAAACCCATACTCGGCCATCTCCGTATACAGGGCGTCCACCAGTTCGCTCTGAGTCATGCCGTCCACGGCCATGCGGTTATCCTGCAAATAGCGGGCGATCCGGCGCTTCATCTGCTCCTTGGCCTCGTCGCCGCCCTCCGTGATCAGGGTGGCATAGGTGCCGGAGAGGTAGGACTGCACCTGGCTGAGAACCTCTGCAAAGGGCATCCCCTTGTTCTGGGGAGCGAAGAAGACATCGCTCGCTTTGGGCGCGACCTTGGTTTCCGCAAAAATAGCCCTTCCGGTATTTTCCTCAAAGGAGATGTCATGCACTTCGGCCTGCTCCTGCCTGGCCTCCGCCGGGGCGGCGGACGGGGCCGCGGCGAACAACGAATTGCTTCTCTTGTTGCCAAGCATCAGAACACCTCCTTGCAGATTTTCTCGATCTCCCGGCGGAACGCCTTGCTGTCTTTCATGGAGAGATCATTCAAGAGCGTGCCCTCCAGATACTGCTCCTCCAGCTCCTGGGAATGCGGAAGCTGGAAAGCGACGCTCCCAAGTACCTGACCGATGCGGTCTGCCGCCTGGAGGGGCTTGATATTGGACGCCGCCTTGTACTGCTTGTCCTCATCCCAGTGCAGTTCCCGAAGGAGCGGGAGCTGGCTGGAAAGATAGCCGATGGATTTCAGGTCGCAGTTGGCCAGCCGGAGGACGCTGTCGGCCTCCATGAGCGCCACGGCGGAGAGGATGTCATTGGCGATATAGCTGGAGCAGTCGATGACCACATAGGGGGCAATCTCTCGCAGGCCGCGGATGAGTTCCTCTGCCTGCTGCTTGGTGCAGGCAGCATAGGTGTACTCGTTTTCTCCCTTGCGAAGCCCCAGCATGGTCAGGTAGGACAGCTTCTTGTGGGTGGTCAGGTTGTGCTTGATGAGATTCACGGAGATCCGCTGGGCGGCGAAGATGCTGCCCAGGGATTTGTCGCACTCCAGCTCAGAGGGCGGGCAGATGCAGGGCATCATGGGGGCGGTCATATCGCAGAGCAGCAGCGCCACATTCTTTTTCTGGGACGCCAGATGCTTTGCGATCTTTACCGCAGTCACAGTTTTGCCACAGCCGGGGCTTCCCCAGACGGCAAGGACTCCACCGCCGGATTCCTGGGTGATTTCAACCTCCTCCGGCTCTGTGCTGCGGTGAAACAGGCTTCCTTTCATGAAGTTCATTCCGCAGCCGCCTCGCTCTCTGCGGCAGGATCGGCGCCCTCGCTTTCCCCGGTTTCGGTATTCTCAGTCGCCTCGGCAGTCTCCTCGGCTTCCGGCTCGGCGTACAGCTCCTCGATCAGAGCGTCCTGCGCCTCGATGAATGCGGAAGCGTTCTCGGCGGTCCCACGATAAACCAGCGCCAGATGCAGCTCGCTTTCCTGCTCCAGCCCGGCCAAAACTTTGGCCTGCTCGGTGGTCACCAGCAGGGTGACGGTGGAGGGCAGCTCTTTCTCATCTCCAACGGCCTCGCCGGTGTTGGCGTCATAGCCGGAGGAAGCGGTAACGGAAATGACCTCAACATACTGCAGCTCGGGCGGGATCACGGTTTCGCTCATGCCCTGATAGTCGGCCACGAGGACGGAAACGATGTCACCGCTCTCCAGCTTGCCGGACAGACCTGTGGCAAAGCTCTTGATGGTGACCGAAATGGCCTGTTTGGTGCCGTCCAGATTGTACAGATAGGCATTTTCGGCGGCGGGTTCGTTGGAGAGCTTGCTGGCCAGAATGTAATCGCCCACCTTCAGGTCGGCGGTGGCATACTTGCCGATGACCTCGTCTTTTTCTGTCATGATGCCGGATGGCAGGTTATAGGCGCCCACCTCCACGGTCTGTACCATCTCGGCGGTGATCTCGTCACCCTCCTTGATGTCGGCGGTGACGCGGACGATCTCAGCCTTCTCGCTGGCGCTGCGGCTGAACAGAGGCGTCACCCCGAAGCAGATGACGAGCGCCAGGAGGATACACAGCACACCGATCACGGTGCGGTTACGGAAAATCTTCATATAAGCCTCCTTATAAGAAATATGCGGGGATAAATCCTGCGGCAATGAACGGGACCAGTGGGCAGGTGAACCGGGTGGGGCGGTGGGAGAGCTTCAGGACAAGACTTTTTCCCAGCACAAACAGGGCGTAGCAAAAAGCGAACAGCGTAAGCCCCGCAAGAGTGCGGGAAAGGCCCAGCACAAACCCCGCTGACGCCGCAAGCACCGTATCCCCGGCCCCGTTTTTCCCAAAGCCCGCCCCCAGATAGAAGGGCAGCCCTCCCGCAAGCGCCCCCAAAAAGGAGGCGGGGCTGATGGTGATCAGCCCCGCCAGCACGAGCGCCACACAGACCCGGTCATCCACCAGGCGGTGTCGGACATCATAGATCGAAGCGCCCATCAGGCAGCCGCAGAAGACCAGCGCCTGCGCCCAGTGCATCAGCCGGCGTAGTCGAACATCTCCTGAATGCGCTGAGTCACGGTGGGCATGACCGTGTCGTTCAGCACAGCGTACAGACCGGCCAGCACCAGGGCGCCCAGAACGACGGCGATCAGAACCTTGACGGCGGTATCGATATAGCCCTCGCCGGCGTTGCCGCAGACGGCGCGGCGGTGGAAGGCGGCGATGGAGGTCTGGCAGTTGATGGCGGCGGACTTGGCGGACTTGGCGATATTCTTGAACAGCTTCTTCATAAGGTACATTCCTCCTGTAAGTAAAAATGATTTTTGGTAGTGTGTTGGCTGGAAAGAGATCATGGGATGCGTTTGGGGAGACCCCCCGGCCTCGGCTGGGCAAAGGAAAATCCGGGCGGCTATCCTCCCAGACTACATAGTCATTTCGTGGCATTCGTTTTGCTCCTGACGCTGGTTGAACTGGATGGGACGGAATCCTACGCGGTCGCAGTAGAAGAACTCGCTGCCGGAATCATCGTACAGCTCCACCACATCGGACAGAGCCATCCGGTAGCCCTGATATCCGGGAGGCGGGCTGTCCCGGCAGATGGCGTAGATCTGCTCCAAATCGTTGGTACCCAGATCGCCGTCATAGACCTGCGTATAATTGTCTGCGTCCGGTTCTCCGAACCGCTTTATCAGATCCTCATATCCGATAAAGCGCATGGTGACATCCACGCCTTTCCGGAGCTGCCAGATGCGGCAGCCTTTTTGCGGCTGCCCCAGCTCCTCGCCGGGCGCCTCTCCGGCTGCAAGGCGGTCAAATACGCCTTCCTTCCACTGAGGCGTCAGATTCAACCGGGCCAGGTAGCGGGACAGCTCATCCGTCTGGAACATCTCGTCCACAACAGCGGCATCATCCTTCACATAGCCCACCGTGTTGCCGTAGAAGATCAGGCGGTTTCGATTGTCTATTGTGAAGCGGACCAAAATCACATCACCTCCCTTCAGGGCGAGCGGCTCACATCTGCTGGCTCATGGCCTGGTCGGGAGCGTCGCCTTTCTGTTCCTGCTGCTCCTGGAGCTTCTGCTCGTAGGCGTCGTTGACGGCATCCACCAGAGCGTTCCGGGCTTCGGCGGTGATGGCATGGAAGGTGTCGTTGTACTTGGTCTCACCGTTTTTCTTGTAGGAGTCCTGGGGCATGGAGATGAAACGGCCCTTGTCGGACTCGATGACCCGGATGCCGTGGACGGCAAAGGCCCCGCCGATGGTAGCGCTGGCGAAGGCTTTGGTCTTGAAATCTCCGTCCACCAGACGGTCGATCCGCGCCTCCACCTGGGGTGTGGTGGTTTCCTGCTGTTTCTTTTTGGTCGCTGCCATGGTTATCAAGCTCCTTTCACTCACATGTATGGGGTTGTCATGCCGGCAGATTCGGCAGGATCTTCCCGCCGGATCTGTTCCAGGCTTTCTCTTGCCCAGTCGGGCAGATGTTCTTCCTTGAGAATGCCGATAAAATCGCTCCGGTTCCACCGGGTTCGCTCCCCGTCACCGAGGCAGGTGGCGTATACCGCTCTGCCCGCAGCGTTGGGGGCGCAGCCGAAGCCGCCGGTCGCCAGCCAGAGCTGATTCTCCAGCGCCCAATAGGACTCCTTCAGCGTGAATGGACTCATTACCAGCACCTTGCCCTCCAGCTCCTGCCCGGTCATATCGTCGCAGTGGGAGCGCACAAACATCCCAAGCGCATCCTGGGCGTCGCGAAACTCATTTACGAAGATGTCCAGAACACCGACGTGACTTTCCACCATGAACTCATAGTTTCGGTCGCTGCGGGGGATAAAGGTCGCAGCGGCCCATTCCTTGTTCCGGCGGCTGAAGCGCCCATCCTCCGGTTTCAGCTGAATGGTTGCGGCCAGCACCCATCCCACACGCTTGAAGCCAAAGTCCTCGATGACGCCCCTGGCGCAGTCGTGACTCAGGTGCATCCCATCAAAGCCCTTGCGGATGGCCTCCTCGATGGCCTGCTTACAGGCGATGTTCTCCAAGTGGCTTGCCTGCCAGAGAGCCACCTCGTTTTGCCGTTTGGCCTCGGAGATGGAACTGAGGTAGAGGTAGGCGTGATCCTTAGTCATCGTCCTCGTCCTCATCCAGCTCCATGACTGCCTTGACCAGCTTCTCGAAATCGGCCCTGTCGATGCCGAGCTGTTCCAGGCTCTTGTCCAGCTCGGACGCCCACTTGGTCTTGCGATCATCGGATACCACCAGAACAGCGCCGTCCACGCTGACCACACGGAGGTTGTCGTGCAGGATGCCGGCATCCGCAAAGGCCTCCGCAGGAATGGGCAGCATATCCTCGCCGCAGCCAGAACAACCGTCGCACGGGTCCGCATCGCCCTCCTGCTTCTCCCATCCGGCCATCATATCCGCCCACAGGCTGTTGACCAGACGAATCAGCGCCATCATAGCGGTGGCTTTCTCCACCGGCTCCATCTCCTGCTTGAGCAGGACAATGGCGTTTTCCAGGATATGCATCTCCAGCGTTTCCTCCCGCTCGAGGCCGCTCAGGGTGAGGGCCGCCGGCTGGATAACGGCCTTGCCGTCGTTGGTGTACTTGATAAAGGTCATCTTCATTCCTCCGTTTTATCAGATTTTGTTTTCGGTTCGTGGATCAGCGTGTAGCGCCCGTCGTCTTCCTCCGCGGCTGACAGATTGAAAATGCTGAGCTGCCAATGCCTTGCGGAGTTATAGAGACGGGGATCGTAGTTGGTGATGACGATCTCCTCGTATTCGCTTCCGGCTTTCTGGGACATACTGTTGGGGCGTGTGGTGTAGAAGATGTAAAACTCCTTGTACAGATCTACGATGAAGGGGCAGTAGTTGTAGGAAACCATCACAAACCCCTGGCACTCCAGAAGCGCATCGTGGAGGCGCTGGTGGCCTTCCTTGGGAAAGCCCACCGCATAGCAGTCCTCCGCATCGTAGTAAGGCGGGTCACAGTAGAAGAATGCGTCTTCCCGGTCATATTGGCGGATGAGGTCGACGCAGTCCTTGTTCTCGATGACCACCTCCGCCAGTCTGCGTGAGCACTCCCAGACCAGATGGAAAAAGCGGCGGATGTCGCAGGATTTTCCGGCGAAGGACTTTGCGCCGCCGCTGAAGCTGTACCGGATAAGCTTGAAATAGTCAGCGGCCCGCCGCACATCTCCGCGAGGCGCTCGTTCCAGCATCATCCTTCGGATGGTTTTGGCATCCGGCGGTTCCAGATATCGCTGGGTCAGCTCCATCTCCTCGTCCAGATAGTCATCGGTGAATTCCTCACGGGAGAAAAACTTATACAGCACATTGAAGTCATCACGGGTGTTCAGCGGCAGGAAGCCAAGCTCCAGAAGGAGCGCCATGGTTCTGTTTTTGACACAGCAGAACAGATTGGTCAGGTCGCCGTTGAAATCGTTATAAACCTCCATGCATCCCTGCTGGATCGGGCGGCTCAATGTCACTGTCCCGCTGCCGCCGAACACATCGATAAACCGGGAATAGCGCGAGGGGGACAGCTTATGAATCAGCCAGAGCAGCTTGCTTTTGCCTCCCACCCAGGGGATGAAGCTTTTCAAGCGGTATCACCTCCCTCCAGGGGGAGGGATATCTGGCCGCTGTCGGTAAATTGCTCCAACGCTTTTGTGAGGCCGCGCTCCGCATGGGCGATCTTCTTGATCCTGCTTCGGAGCTGCCGGATCGTCCTCCGCAGCTCCTCCTCGGTGCCGGCGTAATAATAGCCGGCATCAGAGCTGCAAATGGGGATGCCGTCCCCGCGCAGGCTGTTGATCAACCGTCGCAGGTCGGGTCCGCGGATCTGAAAAGCGGCCTCCAGCTCACGGCTGGGGACGACTCTCAGCTCACCGCAGTGATACTCCTTCAGGTGTTTGGCAATAGGGTTGTCCGTCGTCATGAAGACTCCTTTCCGGGACAGTTACCCGGAAAGAGCGCAAAAAAAGAAGGGGCCGTTCGTCCCTTTCGGGTAACGGCCCCTGTAGCTTTCAGGCTATTTGACTCTTTTTATATCATCACCTCCGTTGGGGCAAAGCCTGGTCTGTGTGAGGGCTTCTCACATGGACATGGTCGGCTCCATCTCCGGTTGACTGTACTCATAGACCGGCTCTGTGCCGTTCCAGGATACAAACCCATGTTCGGCGGCGGACAGGCCCATGCGCTTCATTCTCTGATTGGCATAGCCCTCAGCGTCAAAGCAGGAGGCGAGCAGTTCGTCCTGGGGATAGATGCCATCCCGTTTTGCCAGCTCTTTTCCGTAATCGGCAAGATCCATGTCACGGGGCATGAAGTGATAGCAGTGGAGGTTCTGCGCCAGATCTAAGGCGTAATCCAGGCGGTAGCAGTCCTCCAGCTCCATGACTGCCTGCCACTTATCCAGCCATTTGGGTTCTCCCTGTCCCTGCTCGCCCCAGATGTAACCAAAGTCGATGGCATGGCGGACAAGTTCCGACGCGGAGCCGTACTGGGAGAGGATGTCCTTCAGCTGCGGGAGGCAGCAGTCCACATCCACAGCAATGCACTCGGTCACGGATTCGACCTCCAGTGCGTCCAGCGCCAGGAGAAGTTCGTCCGGGTGTGCGGCGTCCATGTATTCGCCGGTGTCCGGGAAGCCCACCCACACGCCGTCCATGTTGGTTCGGCTGGCCAGCTTGACTCGGATGCCGTAATCACCTTTGTCGGGATTCATCGAAGGGTTACTGTCCAGAAACGGATCGATTAAAGAGGTGCCCTTGATAAAGTGCCCGTCGCAGAAAGTGTTTCCGCCCTTTTGGCGGTAAGCCGCACCCACTTTTTCCGGGTCAAGAAACTCCCGCGCTTGATCAGAGGGACGCTGGATCTGCTCCATGATGAATTTGCCCAGCTGAACATCATCCCCGGCCCCATAGAACAGATCATAGTGATCCAATTGACTTGCAATCAGCATCACATCGCAGGTCATCCTCGGCTGCTCAATCTGCATTGCTCCACGGAACAGAAGGCTTTCTTTTACCGTCATGTTCTCGAATCGCCGTTCCAGCCAGTCGTGTTGGGATTTAGTCATTTCAAAGCCGTCCAGAAGGTCCAGGAGTTGCCTGGTTTGCCGACTCGCCATCACATCATCTCCATTCCGGCATTTTCTGCCTGTGTTTCTTCATTGCGGATCGGCTCGCCATCTCTGCGCTGAACCAGACCGTAGGGGGTCAGCAGAGCGTTGTGTGCTGCCATGACATCCTGACCATAGTTGTAGAGGACAACGTGCTTCTGCAGAATGGACCGGGAATGCTCATCCACAATGAAGCGAAGTTCCTCTATGGCTACCTCCTCGGGGTTTCGCTGATCAGGCTCGAGCAGATAGTCATCCAGATTTTCCGCAATCTGGACAGCGGCAGCGATATCGTGACAATCCGCTGCAAGGATAACTGCCTTGAATTTGGAAAGTTCTCCTTGTGCGCTCAGCTCCTTGAAGCATTTGGCCAACTCGTTCAGCTCATGGATATCGTCGCAGTCCATGTTTTCCAGAAGCGCAGGCATCGCGCTGTCCTCCACCCGGAAGACCATTTCCGACCAGGAGGCGCCTCCGCAAGCCTCCAGCACGGCGTCCAGCCGTTCCTGCGTGGCAGGCAGATCCAGGTACATCATATTGTCCGGTTGCTCATTGGAGTGGAAGGGATACCTGCCGACCGTCAGGCGGATGCTATATTCCGGCGCTTCGGGAATCAAGGCCAGGCTGTCATATACCTGCTTCAGCTCGGTGTGCTGCGTGACATAACCGCCGCTTGCGAAAACGCCGCCTTCTTCAAATCTGGCTTTTCTTCCGAGCATCTCAAAGTCAAGATACTCAAAGATGGAATCCGGAACTTTTTCCAGGGCAGGGATGAAATCGTTCTCCGCATAGAACCTGCCGAGCTGCTCGTCCGTTGTGGCGTTGATCACATGGCAGCAGTCTGTGCTGTAGGCCAGGTTGATCATGGTGGCAACGCTGATGGGACCGTATTTTTTGGACACCTCCATGTTGAACAGCCCTTCAAAGGCAGTTTTTTCTCTGCCGTTCATCTGTCCCAGGCAGGTTGCCAGCGCATTGAGCTGATACAGATCACATTCATGGGTCAGATGGACATGGAGGAACTGAAAGCTGTGGTGTTCAAGAAATTCCCACCTCGGCTTGTCGCCCAAGGGCATCTGGATCTTGTCCAGCGCATCCTGAAGACCATAGTAGCTGGCCGGAAGCTCCAGCTCGCACCACCGATCCGTTTTTTCGCCGAACAGCTCCACACGGAACACTTCATTCAAGGGTCATCCCTCCCATCTGGGGCCTGTAGTCCTCCTCGTATTTGGCGGGATCAGCGCCGGGGACATCCCAGCCGCACATACTGCCCAACTCCATGGCCTGGCGCTGGATGGGGCTGACGCCAAGCTGTTCGTTCAGCTGATCAGCCAGCTCCACATTCTGTTCCTTGTCGCCGGTGTCCCAATCGGAGGGGTAATAGCCGGTCTCGCCCCGGCGAATGCAGATGAGGTCGCCGGTAGACTTGAGGGTGGAGAAGCACATCTCCGGCAGCCCCTCCGCCACTTTGGGTGCGAAGCGTTCCGCCTCGGTCTGGATGTCCCAATCATCCTCCATGCTCCACAGATGGACATACAGCTCATCGTCGCCGGCGCAGATCTCCCGCTGTTCGAAGCCCTCGCCCCAGCCATCCGACGCCTGTCCGGAGATATACTCTTTCAGGGTGGTCAGTTCCTCCGGGGTGAGGGTGCCAACCACGCGGCACCCGGCAACGCCCCAGAGCTGGCCGTTCCGATCCTCGACGGTGAACACGGCGGATTTGACCTTCTGACTGACACTGTCATCCTTGCCATACCAGTGCATGATGCCGCTTTCAGATTCTTCCGGCATCCTGTTGTTGATCAAAGCTTTGAGAATCTCGCCCTCATAGGCCCGCAGCGACCTCCCGTCCAGCAGAGTGCAGTCATCCTCCATCTCACCATACTCGTTGCGGGTGTAGAGATCCGCTGTCAGGGGCATATACAGCTTCAGCGTAGTGGGTTCCGGCGGGATCACAGAGAAACTGTCCTCACCAATAATCAGGGCAAGGCCACTGCCGTTGTCCCACTTCATATGGAACTGACCGATGTCATCGATGTAGTCCAGCGTACCCACACTGCCCGATTCCAGTGGGGCGTAGGGATCTTTCATCTCTCTGAGTTTGATTCTGGTTCCTGTCGGGAACTGTTCCCGCAGGAAGTCCAGCCATTCCTTTGGTACTGACATTTACATTCCTCCCATGCTCATGCCCTGGTTGGGCAGCTCCAGCTCATCACGGAGGCGGTCTACCGCCTCCAGAATTTTTGGATCATTTTGAAAGCTGTTCATCTTCTGATAGTCCTCGAAGAACCTCTGCTCACCGTCCTGTGTGTGAACAAGGTCTACCGTGGCGAGGCCATCCTTCGTGACGCCAATGCGCTTTTCAGGCCGGTCGCTGGAACAGTAAACCAGTATGGCATCCGACAATGCCAGGCCCCGATGGAACTGCTCTGCCTGGGTGTTGCAGTCGGTGATTACAAACCAGGCGTAGGTGTGGGGCAGAGTTGGGTCGGCGGCATCCTGCATGGCTTTGATGCCCTTTTCCGTCAGGCCATAATTACAGGCCTGCCTTGGGTTTTCCTCTCCGGCAAAGTCCAGCAGGATATCATCCGCCGCTTTTTGGATGTCCGGGTCATCGGTCAGGAGCTCATAGCGGAAGCCGGTAGTGGCCATATACGGTAGCTCCTCCCGGATGGTCTGGAGGAATGCTGTGGCATCCGTAAACTCCGTCTGTTCACCGCTGGCGAAGGTAACCCGCCCCACCGGCTTGTCCTGCTGAACCATCTGCTGCTGGCGCAGATCGTAGCAGTAGAGATAGCCCTGATAGTCGCCGGGGGAAGGGGTGCAGCGGAGGCAGTAGCGGTAATGCTTCGTTTCTGCGATGTAACCATAACTCCGGCCGTCCTGCGTAATTGCTCCGCCGTTCTGATGACAGTAGGTACTCATTGCGGACAGATCCTTTAGAGGGCCATCGGCACGAAGGGCATCCACAACATCCTGAAGGTCATCCTTAAATTCCCCAGTGTTGAATTGGTCTTCGTTATGAGGCCACCAGGTATGGAAAAATTCTTTCCCGCCGGAGCCGAAGTCCATACGGAGATGTCCTACCGTACCCAGCGCCTCATCCAGTGTCTGGTTCGGCTCCGAATAAAAGAGACCCGCCTCCTCACGAGAAGCGGGCCTGAATTGGCAGAATTGTTTATGATGCTCCAAAAACTCGGCAATCGATTTGTTGTTCATTTTCTCACTCCCTTCGTGCTGGTATAGCTACACAACATACCACAGCTCAGCGGAAATAGCTATGACCAAAAGGCGTCCTGCTGGAGAAGTGGAGATAGCCGGCGACAGCGGCTCCCAGTGCGGCCAAGGATGCCACCGTGATCATGATTTTCTTCTTCATTCACATTCCTCCCAATCATCGGATAATATCGTTCAGGTCATCTGCATATCAAACCCCGGCTCCGGGGACTCCATGATCTGTTCCAAGTGCTGCGGGTCTACGATGACCTCGCTTTCGTTCCTGCCGGTGAACAGGGCCAGGATGTGTTTCTTCCGAATCTGAGCCTCATACACCGTTCCCTCCTCACCGAAGCGGTGAGCGAACCAGTCCGCCGTTTTCCGATCCAGTGTCCAGGACAGCGTCCTGATATTTTTGGCGTTGTAGGGGGTAACGCCCCGATAGACTGTCACCGTATCCTCCAGCGCCTGGTGTGCGGCGCGCTCCTCCTCGTCCATCAGGGACTCCGGAGGGACGGATCGGAACAAGGCCACCAGTTCTCGTTTGCTCACATTGCAGTCCTGATTGGGGCATTCCTCCTGGGTCCAGGCGGTGGATAAGAGCTGTCCCAGATCCTTCTCCGAGAGAGCGGAGGCGGCAAATTTGATAAAAGTCAGATAATAGGGCGGGTTGAGCAGTACGAAGATCTGATGGACATTTTCGGCGCTGTCGATCTGCTCTCCAACCTTTCTGCGCCACCTTGTGCAGTCATCGGAATTGTTGATCAGGTCGACCATGGAGAGGCTCCCATCCTCATTCCGAAGCGCGGAGATCCCGGAGTTTGTGAAGGGGTGGCTGACGATCACCGGGGAGAGGGCCGTTTCCTGGATCTGCACATCGAGGAGGGTGTGCGCCACCAGCTTTACGCGGAGCAGATTGGTTTCGCGGGGCATCAGGAAAGGCCTCCCATTTCCATTGCCTGGGTTTCCTCAGCGAAGGGGCTGCTGCATCGGCGGATCAGGCCAAACTCGGTCCGCCGGACTCCTTCCTCCGCCATAGTGTCCTCACCCAGCTTCTCAAAATCCATATATCCGTCGATGGCATCGATCAGCTCGTCATCAGCACCGATGCGCCGAAGGACTGTTTGCCCGTATTCGTAAGTGTCCTCCGGAATGCGCTCATAGTCGTCCAGATTCATGGCACAGCGGAGAGCCTCCTGTATAGTCCCCGGCTGCTCCACAGAAAGAACCGACAGATATTTCAGCAGTTCACCATCTTCACACTGCATCCCCTCAATGGCCCAAGCCAATTCGTTTGCATCTTCCACGCAGACCCCTGTGGTGGGAATGTGCTCGTCCATATAGGGAACGGAAAACGACACCTTGGTTACTGCTGCCTCTGCAAAACAATCGATTCCCAGTGTTCTTTTTACTCGCTCCAATTCTTCCTTCGTTGCCGGAAGGCAGACACTCACTTGCGCTTGGGAAGAGGAGAGGTCAAGCTGGATCTTCGATTTTTTCTCTCTGACAAGCTCATCACCCTGCTTGCGGAGCACATAGCCTGCATAGGTATAGGCGCCGCCATGCTCGGCATAGTATTCTGCGCCGATTTTTGAGAAGTCCAGATAGGGCCAGGCTGCTTCGGGAAATCTGGGGTCACCCTGAATCTGACCGGCAACAGCGACATAACGGCCAAGAGTCACATCTGAACTGACATTGGGAATGAGGATGTAGTCCGACACCTGTTCCGCCACACGAATCATATCGTTCAGGTCATTGATGCTGTTGCCATCCAAGGCGCCGGCATAGATATCTCGTTCGCGGGAGTCCATTTTGGCAATGATGCTCGAAAGCTGATTCAGTTGTGCAAGCTGCGTTCTGGAGTCAGGGTCGAGTCCGCCGAGGTACGACGGCAGATTGGTGATCACGCTTTTGATCTCGACGATCTCTGTTTTTCCTGCTCTGCTGGCCTCATCAAGCTGGCTGGCCGCTTCTGTCATAGCGTCATGAGATGCGGGCAAATTGAGCGGGACAATGACAGGACTCCCACTTCGTTTCATGAAAAGTTGGATCATGTCATCCCTCCCATCTGAACCTCCTGTTCCCGCTGGCACTGATCCACCGGGCCTTCCGCCATCAGTTCCTCCAGATCTACTGTGCCGACATAGGCAATATAGCCGCGGTCGGTAAACACGCCCGACTGATAGTCCATGTGCTGCAGGCCATACCGCTCGTAGTCATAAAACTCGTCCAGATTGGGGTCATACTCAAAATGGCCGGATCTCTGAATCATGTATTTCCCATATTCCTCGGGGGTATGAGCGCCGGGGGCGAATTCAAACAGATCCATGTTTTCCGCCAGACGGCGGATCTGGCTGGCGTTTTCCGGCTTGGCCATGCTTACTGCTGCCCCCAGCTTCTTGCGGTCATGAATCGAAAACTTCTCCACAGCCAGCGCCAGCTCATTGAGTTCGTGGATGTTATCGCACTGGAAGTCCAGTGCTACATCCATTTCCTCTGGGAATGAACTGTCAGCTATAAAGAGGCGCATATCCTTTGGGTCAGCAATGCCGGAACGCTGCACGGCGCGCTCAATTTGTCCTTTGGATGCGGGGAGGTAGACCCAGGTGACATTCCTGCTATTCTCCGGTTCCTGTCGAGGGGATATCCCAACAGCAGTCATATCGGCCTCATAGTGGTAGCAGGGCAGGTGTCTTCCATCATAGAGCTGTGAGAGCTGCATGCCGTTGTCATAGACCACGCCATAGCGGGTAATGGTTCCCTCATTATTCTCAATCAGCAGAATGGCGGTTTCCTCTCCGTCCAGCTGCTCCAATTCTTCCATGCTTGCGCAGCCGCCGTGGATGTTCATGTAGTGGTCACGGCCAATCTCCTTTAAATTTGTGAAGTCCGTAATCACTGTTGCCTGCTGACAACAAAAGGTCAGGTTGATGAGATCCTTCATGCTGGCGAGATTCAGCTTTTCAGCCATCGCCTGAAATTGCGAAAACTCGCCCACAGTAAAGCTGTCCAGCCGCTTTGCCAGATAGTCCAACTCATCAAGGTTGACCTTGGTGCATACCAGCCGATTCAGCACGGGCCAAGCACTATCGAGCGAGTCCAAGCGGCAGTCGGCTTCAGAGGCATCGCCGATCTCCAGTGCCTCCAACAGCGCAACGCAGTGGTCGTATTGATTTCTGGGAATGGGAAGAGGGATCGTCGCAACACCGTATTCCGGGTGGTCGGCGTTGCTCAGAACTGCTTCCATCATCACATTGCATCACCTTACTTTCCTTCAAAATTCAAAATCGCATCTCCGTACTTGGCCAGAAGCAGAGCGCAGACAATCAGGTGGAACGCCTCATCTGTGACCAATTCGGGGGATGCGAGATCGGCAAGAGTGATATTGTGGCTGCCGGTGGAGATGGTTTTGGCTGCCTGGTAAACACTGTACAGTTCCGGCTGGATGCCGGAAAGCTGGACGGACTGGAAGTCAAATCCGCGGGCATCAAACTTCCAGATCATCCTGCGCCAGATATCCTCATACGCCGTGAGGAGAAACAGCGCGGCCAGATTACGGCCTGACATTCGATAGCAGCGCGCACGCCAGTGCTGCCAACGCTCCCGATGACTATCTCTCAGGAAAAATCCAATGGAGCAGCCATTGAAACTCCTCTCTAAGCGGGCCTGAAGCTGCACTCCCGCTTCAGGGAAGAAGCAATCCCTGACAAACTCGTTGAGGTCAATCGCACCGGCCACGATCCGTTCATCCAGACAGACACACTGCTCCAAAGGGCAGGGATGATTTCGTCTGAAGTTCATGCAGTATGGGCACTCCATGTCATCTCTGCTATATTGAAAACCGGGATAGTATCGGCCATGGCCTCTGGGCTTGAAATAGGGCGGGGTCATCATCTGCTGTTCCATCTGGCACAGCGGTGTATCCCGCATGAAGTAGCGTGTCATTGGTGGTGTGCTCCTTTCAGTAAAGCAAAAAAGCGCCGGAGTCTTATTTCCAAAACTCCGGCGCCTGAATATTACATGATCGGTTCCTGACTGTAGGGTTCCATGGGGTGCTGCTCCTGCTCCCTTATGCGATTCAGAGCATCGGGAGCTGCAATGGCAATCTGCTCCTGAACGCCCCGGATGCACTTTTCCTGCTCGACAGTCAGGTCAAAACCAGCGTCCAGGGTGTCGGAGCAGCATCGGTAGATCTCAACAAGCTGCTCCTGATTGAAAATTTGCTGTCTGGAAACAAGGCCGGCACGGGTGGCGAAGTCCTGCTTGGCGCCCGAATAGTTTTCCTGAAAGTAGCGTCCGTAGTTAAGACCTGTGCGGTCGAAGCTCCAGTCCCATGTGACGAATTGGACGCCAAGCCGGGTGGGATGGGCAGCCAGCACGGCTCCGTTGAAGTCAGCCAGCAGGCGGTAGTCACCGGTCAGGCTCTGGGCTTGCAGGGGCGGAGCCTGTTCCAGAAGCGTCATGTACTCCCGCACGGTGCAGGCCAGATCGGTGGCTCGCTCACAGGCTCGTTCCCGTTCCGGCGTCGCTACATCCTCCTGCCAGTAGCGAACGCCTCCGTCCGCTGTGATCCGGCAGAGGGGGAGACCATCCCACTCCACAGGAAGCAATTCATCCTGTTCCGGCTGCGGAGTGAATCCCTCACGGTGGAGAGCGGTGCGAAGCTCCTGAAAAAACTGTTCTCGGTTCATTTACTACCTCCTGACATTCAGTGCCCTTTTTGAATTTGTCTGAAAGCAAAAAGGGCGCCAATCTGATGGCCCTTCGTGACCAACAAATTGACGCCTCAAATTTTGTGTATTCTATTGATAGAAAAATAGCGCCCTTTTTGAAAATTGATGCTTCAAAAAGGGCGCTACATGGTTTCTGGTTTTGCCAACCTCCGAGAAGAGGGGGTTCGAATCCCACCAGTTAGGGGGAAACAGCGGTTGGCATCTATGGAATCATCCGTGAATTTCCGAGCTGAAAAAGCCCGGAAACGGTTGATGCCACTGGCTTTTCGCCAGTGGCATCTATACCGTTTTGGTTTTATGGTGATCCATCGGGGATTCGAACCCCGGACACCTTGATTAAAAGTCAAGTGCTCTGCCGACTGAGCTAATGAATCAAACGACCATGTTATTATAGCAATAGAATGCTGTAATGTCAAGAAAAAATTAAAAAAATATAAAGATATTTAATAAAAATTTAATTCAATTATTTAATAGGGAAGAAATAAGGCGATCTGTTTAAAACTAACAAATATATAAATATAGATTATTTTTTTAAAAAACAACTTGACCCACAGATAGTTGACATAATGAACATAGCATACGAAATATAGAGTTAACATAATATAGTTTACATAAAATTTGTGCATTTACATAATATTATTGACATAAAGTTTGTAACACTATCCAAAAATCATTTTTTGATCTAAAAACCATTGATATAATCGTAATAATGTATTATATTTAATATGTTCACTAAAATTGCTTTAAGCAGAGTTATGTGAACTTAATTTATGTTTTTAAAAAGTTTTATGTAACCACAGGTTATCAGCCTTTTGCAACTTGCATATTTATTTGTAAAGCTTGTACGGGGATGATAATATGATAACTGCAATTTATACGCGCTCAAATAAGAGGATTAACAACAATAATCCGTTATTACCATTTATTATAGTGATGATGATTTCATACGCATTCGGTTGTTTATGTATACGAATGAGTTGGCTGACAAACAGTATTTCTTTTGTTTTCAACGAATTGTGTACTATATCTCAGCAATACGGTTACTTTGCAACATTATTTGCTCTGTGTTTACCTAAACTGATTTTAATACTTATTGTTGCTTTTACCGGATACTTTTGCTTCGGCAAAGTTGTTATTTTTGCTATTTCAGCAGCTTTATCAGTTTTTTATGGCGGCTTTAGCGGCTATTTATATTACGAATATAGCTTAAAGGGTGTTCTTATTTTCGCATTATCATTTTTGTTATTTTTCTTTGTTAGCTGTATTATTTATGTTCACCGGCTTAACGATGCCTCAAAATATGCATCTATATTTTTTCGGTCGGCATTTAGTAAAGAATTTAATAACATTAATATTGATAATAAACAGTATTTACTTAAGTTTTTGTTTAGCGCTCTTGGATTATTATTGTTAACATTTTTACAGGCATTGATTTTTAAAATTAATATTTATATAGCAACATAGAGGTAGATAAAATGAAGGACTATAAACAACAATTTCATGAGTATTTGGTTCAGGATAAGAAAGTGTCACCAAACACACTTGAATCCTACATCAGAGACTTTAATCAGTTTTGCGAATATATAGCAAATACTGATATTGATGATATTGCAAATGTAAATTGTGACGACATAAAGGATTATGTTAAATTTCTTGAAAAGAAAGGCAAAAGTCACGCTACCATTATCAGAGTTGTTGCTACAATTCGTTGCTATTATCAGTTTCTCGTAATTAAAGATATTGCAGTAGGAAATCCTGCAAGTGGTATCAAGTTTGAAAAAACTGATAAAAAATTGCCTGAAATACTTTCCAATAAGGAAATAGACCTGCTACTCTCGCAAGCTGATTCGAGAGATGCTAAGGGCTGCAGAGATAAAGCTATGTTAGAGCTTTTATATGCTACCGGCATACGTGTTTCTGAGTTAATCAATCTTGACATAAAGGATATAATTTTTGATGTGGGCATATTACACTGCCGCAACGGAAAGAATGAGCGTATTATCCCGGTCTATCCAACCGCAATGGTTGCTGTTCACGAGTACATAAAGCGTGTCCGCGCTATTACAGTTTTCGATAATAACGAAACCTCACTTTTTGTCAATATGAATGGTCAGCGTCTTACTCGTCAGGGCTTTTGGAAAATAATTAAACAATATGCGGCCCAAGCCGGAATAAACAAGGATATAACGCCTCACACTTTAAGACACTCATTTGCTGCACATTTGCTTGAAAATGGGGCACAACTAAAGGATATACAGGAAATGCTCGGCCATTCCGACATTTCTTCGACGCAAGTATATGCGCATATTATGAAAAATAAATTTTCATCGGTTTATAATAAGTTCCATCCGAGAGCTCAGAAATAGAATTAAGGTGAAAATACAGGATTAAGGTGAATTTAATTGTCATTTCTCAAGAAATTTTTAGACCCAAGTAAAGAAGGACCCGGCGTAAGTAAAGAGCACAAGGAATCGGGGATAGGACGATTTTTCAGAATACTTAAATCTAAGTTTTGGAAAATATGTTCTTTAAACTTGATTTTTATAGCTTGTTTAATTCCTCTTATTGTAATGTCAGTTGTAATTTTCAATATTACTCCTTTATCTGATAAATCAGTTATAGAAGAATATTTATATAGTAATAATGTTTCTCCGCAATTTAGTGGTATTGTTGAAAAGTACATTGAATCATATAAACCAAATGAAAAAGTAATGGTTCAAATTAATGCATCATTGGCTAATATTATTGATACTGTTAACAAAGTAAACCCAGAATTGATAACTGACGGAACTGTTGGTTTTGATAATAGTAAATTTAATAAAGAAACATCAAATAAGTTAGTTTTGCAAATCGAGGAACTTTTAAATACAATTGAAAAAGACCGATTTAAGCTTGAATTCAGCAGCACTGATAACATATGGTCAGTGGTTGACACTAAAAGCAATGATTATATTCTTACATCTGTTTCTGTTACTGACGGCACTCTTTCTATAAATGATTATATTCCTAATAATTATACTGAATACTTTTATTGGGTACTCGTTTTGTTGCCGTTTGCCTTAATTGGTCCAGCAACTGCCGGCATTGTAAAAGTTTCAAGAGATTTTGTCAGAGAAGAACCGGTTTTTCTTTTTTCTGATTTTAAAGATGCAGCAAAAAAGAATTTCTGGCCATCGCTCGTAATATCTATTATTCAGTATTTTGCTGTTGCAATAATTATTAATGCTGTTTCTCTATATTACTCTTATTTAAACAGCGGTTGGATATATTTGATTGGTTTTGCAGGATCACTATTTTTAGCGTTTCTATTTATTGCAATGCATTTTTACATTATGCTTATGCAGGTTACGCTGAAGTTAAGCTTGAAAAACATTTACAAGAATGCATTTTTCTTTTCAATAATCTGTTTGATTAGAAATACATTGCTAATAGTAGGATTTGCAGTTTCGATTTTCCTTATTTGGCTTCTTTTCTTTATAGGACAAGCATACACCTTAATATTAGGTTTCCTATTGCTCTTAATTTCAACATTCTTAATTGCATTTGCGTTTTTTGTAGTTATGTATGCAGTTTATCCTCCGGTAAAGCGAGTTATTATTGACCCGTACTATGAACAGCATAAAGAAGAAACAGCGCTGGGCATTAAAATGACGTCCGAAGAAAAAGAACCCATAAGTCACGATAATAATGAGTTCGAAAATAAAAATTCCAATAATAGCGATTCATCTGATGAAGAAAGCGATTATGTATATCATAACGGTCGAATGATTCATCGTTCAGCACTTGAAAGTGAAACATTATTTAAAGACTAATAATAACAAAGGCACCGATTTTATAATCGGTGCCTTTGTTATTGATATATAAATTTATTCTGCTGTTTTGTTTATGTACTCGGCGCTGAATTTTGAGTACATAATTTTTTGAGTTTTATATAGTCCGGTATATCCTGATAAAACGTAGCTTATTGCACAGGCAAGTGCAAAGTAAAGTATGCCGTTTGCTCCAAACAATTCTATGCTTAAAAACATCGATGCAATGGGGCAATTAACAGCACCGCAAAACAGAGCAACCAATCCTATAGCTGCACCAAATCCGGCATCAATGCCAAGTAATGAGCCAATTGTACAGCCGAATGTAGAACCAATGAAAAAGCATGGTACAATTTCTCCGCCTTTAAATCCGCATCCAATTGTAATTGCTGTGAAAAGCAGTTTTACAGCAAATGCCCACGGTACTGCATTGCCTGATATTGCTTTTGAAATAACGTCCATTCCGGCGCCGTTGTATTCATGTGAGGAAAATATCAGCGATAATAGTAAAATTGCAGTACCGCCTAAAATAATGCGCAAATAAGCGTTTTTAATTAGCTTTTTTAATAATTTCTTTGTGTGCGTCATCACTTGGCAAAAAACAACACTTAAAGCGGCACATAATACCGATAACAAAGCGATTTTTATAATTGTTAACAACTGCAAATCAGGAATATTTGTTAAATTGAATTTGACAGCCTTAACACCCAGAAGTTGTGCGCAAGAATAGGCAACCAGTGATGATATAAGGCAGGGGATAAGACCCGAATAATAAATTGTGCCTACGCTTATTACTTCGAGAGTAAATAACGTTGCAGTAAGAGGAGTACCGAATAACGCAGCAAACACACCGCTCATTCCGCTTAAAATTATCAAAGGTATATCTTTACGGTTTGCTTTAAATAGTCTGCCAACGTTGTATGCAATTGAGCCGCCAAGTTGTAAAGCAGCTCCTTCACGTCCTGCTGAACCACCGAACAGGTGGGTTATAAACGTGCCGAAATATATTAGTGGTGCAAGCAAAATCGGAATCTTTTCGGTCGTGCGAACAGCATTAACTACATAATCAGTACCAATGTTATACTTTGATTTTAATAGCTTGTACATTAATACAATCAAAACTCCGGATAACGGAAGAAAGTAAATTAAAAAAGCATGGTTTTCTCTAACTACTGTTGCATATTCTACAGCGTAATCAAACGCTGTTCCGACTAATCCACATATTATGCCAATGGTTGTTGAAACAGTTGTCCATTTAACGAGAGAGAATATGTATTTATTTTGTTTCTTAATTTCTATAAAGAGCCTTTTCAAAATATACACCTTACTACATATATAATGCTTCATTCCAAATTTGGAATGAAGCATTAAAAATTATTATTTTTTCCTATTTTTTATAATGATTATTGCAACAGCTCCAGCAATAACTATAAATAAACCTATTCCGATAAATATTAAAGGCTTAAAGTTTTTATCGCTACTGCCAATTGTGGGCTTTACTGTTTCGGGGTCAATACCTGCTTCGGAAAATGTGCTTGAAAGTATATTGTTTACACTTTCGGTCAATTGACTTTCAGTTAAATCTCCAATTTCAAAGGTTTGTTCTTCGCCACTGGCCACATCACTTTGTGTAAAATCTGGATTTAAATATTTGTCATCTACAGTAGTGAAATCATCAGGTGCGTTTGTATTAGGTGCTTTGCTGCTTGAGCCTATTGAATTAGTTTGTGAATTACTTTGAGTATTGCTGCTTGCAGGCTTATTTGATGAAGTTACCTGTGATTCAGTTTCACCACCAACAATTTCAACCGATACAGAAGGTTTATTATATGTAAGCGTAATGTTTTCGGGAGGTGTTTTATCGTAATTTGTGGTGACTATAGTATCAAAGTCAAGAGAAAGCTTAATCGTTCCAGATGCATTATTTACAACAGCAAAAACGTATGTAACAAAAGTATCACTTGTGTTAACACCTGGTTTTTTATTCAGGTTTGCGTATGTGTAAAGTGTACGTACTTCACCAGTTAATGAACGATTTGATGACATAATAGAGCTATTAAATGTGCTGTGAATTACTTTGACACATCGAACCTTGTTATGGTCATATTTCAGCATGCTTGTAAACGCTGATAAGCCATATTTATAATCTGATGCATTAGTAAAACTATAACTTACGCTAAATGTATCTCCGGGTTCTGCTTTTAGTGCGCTTGAAATTAGTTTGACATCAATGCTATTAACAGCAGAAGCTGTAATTGTAGTCATTGATAATGTAAGCAATGTAACAATACATAAACAATATGCAATAAGTTTTTTAGTTAGTTTCAATGCTGTCACCTCTAATTATTTTTATACATTATATAATAACAGCAATAGCATAAATTTTCAAGTAAATTTTTCTTGACAAATTTCAATAGTTTGCTATAATAACACATGTCGCAAGTAAGCGATTTAATGTGGGGTAAAGTTCATCTGGGAGCACAATGTGCTCAGTGCAGCACCCCAAAATACAATTTCATAAATAAATCACTTAGTGTATTGTACATGGGGGTATAGCTCAGCTGGGAGAGCGCTTGAATGGCATTCAAGAGGTCAGCGGTTCGATCCCGCTTATCTCCACCAATTTTAAGTACACTAAGTGATTATTTTTTTTACCCACTTTTTTGAGCAGTCGTTATAATACATTTTTTACTTGGCAAAACGGCAGACGTTTGCTTATCTTATTTTTCGTGGCAAAGCCACTACCTATACATACAATTGCTATGGATAGGGTACCTTTAATCAATTGACGGAGTCACCACCGAATTAATCGATGTCAGCGGCATTTTAACGAACAAAAGACCGGAAACAACGTTTTATTGCGGATTTACGACAATAACGACCTTTTGTAAACAAAAGTATGTTCACAGTATCATCTGAAGTGATTTTATGAATAGTGAAATATTCTTATGCCTATAACATGCAGTATGATGTAGAAGCAATAGTGTTTATTTTGACAAGTTTCTGCACGTAATTTAATCATTTTGCAACTTAAATAAGCTGCAGAAATTCACCTCTAAATATGCGAAAGCGGTTGGAAGGATTTGAACATCCTTTTAACCGCTATTTTAATATAAATATTTCACAACGCCGTGTTTAACCTTTGTTGTCGTTTTTGCACAGTGTATGAGTACAAGCATATATAAATAGTTTGCACTAAAGAGCACAGTAATGCATATTATTACGTAAATTTGAATAAGTATAAATAGCATGATTAAGGTCGCTAAAAAAGTGACCTTTTTTCTTGTTTCGACATAATATTGTGAACAGGAGGAAAATTTTGTAATTTTTTATTACAAAATCATTGACTAAATTATTTTAGGTGGTATACTGTAAGAAATTTTTTATACAAATTGCTTAAATTGACCGAATATATATGTACATATTGATTAAAAATTTTAAAAAGTATGATTTTTGGAGGAAACCGCAATGACAGAAAAGGACTTGAAAAAGTTAAAACGGTATCAATTGCTGGAGTTATTAGTAATGCAAACTGCTCGTGCGGATACGCTGCAGAATCAGCTGGATGAGGCCGAGCAAAAATTGGCCTCGAGAGAAATAAATATGAATGATGTCGGTTCCATTGCAGAGGCATCTATGCAAGTAGGCGAGTTGATGAAGGCTGCGCAAAACACAGTAGATATTTTTATTGAAGCTTCGCGCAAAAGAATTGCTGAAACAGAAGCCGAAGCTGCCCAAAAAACAGAACAAATTATTGCAAAAGCAATGCAAGAATTAAAGCAGATTATATAGGAAGCTAAGATGATTGCCTTTTGAAATTTTGTAAATGGATTGATTAATATATGAGCCTAAAAAGTCTGGACATTGCAGTTCCTGAGTTGGAACTGCTAGAAAAAGAGCTAAAACGAGAACAGTATAAGCGCCGTTTTCGTCGTATTCTAATAAGCACTTGCAATTCTTTAATCGTTGTGGCGGCGATTGCTGCGCTGATCGCTACTATGCTTATGCCGGTGTTGCAGATTGCAGGCACCAGTATGGAGCCAACCTTAAATGATGGCGATATTGTTGTTCTGACAAAAACGGGAAATGTTCAAAGCGGAGATCTTTGTGCTTTCTACATTTCTAATAAAGTTCTGATCAAACGGGTGATTGGCGTACCAGGTGATTACATATGGATCAACAAAGAAGGCACTGTATATGTAAACGATGTGGAACTAGAAGAACCATATATAACGGAAAAGGCGCTGGGCGAATGCGATATAGAGTTTCCATATCAAGTTGCGGAAAACCAATATTTTATGATGGGGGACCAACGGCAAACTTCCATTGATAGCCGTAGTACCGCCATTGGATGTATTGCAGAGGATCAAATCTTAGGAAAAATATTATTCAAACTTTGGCCATTATCTTAATTTACCTGGATAAATTGATTTATTATTGCCTTTCCAAAAAAGGCAGAGAAAGGGGGGAAGGATCTTGAAGAAAATAGAAAACTATGTTGCTAAATTTAATATCGGAAACCGATTTCGTCATGTTCTTTATCAAGTGCTGGCTATCCTTTCTCTGATTGTAATACTTTGTGTTTTTTGGGGATTGAAGTTAACCGGTATCACCATGGCCGGAGAAGCCTTTTGCGGTATACAGGATCATATCCATGTAGCGTCTTGTTATAGTGACATTTCTGCCGATTTGGAAACAAACGCGGATTGGGACCAGGCCTTTGCCGATATGGTTCGGGGACCCACTACAAAAGAAAATGTTGTTTTGGTGGCACAATCGCAGATTGGATATACAGAAAGTACGCAAAATTTCGAAGTTGATGCCAACGGCATTCGTAGAGGCATCACTCGCTACGGTCAGTGGTACGGCAATCCCTACGGCGATTGGTCAACTATGTTTGCTTCTTTCTGTCTAAACTATGCAGGCGCAATGGATGCACCAATGAACTCCGGCGCGGAAGCTATGCGTCTGGAATGGGAAGCTGCTGATCTATACAACAATGTTTCCCAAAGCTTGCCGGAAATCGGCAACTTGATATTCATACGCAAGGATGCAGATGCTACAGTTGCTGATTCCGTGGCCATCATTACAGGTGTTGATGAAACTACAATTACCGCTATTGCGGGTGATTGGGAAAACACCGTAGCTGAAATTCAGTTACAACCGAACGATCCCGTCATTTTGGGGTATGGTCTCACACCTGAAGCACCCATTATGATGTTGGCTGCCGAACCTCGAGCAACCAATTACACCGTCTGGCTGGACGGCACAGACGGCGGTTTGGGTCATCTTACCGGCTCTCCCAACACAGCCTATACTGTTAAAGATGGCAGCATTCTTAAACTGCCCACAGAATGGACTTCACCCAGTAAGTATAGTTACAAGCTCCGTGGTTGGTACGATGTGACTAACAGTCGTTACTATCTCCCCGGTGGAGAGATGAAGGTAACCGGCAACGCAGTACTATACGCTGACTGGGTAGCAAGCACCTATGACATAGGTGAATTCAATGCCGAGGTGGCTGACACCGTCAGCACGAGCTCATTTGTCACAACATATATGTTTGACTATAATTACCTTTTCAACATCCAATCTTCAAACGCGCAGGTAAGTGTCTCTTCCAGCAGTCACTCGGAAACTTGGTCAATGGTTACCTCGGGAAAAGTGAACTACAATGGGCAACAAACCGCCGACTTTGTATTTACCGACAATGACGGCCAAGGCAGATTAAATATTCCTAGCAACCGCAACAATCGAAATCGCTATCAAGATGCTACTACGGTTACCTCCGGAATTTATTCCGCAGCGCTGGGTGAGGTGCTGTTCTCGCCGAATAATGCCTTTAACCCTGACAACGGATCTGGAATATTGGGTAAAACATACCTTGGAACCGGAGATCACCTGTTACAGATCATGGATGACCCAACAGACGAAAATTACGGCTATTACTACTACGACTCCAAGAAAAATGCAGCTTCTTATAATCAGAGCAATGGACGTTTCTATGTGTATGACTATTTGGCTGCAACTTCGGACTCCATTGGCGGCGCTTACTCCGACTTCCTTCCTTTAAACTCTCCCTATGCTAATAACAACGGAAAAACAATAGGCAGATATACCTATGCAGGTGTGGACGGAGAATACCAAGGGGTTTCCCACTATCGCTATGACTCTAAATATAATTCCGGAAATAACAACTCTGCCAACAATGTCAATACCGATTACGCATACGGTATGCGGATGGATGTCAAATGCTATCTTCCCAACACCCCGGGAAGCGGCGGCAACAAGGATATGCACGGCAATAACATGCAGTTCAAATTCAGTGGCGATGATGACCTGTGGGTTCTGATAGATGGCGTAGTTGTTTTAGACATTGGTGGTATTCACCAGATCGTTGACGGCAGCATTGACTTTTCCACCGGTCAGGTTACCGTAAACGGAACAAAGCAATCAAGCCTGACAGATCGGGGAATCGGCGCTGGTGACCACACCATGACCGTGCTTTATCTGGAACGCGGCGCATCTATGTCCAACTGTGCCATTTACTTTAATGTGGCTCCTCGATTTGGGCTGCAGATTCATAAAGAAGATATTTTAACTCAGCAACTTCTGGACGGCACCCAATTTACGGTTTACAAAGATTTTGAATGCACCCAGCCTGCTAAACTTTGGGAAAGTGAAAATGCGTACAATCAGGATATGGCAGACGGCGTAGCAGATAATTTTCAAAGTACCTTTACAGTAGAAAACGGCGTTGCTAAGCTATGGGGTGTCGGCTCCGGTAATACCTACTACATAAAAGAGACCGGTCCGCCGAACAAAAAAGGCTACGGTGTGCCTAATGGCGTAATTCGTATAAAAATCAAAAGAGAAGGTCAAGCAACTTATCTTGTAGATGTAATTGCTGACGCACAGGGAAATGAGCCATCCAACGGGTTCACTGTTCACGGTGTTGATATAAACGAAGAGACTCAGACTGTCAATATAGTTGTAACAAATGCACCCGAGACTGTGGTAGAAACAACTACCGTGCAGGTTATTAAAAAATGGCAAAATTCCGCTGACCACAGTAGCGACTATATTAAGGCGTATCTGACGGTAACCGACCCGGACGGCACAGTGCGGCGAATCCGAGAAGTCACTCTTAGCGATGAAAATGACTGGATGTACATATGGACCAATTTGCCAAAATACGATTACAATACTTTAACAGAAGTGCAGTACGGTATCGAAGAATCCTATGAATCCGGTTATTATTCCTCTGTTCGCCAGATAACCCATATCGAGATTTCTAAAACTCAATGGGCAGAGGCGCTATCCTTCCAAAATGGAGCAACCTATATTCTAAAAACAACGAACGGATATCTATCAACCCTTGACGACAAAGCTGATACCGGCTATAAATGGGTGGATGAACTGACGGCAAAGTCTTCTCCCAATGCGCTATGGACGGCCACTGTCAGCGGTTCAACGGTAAAATTCACTAACGGTATTGGACAGACGATTACCTTTTATTACAATGGAGGTAGTCCGACAGACTTCTATGCTACATCTAATTCGCCCAACCAGCAATCTCGCCAGGATTTTTCCTATAGCAATCAGGCCGGCGGCCTGCAGATATTCTATAAGCAAGGTAACACCAGCTACTACCTAACCGGTAGCTTGAACAGTTCGAAGAAATTAGGTTACAGTACCAGTGCCAGTAGTGCTCTGATCTTTAACCCCATATGCCGAATAACTCAAACCGATATCCGCGAAGTAGAGGATTGGGCCTACCAAATCACCAACATTCCACTGGAGCCCAGCAATGAAACCTCCATGACAGTGAATAAGGAGTGGGTCATTCCTGGTGGCTATGATGTTTCCTTGTATCAGGAATATGCGGTTACGATGCGGCTATTAGCAAACGGTGTAAATACCGGACGTAGTATCTCACTAAACCTCAAAAACAACTGGCAGGGAAGCTTCCTGGGACTTCCCCTTAAAGATGACAACGGAAATGTTATTCAATATACCGTTGTGGAGGTTTGGGCACAACCGCGATGGACTGTTGAATACGGAGAAATCAAAACCTCTGGCAGTTCTCCACCTACATACTCCGTCGTTGTCACCAATACCTTTAACCCGGGCGGACCGATTCTTCCATCTACGGGTACCCGAGCTCGACTAATTTATATACTGTGTGGATGTGCTATCATGCTGGGCACGCTGGTATACGCTTTTGAAACAAGGCGCAAGCGAAAAAAGAGGATCAACTAAGCCATATAATCGCAGTAAATATGTTTGCACTGCGAATCCGACTCAAAATCAACATGTAATTTATATAACGAGAGGAAAATATATCTTGAAAAAACTTATTTCTCTGGCATTGGCAATTTTTATGGTTGTGTCTTTGACAACTGTAGTATTTGCCACTGAATTAACTGATCCTACAGGTGCAACTACTCCTTCCAGCGGTACTATCGATGATACAGTCGGCAGCATTACTATTAATGATGTCGCCATGTCCGATGGTAAGCCCGTGTCAACCAACGAAATCTATCAGCTGCTGAAACTGAAAAGCTTTGACGCCTCCAGTGGTTCTTACTTTTATAAATATACCAGTGACGAATGGGCAACCTTTTTCACCACCGGTGATGGCAAGGACTACATTACTCTCAACGACAAGGGTCTGATTGAGTGGAAGGGATCAAGTGACGCTGAAAGAGTTGCAAGTTTTGCAAAACTGGCGCTGTCATATGCAGAAAATAAAAACATTGCCCCCACTAAGACAACAGAAACCAAAGACGGTGCAGAACCACAGTATACCATTAACGGAAACAGCCTTGTGTTTGAAAATTTGGAACTGGGTTACTATTTGATTGATTCATCCGTGGGTGCGTTGTGCGGTCTGAGCACCACCAACCCCAACAGTATAATTAACTCCAAGAACGGCACCCCCACCATTGAAAAGCAGGTTAAGGGAGATCCGAGCGAGAAACCTGGCAAAACCAACAGTGCTGAAATTGGTCAGACTTTATATTTCAACATAACCATTAATGCCCAAGATGGTGCACAGAACTATGTTCTGCATGATACTATGGAGGAAGGATTAACCTTTGATCAGAACAGCGTTGTAGTTAAGCTTGTCGACGGTGTTACCGGTGATCCAAAAGATATTTCTGCTGCAGGCAACTTTGAGGTCGTTCTTAATGGTACCGATGACTGCACCTTTGAGGTGATATTTTCTAAGGCTTTTTGCGACAGCTTGAAAACCAACGACCGTCTGATCGTAACATATAGCGCTATGCTGAACGAAAATGCTGAGATCGGTAACGGCACTGCTGAAAATCCCGCCAACGAAAACAAAACCCACCTCTCCTACGGTCAAGGCCACAAGACCCAAGTTGACTCTACCACCACTAAAACTTATGGTTTTGATCTGGTAAAAACTGACGGTGAAAACAAGTTGCTGGATGGCTCTAAATTCAAAATTTACTCTGCAGAAACCGGCGGCGTTGAAGTCACTGTTGTTCCTATGACTGATGCTGAAGGCAATGTCATTAAGACTGACGACGGCTATAATATGTACCGCAAGGCAAAAGCGGACGAAACTGGCGATACCATTATCGTTGATAAGGGCAAGGTCCGTGTTATCGGTCTGGATAACGGCATTTACTGGCTGGAGGAAACCAAGGCTCCCAACGGTTATAATTCCATTGCCGGCCGTCAAAAGTTTACCATCGCTGATAACAATTTGGACGCCATCATCACCGAAGGCGTAGTTTCTAACAACTCCGGTGTACAGGTAATAAACAATAAGGGATCTATGCTTCCTGTGACTGGTGGAATGGGCACTATTATGTTCATTACCTTTGGTATGATCGTTGTTTTGGGCGCTGGTGTTCTACTGGTTACCAAAAAGAGAATGTCCATGATCCAGGTTGGATCAAAAACAGTCTAACTACATGATTTCAATCCCGGCAGGAGCAAAGCTCCTGCCGGGGAAACCCATAACATTAGGGAGTGGCTTATGAGAAGTAAAAAATCAACGATTATATTGCTCGTTTCTTTTTTCATAGGTCTGTCCGTGTTGTTATACCCATCTATCAGCAATTACTGGAATTCCAAAACACAAAGCAAAGCTGTTGTCAATTACGAAGATATGTTGGCACGCATTAAGGCAGAAGATTTTACGAAATATTTTGAAGAAGCAAATGACTATAATCTGCAACTAAGCCGGTTGCAGGAACCGTTTTTGGAACATGACACGCTGGATAACTACTGGACCGTGCTTGATATAACGGGAAACGGAATGATGGGGTATATTACAATTCCTAAAATCAGCCAGGAATTGCCTGTCTATCATGGCACAAGTGACAGTGTGCTCAGTAATGCTGTTGGACATTTAGAGGGTAGCAGTTTACCGATTGGTGGTAAATATACCCACAGCGTAGTATCGGCCCACAGAGGTTTGCCAAGCGCTACGCTTTTTACCCATCTAGACCGCATGGAGATGGGGGACTTGTTCACATTTAAAATTATGAATAAGACATTCACCTATGAAGTGGATCAAATTCGCATAGTAGAACCTGATGACATGAGCTTGATTCAAATTGAAGAGGGCATGGACTATTGTACGCTTTTAACTTGTACCCCATATGGCATCAATACCCAACGGCTTTTGGTTAGGGGACACCAGGTTGATACATCCCAGGAAAGAAGTATTTACATTGCTAATGAGGCATACCAAATTGACCCGTTGATCGTAACACCATTGGTGGCGCTGCCGATTATTTTTGTGCTGTTGATATATGTAATGTTCGCGCCAGTCAAGAAAGAAACATTAGGAGAAGATTGATCCGTATGAAGAAATTAGTTGTATATTTCTGCTTAATAATATTGCTTTGCAGCATTGTTGTGCCAACAATTGTATCGGCAGCGAGCATAGAAATTGAAACACCGTGTTCGCTCACACTTAATTATGCAAAAGAAAGTGTGGGCTTTCAGGATTTGGAGATTCACATTTTTCGTGTAGCAGAGTATTTATCTAATGGTGGTTATAATTTAACAGGTAAATTTGCTGAATATCCGGTTAATATCCACGGCATTACATCGCAAAAAGAGTGGACAGACACAGCGTGCACTTTAGAGGTATATATACGGGCAGACAAAGTAGAATCAACTGCAGTAGCAAAGACAGATTCCGACGGGACTGTAAAGTTTGAAAACTTGCAAACCGGTTTGTACTTGGTAGCAGGAGCAGATGTCAAAACTCAAACCGAAAAATTTTGTTTTGAACCGTTTTTCATTTTCTTGCCTACACCCGATAATGATGGTGTATATAACTATGACTTAGTGGCAAATCCCAAAGCCGGAAAAGTTACGCCCATTTCCAGTTACACACTGATGAAACTTTGGAAGGACACGGGTAATACTGCTTCCCGTCCAGCAGATGTAACTGTGGAGATATTTAAGGATGACTCCATATGGGATACGGTTCAGCTGAATAAAAGCAACAACTGGTCTTATAAATGGGAAACAGAAGATACCGAAGCCAGTTGGAGTGTGCTGGAGAAAGATGTCCCCCAAGGTTATACCGTGAAAATTACCGAGAAAGGGAACAACTTCACCGTTATTAACACAAAAGAGGGCACGACGCCTTCTTCACCCAAAACGGGTGATACTACGCCACTGTGGCGTTACGTGCTGCTAATGGGGATTTCCGGTCTGGCACTCATAATTACAGGTATCTTGCAAAAGAGGAAACGCTCATGAAAAGCAAAAAGCAATTTCTTCTTATTGCTGGTGCGGTGCTGATTTTGCTTAGTGTAGGATTTTTCATAATTCAGAATTTTTACGCTGGTAGGACATCCCAAAACGCAACGATAATTGCTACAGAAATAGGGAAAATGATTCCAAATCGAAGCACAGGTGTTGAAGAATCCTATACAAATACGCAAATGCCGGCATTGCAGTTTGAAGGGAACGATTATGTTTGCTTGCTAGAGGTTCCCTCTGACAGTGTTTGCTTGCCGGTGCAAAATGATTGGAACACAAAAGCTTTGATGTATGCGCCTTGTCGTTTTTGGGGTAGTAGCTATGACGGATCGCTGATACTGGGTGGTAGCGGATCTAAAGGTCAGTTTGACTTTTGTGGCCTATTAGAAATCGGCGATCAAGTTATGATTACTGACATGGAAGGAACACTGTTTACTTACACCGTGGAGCATATCGATCGTTCCAAAACAGCGCAGTTTGAAAAACTGTCTGACCCATCATACAGCTTGACTTTGTTTGTACAAGAAGCTTATTCTACAAGTTATATCGTAGTACGATGCAATATGGCTATGTAACCAAACATACATAAATATAGTAAAAGAGGTCTGGGTTATGAACCCAGACCTCTTTTTTATAATCAATTTCAACTTCAGTAATTTTTAAATTTATAAGATATTGCAATTGAAACCTAACTTATTCTTTGTTTTCAATTACCGTGTAACATTTTTTAATTCCGTAATATTCAAAGCACCTTACTGCTGAGTCATCTATCAGCTCTCCGCAGGTTACTATTGGAATTGCGGGCGGACAATTAACGCTTGCTGAAGCAAGAATTTTGCCTTCTGCTTCTTTAACATCGGTTATTACAAATGGCGACATTAAAGCAATGTTAGGTCGTATAAGCATTTGGGGATGTTTTAAAATTGGGGGACGCTCATTTATAGCATTAAGTTTAGGAATAGATTTTAACTTGCTTTTCAGGTAGTTAATATCCTTTGTACTGGTTTGATATGAAAACATCATCACCACAAAGTCAGGGTCAAAAAATTCACATACTATATTTTCATTTTCAAGAATACTGGCTAATTCGTTGCCTGTGTATCCGTAATCTTTTGCAAATATAGTGAGCTTAAGTGGCTCATCGCCAATGACCGTATATCCCGATTGAGTAATGCTTTGCTTTAATTCTGATATACTTTTTAATGTATCATTAAGATTGCTTCTAAAATCGTTATCTAATATTACATTAGCTTTGTCGAGTGACTGTAAAATTAAATAAGACGGACTGGTAGACGCAAACAGCGACATTGAATTTTCGGATTGTTCTATAAACTGCTTTGGCGCATTTTCAGATATGTGCAAATATGCTCCGCCTGTAAGAACAGGAAGTGTTTTGTGAGCAGAATCGCAACAAATATCAGCGCCTAAATCTATTGGATGAAGCGATTTAGGCAAAAATTTTAGGTATGCTCCATGTGCATTATCCACAATTAGTATACAATCATGGCTATGACAAAGTTTTGATATTTTTTCGATGTCAACCATGTTGCCCAGATAATCAGGGCTTGTAATATAAACTGCGGTTGGTTGTTGATCGTGAAGAAATTTATCAAGTTTATCAATATCGAGAGAGCATGATAAAAGTTCGTTATTCTCTGAATAAAGCCAAGCGATATCTATGTCCAACAGGGCAGCAGCAGTAATAAATACTTTATGTGCATTTCGTGCTGCAGCTATAACGGGCTTTATTCCTTTGCTTGCGGAATAAAGCTTGACCATGTGTAGCATAGCGCGTATGCACAGTGATGACCCTTCGGTCGAATATAGTGTTTTGGCTGTGCCGAATAATGTTGATGCGTTATTTTCACTTTCCTTTATTATGCCATTTGATTGATATAGAACATCTGCACCGTCAATTTCGGTTATGTCGAGCGTTTCGGGCCCTAAAATTGAAACTCCCTTATGTCCCGGCATATGAAGTCTGACAGCGTTTCTGTTATTATATTTTTGCACAAAATCACAAATAGGTGTGTTCATTTTTATTCACTCAAATTCTTTGTAACTTCCAAAAATATTGCGCATTCCATTCTCTTGCGGAAAAGGTCACAACCTCGTTCATATACACCTTTTATGTTACCTGTTGCGTGATATGCGTTTGCAGCGCAACCGCCCGAACAATAGAGTTTTGCCCAGCAATCAGCACATTCAGGATGTGCATAAACATTGCAGTTTTTAAATTCGTTTTGCATTTCGGTGTTTGTTACGCCGTCCCAAATATTGCCCAGTTTGAATTTATCATCGCCGACAAATTGGTGACAAGGATAAAGGTCGCCCCAAGGTGTAACAGCCATGTACTCGGTTCCTGAACCGCATCCGGATATTCTTTTGTATATACATGGACCTTCAGTAAGGTCGATCATGTAATGATAGAATACAAATGGCTTACCTTCTTTTTCTCTTTCGAGCATAAGATCAGCAAGCAATTCATATTGTTCAAGCACGATTTGCAAGTCATTGTCAGTAAGTGCAGACGGGTCGGTAGGGGAGCCGATAACCGGCTCCATGCTAAGCTCCGAAAAGCCAAGGTCAAGCATTTGCTTAATGTCATTAATAAAATCAGGATTTTCGTGTGTGAATGTGCCGCGCATATAGTAATTTTTGCCGCCTCGAGCTTTTACAAGCTTTTGGAACTTAGGTACAATTGTATCCCAACTTCCTTTTCCCGAGTAATCAACGCGGTATTTGTCGTGAATTTCTTTTCTGCCGTCAAGACTGAGCACCACATTGCTCATTTCACGGTTTGCAAAATCAATCACGTCATCATCAATGAGCATTCCGTTTGTAGTAAGCGTAAATCTGAAGTTTTTGCCTGTTTCTTTTTCGCGTGTTCTTGCATAAGCAACTAACTGTTTTACGACATCGAAATTCATAAGCGGCTCACCGCCGAAAAAGTCAACTTCCAGATTTCTGCGATCACCTGAATTAGCAATTAAAAAATCAAGAGCTTGTTTTCCTGTTTCGTAGCTCATTACAGCTCTGTTACCTGAATATTTTCCTTGACTCGCAAAGCAATAAGCACAGTTAAGGTTGCAAGTGTGTGCTACATGCAGGCACAGCGCTTTTACAACGTTTGAGGTGCGCTCCTTTAAATATCCTGCCATTGGCGCAAACGTGTCTGCTGAAAAAAGCCTTCCGCTTTCTTTTAGTTCATTAATTTGGTCATAGCAGTCGCCGATTTCTTCAGGCGTAACTTCTTCATTGTCTGTGTATTTATTAAGTATTTCGGTTGTTATTTGTTCTTTATCTTTGGTTTCAAACATACCGATAATGTCATATGCTATGTCATCGACGGCGTGTATAGCTCCTGAATACACATCAAGAACAATATTTAAGCCGCCTTGTTTATACATATGTATCATAAAATATTTCTCCCTTTTGAGTTTCTACTATAAAAAATGCCGCCATTCGGCGGCATAGCAATTGGTTATATTACTTTTTAGGCTCGCTTTTCTCACATTTTTGGTTTGCAATACCGCAGCTTGTTTTGCATGCGGACTGGCAAGAAGTCTGGCACTCGCCGCAACCGCCGTTTTTAGCACTCTTGCACAGATCACGAGTTTTTATTGTTATAATGTGTTTCATATGTAATATCCCCCATAAAATTTAAATAATTATTGTAATTATTATATCATGCAGTATTATAAAAGTCAATAGTATCAACTGTAAATGAATCTAATCAACTGTAAGCAAATTACCTCATTTTCATAATTAAGCAACTGTAACAGATCTGCGTTTACAAATAAAAAAAGATAATGCAGAAACAATAATACAAATAATTATATGCAACTGATTTGTAGAATATGTGTAACACGACAAAGGGATGCAATACAGCACATTATGATAAATGCAAGGCAAGATGAGATAGTTGAGTGTATACCAAACAAAGTTTGTGACTAATAAAAAAAGGGAACAGGGAACTATGCTCAGATACTTATAGTGAATAAGTGCGGTTAAGTTGTCTTGTTCTACCGAGTTAGATATCTGTTATTTTATATAATCAATATCGTATTCAACAAGTTTCATTTGATTCTCTTCCGCTCTATACAAAATACTTATAAATCGAAACGTTCCGCTGTTCTGAGGCAATGTATTATATTCAGATGTATCCATATTATAAATCAAAACATAATCGTACATGCCACAATCACCAAAGGGAGAGGAAATACCAATTAAATCATTCGATACATTTGATAGCCATTTATCGTTTGCTACTATTTGTTTTTCAAATTCTTCTACTGCAATCTTGTCAAAATATATGTAACTGGTAGAATAAATATATCCTCTTGAAACAGATTGTGTTCCTTTTGTCCAGTCTTGAGTGTTTATTTGTTTATGTGTGGGTATATCAATCCCCATTGTTTGTTCTATTCTAATAATCGGTGCATCGCTGTGTTCGTACGTGTTCGCAAAAATAAACGAAAAAGAGCCATAAATACAAAGCAATGCAACCATAATTATTCCGACTATGATATTCTTTTTGTATTTGTAGTTTTTCGACTTTAATACAAACCCTAAAACTATAGATGAAATAGGTATCGGAGTGAACAAGAAAAACACCCACATATTCTCTACAAAAAGACCATTTGAATTTGATATTGCTCCAACCAAAGCCAATGCACCGAAGATTGATAATAATGAAGTAACAAACAATAAAACTGATATTACTCTCCATTTGTCTGGAATGGGTGTATCTACTGTCTTTGATGGATTTTTATACATGTATGAATAAAATGCAGAGTTTTCTTTCAAATCACTTTTTCGTACAATAAATGTTTGCCCACCGAATTGCAGAAACAACCACTTATTAAACTGTTGCATTTGTTCTATATCTGCAAAAAAACACTTTGATTCGCGAATTTTTACATTTTCGCGATATATGTTAACATCTATGTAATCTTCATAAATCTTATATTCATATGTTGATTTGCTAATTTGTTCAAAACTGTTTTTCCAAACTTTATTATAAGTGTTAATTCCTTTAATGCGGGAAACTAAACCGACAAAAAGCATACCGAAAGCAAGACCTATCAAAAGGTCCGGCGCAGAAGTTCTAATAAAAAATATAATTAAAAAAATGCCTATTGCTGTAAAAAGAATAGGCCTTTTATAAAGGCTTTTGCATTGTAATCGGTGTAACTCATTCAATTCTTCTTTTGTAAAATTAAACCGATAATCTTCTGTTGATTTAATTGCATTATTATGCTCTTTATTCTCAAAACCCAAAATTTCATCAACTGAAACTCCCAAGATTTCTCTCAGTCGTGCTAAATTGTCTATTGTCGGAAGAGTCTGGTCTTTTTCCCAAAGACTAATTGTTTGTCTGCTTACAAGTAGTTTTTGACCAAGTTCTTCTTGCGACAACCCAAGTTCTTTTCTGCAATTTTGAATTTTTTCACCAACTGTCATAGAAGCACCTCTCTTGCATGGTTTAAGTATAGCATCAAACCGTTCAAAAAGATAGAATATATTACTTGATTTTGTCAAGTGACACTTGAAAAGGAAATGTGTTTAGTTAAATTCCTTTCCGAAATCCGATTTGGGCGGAGGATATATATAATCCAACTGCAGAAAATGATAAGAAAAAACCCAGAAACCATTGTGGCTTCTGGGTTTTCTGCCCCGATTTCTTAATCGTTGCTATTTTGGTACGAGTACCCATAAGGGGCATGAACAAAGCCAGTGTTTATGCGGGTTTGTAGCCAATAAGTAATGTTACAATGCAAAAAACAATAAAATTGACCTTTTTATTATGTAAAATGTGATTCGCACATTGGATTTAAAAATTATAATAAGATATAATTAAATTATAAAAAGAGGAGATGATATTATGACTACGATGAATTATATTTTGAAGGTTAAAAAGAACGAGCTTGGGGTTGTCATAAATGCGCTTCATCATCAATATAAGAAACAACTTCAACAAAACGAAGCTGATGCCAGAATTGCGGACTTGTTACTTCGACTTCTCGCTTTTTATGATAAAGCAAAATAATTTAATACACATACTGCAGACCATTTGATTTTGAAATCAGATGGTCTATTTTTTTTATGCCATCTAATATTGATTTATCCAGCATGGAAATCAGACTTATTAATGCCATGAGTCGTGAAAGTGTATTACGTAGCTATGTAGATGTACAGCGTAAAAATTACAATTATATTCTCATTGATTGCGCCCCGTCTCTTGGTATGCTGACAGTTAATGCTCTTACAGCAGCAGATAGTATAATTATTCCGGCACATCCACATTTTTTGTCTGCAAAAGGACTGGATTTGCTTATGCGTGATATGATAGCTTTATCCACGATCATTTCCGATGCAATACGATTTAGCAGACCCTGTAAAATGCTAATTCCTGCGACACTGGTTTCGGCAGCACGAATTGAATGTGGAATTTCTGTATCAAAAACATTAACCTTTCCACCATAATGAGAACGCAACTCCGACATAACCTGATTTGCAAAATTTGTACGTTTATCAACCATAGTTAAAAGAATGCCGTCAATTTGTAGTTTAGGATTGATTCGTCTTTTTACTTTACTTACAGATACATGAAAAAACTATGAATTTTAAGAAACCCTTGACAAAATCCGAAATCGGATTTATACTATCAAAGTACGAAATCGGTTTTAGAAAATGGAGGGTTGGAAATGAACGCCAAACAAATGAGAGGCTTTTCAAAGCTGTATAAGGTTGAAAAACAGTTAGACAATGTCTATCACTTGCTCGCAAAGCAAATCGGCGTGTCGGATTCGGTCTTCTGGACGATGTATTGTTTATGCGAAGAGGATTGCACGCTCACGCAGAATGATATTGCAGAAAATGTAGGTCTGCCAAAGCAGACGATCAATTCCGCGATCAACAATCTTGTAAAGGATGGTTATATCCATCTTGAGCAAAAGGCAATCGCACGCAACAACAAAGCGGTTTGCCTGTCGGAGAAGGGAAAGGATTTCTGTAAAAGGCATATGATGCCGATTCTTCTTTCTGAGGAAAGAGCCTTTGAGCGTTTATCCGAGAAGGAGCAGGAAACTTATCTTGCTCTTTCTGTGAAAGTAGACACATTGATGAAAGAGTGCCTAACTGAGCTTCTTGAGGAGAGGGAGGAGTAGAGGATGAGCAGCTGGCAATGGATTCTATGTCCTTTGTGCCATAGTAAAACAAGAGTGAAAATTACCGAAAACACAGAACTGAAGGAATTTCCCTTGTTTTGCCCCAAGTGCAAGGAAGAAACACTGATTAACGCAAAACAATTTCATATTTCCATAATCAAAAAGCCAGACGCAAAGACGCAGAGCGAATGATCCCGATGCCGGGATAAAAGCTCTGCGTTATTTTTTTAGGAGGTTACGATGACCAAACTTTTACGCTTTTTGTCGCCCTATAAGCTATGGGTGACATTCATGATTGCTCTGTTGTTCGGGCAAGTTATGGGAACGCTGTATATTCCCAAAATCACTGCGGACATTGTAAACAACGGGATCTATGCGGGAGATGTAGAATATGTTTGGAAAATGGGCGGCTTTATGCTTGCGGTCGCTGTTGCAACTGCCTTCCTTTCCATTCTCGGAACATATTCCTCAAACCATATTTTCACGGCAATGGGCAGGGATATGCGGTGCGCCCTTTTCCGCAAGGCACAGGACTTTTCTGCCAACGACTTCAACAAATTTGGCGTGCCGTCTTTGATTACGAGGAGCACGAATGATGTTACACAGGTACAGATGGCACTGTCTATGTGCGTTGAAATGCTGCTCCCTGCCCCTTTTATGACGATTGCGGGCTTTATTCTTACCTATTCCAAAAATGCGACACTGGCATTTGTCATGCTCGGCTTCATGGTGGGGATCGTGATACTTACCGTGATGATCGGCAAGAAGATCATTCCGATTTTCGATAAGATGCAGACCTCTCTGGACTCTATTAACAGAACCGTCCGTGAAAGTATTATCGGTGTCAGGGTCATCCGTGCATTTAACAGGCAACAGGATGAGAAAGCAAGAAGCGATAAATCATTTGAGAATTACTCAAATATCGCCATCAAGGCAAACAAAATATTCGCGGCACTCATGCCGATCATCATGCTTGCAATGAATATCAGCACGCTTGTCGTCGTATGGATCGGCGGTGGTGAGATTGCCGGCGGCAAAATGGAGATCGGTGATATCAGTGCTGTAATAGAATACTCCGCCCTGACGTTGATGTATCTTGTGATGGGTATTTCCGTGTTTATTTTCATTCCCCGTGCACAGACCTGCGCCAAGAGAATCAATGATGTTTTGGACACCACTCCCGAATTTTCAAAGGAACCGTATAACGGTGAAGCCGCAGACGGAGATCATATCCTTGAATTCATAGATGTCACTTTCCGCTATGAGGGTGCGGAACAGGCTGCCCTTTCCGATATCAGTTTCTCTGTTGGCAAAGGACAGACGACAGCGATTATAGGCAGTACCGGTTCGGGTAAATCCACGGTTGCAAGTCTTATTCTTCGCTTCCACGACATTGAAAGCGGTCATGTGCTTGTGGATGGAGAAGATGTCCGCGCCTACGACCAGAAGGCATTGAGAAGCAAGATCGGTTATGTGCCGCAAAAGGCATTCCTGTTCAGCGGTACGATTGCCGATAACCTTTGCCATGGAAAGCCGGACGCAACGCAAAAGGAAATGCTCCACGCCGCCGAGATTGCTCAAATCAGGGACTTTATTGACACAAGTGAAATGGGCTTACAGACCCGTGTTTCCCAAGGGGGCAACAATTTTTCGGGCGGGCAGAAGCAGCGACTATCTATTGCAAGAGCTATTGTCAAGAAGCCGGAAATCTATATTTTCGACGACAGCTTTTCCGCGCTTGACTTTAAGACCGATGCAAAGCTCCGGGAAGCTCTGAAAAGCGAAACTTCCCAAAGTGCTGTGATCATTGTGGCACATCGTATCAGCACCATTCTTGATGCGGATCAGATTATCGTTCTGGACGAAGGACGGATGGTTGGAAAAGGAACACATAAGGAACTGATGGAGAGCTGCCCAGTATATCAGCAAATTGCTCATTCGCAGCTCAGTGAGGAGGAACTAAGATGATCGACGAGAGAGATGAATTGGAAACCAAACCAAGCGATAATCTGTTCGGCGATGAAATGAGCGTCGAAAAAGCAAAAGACGCAAAGAAAACATTTAAGCGTCTTGTGAAAGATATGCTCCGCGAAAAATGGCGCATATTGCTTGTTATGTTATGCCTTGCGGGATCGGCGATGTGTACCGTATTAAGCCCCAACATTCTCGGCAAAGCCATTGATGTTTTCTTTGACGGCATTATGAATGCGGTAACAACCAGCACTGCCTTTGTCGTAGACATGGGCGCAATGGGTAAGATTTTAGCGTCGCTGCTCGCCATATATCTGATCGGTACGGCTTTGAATTATTTGTCGCAGCTTGTCATGGCAAGCGTATCGCAGAAGGTCACACTGTCTTTAAGGAAAGATGTCAGCGATAAGCTGAACCGGCTTCCCCTAAAGTATTATGACAGCCACAAAAAAGGCGATATTCTAAGCAGAGTCACCAGTGACCTTGAAAAAGTTTCCGACGCTTTACAGGAAGTGCTGGGGCAGTTGATCACATCTTCTATTACGCTTGTCGGTGCCTTTATCATGCTGATGCGTATCAGCCCGATGCTCACGCTGATTGCGTTCGGAACGGTCATCGCAAGTATGATCGTGGCAATGCTTGTCGGTATGCAGACAAACAAGGCTTATGCGGCAAATCAGGCAGCGCTTGGTGCCTTAAATGCAAATATTGAAGAAGCCTTCACAGGAAACAACGTGATAAAGTCTTTTAATCTGCAAAGCGAGATGATCGAGGAAAACGACAAGCTGAACGAAACCTTGCGGAGAACCTCAAAGAAGGCACAGTTCATCACATATGCCATTAACCCGATGACTCGCCTGATGGGACAGATCGGGTATATTCTAATCGCCGTTCGCGGCGCGGCATCCGTGATCAGCGGAAACCTCTCCCTCGGTAATGTGCAGGCGGCATTCCAATATGTCAATCAGATTTCAGAGCCAGTCACGCAACTGTCCTATGTTATGAATACCATACAGGGAGCACTTGCTTCGGTAGAACGGGTTTATGAACTCCAGGATGAGCCTGAAGAAATCCCCGATACAACGAGTAAGCAGCTTCTGCCGAACCCGAAAGGAGATATTTCCTTTGAGCATATCCATTTCGGCTACAGTGATGACAACATTCTGATGAAAGATATCAATGTGTCGGTCAAGGCAGGAAGTAAAGTTGCCATTGTCGGCCCGACTGGCGCTGGCAAAACAACGCTGATCAATCTGCTGATGCGATTCTACGAGGTGCAAGGCGGCAAAATCACGATTGACGGTATCAATATCGCGGACATGAGCCGCAAGGAACTTCGCTCGATCCTCGGTATGGTGCTTCAGGATACTTGGCTGTTCAACGGCACTGTTGCCGAAAACATTGCTTACGGCAGAAGTGATGCTACTATGGAGGAAATCGTTCGGGCGGCAAAGGCAGCACGAATCGACCACTTTATCCGCGCATTGCCCCAAGGCTATGACACCGTGCTGGACGATGAATTGTCGGAGATTTCCGTAGGGCAAAAGCAGCTTCTGACGATTGCAAGAGTGATTCTGACAAACCATGCCATTCTGATTCTTGACGAGGCGACCTCAAGCGTTGATACAAGGACAGAGGTTGAAATTCAAAAGGCAATGAATGAAATGATGAAAAACCGAACAAGTTTTGTGATTGCCCACCGGCTTTCCACCATTCGTGACGCAGATCTGATTCTCGTTATGAGGGAAGGAACAATTATTGAGCAGGGCACTCATCAGGAATTGCTTGCTCAAAACGGTTTCTATGCAGAGCTTTACAACAGCCAGTTTGCAAGCAAGGCGTCGTAAAAACATTACATCTGCATAGGCTCTATAACTCCTGACTTGTAAAGAAATACGAAAAGGCATTCCGGGAAACAGCTGCTTTTTAATGGCGGGCGGTAAAAGTATACCACCCGCATAGCAAAGGTCGCTCATGTAGAAAGAAAACGCCCAAAATCACCCCGAAAGTATACAGCGGGAAAAGGTTTTGGACGTTTCTGCGTTTCGGGAACATGCCGGCAAATAAGATGCGGAAAAGGAGGTGCTACCGATTCCCCGTATGCCGAATACCTCAAGAGAGAATCCAAACTGAATGAACAGGATTTCAGGTTCGATAAATTCTCAGACAATGAATTTGACGAGGTCTGTGGAGAATACGATAACTGGTTTGAATTCGAATATGATGGAACAGATGAAAATGAGTGATTTGACACCTCTGAAAATCAAAGCAAAATGGATTACGATTGGGGCAATATTGCCAACGGTGTTATTGCTTTGGGAGCTTCTATTGAATCTATGATAGACAACAGCGAGTACGAACGACATAACCAGCATAAAAATAGAAAGCACAAGAGAAGTAAATCAATCAAAAAACAGCAGAAAAAAGATGATTATGATTAGAGTATGTAAATAACGGATGTATCTATTTGAGAATAAAAGAAATATTAAAAAGAATAATTTTTGTAATGATTAACATTTTAGGCGAAGCAAAGTTTGAAATTTCGAACCCATCTCCGATTTGAAAGATATGGTTGGGATTATGTGCTTTTGGTGCGAGTACCTATCAGGGACATAGAAAACTACAGTAGGTTTGCAGAGCTGTAGCCATAAGCAATTATTACGCAACAATAAGTATATGTTTACTGTCAATAAAATTAAGGTAAAAAATATATGATTAATTGTGTATTGTAAAACAAAATATATTTACCACACAATGCGAAAGAAATCGATTGCAAGCAATCGACTTCTTTCGACAAATCTTTTTGGTGTGAGTACCCATAAGGGGCATGGAAAAAACCAGTGTTTATGCGGGTTCGTAGCCAATAAGTAATGTTACAAAACGATAATTCAACGCAGTAACACCATTTGCGCATTCGATTGAACTCAAATCAATCAAAATTATTACATAGCCGTCTTGTTTCAGTACAAGGCGGCTGCACATTGTTGTGAGCTTAATTTGTATAGCGTTTAATCATATATGTTAACAAATATGCGCTATTGCCCACTACCGCACAGTATAGACTTCATTTTAGCAAATGCATGAACCGCAATGTACACTTTGGTACTGTTAATCGTTTCCATAGTCAATTCCGTGGATACGCTCTTATTGATAATCAGCAATCCAATTATTTTAACAACTACTTTCTGCTAATTCACGGCGCTATAGTTATACTATGCCTAAGCCTGTATGCAGAATTTGTAGAATCTAACTGATTATTTCTATTTCTTCGTTCGGTATATCCAAATCACGAAAAGTATTTTTGGATATAAGCCCAACTACAAAAGTGAAAAGGCCAGTCGGGATAAGGATTAAGTAAATTGCGTTGGGGAAACTGTCAAATAAAATGCCATACACCATTTGTCCCAGTGGTTGCGCGCATAAAGATATAGTTACAACATAAGCCATTATTTTCCCGATAATCTCATTCGGCGTTTTTTGCTGAATGGTAGACAACGCAAATATTGAGAAAACGCAAGATACGAGCTGCATTATAAACATTGAAGCAATTATCACTATATATTTTGGCATTGCGCCTACGGGTAGTAAAAAGATAAGGCCAGCAGGTATGAAGGATATTCCGAGAACTGCCAAAAGCAGGTACAAGCTCTTTGTTCTTATCCGTGTCACCAAATAACTCACGCTGATACTCCCAGCTATTGCGGCAAGCGCGATAACACTCTCTGCTATGCCATAGTGTTCTGCACCTAATCCAAGTACGGTACGAACTATAAACGGAAGCCCAATTGATACTGCCCCCGTCAACAGGAAATTGATCGTTGCCGCAAGCAACAGCACTTTTAGAATACCCGGTTGCTCTATTAACATGAAACGTATACTCGTGAGAAAATCTGATTTAATGATTTGCACTGCGCTTTCGCTACTCTTTTCGCGCACATGATCAATTCTAATAAAGCACTCAAATAACGCTGTGATCAAAAAACTGCCAACACTCACAATCATAATTGGTCTTAATCCAAATGCCGTATATAGCAGACTACCCAATACAGGGGCAATCAAGGCTGAAACTGCCGAAACTTGATTGACGACGCCGTTAGCACGGATTATGTTATCGCCTGTGTGCATTTGGGGGATACATGCTTGAACTGTGGGGGACTCAAAAGCACCAAGTATTGACAAAGTAACTAAGATAGCCCCAATAATCAGAATGCCATTTTGCTCGAAAAAAACAGAACTGCTAAGAGCATTGTCAACCCCGATAATAAGTCTAATGCAACCATAATATTACGGCGATTAGCCCGGTCTGCCAGAATACCGCCGAACGGCGATAACACGATAGTGGGTACTGTGGCGATTGCTAATAGTGTGGCAAAGAGAGTTGCAGAGCCGGTCACTTCTAACACATGCATGGATAATGCAAACCTCAAAGTAATATTGCCAAACAAAGAGCTTACTTGCCCTAATATCAACAACGTAAAGTTGCGTGTAAATAGTCTTTGCTTCATTCTACTTGACCTCCATAAAATAAATATAACAATTATACATTCAGATTGTATGTATTACGGCAAATAAAGTTGCCGCTAAATAAGCGACAATTTTATTCTTCGGGGTTAAAAATATTTTTGAGCAGTTCCATAATTTCATCATCAAGCACCGGGATCCCTAAATTATCAAATACTTTCTTTGTAACTATAAGCTTATCCCAGCTTTCCTCTTCTGATGTGGGATAGATAGTTGGTATCGTCCAGAAGTTTGTGAAAATAGTGAATAGTTCAGCAAGTAGTTTTGGGTATTCGGCTTTTATTGAGCCGTCCTCCATGCCTTCTTCAATAAGTTTTTGATACTCTGGTGCAACACTATCCCTATTGTCATCAATAAGCGTTTTTAGAAATGTCGGGCTTTTGAATAGCTCTAAAGTCTGTATGCTTATTTCCTGTCGCTTTGTTGGTATCAGGCTTTCTTTTAGAAGCAGCTTTAGCTTTTCAAGACCATTCAAATCTTTTCTTTTTCTTAGTTTTCCAAAAGGGTCATCGCGATAGTAAAGCTGGGTGCTCAGTGCATCCAACACTTCTTCTTTTGATTTGAAATGGTGGTAAAAAGCACCACGCGTCAACCCACCCATTTCGTTGACAATATCAAGAATGGTTGTCTGCTCGTATCCTTTTTCTAAAAACATCTTTAGTGCAGCGTCAAGTATTATTTGCACTGTTTCCTCGGGATACTTGTTCCTCGGCAATTTCTTCACTTCCTTTTACGCACCATCATACACAATGTATGTAAAGAGAATAACATACATTGTGTATGATGTCAAGTAGAAAGTAGAAACAAAATACAAACCATATTTTATCATTTTTAACACGAAGTGGCACATGACTTGACAATTCATCATAAAAAAAGAAACGACAATTTTCATGTCGAAAATTGTCGTTTCTTTCTGGTTGCGGAGGCAGGATTTGAACCTACGACCTTCGGGTTATGAGCCCGACGAGCTACCATGCTGCTCCACTCCGCGATATTTATTTTTCCCGAACAAGATGTATTATACATCAACCGTTTGTGTTTTGCAACCCCTTTTTTGAAATTTATATTAAAAGCGGCTTTGCAAAGTTTAAACCAGTATATTTTTAAAGAAATAATATGATGATTTACCGCTTGCTCTGTTAAATCGTCTTAGTTTATACAAGTACGGATTTTCTTTATCAAGGTAATTTACTTTTTCTTCGCAGCCAAAGCTGACTTTAAATCCCATATCACTAATTATTTGATATGACTGCTTGCACATTCTGCCGAAAGGATAGGTGAATGCTAATGGCGTCTTTCCAGTTGCGGATTTAATTTTTTCTTGCAATGTTTTAATGTCGCTTGACAGCATCTGTTTATAACAGTCCTCAGATTCTCCTGCTTTTATAGTAGAACCTTTTCTTTCATTCAAAGTATGTAGATCATATGTGTGATTTTCGATTTCCACTAATCCGCTTTTTGCCAGTTCTTTAACGTTATCCCATGTTACATGTGCATAGTTAACATTTCGGTCATCGCACTCGGAATATAAATCCGTATACCGTCCGATGATGGATAAAACAGCTTTTACGTTGTATTTTTTCAAAATAGGGAAGGCATACTCATAAAAACTTAAATATCCATCATCAAATGTTATCATTATCGGTTTTTCAGGCATGGTAAATTTGCCTTCAGAAAATTTTATCAGTTCGTCAACGGAGATTGATGTATAACCAAGTTTTTGAAAATAAAGAATATCGTTTTCAAACTGTTCCGGCGAAACAACATAATCACCGAGTGCCGATTGCTTTTTTGAAATATGATGATACATAATAATAGGTAGTGCTATTTTGTTTTCATCATTAGTTTGGCTATCGGCTGAAATTAGCATACCTGATGCAAATACGAAAAGAGCAATTATAGCAGCATATATTTTTTTTGCTTTTAGAATCATTAAATCGCCCCCATATAAATACTATTTAATTTATATGAGGGCGACTTGTTTTAAATGTCAAATTTAGCTATAGAGTAACCGTCTGTTTTCCATTTATCTATTACTTTGCCAAGAATTTCTGTGTTGGTTTTTGATACCGCGTGCAAAAGATATATTGCACCGTCATGTGATGCTTCGGTAATTCTATTAAATGCTGAAGTTGCATCGGGTTGATTATTAACATCATAATCCAGATAAGCAAAACTCCAAAATATAGTTTTATAGCCTAAATCCTGTGTGATTGCAAGTGTTCGTTCTGAAAACTCGCCGCGTGGCGGACGTATATAAGTCATTTTATAGTTGTAATTTTCGAGCATATAGTCATGCAGCTTGGTTATTTCGTTGCGGCAGTCTTCAACACTTATATCAGGCATTGAGGGGTGAGACCATGAATGGTTGCCGATGACATGTCCCTCGTTTATCATTCGTTTTATAAGTGCATCATTTCTATTAACATAGTCATATGTCACAAAAAATAATGCACTGACCTTTTTTTCCTTAAGGGTATCAAGTATCTGAGATGTATATCCGTTTTCATAACCCTCATCAAAGGTTAAATACATTGTTTTACTTTTGCTGCCCATAAATATTCCGTCATATTTTCCATAGACATTATTGTAATCAATTGAGCATAGCGGCTGATTTTTATCGTTGACATTATAACCCTGTCCCCAACCTTTTTTATCATTGTTTAATGAATAATAATCAGTATTATTTGCAAGGGGGGCGGTTTGGCTTTCATTTTTTATATTAATACTGTTTGAATTTTTTTCGCCGTTATATTCATTATTGCTGCAAGAGGTAAGTAGAGCTAATGCTGCAACAAAAATAATTATTTTTTTCATATCATCATCTCCATTATTATTTTCTACTTAAATGTGAGTATGATAACAGTAAATGATTTGAAAGATTGACAAATTTATGTTGGAATTAAAACAAAAACTTGACTGAAAACTATATATAGTGTATTATTTTTAATGTATACCCATAATATTTGAATTTTATCGGAGAATCAGTAATATGGCAAAAAAGGCTACAGAATACGGCAATGAGAGTATACAGTCGCTCAAAGGCGCGGACCGAGTCCGTAAGCGCCCGGCTGTAATTTTTGGCTCTGACGGTATTGACGGATGTCAACATTCTATTTTTGAAATTATTTCCAACTCAATAGACGAAGCTCGTGAGGGACACGGCAAGAAGATTATTATCACAAGATATCTTGATAATTCTGTCGAAGTTGAAGACTTTGGTCGCGGTATCCCGGTGGATTACAATAAAAATGAAGGTAAAGAAAACTGGGAACTCGTTTTTTGTGAAATGTACGCCGGTGGTAAGTACGATACAAATAACGGCGGCAGTTACGAGTATTCACTTGGTCTAAACGGTTTAGGTTTATGTTCTACCCAATATGCTTCAGAGTACATGGATGTTGAAATTCGCCGTGACGGTTACTTATATACTTTGCACTTTGAGCAAGGTGAAAATGTCGGTGGTCTTAAAAAAGAAACATATGACGGCAGACAAACCGGCTCAAAAATTCGTTGGAAGCCTGATATTAAAGTTTTTACAGATATTGATGTATCAAGTGATTATTATGCAGAAGTGTTAAAACGGCAGTCGGTTGTAAATCCCGGCATACTGTTTGTTTTCCGTGATCAGTACAGCGCAGCAGGATTTAAATCAACCGAATTTATATATCAAAACGGTATTTCCGACTATGTAGAAGAAGTAGCTGATAACAGTGCTATGACAGCCATTCAAACATGGTCTACGGAACGCTCGGGCAAAGACCGAGAGGACAAGCCTGAATATAAAGTTAAAATTAATGCATCTCTTTGTTTTTCTAAGCATGTTACATTAAAAGAATATTACCACAACTCAAGTTTTCTTGAGCATGGCGGAGCACCTGAAAAAGCTGTACGCAGCGCATTTGTTTCGCAAATCGATTCATATATTAAGCAGGCTGGAAAATATACAAAGAATGAGAGCAAAATCACATTCAATGATATTGAAGAATGCTTAATTATCGTTATTTCATCATTTTCGACGCAGACATCTTATGAAAACCAGACTAAAAAGTCTATAACCAATAAATTTATTCAGGAAGCAATGACTGAATTTTTGCGTCATCAACTTGAGGTTTATTTTATCGAAAACAAAGCTGATGCTGATAAGATTGCCGAACAGGTGCTTATTAATAAACGCAGTCGCGAGCGTTCCGAAAAAGAACGACTTAACATTAAAAATACAATGCAAACAAAAATGGACATGGCAAACCGTGTTCAAAAATTTGTTGACTGCAGAACAAAAGATGTATGCCTGCGTGAGCTGTTTATAGTAGAAGGTGATTCAGCTCTGGGTGCCTGTAAACAGGCGCGCGACTCTGATTTTCAGGCAATCATGCCGGTCAGAGGAAAGATACTTAACTGTCTTAAAGCTGAATACGATAAGATATTTAAAAGTGAAATAATTACCGATCTGGTTAAAGTTTTAGGCTGCGGAGTAGAAGTTAAAACAAAGTCAAATAAAAATTTGTCTAATTTTGATATCAATAACCTCCGTTGGAATAAAGTAATTATATGCACCGATGCCGATGTCGACGGTTTCCAAATTCGCACGCTTATACTTACAATGATATACAGGCTTACGCCTACGCTTATACATGAGGGAAAAGTATTCATTGCCGAAACACCCTTGTACGAGATTAACTCAAAGGACAAGGTCTATTTTGCTTATGATGAAAAGGAAAAGGCAGAAATACTTGAAAAACTTAATGGACAAAAGTACACACTTCAGCGTTCAAAAGGACTTGGTGAAAACCAACCTGATATGATGAATCTTACTACAATGAATCCCGAAACGCGACGACTTATTAAAATCATGCCGTCTGATGCTGAACAGACAGCGCAGGTGTTTGATATGTTGCTGGGAGATAATTTGCAGGGAAGAAAAGATCATATTGCTGAGGTCGGCTACATGTATGTTGAAGACGCAGATTTAAGCTAATTAAAGGAGAATGTGAAAAATGGCTCCTAAAAAGAAAGAACCGCAAAAGAAGAAAAATCCTGCCGCTGACAATGCGTATATTGCCGGCGCTGGTAATGTTATAAGCCAAAATATAGTTGACACGCTGGAAACAAACTATATGCCGTATGCAATGAGCGTTATTATTTCCCGTGCAATACCGGAAATTGACGGATTTAAACCATCTCATCGCAAACTGCTATATACCATGTACGGCATGGGACTATTAAACGGCAACCGTACAAAGAGTGCTAATATTGTCGGCCGCACTATGCAGCTTAACCCACACGGCGATGCTGCCATTTATGACACAATGGTGCGTTTGTCCCAGGGTAATGAAGCGCTTTTGCATCCGTTTGTGGATTCAAAAGGTAACTTTGGTAAAGCTTATTCACGTGACATGATGTGTGCTGCTTCCCGATACACTGAAGCAAAGTTGTCATCTATATCAGCAGAATTGTTCCGCGATATTGACAAGGATACAGTAGATTTTGTTGATAACTATGATGCTACAATGAAAGAGCCTACGCTTTTCCCGGTTACATTTCCCACTATTCTTGTAAATGCAAATACAGGAATTGCCGTTGGCATGGCAAGTAACATATGTCCTTTTAATCTTACAGAAGTTTGTGAAACAGAAATAGCGTATTTGCGCGATGAAAACTGTGAAATATCCGACACATTAATCGCACCCGACTTTCCCGGCGGTGGAAAACTGCTTTATAATAGGGAAGAGCTTGACAAAATATACAGAACGGGTCGCGGCGGCTTCAAGGTTAGGTGTGTGTATGAGTATGATAAAGCACAACGCTGTATTGATATTACGCAAATTCCGCCCACAACAACATGTGAACAGATAATCGAAAAGATAATTGACCTTGCAAAAGCAAAGAAAATAACCGAAATCAACGATGTTCGTGATGAAACCGGCCTTGGCGGTCTTAAAATCACAATTGATATTAAAAACGGCGTTGATCCGGACAAACTAATGCAAAAGCTGTTTAAATCAACCACTCTTGAAGATACTTTTTCGGTTAATATGAATATTCTTATTGCCGGTTCTCCGCGAGTTATGGGGATAAAAGAAGTTCTTGAAGAATGGTCCGCATTCCGCATTGAATGTGTTCGCAGACGCGTTTATTTCGACCTTGATAAAGCAAAGAAAAAACTGCATTTATTGAGCGGACTCGGCAAAATTTTACTTGATATTGATAAGGCTATTAAAATCGTACGTGAAACAGAAGAAGAAACCGAAGTTGTTCCAAATCTTATGATTGGGTTTGGAATTGACGAAATACAAGCAGAATATGTTGCTGAAATCAAGCTGCGCCATCTTAACAAAGAGTACATTTTAAAGCGTCTTGATGAAATTGGCGAGCTTGAGAAAAAGGTTCTTGAACTTGAAGAAATACTAAACAGCAAATCAAAAATCAAGAAAATTATTATTTCCGAGCTTGAAGCTGTAATTAAAAAACACGGCCAGCCCAGAAAAACTGAAATTTTCGTTCCGGATGAAACTGATTCACTTGAAATATCTCTTGATGAACCGGCTGAATATCCCGTTACCTTATTCTTTACAAAGGGCGGCTACTTTAAGAAAATTACTCCACAGTCTCTGCGCATGAGCAGTGAACACAAGCTTAAAGATGGCGACGAAATAATCCAGACGGTTGAGTCATCAAATACAGCACAGCTGCTGTTCTTTACAAATCAGCATCAAGTGTATAAAGCTCGTGTTTGTGATTTTGAGGATTCAAAGGCAAGCATACTTGGCGACTTTGTTGCGGGTAAACTGGAAATGGATACCGAGGAATTACCGGTATATATGGCTGTTTTCACAAATTACAGCGGTTATATGCTGTTTGCTTTTGAAAACGGCAAAGTTGCAAAGGTTGATATGTCAGCATATGAAACAAAAACCAACCGTAAAAAGTTGATTAAAGCATACTGTAATAAGTTTCCGCTTGCAGCAGCTATGTATTTGCCAGAAGATGCAGAATTACTGATAAAATCGTCAAACGGTCGCATGCTATTATTCCATACAGGTGTTATCAGCTCAAAGACGACAAAGGATACGCAGGGAATTGCAGTAATGACACAAAAGCGTTCTCAGCGTGTTGTAAACATGGTTGTTTACACAGAAGGCATGTTGCAAAAACCACATCGCTACCGTTCTCGCAGTTTGCCGGTAGCAGGACAGCTTTTGTCTACTGAAGAAAAAGGCGAACAACTGACATTTGAATAAAACGAATGGGACAGCACATTAAATGCTGTCCCAAACAAGGCATTATCGGCGCAAACGCTTTTAAATTCATACCGTTGCCTTGATAGTATTATTGACTTCGTTTTATTGCTTATTAAAACTAAATTATACCAAAACTATGTTTTTTTAGATTTAGTTATTGACAAAGACATGCTATTGGTGTGATAATATTATAAGAGGTATTTTATGCGAGTTATTACAGGTTTAGCGCGCGGCAGAAAACTGCGCACTCTTGAAGGAAATGATGTGCGTCCTACAACCGATATGGTAAAGGAAGCCATGTTCAGCATTATCCAGTTTGATATTGAAGGTAGAACCGTGCTCGATTTATTTTCGGGTTGCGGACAACTTGGTATTGAGGCGATCAGTCGCGGTGCAGACCATGCTACTTTTGTGGATAAAAGCAGACAATCTATTGACGTAACAAATGAAAACATTAATACTGTTGGCTTTGCGGCTAATTGCAGAGTGTTGAATAAGGATTATTCAGCTTTTCTGCTTAATTGTACGCAAAAGTATGATGTTGTTTTTCTGGATCCACCATATACAACAGGTATTTTACAGGATGCGCTGGGTAAGCTTGGCACTGCAATTAAAGATACTTCAGTAGTAATTTGTGAGCATTCATACGGAGAGAATATGCCTGAAATTACCGGAAACTTACCGGTTTACCGTCAGTATAAATACGGCAAGGTGGCTGTCACAGTTTATAAACGAGGTGAAATTGATGGATAGCAGGATAGCGGTCTGTCCCGGTAGCTTTGACCCAATTACTGTCGGACACCTTGATATTATAATGCGTGCTTCAAAGCTGTTTGACCATGTTATTGTTGTAGTTATGTCAAACGATTCAAAAAAATGCATTTTTTTATCTGATGAGCGTGTTAAAATGATCGATGATGTAATAAATGATTGCAAATTATCAAATGTTTCAGTTGAAAGTTCTGACATGCTTCTTGCTGACTACACAAGAGAAAAAAAGGCTACTACTATTATAAAGGGTTTACGCGCTGTATCTGATTTTGAGTATGAATTTCAGATGGCGCTTACCAATAAAAAGCTTAATCCCAACGCTGATACGGTATTTCTTACATCGACGGCAGAAAATATGTTTCTTAGCTCAAGCGTTGTAAAATTAATAGCGTCACGAAATGGGGATATCAGCGGTTTTGTTCCCGCTGTAATTCACAATTATATTAAAAACAGACTTTCACGAAAGGGAGATTAATTAAAATGAATATGGAAGAATTACTTGACCAGTTGGACGAAATGCTCGACAAATCAATGAAAATCCCGGGCGGAAAAAGCATCATTAATATTGAAAAATTCCGTATAGTTATTGATGACATTCGTCTAAATGTTCCCCAGGAAATTAAACAGGCTCGCGGCATTGTAGCCGACCGCGCCGAAATTATCGGAAACGCTAAAAAAGAGGCAGAGGCTATAATTCATAACGCTGAGGAAAGAGCACGCGCTATGATTGCCCAGGAGGAAATTTCAAAGCTTGCTCAGCAGAAAGCAAACGAAACTGTTGCACAGGCTCAGGCGAAATCTCGTGAAATGCGTAAGGCTGCACAGGATTTTGTTGAGGAAATTATGCGTCGTACAGATGAAAGCCTTACTGCTAATCTGAGCGAAGTTAGAAAAACTCGCCAAGCACTTAAACCGGGAGTACCACCCGCAAACAGAGCTGAATAAAATTGCTTTGTAAGATGCGTTATATTCGCGTTTTTAATTGATATCTTTTTGTAATGGGGGTAGTATTTTTGCAGGACATTAATAACCTTTGTATGGGCTGCATGAATGAATTAGGAGAGGAAACCGTATGTCCGCACTGTGGGTTTGATATTTCTACGGAAAATCGAGAAGGCTATTTACCTTTAAAAACAGAACTTGACGGACGATACATTGTCGGTACGGTTGTTGATTGTAACGGTGAGGGTGCTACCTACATAGCTTGGGATAAAAACAACGAAGTTTCGGTAAGAATTCGTGAATTTTATCCAGACAAGCTAGTATCACGCAACGAAGATGGCGTGAGCGTTAAAGTTTCAACTGATAATGATCAGCTATTTAATGTTTATCTTGATGAATTCATTGATTTGGCAAGAAATCTTGCTGAATTTTCGGAATCATCAAACATTTTGGCAGTCACCGATATTTTTGAAGCAAATGGCACAGCGTATTACGTAACAGAAAACGTTAAGGCAATTACACTTAGAGAGTTTTTGCTCAGAAATGGCGGATTGCTCAACTGGGAGCAGTTTAAGCCACTGATTATGCCCGTTGTTTCAACATTGTCTGCATTGCACGCAAAGGGCATCATACATAGGGGAATTTCTCCCGAAACACTTTTAGTAGGTAGAGATGGAATTATCAGAATCGTCGGATTTTCTATCGCAAGTGCCCGTACCGAACATTCGGATATAGCTGCTCAACTTTATCCGGGTTATGCTGCTATTGAACAATACGGATTTGACGAAAAACAGGGTACTTGGACAGACGTTTATGGTTTGACCGCAACAATATTTAGAGTTTTGGTTGGTAATCCGCCTCCCGAAGCTACTGTGCGTGTTTCAAATGACCGAATGATTATTCCTGCTAAAATTGTTCAAACACTGCCTCAAAACGTACTTAACACTTTGGCAAAGGGACTTGCGATACTTGCTGATGACCGTACAAAGAGTATGGAGAAGTTAAAAAGCAATCTTACTATTACTTCTACAAACACTGTCTCATCTACCGTTGTCGTTCCTGCTATCAATAAAGTTCAGGCAGCGAATAATTCAAGCGATACTAATACGCAATCGAATAGTGATGAGGACAGCAATAAGAAGTACGTAATTATTGCTATTGCATTAACGGCTGTTATTCTTTTGGTTGTTTTATATTTTGTCTGGACGGCAATTATTTCGCCAAATATTTTTAACAAAGACGGAAATTCAAGTACAATTGAATCCTCTAGCATAATATCTTCTCAGATTGTATCTGAGCCGCCGGCTGATGGTGCTACAACTATTGTACCAAATTGTGTAGGCAAAAAACTCAGCGAAGTTCTTAGCGATGTCAATACCGCTCTGACTCTTCAATTTACTGTTATTGAGAAAAACTACAGTAATGAATACGCAAGTAATACAATTTTCTATCAAAGTATTGAAGCCGGTAGTACTGTTGCAGAGGGAACGATTGTTGAAATCAAAATAAGCCTCGGTCCAAGCATGATTACAGTTCCGACTGTCAGAACCATGTCTCTTGAACAGGCTAAGCTTACTTTGGTTCACAGTGGATTCCAACTTGATAATATTACAGTAATGCAGAAAGATGATTCGACAATAGAGTTTGGTAAAATTGTAGGTACTGACATAGAGAGTGGTCGATCTGTTTCGGCTGACAGCGCAATTATTATTTATCAAAGCAACCATGGCGCTCCCACTTCTAGTAAGCCGTCAGGTGGTGGTACAACACCAAATAATCCTTCAAGCAAACCGTCATCGGGCTCGTCTAGTCCATCAAGCACATCCTCGGATGAAAGCTCTTCGAGTAATACGTCAACATCATCTGATTCATCCACAACAGATACTTCATCAACATAATTTAAAACAGTGGCAGAAATGCCACTGTTTTTTTATACAAAAAAAGCACCGCTAATGTATAAACAATTGCGGTGCTAATTTTATATATGATATTTAATTAAAACTCAAGCTTGTTATCAATATAAGCCTTTAGGTCATCAATTTTAATTCTTTCCTGCTGCATTGAATCTCTGTCTCTAACAGTTACACAACCGTCTTCTTCGCTTTCAAAATCATAGGTTATGCAAATAGGTGTACCTATTTCATCTTCACGACGGTAGCGTTTTCCAATTGAACCTGCATCGTCAAAATCAACCATAAAGCTTTTTGCAAGCTGCTGATGAATAGCTGCTGCTTTTTCGCTAAGCTTTTTTGAAAGCGGTAGAATAGCAGCTTTGAACGGTGCAAGAGCAGGGTGGAGACGCAAAACAACGCGAGTGTCATTCTTTTCTGCATCAATAACTTCTTCGTCATATGCATCGCATAAAAACGCAAGAACTGAACGTTCAACACCGAGAGAAGGTTCAATTACATAAGGAATGTAATGCTCGTTCTTTTCCTGATCAAAGTATGTTAGATCTTTACCGGAATGCTCAGCGTGTTGTGACAGGTCGTAGTCGGTACGATCTGCTACACCCCATAATTCACCCCAACCAAATGGGAACAAAAATTCAAAGTCAGTAGTAGCTTTGGAATAGAAGCACAGTTCTTCGGGGTCGTGGTCGCGTAAACGCAAATTTTCATCTTTTATTCCAAGTGAAAGCAGCCAGTTGTGGCAGAAGTTGCGCCAATACTGGAACCATTCTAAATCAGTACCAGGCTGGCAGAAAAATTCGAGTTCCATTTGTTCAAATTCACGCACGCGGAAAATAAAGTTGCCGGGGGTAATTTCGTTACGAAATGATTTTCCTATTTGTCCTATGCCAAACGGAAGCTTTTTGCGGCTTGCACGCTGTACATTTGCAAAGTTAACAAAAATGCCCTGTGCAGTTTCCGGACGAAGATATACAGTATTTTTTGCATCTTCAGTAACACCCTGGAATGTTTTAAACATGAGGTTGAACTGACGGATGTCTGTAAAATTGTGCTTTCCGCAAGTGGGGCAGGGAATGTTAATTTCTTCAATGTAATCTTTCATTTCCTGCTGTGAAAATGCATCGATTGGCTTGTTTAGGGTAACACCATTTTCTGCTGTCCAGTCTTCAATAAGCTTGTCAGCACGGAAACGCTCTTTACATTCACGGCAGTCCATAAGCGGATCAGAAAATCCACCCAGGTGTCCGGATGCAACCCAAGTTTGGGGGTTCATAAGTATAGCAGAGTCAAGTCCTACATTGTACTGGTTTTCCTGTACAAACTTTTTCCACCATGCTTTTTTAACATTGTTTTTAAGCTCGGCACCTAAAGGGCCGTAATCCCATGTATTAGCTAAACCGCCATAAATTTCAGACCCGGGAAATATAAAACCGCGTCCTTTACACAATGCAACAATTTTATCCATTGTCTTATCGCTGTTATTCATTTTCATTCAACACCTTTTACAAACAGTAATAAATAATATAATAGTTTATTGTTAAAATAAAGTCAAGTCTATTGTAATATTAGGCTATTGGAGACTATAATAAAGCAAAAATACTTTACAAATATAAAATTCTGTGATATAATACCAAATGTTCGTAATTCTGTGTTAGGGGAGTATGCCGTTTTAACGGAATCACCGTTCCCCATACTCGGTTTTATCGAGAATATTTTAGAAGAGGTGAAAATAATGATTAAAGAAGAAAAAACCGCTATAATGCAGGAGCACGCTGCTCACGAAGGTGACACAGGCTCTCCTGAAGTACAGATTGCTGTACTGACAAAGCGTATCGCTGACCTTACCGAGCATCTTAAGGTTCACAAGAATGACCACCATTCTCGTCGTGGCCTTCACAAAATGGTTGGTCATCGTCGTAATCTCCTTGCATACCTTCATAATAAGGATGTAGAGAGATATCGTGCTATCATTGCAAAGCTAGGTATCCGTAAGTAATACCGCATCGCAGACCGATTGTGCTAAAATAATCGGTCTGCTTTTTGCTTTCTTTGGACACAATGATTTAGTAAATACGGGGTCCAACAACGGTTTTTAGCAGTGAATTGTTTGTCGAATTAATGAATTTCGACAAAGAATTTATTGCTAAACCCCGAAAGACCCCGTAAAAATAAAATTTACGGAGGTAAAAAAATGTTTGAAAACTACAAGGTTTATGAAACCACTCTTGCAGGCAGACCACTTAAGCTTGAAACAGGCAAAATGGCTCAGCTTGCAAACGCATCTGTATTGGTAACTTACGGTGAAACATCAGTTCTTTGTAATGTTACCGCTTCTGCCAAGCCGCGCGACGGTGTAGATTTTTTCCCGTTGTCTGTCGATTATGAGGAAAAAATGTACTCTGTCGGTCGCATTCCCGGCTCTTTTCAGAGACGTGAAAGCAGACCCAGCGAAAAAGCTATATTAGCTTCACGCTGCATTGACCGCCCTATCCGTCCGCTTTTCCCAAAGGATATGAGAAACGACTGCTCGGTAGTTGCAACCGTTATGTCGGTTGACCCTGATTGCAGTCCTGAAATTGCCGCTATGATCGGTGTTTCTGCTGCTATTGCTATTTCGAATATTCCCTGGGATGGCCCTATCAGCGGTGTTAAGGTTGGACTTGTTGATAACGAAATCGTTATTAACCCGACTCTTGAACAGCGTGAAAAGAGCAAGATGGATGTTACAGTTGCTTCTACTGCTGATTTAGTAGCAATGATTGAAGCTGGTGCTGACGAAATTGATGACGATGTAATGTTCGAAGCAATAATGAAGGGCCATGAGGTAAACAAGGAAGTTGTTGCTTTCATTAACGGCATCGTTGCTGAAATAGGAAAGCCTAAGTTTGCATTTGAATCAAATGATCCCGATCCTGTAATTCTTGCTGAAATTGAAGAATTCTGCATTGAGGATGTTAAAAAAGCTCTTGATACCGATGACAAACTTGTTCGTGACGCTGCTTTATTGCCAATTTACGCTGCTGTTCATGAAAAGTTTGACGAGCGCTTTGAAGGTAAGGAATCCAAGCTCGATGAAATTATGTATCTAGTACAGAAACATGTTGTAAGAGCTTGGCTTAAGGATGAGAAGAAGCGTGTTGACGGACGCGGTATTGATGAAATTCGTCCGCTTAATGCACAAGTTGATCTTCTCCCGAGAGTTCACGGATCAGGTATGTTTACTCGCGGTCAAACACAGGTTCTTTCAATCGCAACTCTTGCTCCCATGGCTAATGCACAAAGACTTGACGGCATTGATGAGCAGGTTGAAAAGCGCTATATTCATCACTACAATTTCCCGTCATACTCTGTTGGAGAGACAAAGCCGTCAAGAGGCCCCGGTCGCCGCGAAATCGGCCACGGTGCACTTGCTGAAAAAGCACTTCTCCCAGTAATTCCGGCTATTGAAGATTTCCCATACGCTATTCGCGTCGTATCTGAGGTTCTTTCTTCTAACGGTTCTACCTCTCAGGGTTCTATATGCGGTTCTACACTTGCTCTTATGGCAGCCGGTGTACCGATTAAAGCTCCTGTTGCAGGTATTTCCTGTGGCCTTATTACAGGCGATAACGGCGAATTTATGACAATGGTTGACATTCAGGGTCTTGAGGACTTCTATGGCGATATGGACTTTAAGGTTGCAGGTACTCACAACGGTATCACTGCTATCCAGATGGATCTTAAGATACACGGTCTTACACCTGAAATCATTAAGGAAGCACTCAGCAAAACTCACAAAGCTCGTAATTATATACTTGATGAAGTCATGATGAAGTGCATTTCTGAGCCTCGCGCAGAGCTTTCTCCGTTTGCACCGAAGATGATTACAACCCAGATCAGCCCAGACAAAATCGGTGATGTTATTGGTAAGCAGGGTAAGGTTATTCAGAAACTCCAGGATCAATTTGATTGCACAATCAACATTGAAGAAGATGGTAGAATTTACATTTCTACTCTCGATCTTGCTAAAGCTGAAGCTGCTAAAGAAGTCATCAGCATGATTGCTAACGGACCTGAAGTTGGAGCATTTTACCGCGGTGTTGTTACTCGCGTCATGGACTTTGGAGCATTTGTTGAAATTGCACCTGGTATTGAGGGTCTTGTTCACATTTCAAAGCTTGATGTTAAACGCACTGAAAAAGTAGAAGATGTTGTTTCTGTTGGCGACCAAATCAAGGTAAAGGTTACTGAAATTGACGACCGTGACAGAGTTAATCTTTCTCGTCGCGACGCATTGATTGAACTTGACGGTATGGTACCTGAGAACGATATCAGCAGTGAGGATCGTCCGCAAAGAAATAACAACGGCAGACGCCCTTTCAATTCAGGAAAAAAACGTGACTAATTAAATTAAAAAGTCCTGCGGATCAAAATTCCGCAGGACTTTTTTTAGGCGTTTTTTATCCTAAATTTTCATCATAATGTGCACGCTGGCCGCCAATATATTTTGGTCTAGTACGAGCCGCAAGCAACACTGCATGACCGATAGTTGTAACTGTAAGCCTAACCGGTACAGCTACCTTTTTTAAATGCATACCAATTAATGTTCCGCCTATGTCCAAGCCGGCATCAGCTTTAATTTCTTCAACCGCTACAGGATTATTGAACGTTGTATATGCCGCTGTTGCAAATGAGCCACCCGCCTTTGGCTGCGGAACAACATTTACGATATCCGAGCAGGGAACTGCATCGCGTTCAATAATTATAGCTCTGTTTAAGTGTTCACAGCATTGAGCTGCTACAAATATTCCGTGAGCTGTTGCTGTTTTATAAATAGCATCAAATATAACATTTGCAATGTCAACACTTGAATAAGTTCCTATTTTTTGTCCGGCCACCTCGCTCGATGAGCAGCCGACAACTAAAATTTGGCCTTCGTGAAGTGAAGCAGCAGAAATAATTTCCTCTGTTGCTTTTTTTGCTTCTTCTCGAATCATATCAAGCATTAAATTCACCTTATCTTTTTATTTTTAGGCAGCTTTTTGAAAGCAGTATCAAAAATGTATAAATACCTAAATATAATTATTTCTGCAATTGCAGTTACTGCAAATTGCGGTAATCTGGAAATCATTATAGTAGTAAAATCTCCACCGTAAAGAAGCGTAATACACAATGTATTTAGTATAAGTGTACATAGTATGCCACTTAAAAAAACAGCTAATAAAATATTTATCATTTTGCGGTTTTTATAAAGGAATATTCCGAAAATAAGTCCAACGACTGCGGCGGTAGCAGTAAAGCCAAAATAATACGGTCCAAAAGGGAAGAGCATTGCACCAATAAAATCACCAAGTGCCGCCGCAATAATACTACCGATACAACCATATCGGTATGCTATCAGTGCAACAGGTAAAAAACCCAAAGTGATTTTAATATTCCATGTGTTTATTGCCAAAAACCTATCAAAAACTATTTCCATGGAAATAAGCATTGAAATTACAACAATATCAATTAAATTAATACCACGAAAACTAAATCTTGACCTAAAAAATTCTTTCATAAAATAATACCTCCTTATAATACATCCGTTTAGCTGTAATTATAAGAAGATATAATCCTTTTATATAACCAGCGGGATGCGATCTGCTCATCGCAAGAAAACTTTTCGTTCGCGCGACAACTCCCCGTTCACGCGACACTTAACGCTTGCAGATCTACTCTGTATGAATTTATTTTATTATAATACCGATGGTCAACTCTGTCAACTAGTTATAATTTGCATTAATATATAAATAAATGGTGATATTACAATTGCAGGAATATAATCGGCAACTTTAATTTTGGTTATACCTAATATGTTTAATCCTAAAGCTAAAATTAGCAGAGCACCGGTGCTGGTAATTGATGTGACTATTGCAGTATTTGTCAAGGTAGTAGATAATAACTGCGCAAGCAGCACAAGACCACCTTGAAAAATGAGAACAAATGCTGCTGAAAACAATACGCCTACACCAAGACTGACGGACAACATTATTGAAGATATAAAGTCAAGAAGTGACTTAGTTAATAATACATCATTATTATTGTTTAGTCCCGATTCAATTGACCCGGTAATTGTCATAGCACCTATGCAAAAAAGAAGACAGGCTGTTACAAAACCTTCTGCTACTGAAATATTTGAGTTGGGGTTTTTAAATTTACTTGTTATGAAATCACCAAGTTTATTTATACCATCATCAATTTTTAGCAAAGTGCCTATAATCGTTCCAAGCACGATTGAAATAATCAGGGTGAGGGTGTCGTCACACTTGATAACACCTGATATTCCTATGTAAACAGTGCAAAGTCCGATACCTCTCATAACAGCTTTTGTTATACGTTCAGATATTCCTTTTTTAAATATAAGACCTATTATACTGCCAAGTATAACAGCAACTGTATTAACTAATACTCCAAACATAATGTGACCTCATTATTTTTTTATAATATTATCACATAAAGAGTTGAAAATCTACATTAACTTAAATCTTTAAACATTAATAAATGTATAAGTTCACCTCTGCTATTAACTCCGAGAACATTGTAAGCATTATATATAACTCTTTTTACAGTGCCCAAAGATAGACATAACTCACTTGCAATTAACTTATTCGATGCACCGTTAATAACCATCTCGATAATTTCGCGTTGACGATTTGTCAAATCTTCGAGTGGGTTATTCAGGGATTTTGCCGTAATTATAGATTCAATATCAATTTTTGCACCATCCGGTATGACAAGAATTATGCCATTGTTACATTTATAAATATTGTTCACGGTACCATCTCTTTTCGCTTTGTTTTATGTCAGTAAATTTATTATAACACATATGTGACATATTGTCACTAAAAATTTACAAAAAAATTTAAAATATTTTAAAATAATTTATAATTATGTTTAAATTTGTATTTTTTAATAAAATATGTGATAAAATTAATGTTAATACTTTTGTTTTGTAGAAAAATGTGTTATACTACGATGTACAAAATATAAGTTGGTGAATTATGTCCAGAGTAATTAAAACAGAAGATGATAATATTATTGCAGGCAGAAATTCTGTTATAGAGCTTTTAAACTCAAACAGAGAAATTGACCGCATTTTAATTGAAAAAGGTAATAAAACCGGTAGCATGAGCGCTATTATAGCAAAGGCTAACGCTAAGAAAATACCTATTAAAGATGTTGCCTCTGAAAAACTGAACAGCATATGCCCTGGTGTTAACCATCAGGGAGTTGTTGCTTATGCGGCAATGCATGAATATTGTTCGGTTGTGGATTTAATCAAGTACGCCGAAGAAAAAGGTGAACCACCGTTTATTATTGTTTGTGACGGCATAGAGGACCCTTATAATTTAGGTGCTATAATACGATCAGCAGAATGTTGCGGAGCACACGGAATTATTATTCCTAAAAGACGCAGCGCCGGCATAAACTACGCAGTAGGGAAATCAGCATGCGGTGCTCTTGAATATATGAGGGTAGCCAGAGTATCTAACATTACTGCGGCTATTAAAGAATTAAAAGAGAACGGAATATGGGTATACGGTGCTGATATGAACGGCGAATCATATGATAAGGTTAATTTTAGTGGCCCCGTTGCACTTGTAATCGGTGGCGAAGGTAAAGGAATTAGCCGTATTGTAAATGAGAACTGTGACGTTATTTTATCGTTGCCTATTAAAGGTCATATTACTTCGCTTAACGCATCTGTTGCGGCAGGCATTTTTATGTATGAAATTCTAAAATTCAGAAATTGATTATTAGGGAGTGCGTACAGATGAATAATAAGAATGTTAACGGATTGAATTTTGATTTTGATTCTCCGATTGAAAAATATGTTGTTGAAGATACAAATAATGTAGATGAAGTGTTTGACCTTGCAGCGTACGCTTCATCTAATGAAAAGAAAAATTCAAACATAAAGAAAAATAGGCTTAAAGAAGAAATTAAGCGTGATAGAGCTATTGAGAGAGAACAAGAGGATTTTTTATTAAATCGTGAAAGACATGCTGTCCGCAAAGAAGCTGCAAGAACAGCGCCTCACGCTATTACAGCAGATGAACTTATGCGCTCAAGACATACAAAGGCAAATTATAATTCAGTTAGCACCGAAAGTGAATTAACTGAACAAAACATAGAAAAATTTAATAATGACACAGATAGTGTCACAGATAGTGTTACACAAGAAGTAGGATATTCCGATGCTGCTCAGTTAATTTTTGAAAAAATGCGCAATATTAGAAAGCCCGGGTCTGAAAATACCGAAGAACCAAACGAAGATCATAGTATGACGTTTGTTTACGATGCACAAAAGATCACAAAACCACAAATTAATTATGTTTTCAACGATGGTAGTTCAGAAGAAATTTCTGAAAATTCCAGTAATTTCAAAATAGAAGATTATGATGATGAAGAACCTTCTTTTGAAACTGAAGCATATGAAACCAGCAATGATTTAAACAATCAAATTGAAACAGATGTTGATAATAATTATGATGAACCGTTATATGTTGATAAAGATTTACCTATTCAACCTCTGTATTTGGAAAATATTGATTTAGAAGATGATTTTGATCAGATAGAGGAAGCAGATTATATTAATAATAATGATCAATTGTCATTAGATGATAATGTCGATATTGGCGATAATACCGATATAAGTGAAAACGATTTTATCGAAGATGAATTTATTGATGATGAATTTATTGGAGATTTACCGCCTATCGGTAGTTACGATGAACAAGATTATGATTATGATGATGAATATGAAGCGAACAACGAAGATGTAGGTTTCGATTTGCTTGATTCAACGGATGAATTGGTTTTAGAAAGCGAACTTGATTTTTTGCCAAACCCGATTCCTAATAAATTTGATGGTCTTGATGAAGAACTGCTTAGTGATATTTCACCACGCAAAAAGAATAAAGGTCGCGATTTTAGCCTTAATTCAAATTTTGTTGAATATCATAACTTGGATGATGAATATTATGTTCGCAGTGACTTGAAAGTTAAAACTAATAAATTTTTAATTAAATTTATAGGTTCGATTGTTCTCACTATTTTATCAGCAATTTTATGTATTGGCAGCACTTCTTTACTGTTTGAAGTTGGATCAAAGGCGTTTTGGGCTTGCATTTTAGTTCTTAATATCGCTGCCTTAATCATTAATTTTGACAGTGTCAAATCAATTGCATATGCGTTTGACGGTGATGTTGAAGTCGATTTGTTGCCGTCTTTAGCTTCAATTGCGTCTCTTTTTCAAGCATTGTTGGGCGTTTTCTCAATCACAATAGCAAACGGCAACTTGGTTTTTACTACCGCAACAACAGCTGTTTTTGCTTTTTATGCTTTAGGTAATTATATCAGGTTAAAAGATATAACTAAAAATTTCGATAGAATATGTAACGAAGACGAAAAGGGTATAATTACATTTATTGAGCAACCGGATTCGAATAAAATTATGGACGGCGAAAACGATATTGGGTATCGTATCACCGGTAGAAAAAAAGCTGTTGATATTCAAAATTTCATGGAATACTCTATGTCAACCGGGCCTTACGAAGAGGTTGTAGGAAAGGTTTCAATTGCCTCAATTATCGTTTCGGTTATTTTAGCAGTTGGTATTGGCATTGTAAGCAAAAGCTTCGCTTATGCTGTTATTGGTCTGTGCGGTGGTTTATGTATTGCATCGCCTGTAAGTAGTTTGTTAATGACAATTATCGGTATTCGCCGAATTAATGATGTATTAAAACATTATAATGTATTATTACCCGGTTTTTTGTCAGCAGAAAATATTGATAATACTAATGTTGTACAACTTGATGCGAGTGACCTTTTCAATGGCGACAATGTAAAGCTGTATAATATTAAAACATTTAACGGATTGCCTCTTCATGAGGTAATTGTTGATGCAACAGCGTTGCTTACTACGGCAAACAGTCCAATTAAAGATATGTTTTATAGTATGTCACAAAATGAAACACTGCCTGAAACAGATTCTGTTGCTTATGAAGATAAGATGGGGCTGTCCGGTTGGGTTGGCGGCAGAAAAACGCTTATTGGTAATCGCATGATAATGGAAACACACGGTATTAATGTGCCGCCTATTGAAATTGATAAAAACATAATTTTGAACGGATATTTTCCTGTATATTTTGCATCTGAAGGAAAGCTATCTGCGCTGTTTATTGTTGGTTATCATTCGGACGACACTATTTCATATTATTTAAAACAAGTTTTTAATGCGGGACATACATTATTAGTTAAAACTTGCGATCCAAATATTACAGAAAAAATGATTGCTGACTATTTTGGTATTCACCGTGACAGCGTAAAAATTATGTCACACGAATCTGAAATTTTAATGAGTAAAACACAAAAATCTGACAGCGCAACAATGTTGTGCAGCGATACTTGTGGATATCTTAACGGTATTATTTCTGCAATTAAACTTAAAAAGAATTCAAACTACGCTAATGTAGCGCAAATTTTGATGATTGCGGTGGCATTTATGTTGTTTGGAATCGTTACATTTACAGGATCACTCGGCTTTTTAAATGTATTATCTCTAGTTGTCTATAATCTTATAAGTTTGTTGATTATTTATATATTTCATGTAAAATATATATGATGCTGTCGAATTAAAAGGTTAATATGTACAAATATACATATTTTTTCATAATTTGACGAAAATTGTTGACACATTAACAATGATGTGTTAACATATCATTAATTATAAAATTAAGGAGAGTATGTCTAGATGAAATCCACTGGTATTGTCAGAAAAATTGATGAACTGGGACGTGTTGTAATTCCTAGGGAGCTTAGAAAAACATTCAACATTAAGGATAATGCTGATTCTGTAGAGTTTTTTACGGAAGGTGAAACCATTATTCTGAAAAAACACGAACCGTCATGTATGTTTTGTCATGAAAGTACCGATATAATTAATTATAAAGATCATAAGATTTGCAAGCATTGTCTTGCTGAAATGGTCAGTTTTTCGGAATAATATAAATACTATAATAAATAGCGGTACACAATAAATAGTGTACCGCTATTTTTATTGCTATCAGCCAGTAACTGTGATATTATAGTTACACTTATAGAAAGGATTAGAACATTGAGTAAGTCTATAATTGATAAAATAACTAAAAAATTAATAGATATTGAATATTATGGCGGATATGTAATACCCGCCATTGTTCTAATGATCATTGGTACGTTTATCAATTTTAAATCAGTCGATTCCGGGGAAACATTCGGATATTGTTTAATTATATTTTCTATTGGTTTTTTGGTTTTTAGCTTTATTTATTTATATCTTAAAAATATGATAACTACCAAAAAAATCATTGCTTTGATAATGATAAGCGCTTTTCTTGTTAGACTTGCTTATTCTTTAAAACATCCGTATACAGCTAATCAACACGATATTGAAACGCTTGAGGGTAGTGGACATTTAACATATATTTTTGGGCTTGCCAACTACAATCGTCTGCCCGAAACTAACGAATGGCAGTTATATAACCCTCCTTTGCATTACTTTTTTGCTTCGGTGGTGTATAAAATAGGGAATGCTTTGGGATTTTCTGTAGATAGATGCTTTGAAAATGTACAACTTTTAAGCACGTTTTGGGCAACTGCTACGGTTACTTCTGCTTATAAATTACTCCGATTACTGAATTTCAAAGGTTTGCCGCTTATACTATCATTTTCCATAATTGCGTTTCACCCAACTATGACTATTCTAGGTGGTAGCATAAATAATGATGTATCATCGCTGTTTTTGATTACCTGTGCGTTAATATATACTGTCAAATGGGAGCGATTTGGAAATATTAATCATTGTGTTGTCAGTGGCGTTTTTTTGGGACTTGCAATGATGACAAAATACTCTGCGTTTTATGTCGCATTAGCAATTTTTGTTTATATCATGATTAAATCCATTACTACAAACAGACAGACAATGAAATGCACATTGGCTTATATAGTACCAGTTGTAATTTTAGGGTTTTGGTATCAGGTTCGAAATGCGGTCCTGTTCGGACAAAATATGGTTTACTTGAATGAAATGGGGACTAACAGTTTACTGCACATTCCGAACAGTTTTATTTCCAGGTTGTTTGTGTTACCTAAAATTGAATTGAATAGTATTTATTGCTCAGTTTACAGTGATACTAACATTATTCATTACCTTGCAAAAAATTCAGTTTTCGGTGAGTATTCATATTCTTCTGATATTGTTTCAGCTTTGCTGCTTATATTAAATTATGTTTTAATTATATTTAGTGTAATTGCATGTGTAAGTATTTTAAAAAATAAAAAAACGTTTCAGCGTGCGGCTTTGATGCCAATTTGTATAACGTTTTTTGCAGAAATACTTTTTTATATGATTTTCAATTTTCTGCAGCCTTATGGGTGCAATATGGACTTTAGAATAATTCCCATAACAATAATTTGCGGCGCTGTCTTTATTGGTTCAGCTTTGCGAAAAATTCATATCAGTTCAAGAAACAGTAAATTGCATCTTACCACATATATAATATTAACAGTTTTAATTATTGCGTTTTGCTTATTATCAATTGTTTTGTTTATGTAACAGTGGCATTGGTTAAAAGTATCATATATTGACTTTTTAAAGAAAAATAACTATAATTAAATTGGTCTTTTATATATAATGAATATGAAGGTGTTTCAATGATAAGAGTCAAAAGGTGGTTGTCCACAGCAATACTAATGCTATGGGACTGCTTTTGCGTTTTTATATCCTTGTATATTGCTTTTCGATTGCGCTATACAAGCAGGTCATATTTATCAAATGCATGGAATATTCCACCTGCTTTATATCAAAATTTCGGATATTATATAATTCTATTTTCGCTCATCATGTTCGCGCTTAACTGGTTATTCGGTTGTTATAGCTCTGTATTGAAACGAGTTAGCTTTAACGAAGCGTTTAATCAATTATGTTCAGCGTGGATTGGGTTCATTCTTTTCTATTACTTTGAAAAATTGATGGCGATTACTGGTATATTGCCAAATTCAAAAGAAATTGAACCAACAATACTGATTACTATGACGGCTTTTATGTTTTTATTTATGATTCTCGGCCGTTCATGTGTCAAAATTTTTCTTACAGTCCGAGCCAGAATTTTACGGCTGTCCGGATACGCCATTCAGCGCCGCGCTATTGTTTTTGGAGCAGGTGAGGCGGGCGAGTTTCTTATCACCAAGCTTGACCACTCACAAGAGTTAATAAAACCGGTTGTTTTTATTGACGACGATGCAAACTTAATTGGCAAGCGCGTACGAGGAATACGAGTTTACGGTGACAGAACAAAGCTTAAAGAGGCAATAAAGCGTTACAACGCATACGAAGTTATTGTTGCAGTGCCCACGGCCTCCAGAGAAATGCTAAAGTATATTGTCAATGTTTGCAGCGAATGCCGCTGTAGAATTAGACGTTTTGGCACAATTGATGATGTTGACCTTGAAAAAGCAAGCGTGTCTAACATTAATTTCGAAGATTTGCTGCGTCGCAGCAGTGTTAATCTTAAAATGGAGAGCATTAGTCAATTTATAAGTGGAAAAACTGTAATGATTACGGGAGGCGCCGGATCTATAGGTTCTGAGCTGTGCCGACAAGTAATGTCATTTGGCTGTGAAAAACTAATTATATTTGATATTAACGAAAATGGTTTGTTTTTTATAGATAATGAGCTAAAGGATGTGTATGGCACAGGTCGTCACATTACAGTTCTGGGCTCAATTCGTGAAAAAGCACGAATTGACGAGGTGCTTGATAAATATAAACCTCAGCTTATTTTCCATGCAGCTGCACATAAGCATGTGCCAATGATGGAGATTAATCCAAAGGAATCAATTAAAAACAATGTTTTTGGCACAATAAATGTTGCAAAGTCGGCTATTAGTCATAATGTTGATAAATTTATACTGATATCCACAGATAAAGCAGTTAACCCTACAAATATTATGGGTGCATCAAAACGAATTGCAGAACTGTCTATTCAAATGTTGGATAAGACATCAAAAACCGAATTTGCAGCAGTTCGTTTCGGCAATGTTCTGGGATCAAACGGCAGCGTGGTACCGTATTTCCAAAAACAAATCAATGAAGGCGGTCCAGTTACTGTAACGCACCCTGATATGCGACGCTACTTCATGACAATACCCGAAGCAGTGCAGCTTGTACTTGATGCAGGAGCAATGGCTGATGGCGGTGAAATATTTGTACTCAACATGGGTGAACCGGTTAAGATTTATGACCTTGCCTGTGATATGATTCGTCTTTCAGGATACGAACCAAACATTGATATTGAAATTAAATTTACCGGTTTGCGTCCGGGTGAAAAACTGTTTGAAGAAATCAGTCTTGCTGACGAGGATGTTAATAAAACCAGAAATGATAAAATTGTTTCAATGAAACCGGTTGCTTATGACTATAATGAATTGAAACAAAACCTTAAATGTCTGAAGGAGACTTTAACAGAAGCCTCTCCTGAAAGTATGTTTGATCAGGTCAAGCAGATAGTACCAACCTTTAACCACAACGAAAAGAGCAGTGATAGCAATGAAAAAGCGTGATGATTTTCTTCCGTATTGCAAACCATATTTTGATGCAGATGAAATTAAATCAGTTACTAAGGTTTTAGAATCAGGCTGGTGGACAAAGGGATCTGTTACAAGTGAATTTGAACAGATATTTGCTGACTATGTCGGTGCTAAATATGCAATTGCTGTTAATTCATGTACGGCCGCTATGCATATTGCACTGCTTGCAAACGGTATTGGTGCGGGAGACGAAGTTATATCAACTCCTATGACGTTTTGCTCAACTATTAACAATATTATTCATGTAGGTGCAAAGCCTGTTTTAGTTGATATTGATGGTAAAACGGGGCTTATCGATGCTAATAAAATTGAAGCAGCAATAACTGATAAAACCAAAGCAATAATACCTGTTCATTACGCCGGTCAAAGCTGCGACATGGATAAAATCAACGATATTGCCAGAAAACACGGATTATTTGTGCTTGAAGATGCGGCACACGCACTATCAACCGAGTATAAGGGTAAGCGAATCGGTGGAATGGGTAATGCTACTGCATTCAGCTTTTATGTAACTAAAAATATTTCCACAGCCGAGGGCGGTATGCTGACCACCGATGACGAAAAGTTATATGAGCAGGCGAGTGTGCTTTCGCTTCACGGAATGAGCAGAAATGCTTGGGCTCGATACGGTAATAAGGGTGACTGGAAATATAATGTTGAAGTTCCGGGATTTAAGTATAATTTAACTGATATTGCGGCAGCACTTGGAATTGAACAAATGAAAAAACTTGGTGAAATGCAAACAATACGTGATGAATATGCTGCACTTTATAATTCGGCATTTGACAAAATTGACGGTATAACATACTTGAAAGATAGTGGTTACGGAAAAATATCAAATCACCTTTATGTCATTCAAATTGATGAAAATAAGTTTGATATTGACCGCGATGAATTCATTGAGGTTTTACGCGAATATAACATCGGAACAAGTGTACATTTTATACCGATATGCTTGCACCCATATTATATTGAAAACTTTGGATATAAAAAAGGCGATTTCCCACAAACAGAAAAAATGTTTGACGGTATAATTTCGCTTCCACTTTATCCTTCTATGAGCAGAGAGGATGTTGATTATGTCATCGAAGCTGTATGCGAAATTGCCCAAAAATATGCAAAATGAAGCAGTATATAAATACTGTGAAATTTTATCAAAAAGACAGGTATCAATTTTTATAAAAAGATTTCTTGATATTTTGGTTGCGCTTTTTGCCTTAATAGTTTTAATGTTACCATTTATAATAATTTCTTTATTTATCGTGTTAGACTCTAAGGGTGGAATATTTTTTATTCAGCGCCGAGTAGGCAGATATGATAAGGATTTTGGTATTATTAAATTCAGAACAATGGTAAGTAATGCGTCAGAGCTCGGTGGAGAATTAACGAGCGGTGAAAATGATGCAAGGATTACAAGAGTAGGCGGCTTTCTTAGAAAATACAGAATTGATGAGCTACCGCAGCTGTTAAATGTTATTTCAGGCAGCATGAGTATTATCGGTCCGCGCCCTGAGGTTCGCCGTTTTGTTAAACATTACAATAGTGAACAAATGGCAACACTTTTAGTAAGACCGGGCATAAGCTGTTCATCCAGTATTGCCTTTGCTAACGAAGGCGAAATGCTTGAAAAGGCAGACGATCCTGATAAACTGTATATAACAGAAATTATGCCTAAAAAAGCAGAAATGAATCTTAAGTACATAGAAAAAATTTCGGTTATTTCCGATATTAAAATTATTTTCAGCACAATAAAAGAGGTTTTATAAAAAGGAGCATTGACTATGGACAAGATTTTGGTTGTTGACGACGATAAGAATATTGTTGAACTTCTTAAAATTTATCTTGAAAAAGAAGGTTTCAAAACAGTTACAGCTTATGATGGTAAAGAAGCCATTGATATGTTTGATCAGGAGAGACCTAATCTCGTTTTGTTAGATGTAATGCTGCCAAAGCTTGATGGCTGGCAGGTTTGTCGTCATATTTGTGCGAAATCGTCTGTGCCTGTGATAATGCTTACTGCAAAAGGTGAAACTTTTGATAAAGTTTTAGGCTTTGATTTGGGATGCGATGATTATGTGGTAAAACCCTTCAACACGAAAGAGGTCGTCGCACGAGTAAAAGCGGTTCTTCGTCGTGCTCAGCCAATGGTTAATGATAAGAAAGAGATTATTTATGATAAACTCAGCATTAACATTAATAATTATGTTATGAAAGTTAATGGCATCCAGATTGACACACCACCCAAGGAGCTTGAACTTATATATTATCTCGCAAGTCGTCCGAACCGCGTTTTTACTCGAAATCAGTTGCTAGATGAAGTATGGGGATTTGAATATTACGGTGACTCCCGTACAGTTGATGTTCATGTAAAGCGCCTGCGTGAAAAACTTGAAGGCGTTAGCGATAAATGGACACTTAAGACTGTTTGGGGAGTTGGTTATAAATTTGAAACCAATGAATAATTAATATGAGAAATCGTTTATTTTATAAATATTTTGTAATTTTCACCTCGATTATATTAGCGGCTATCATACTATTCATCACTTTTTCCGTTTTTTTTGCGGGCAAGTACTGGACAAATGAAAAGTTCAAACTTCTTAACAGTAATGCAAAAGCTCTTTCAGCTATGGCAAAAGAGCTGGTCGGCTCGCCTGATTATACATTGGAAATTAGCCGCACAGGTGCAGCTGTTGCTGAGACAAGCGATTCGGTAGTGTTTTTTGTTGATTTGAACGGCAACACATTTACTTGCAGCGATACAAGAAAAAACCGTGATTGTGTACATCTTGCCGGTACAATTGATAAAAAAATTATGGACAAGGTTATAAAGGATGAAATATATACCGAAACAGGAACTTTAGGTGGATTGTATTCATCACCTTACTACACTGTTGCCACGCCAATTACCGGATACTATAACGGTGTATACGGAGTGGTGTTCACCTCGTGTGATGCCAACAGCCGCACACAGTATATAGTTAATCTTGTACATATTTTTTCTGTTTGCGGTTTTGTAATTTTACTAATTGCTTTTTTCTGTGTTTATGTAATCACAAAGAGAATTGTTCGTCCGATTGTAGAAATGTCAAAAGCTTCAAAAGCAATGGCAAAAGGAGATTATTCTCATCTAATAACCGTTGACCGAGACGACGAGCTTGGAATGCTTGAACGCTCGTTTAACGATATGACTACTGCAGTAAAATCGCTTGAAGTTATGAGAAGTAGCTTCATTGCCAACGTATCACACGAGTTGAAAACACCAATGACAACTATTGGAGGTTTCATTGACGGAATTTTAGATGGAACAATTCCTGTAAACAATACAAAGGAATATTTATTAATTGTATCGGACGAAGTGAAACGACTTTCGCTGATGGTTAACGCAATGCTCAGTCTATCTAAACTTGAATCGGGACAAACAGAGCTTATATACTCCAAGGTTAATATTTCTGAAATTGTACGCAGAACAATCATTTCTTTTTCTCTTAGTATTGAGAATAAAAATATTTCAATTTCAGGCATGGAGGAAGCACCGGAGATTAAAATTTACGGTGATTACGATCTTTTATATCAAGCAGTTTATAATCTGTTTGATAATGCAATCAAATACACACCTGAAAATGGAGATATTGGCATAAAATTAAAAAAATGCGGTCAAAATGTAAAGATTAAAATAACCAATTCAGGTGAAGGTATAAAAGAAGAAGAACGAAAATTTATTTTTGAACGATTTTATAAAATTGACAAATCTCGTTCACAAGATAAAAAGGGATTCGGACTTGGTTTGTATATTGTTAAGTCAATAATTGACATACATAACGGTAATGTAACGGTTGAAAGTGAATACGGAAAGTCAACCTCGTTCATAATAACATTACCGAATAATAACGGTACAAAGAAATTGCAGTAGCCGTTAGGAGATGTTAATTTGACAGACAAAACAAATTTTGAAAATTTGAGCTCTTTTTCCAATAATAAAAATACGTCATTAAATAAAACAATCTCTTTTCCTGCTCTTAATCAAAATAATAAGAGCAGGGTGAGATTGTTTATTTATTTTTTGGTGTTAATGTTAGTCGCATTCAGCTTTCTTGTAATAGGTTATAAATTTTCGGCTTCAAATTATGCTCGTTTTAATAATCAAATGCCGATCGGCAATACAAATATAGTCAGCAGTACTGAAACAAGCCAGAAAACTGATTTGACCAACATATTAAAATCAACTGTGGATATAACTATTTTTAATGATAGATATGTTGCTGACGCTACCGGAGTAATTATTTCAGCCGATGGATACATTGTCACAAACGATCACATATATCAGGACATATCGTCGCCTGAAATTTATGTAACCGACTGTGATGGCAAACAATATGAGGCACAGTTTATAGCTGGTGATAGCAAATATGACATTTCGATCATTAAAATTAACGCAACCGATTTAACTTATGCACAATTTGATGGTAACTTTAAGCTCAATAAAGGTGATGAAATCTATTCAATAGGCCATACTGGCAGTGTTTCAAAGGGTATTGTGTCAGGATATGTTTTTGAACCAAGCGGTCAATCAAAATCGGTAAAAATGATACGCACCGACTGTGCGGTTAATCCAGGAGATAGCGGTGGGCCAGTTGTTTCAAATGGTAGGTTGGTAGCAATTAACTGCAGTAAAACAGTTGCTTTAGACGTTGAGGGCATGAGCTACCTTTTGCCTGCAAACATCGTTGTGAAGGCGATAGAACAGCTTATTAACTCAAATAAAATTACAGATAGGGCAGTATTGGGTATTTCATATAAATACATTTCACCTGTTTATGCTTTGCAAAATAATTTGACAAGTGGCATTAGTATTGAATTAATAAACAGTGACAGTGATTTGTATGGAAAGGGTTTTACCAACGGCGATGTAATTATTTCAATTGACGGCAAAAGCATAACATCAGAAAATACAATGCTCGACTGCTTGTCAAGTCACGTAGCAGGGGACGAAATTGAGCTTACAATAAAAAAAATTAACGGAACCGATAGAAATGTTACCATTGCACTTTCAGCAGATTCTTCATTTTCGTGTTATCTAAGTGAATAATATATTGAAAATGCGGCAAAAATACTAACGACCAATTTATATGGAGGTTAAAAATTATGCGCAAATTAATAGTAGCAACAGTTCTTATTATGGCTTTGATAGCTTCATTTGCTTCTTGTACCGGAGGCGGCAATGTAGCCAGCTCCAACGGTCAGGTGTCTGCAACTGATAAAGGCAACACCAGCACAGGAATGACGTCAAGCATGGCTTCATCAAATCCGAGTAATAACGGCACGTCATCATCCCACAATATAATAAGCAGCACTGGAAGCTTAATAAGCGATATTGTCAGTGGAGTAAAATCGGCTACCTAATTAAAAAACAGCGGCTAATAGCCGCTGTTTTTTAATTTTACTTGAACAATCATTAAGTGTGTAGTAAAATTAAATAAATATTGTTATCGGAGGAAAAACATGAAACTGTTAGTAATTGACGGAAATAGCTTAATTAACCGAGCATTTTACGGCGTTCGTTTGCTTACAACTAAAGATGGCCGTTTTACTAACGGTATATATGGCTTTTTAAATATGTTATTAAAGCTGTGTGATGAATGTAAGCCTGACGGTATTGCTGTTGCTTTTGACTTAAAAGCGCCCACATTCAGACATAAAATGTATTCTGATTACAAGGCCGGTCGAAAGGGAATGCCAGAAGAGCTGGCTCAACAAATGCCTGTTCTTAAAAACTTACTCACTCTTATGGGAATAAAAATCATCGAAAAAGAAGGGTACGAGGCCGACGATATAATCGGAACTCTTGCTTCTGCTTGCGATAATAGCAATAATTTTTGTTATATTGCAACAGGCGATCGTGACTCGTTGCAGCTCGTCAGTAATAACGTCAATGTTTTGCTTACCGCAACGGTTATGGGCAGACCTGAAGTTGTTGTCCATGATACTACAAAAATTGCAGAAAAATATAATGGCTTAACTCCTGAACTGCTTATCGATGTAAAAGCGCTTATGGGTGACAGCTCGGATAATATTCCGGGTGTTGCCGGAATAGGTGAAAAAACTGCTGTTGCACTTATAAGCAAATTTAAAACACTTGAAAATATATATGACAATATAGAATCTAGTGATATAAAACCCGGTGTTAGAACAAAATTAATTAACGATAAGGAAAGTGCATTTTTATCGCGTCAGCTTGGCACGATTTGTCGCGAGGTTCCTGTAAGCACCGACATTACAAGTTATACTGTTGCACCACATAATAATTCCGCACTTGCTGCAGCACTTGCTGATTTGGAATTGTTCAAACTAATAGAACGCATGGGGCTAGAATATGAAAGCACATTTACCGAACCAGAAACACCGACTAAAAAATCCAATTTTGTAATTGTATCTATGGATGATGTATTATCATCTGACACGGTTGACTTAATATATTATCAGAATGATGTTGTAGTTGTATCGGGTGAAAAAATTGCTGTAACTGAATACAGCGATGAGTTTTTATTTGATCTTGGTAATAAGCCTGTTCGAGTATATGATTCAAAAGAGCTTTATCATATAAACATTAATCTTAATGTTGTGTTTGATTGCACACTTGCTGCATATCTGCTTAATCCGTCAGCTTCTAATTATGGGCTGACCAGGCTTATTCAAGAATATAAAATTGAAGAAATAAATATTTCAGATTCTGAAAGCATTAAAATTGCAGCACAGTTTAGCCTTTTGTGTGACAAGCTGTCCAATGAAGTAAATGAAAAAAATCAGACTCATTTGTTGTCTGATATTGAAATACCGCTTGCTCGTGTGCTAGCAGCTATGGAAAAAGCGGGATTTATGGTTGATGCAGAGGGAATCAGACAATATGGCGAAGAACTTGAAGTAAAGATTAATGATTTAAGTGCTAAAATTTTTGAGCTCGTAGGATATGAATTCAACCTGAATTCACCTATGCAGTTAGGCGTAGCTTTGTTTGAAAAGCTTGGTTTGCCAGCAGGAAAAAAGACTAAAAAAGGTTACTCTACAAACGCCGAAGTTCTAGAAAATTTAAAGGATAAACATCCTGCCGTTGAGTATTTACTTGAATATCGTCAGTTGACTAAACTAAAATCCACTTATTGCGACGGACTGCTTAAGGTTGTTTGTGATGACAGCAGAATTTACAGCACATTTAACCAAACAGAAACACGTACAGGCAGAATAAGTTCAACAGAACCTAATCTTCAAAATATTCCCGTTAAAACTCAATACGGTAGCCTTTTCCGCCAGTATTTTACCGCACCAAAAGGAAAGGTTCTTTGTGATGCTGACTATTCCCAAATTGAATTGCGCGTACTTGCCGATATTTCAAAAGACAAGGCAATGACCGATGCATTTATTAATGATATTGATATTCATAGACTTACAGCTTCTCAAGCGTTTGGTGTGCCTGCGGACGAAGTTACGCCTTTAATGCGTTCTAAAGCAAAGGCGGTAAACTTCGGAATCGTTTACGGTATCGGTGCATTTTCTCTTGCAAAAGATATTAACGTATCATTTGCAGAGGCAAAGCAGTATATTAACAGCTATATGTCCACATACACGGGAGTTTCTGACTATATGAACAAAGTTGTTGAGGACGCTAAAGCAAAGGGATATGTAGAGACTGCGTTTAACCGCCGTCGTTATTTGAAGGAACTATTCTCACCAAACGCAATGATGCGTTCATTTGGCGAGCGTGTAGCCAGAAATGCTCCTATTCAGGGCACTGCCGCCGATATTATTAAAATTGCAATGATAAAGGTTTACGAACGATTAAAATCTGAACTTCCTACTGCACGGTTAATTTTACAGGTTCACGATGAGCTGATTGTTGAAGCTGATGAATCTACTGCTGATAAAGCGGCACAAATTATACATGAGGAAATGGAAAGCGCGTGTAAAATGTCTGTTCCACTTGTTGCTGATGTTCATATTGGCAAGACTTGGCTGGAGGCAAAGGGTTAATGCTTAAATACATTAAAGCAGACTGCTCATATTTGTCCAAATTAACGCAATTTTCTGCCCAATTCTTTGCTGAATGCTGGTCGGAAGCTTCTTTTTCATCAGAACTAAAAAAACCGAATTCAGCCGTTTTTTGTGCCGTTAATGAGGATAACGATATTTGCGGAGTGATTTGTGTTGAAAATCAGTTTGGTGACGGATATTTACACAATATTGCTGTTAAACCCGATTATAGACGGCAGGGAGTAGGGGAAGCGTTAATAAGCCATGCTTCCGCGTTTATAAAATTATGCGGAGCAAATAAAATGTTTCTAGAAGTCCGTGTATCAAATAACAATGCAATTAATTTATATAAAAAATATGGTTTTGAAATTATTTCTGTTCGTCGCGGATTTTATAACGATCCGAATGAGGACGCATATACTATGGTTTTGGAGTTGCAATAATGAAAATATTAGCTATTGAAAGCTCATGCGATGAAACCGCTGCTGCGGTTACTGAGGAACGACATATAATATCAAGCGTTGTTGCAACGCAAATTGAGGAACACAAACTATATGGCGGTGTTGTTCCTGAAATTGCGTCGCGCAGACACGCTGAATCAATAGTTGGTGTTGTAAGCGAGTGTTTAGCACAAGCTAACTGCACTATGAAAGAAATTGATGCCATTGCTGTCACATATGCGCCGGGTTTAATTGGGTCGCTGTTGGTTGGTGTTAACTTTGCAAAAGGATTGTCTATGTCAACAGGAAAACCACTTATTCCGGTGCACCATCTACGTTCACATATTGCAGCAAATTACATTGAAAACATAGAATTAAAACCGCCGTTTTTATGTCTTGTAGTTTCAGGTGGTCACAGCCATATTGTCGAAGTAGCCGATTACACAGACTATCGTATAATTGGACATACACATGATGACGCTGCAGGGGAATGTTTTGATAAATCCGCTCGTGCTATGGGTATGCCTTATCCCGGTGGTGTTCATCTTGACAAAGTGGCTGATAATGGCGATGCTTCTGTTATTAAACTGCCTTATCCTCAAATAGATGGTTGTCCATATGATTTTAGTTTTTCCGGACTAAAGACAGCAGTCATAAACATTATTCATAATTCTGCTCAAAAAGGGGAGAATATCAACATTAATGACATTGCTGCAGCATTGCGTAAACGCGTATGCGATATGTTGATTGACGCAACTATGAAAGCTGCTGAAGATTTAGGGTATAAGACAATAGTACTCTCCGGCGGCGTTTCTGCTAATTCAGAGCTTCGTTTCAGAATGACTGAAGAATGCAAAAAAAGAAATTTTCAACTAAAATTTCCTGAACTTAAGTATTGCGGTGATAATGCTGCAATGGTAGGAGTTCAAGCATTTTATGAATATTTAGCCGGAAATATTGCGTCGTCTGACCTAAATGCTTATGCAACCATGGCCATTGACAAATTATGCTATTAATGTTAACAAAAATATAACAATTTGGTGCTTGCTTATTGACAGATTTTAAGGTATAATCTAAAATGCACAACTTTAATATCATAAATAATAGCACAAAAAGTGTTATTTAGAGGAAGGAAGATTACCATGACCAACAACAAAAGTGTTATCAAATGGGTTGACGAAATTAAACAGCTTGTTAATCCAGATAAAGTAGTTTGGATAGATGGCAGCGACGAGCAGCTTGAAGAGCTTCGTAAGCAGTCAGTTGAATCCGGCGAACTGATAAAGCTTAATGAGGAAAAGCTCCCAAATTGCTATTTACACAGAACAAAAGTAAATGACGTTGCTCGAGTTGAAGATCGTACATTTATTTGCACCAAAAATAAAGAGGATGCCGGCCCTACAAACTATTGGTACGACCCACAGGAAATGTATAAAAAGCTTTACGACATTGCACGCGACAGCTACAAGGGTAGAACAATGTACATTATCCCGTATTCTATGGGTCCGATTGGTTCACCGCTTTCAAAAATTGGTGTTGAAATAACCGATTCAAAATATGTTGTTCTTAACATGGCTATTATGACTCGTGTTAGTGATAAGGTTTGGGATGTACTCGGTGACAGCAATGACTGGGTCCGCGGATTCCATGCATCTTGTAACATTGATCCTGAAAATAGATATATATGCCATTTCCCAGAGGATAACACCATTATTTCTGTTAACTCTGCTTACGGCGGAAATGTACTTCTTGGTAAAAAGTGCTTTGCACTTCGTATTGCTTCGTATCAGGGCTGGAAAGAGGGCTGGATGGCTGAGCATATGCTTATCCTGGGCCTCGAAAATCCCAAGGGCGAAGTTAGATACATTGCTGCAGCATTCCCATCTGCTTGTGGTAAGACCAACCTTGCAATGCTTATTCCGCCAGAATATCTGCGTGAAAAAGGTTATAAGATTTGGACTGTCGGCGATGATATTGCTTGGATGCGCATAGGTGAAGATGGCAGACTTTATGCTATCAACCCGGAAAACGGTTTCTTTGGTGTTGCACCCGGAACAAATGACAAATCCAACTACAACGCTCTTGAATCCACCAAGAAAGATACAATATTTACAAATGTTGCGCTTGATCTTGATGATAATACGGTTTGGTGGGAAGGTCTTAACAAGAATTTGCCTACTAACGCAATCGATTGGAAGGGTAACAAATGGGATGCTTCCAAGTTCGATAAGGCCGACAAATCTACCTATGCAGCTCATCCAAATTCAAGATTTACTGCACCGGCAAAAAACTGCCCCTGCATTTCATCTGAGTTTGACAAGGGCGAAGGCGTTCCGATTTCAGCTATCATTTTTGGCGGACGCCGTGCTAAATGCGCTCCGCTTGTTTACCAGTCAAAGAGCTGGGAAAACGGTGTATTCATTGGCGCTACAATGGCTTCTGAAACAACTGCAGCCGCTGCAGGTGATGTTGGTGTAGTTCGTCGTGACCCGATGGCAATGCTTCCTTTCTGCGGATATAATATGGCAGATTATTTCCAGCATTGGCTCGATATTGGTAAAAAACTTGGCGATAAGGCTCCTAAAATCTTTAATGTTAACTGGTTCCGTACCGATGACGAAGGTAACTTTGAATGGCCGGGATTTGGCGATAATATGAGAGTATTAAACTGGATCATCGACCGTTGCGAAGGCAAGGCAGATGCTGTTGAAACAGCAATCGGTTATGTTCCAAAGCCTGAAGATATTGACCTTACTGACCTTGACTTGGATATGGATACTCTTACTGATATCCTTTCTGTTGATAAGGAAATTTGGACAAAAGAAGCTGAAGAGATAGAAAAGCATTACGAAAAGTTCGGCGACAAGTTGCCTGAGGAACTTCACAAACAGCTTGAAAATCTTAAAGAAAATCTTAAGTAAAGAAAATCTTAAGTAATTAAATTATAAAAATCAGCCTCATTCATGAGGCTGATTTTTAAATGTTTTTCTTTACTTATGTTATTTAAAATGTTATAATTATTGGCGTTGTAATCCGCCCGTGGCGCAGTTGGATAACGCAGTAGATTCCGATTCTAAAGATCGGGGGTTCGAATCCCTCCGGGCGGGCCAAAAAGCACTTCATTTTGAAGTGCTTTTTTCCACGTAAATAGAGATAAAGCAAAATATGAGGGTGTTAAAATGAAAACTTTCAGTCCAATGTTGTTTACAGACCTGAAAAAGTACGACGGCAAAAAATTTGTATCCGACTTAATTGCGGGAGTAATAGTTGCTGTAATTGCACTACCGCTTTCTATCGCGTTAGCTATTGCTTCGGGCGTTAGTCCTGAATCAGGTATTTTTACAGCAATCATTGCAGGTTTACTTACAGCATTATTTGGCGGCAGTAATGTTCAAATTTCAGGACCTACTGCTGCATTTGCAACAATAGTTGCAGGTATAGTTGCAAAAAACGGCGTTGGGGGGCTTGCAGTTGCAACCATAATGGCCGGTGTATTTCTTATTATAATGGGATTTTTAAAATTAGGAAATCTTATTAAATTCATACCATTTACCATTACGACCGGCTTCACGTTTGGCATTGCTGTTACGCTTTTAATAGGCCAACTGAAAGATTTTTGTGGTATTACATATATAAATGGCAACTCTCCGATTGAAACTATGGAAAAACTGTCTGCATTTTGTCAGAACATTGCTACAGTAAATTTTGATGCAATAATCGTCGGAGTTGTATGTCTTTTTATATTGGTCTTTTGGCCTAAAATCTATGATAAGATCCCTGCATCTTTAATAGCCGTGTTTGTATCTATTTATATGGTTCAGTTATTAAATATGAACGTCAATACGATAGGTGATTTATACGATGTAAGCAGTAAATTGCCCTCATTAAATTTTCCTGAAACCAATCTTAAAACCATTACAGCGTTAATTCCTGATGCGATTACCATTGCAATTTTGGCCGGCATTGAATCGCTGCTTTCTTGTGTAGTAGCAGATGGAATGATAAATAAACATCACCGTTCTAATACGGAACTAATCGGTCAAGGTATTGCCAATGTAGGCTCGGCTTTGTTTGGCGGAATTCCTTGTACAGGTGCTATTGCAAGAACTGCTGCTAACATTAAAAATGGCGGTAGAACGCCTGTTACTGGTATCATCCACTCGGCTGTTCTTTTTGCGGTACTGATTGCTTTAATGCCGTATGCTGCATATATTCCTATGCCGGCTATCGCTGCCATTCTTATTAGTGTTGCTTATAATATGTGTCAGTGGAGACAATTTTTAGCTCTGATTAAGCGGTCACCGAAGAGCGATGTAATCGTACTTGTTTTAACATTTTCACTGACCGTAATTTTCGACCTTGTTGTTGCTATTGAAATTGGAATTATAACCGCCTGTGTACTGTTTATGAAGCGCATGAGCGAAGAAACCAACATTAAAAGTTGGAAATATAAAGACCATGATAGTGACGAACAAGTGCAACAACTAATGTCAGTACCCGATTATATCAGTGTTTATGAATTAACCGGCCCTCTGTTTTTTGCTGTATCAAATCAAATTCAAATCATTAAACCAAAACCATTTACAAAATGCATTATATTGCGAATGAGAGCGGTGCCGTCAATTGATACTGATGCGATAAAACAGATTGAAAAACTGGTTGAAAACAGTAAAAACAAAGGTGTCACTGTTATTTTTTCTCATGTAAATGAACAACCATTAAAAGCAATGAAAAAGGCGGGTCTTTATAATAAAATTGGTGATGAAAATTTCTGTAAGCATATTGATGCAGCTATGAAACGCGCAAGTAAAATTAAAGCGTAAGTAGGGAAGAGAGTTAAGTAAGAACTGTCGAAATATGCGATTTCTACTAGTGATGTTTACATAACAACCAATTTAAATAGAAAAATAGCCCTACAGATTCAATTTGAGTCTGTAGGGCTATACTTTTTAGAAACACATTAATTATATAAGAAAAAAATATAAAAAACTTATAATATTGACACTGGTAGCATTATCAAAAAAACATTTTTATCTGGTGAACATTTAATTTGTTACTTTTTAATTTTGTTTCCGGCAAGCGGGTTTGCTTCAACTGCATTTTTAATTTGCTCATTAGACAAATGAGTATAAATTTGAGTTGTACCAAGATTTTCGTGACCAAGTATATCCTTTAAAACGCGAATATCAACATTACCATATTGATACATAAGTGTGGCGGCCGTGTGCCTTAGTTTATGAACTGAGTAGCCTTGTTCACTTAAACCTATTTTTTCAAGACTTTTATATACTATATGTTGTACAGTTTTATTACTGATTCGACGTTTAAGTCTGCTTAAAAATAGGGCCCGTTTATGTTCAGCAGGTACACCGTCGACAGGGCGAACTCTTAAGTAAGCGTTTATTGCATCAAGACAAGCGTCATTAAAATAAACTATTCGTTCTTTATTACCTTTACCTACGACTCTAATTGTATTATCGCTGTGAATATCATTAATATTTAAACCGCAAAGCTCAGACAGACGAAAACCACAATTTAAAAACAGAGTCAAAATGCAAAAATCACGCTCTTTATACTCACCATCAACACTATTTAGCAAATCAAGGCTTTGATCTAATGTCAAATATTTTGGCAAACTTTTTTTGGTTTTTGGCAGCTCAAGCTGCAACATGGGATTTATTTCCAATAGTTGACATTTATTGGTTAAGTAATTAAAAAACGAACGTAGGGATGAACATTTACGAGCTCGGGTTTTATCATTATTATCGCGTTCGCTTTTACAAAAAACTAAAAATTCATAAGCATCAGCAAGTGTTACGGTTTTTATAAAATCAATATCGATGTCATCCAGCTTAATTTGTTCAAAATCAATTTTACTATCAACGAGTTTGCGTTTTACTTTCAAAAATCTAAAAAATGTGCGAAGGTCAGTATAATACTCATTAACAGTCGCACTGGATCGGGATTTAATTGTTTGCAAATATGTAATATAATCACGAACAACAATTGGCAGTTCAGAAAATTCAGAATAATTCAAAATGACACCTCCAATATATGATTAAGTGTATTACAGCCAAAAATACCGGCATTAAGCCGTTTTCGCTCCCCTCAATTATACAAAATATTCATTTTGTATAATTGACACTGTTTTTTTAGCCTTTTCCCTTTTTTAGATTTTATCATAAATACAGCAAAAATAAAAGACCGTTTTATCGGTCTTTTATTTTTTTATTTTATAATGATTTTATGAAATACCTTTTTGCCTTTGCGAATGATTGCATAACCATCCGCAAAACATTCTGATGACAATAAAAAGTTGGCATCGGTTACTTTATTATCATTTACAGAAATTCCGCCCTGTTCAATTAAGCGACGGCCTTCTTTCTTTGATGGTACCAATCCAGCAGTCATCAATACATCAAGAATTGGCATATCAGCGCTGTCGATTTCTGTAGTAGGCATATTCTCAGTATTGCTTCCGACACCAAATAGTGCTGATGATGCAGTCTGAGCCTTTTCAGCCTCGGCTTCTCCGTGAACAAGTTTAGTTAATTCATATGCGAGTATTTCTTTAGCTTTGTTAAGCTGGCTGCCTTCCCATTTATCCATTTCATCAATCTGCTCTAATGGCAAAAATGTAAGCATACGGATGCATTTCAGTACATCTGTGTCCCCTACATTGCGCCAATACTGGTAAAATTCGTAAGGGCTCGTTTTATCGGGGTCAAGCCAAACTGCCCCATTGGCAGTTTTTCCCATTTTCTTTCCTTCTGAATTCATTAGCAGTGTTATAGTCATAGCGTACGCATCTTTGCCTAGTTTTCTGCGAATAAGGTCAGTTCCGCCAAGCATATTTGACCACTGATCGTCGCCTCCAAACTGCATATTGCATCCGTACTCTTTATATAAATGGTAAAAATCATAGCTCTGCATAATCATGTAATTAAACTCAAGGAAGCTAAGGCCTTTTGCCATTCTTTGTTTATAGCATTCTGCACGAAGCATGTTATTAACGGAAAAGCAAGCTCCCACTTCACGAAGTAATTCTACATAGTTCAGGTCAAGCAGCCAATCTGCGTTATTAACCATCATAGCCTTATCTTCGCCAAACTCAATAAATCGACTCATTTGGTTTTTAAAACATTCAATATTATGCTCAATATCTTCTTTTGTGAGCAATTTTCTCATGTCTGAACGACCTGATGGGTCACCTATCATGCCGGTGCCGCCACCAAGTAATGCAATTGGGCGGTTTCCTGCCATTTGCAGTCTTTTCATCAGGCATAATGCCATGAAATGTCCGACATGCAAACTATCGGCAGTTGGGTCAAAGCCAATATAAAATACTGCTTTTCCGTTATTAATTAGTTCTTTAATCTCTGATTCGTCGGTTACCTGCGCGATTAGACCACGTGCAACGAGTTCGTCATAAATTTTCATAATTTTATACCTCCAAAAATAAAAGTCCCCTGCTAAATAAGCAGAGGACGAATAGCCGTGTTACCACCTCAGTTTACCGCTTTGTCGCCAAAACGGCCTTAACGGGTGCAATTATGCACCTCCATGCTGTAACGTGCATGAATCGAGAACTCCTACTGACCAAACTGCGTTCAAAATTCCGGCTCAGGAATGTACATTAAACGATACCATGCTTTTTTACACCAACCAAAAGCTCTCTGAAATGGTATATTCGCTTACATCTTTCCTTCATAGCCATTATTATTTTTATAACACATAGTACTCAATAAGTCAATGCTTTATTTATCATTTCTGACGCAGTACGGCGTAAATTGTCGGTCATTTCTCCGCCGGAAATAATACGTGCAATCTCATTTATTCTGCTTTCGTTATCAAGAACTTTTACATCTGTATAAGATCGTGTTCCGTCATTGTGTTTGGAGATCAGGAAATGAGTATCGGCCATTGATGCTATTTGCGCCAAATGTGTAACACAAATAATTTGTTTAATCTTTGAAATATTACGAATTTTCTCCCCTACCCGCTGAGCAGCGCTGCCGCTTATGCCTGAATCAATTTCGTCAAAAATGAGCGTAGGTACAGTATCAGCGCTTGATAAAACAGTCTTTATGGCAAGCATTATTCGAGATAATTCACCACCTGACGCTATTTTAACAAGCGGCTTCGGCGGTTCACCTGGGTTTGTTGAAATCAGAAATTCTATGTTTTCAGCACCCTTTGCGGTAAGCTTTGTTTTAATTGTTTCTGTTGTAAATAGCACATACGGCATATCAAGAAATTTGAGTTGTTCACATACTTGTTTTGAAAATTGCTCAGCGGCCTTAATGCGGCTGCTTGTAAGCCTTGCGGCAATGTTTTTTGTTTGGGCAAGTAGTTCGGAAAAAGTATTTTCAAGGTCAGCAATATTTTTATCATAACTTGTTATGTTATGCAGTTTTTCTTTTGCCTCAACTAAAAATTCAAGCATTTTTTCTTCACTATCACCGTATTTAATCGATAGATTATATAATAAATCAAGTCGTTGTTCAATATTTTCAAGCTCGTTTGAATCATAATCAAATTCTGAAAATTCACTGTTTATACTCGATGATAAATCACGTGCGTTTATTTCAAGATTTCTAAATTGTTCGGCAAAATTCAAAAATCTATTATTTAGCTGTGATAGTTCGCCAAATTTATCAGCGCAAACCATCAGCATATCATTAATTCCGGTAACATCATCATTACCGACAAGAGCATTGCGTGTAAAATCAATATTTAATTTGATTTTTTCAGAGTTTTTAATTACATTTCTGCGGTTTATAAGCTGTTCACGCTCACCCACAGTAATGTTTGCTCCCTCAAGCTCATTAACTTGATAAGTAAGCATGTCAATTAGCTGGCTGTTATTATCATTACTTTGAGTAAGATGCTGAATTTGGTGCTTTACAGCAACAAGAGCGCGGTAGCTTTTAATATATTCATTATAAATTGAGCTGTTTTCAGCAACGGCATCTATGAAACCTAAATGACTTTCAGGATTGAGCAAACTTTGGGAATCATGCTGTCCGTGAATATTAATCAAATGAACACCGATTTCCCGTAAAATGCTAACGTTTGCCGGTTTTCCGTTAATTCTAACGCTGCCTTTTCCATCAGCAGATAAACGACGTTGAATAAGCAAAATATTATCATCACATGAATAACCGAGTTCTTCAATTAAACCAGCACACTTTTCAGACACAGCAAATTCAGCCGTGATAATAGCACTAGCACAGCCGTTTCTGATTATATCTTTTGATGTTCTCTCTCCAAGAATTGCGTTTATTGAATCTATTACAATGGATTTTCCGGCGCCGGTTTCTCCCGTAAGCACATTAAATCCGTCTGTAAAAGTAATTTCTGCAGATTCAATTACAGCAACATTTTCAATATTCAGTGTCAAAAGCATTATATCACCGTTTATCGTTTAATTATTGAATGTAACTCCTCGCATAATGTGGCAGAATCTGACTCGCTTCGTGTTATGATTAAAATCGTGTCTTCTCCAGCTAATGTTCCTAATATATTCGAAAAGTGCATTGCATCAAGCTTTGCGCAAACTGCCTGTGCCATACCGGTATGGCATTTGATAACGATATTATTAAGAGCATAATCAATGCTGACAATTGAACTAATTAAAATCAGATAATTGGTTTCGTTAGGGCTTTCTGAGCGAGCTGTTACATATCTGTATCGTCCGTTAACATCCTGCGCTTTTACCAATCCGAGCTGCTTAATGTCTCTGGAAACAGTCGCCTGCGTTACATCAAATCCAAAGTTGAGTAAAGCCGTCTGCATTTCTTCCTGTGTTTCAATAGGCTTTGAATTAATCAGTTCAATAATTTTAGTGTGTCTTAGTTTTTTCATTGCTAATCACCTATATCATTTTATTTCTGAGAATATTATAAAAAGAGTCGTGTTTAATTTTTATAAAATCAGCAAAATGTTGTTCATCAATGCTAACAAATACCGTTTCATTTGAATTTAATTCAACACCGTTTTCTCCGTCAACGGTAAGATATATGAGTTCACCGTCATATCTCGGTTTTGCGGTAATTTCAAGTTTGCTGTTGCCGTTTAACACCAACGGGCGATCAAACAATGAATGTGCGCAAATAGGAGTGACAATCATTCCATTAACGCTTGGGTCTACAATTGGTCCTCCAGCAGACATTGAATAAGCGGTTGACCCCGTAGGCGTCGATATAATTATTCCATCAGCCTTTACATTAAGGAACGGCCGCCCGACATTGCTTACCGTAATGTCAATAACGCTTGATGCAGGCGTACGCTGAATCACCATGTCATTAAGTGCGACAAACTCTTTACCGGAATTTTTAAGAACTACTCTAATCATTCTTCTGCGTTCAATGATATAGTTATTATTAATTATATTGTCAATTAGTTGTGTTTCGCTTGGCTCAAGCTCTGCTAAGTATCCAAAATGGCCGCAATTAATTCCAATAATAAGTTTTTTAAAATTAGAAGCTAGTTTTGCTGCGTGTAGCATAGTGCCATCGCCGCCCACTGCAATTACTATATCGCAATCGCTTATGTCAGCCGAGTCGTTGCTGTCAATTACGTAATATTCGCAATTTCTTGATACTAAAAATTTAATTAAATTGGAAACTGTTTCATCGTTTCCAATCATGCGGTATATTGCAAATCGCATGACTTCACTCCTTTTTATCAAGGGATTCGTGAGATTTCAGTACAATCTCTTTTGCTGTCGTTGTAAGCCTGTTTTCAGCTAAACCATCGTTACAAATATGTACAAGATATTCAATGTTTCCTTGCGGTCCTTTTATGGGAGAATAATCAAGGTTAATTACTGATAATCCACAATCATTTATAATAAACTGAACAATGTCGTCAACAACTCGTACATGTACATCTTTATCCCTTACTACGCCGTTTTTACCAACTTGTTCCCTACCCGCTTCAAACTGCGGTTTGATTAAGCAAACCGCATGGGAGTTATGGGCTAAAAGCGTTTTTAAAACCGGAATTATCAGTTTTAGTGAAATGAATGAAACATCCACGCTTGCAAATCCAAGTTTATCAGGAATTATCTCGTCGGTAACATAACGAAAATTAGTGCGTTCAAGATTTATTACTCTTTCATCGCACCGCAGTTTCCATGCAAGTTGACCGTAACCAACATCAACAGCATAAACCTTTTCTGCTCCATTTTGAAGCATACAATCTGTAAAGCCGCCCGTAGATGCTCCTATATCAGCACAAATAAGCCCGTTTAACGATACACCAAAATTTTGCATAGCTTTTTCGAGCTTGAGTCCGCCCCTGCTGACATATTTTAGAGAATTATCTCTAACCTCAAGCTTGTCATCGGGTTTAATTGATGTACCGGGCTTATCTTGTTTTTGATTATTTACATAAACGCAACCTGCCATAATAAGAGCTTTGGCTTTTTCTCTGCTTTCGCAAAAACCTTGTTCAAAAACAGCGGTGTCTAACCTTAATTTTTCTTTCAAATTCAGTCCTCCGACATAATTTTAATCATGGATTCGTGGTCAAGTGAGTACTTTTTAAGTGCTGAATCAATCTCCGAGTGCGATACAAAGTCATTAATTGCAATATGCTTATACTTTCCTTCGTAACCCATTTCAAGCAGCTTTTCGCCTAAAATTTGACCGATTCCACCGTTTTTGATGCTTTCCTCAAAAAACACAATTTTTTTGAACGGCTTTAGTACATTTACTAGTTCTTCATCAACAATTAATTGATTTAGTTTGCACACCGAGCAGCCAATTGTTGAAGCGGTGTTATATATATTTCCGTATGTGACGATTATACTGTCACTATCGTAGGCAGTTTCAATGTGATATTTATTACCGTTAAATTTATTGATTGGGTTTTTAGGTTGAGTATCACGGGGATAGCGTATAGCACAAACGCCGTCACATTCGTATATTGCAGTTTTTAGCATTTCACGAAGTTCAAGAAAATTTGATGGAGCAAATATTGAAATACCGGGTATTTCGGATAAAAACGATACATCAAATAATCCGTTATGAGTTGCTCCGTCACGACCGACTATGCCAGCTCTGTCAATACAAAATACAATATGCTGCTTAATAATTGAACAGTCGTGTATAATTTGGTCAAACGCCCTCTGCAAAAATGATGAATAAACAGCGAAAACCGGCATCATACCGTTGCTGGCAAGTCCTGCGGCAAATGTTACAGCGTGCTGCTCTGCTATACCGACATCAAAGAATCTGTTGCTGAATTTTTCGGAAAATTCAGCAAGTCCAGTACCGTCAGCCATTGCTGCCGTAACAGCACAAATTTTTTCGTCATTTTGCGCTAATTCGCATAAAACTTTGCCAAATTCATCGGAATATCCATGAGTAATTGCGTGATGTCCTGTTTCTGAATCAAAGCTTGAAATTCCGTGAAACTCCTCGGGACTTGTTTCAGCAAAATCGTAACCCTTACCCTTTTTGGTAACGGCATGTATAACAACAGGTTTTCCGTCAATTTCTTTTGCTGCACGCATAACTTCAATAAGATGAGTCAGATCATGCCCATCGACCGGGCCAAGATAATATAAACCGAGCGACTCAAACATATTTTGACTAAATATTGCATTTTTTATAGCATCCTTTGATTTTTCGATAAGCTTAGCTGCTTTGCTACCAACCAAAGGAATATTTTTTATTTTATTTTTAACATTGGCTTTGGTGCTAATGTATGACGAACGTGTACGAACATCGGATAAATATTTTGCAATAGCTCCGACATTTTCGGAAATTGACATTTTATTATCGTTTAAAATGATTATCATATTTTCTTTGGAACGACCAATATTATTAAGCGCTTCATATGCCATTCCGCCGGTAAGTGCACCGTCACCTATTACGCATACAACCCTGCCCTTTTTGTTTAAAAGCTTGTTGGCTTTAACAATTCCGAATCCGGCAGACAACGACGTGCTGCTATGTCCGGAAATAAACGGGTCATGTGGACTTTCGTTAGGATTCATGAAACCGGACAAACCGTTTTCTGTTCTGAGTGTAGAAAATTTATTATTTCTGCCGGTAAGAAGCTTGTGAACATAGCTTTGGTGACCTACATCAAATAATATCGAGTCTTGGGGTGAATTGAAAACACGGTGAATTGCCACGGTGAGCTCAACAACTCCCAAATTTGAAGCTAAATGTCCGCCATTGTTAGACACAGTTGAAATAAGCTCGCCTCTTATTTCGTCACATAACAGAGGCAGCTTTGAAGAATCAAGTTTTTTTATATCCAACGGGGACGATATTTTTTCTAAATACATTATATTACCACTTTAATTATTTTTTTCTTTGAGCAAGATAATCTGCAAGTTTACACAAATTTTCTGCTTTATCGCCAAACACTGAAATCGCGCTTTTTGCAGATTCTGTATATACTTCAACTTGCTTTTCGGCAGCTTCAAGTGACATTAAGGACACAAATGTATTTTTCATATTATTTGCATCGCTTCCAATCGGCTTGCCAAGCTCGGCCTCGTTGCCGATTACATCAAGAATATCGTCACGAATTTGAAAAGCAAGTCCTATATTTTTTGCGTATTTTACGCATAAATCCGTATCTGATTTTGATGCGCCGCCAAAAATACAGCCCATTTTAACTGCAGCTTCAATTAATTTGCCTGTTTTTAGTTTGTGTAATAAAGCCAGTTTATCAAGTGTAATTTGCTTATTTTCACTTTCTAAATCAATAACCTGACCGCCAACCATGCCTTCAAAACCGCAGCACTCAGCGAGTACAGATATTGATGAAACTATTTTTTCAGCTGGCATACCGCAATTAGCTAAAGTTGAAAAAGCAAGTGCCTGCAATCCGTCTCCTGCAAGCAAAGCAATATCTTCTGCGTATGCAACATGACACGATGGTCTACCGCGCCTAATATCATCATCATCCATACATGGTAAATCATCATGAATAAGAGAATATGTATGAATCATTTCAATAGCGACAGCAGCAGGAATTGCAGGTGTATAGTCACCGCAAAACATTTTGCAAAATTCTAAAACAAGTGCAGGCCGTAAACGTTTGCCGCCTGCACTAAGGCTGTATTTTGCTGCACTTATTACAGTTGAATATTCACAATTTTCACTTGGAATATACTTTTCAATATTATCATTAAAAACTCTAGAATATTCACTTAGCATAGCTTCAGCGTTCATTTATTCTTCATCTCCGCTTGTAATTTCACTTAACTTGCGTATTTTAAGTTGTGCATCTGAAAGACGTTCATTACAGCTTTTTGCAATAGCAGTTCCTTCATCAAACAATGCCATTGACTGTTCAAGTTCACAGTCACCTTTTTCAAGAATTGAGACAATTTCCTCAAGTCTTGCAATCATTTCACTGAATTTTTTTTCAGACATTATTAACACTCCTCAGAAATTGTTGTGACTGTGCAGCCGATTGTGCCATCAGATAATTTAATATCTATATTGTCACCGCAGTTTATTGAATTTACAGATTTAAGTGGCAGTTTATTTTTATAAGCCACTGAATATCCACGCGCAATTGTAGCCAAAGGGCTCATTGCATCAAGTTTAGCGCAGTATGATGCGAAATTTTCCTTTTCGGACGACAAAATTGCGGAGTATGAATTTTTCATATTAGAGATATGCATATCAAGATTATTTTTAAGCTTTTGGACAAAATTTTCGGGGTTTTTGAGAACATAATTATCCGCAGATAATTTAAGGCGAGAGGATAATCTGTCAATATGATTACTGTACGAGGAAACAAGATTGCCTTCAACTCTAGACAACATAAATCGTACATCATTAATATCTGGTACGGCAAGCTCTGCTCCCGCCGAGGGAGTCGGAGCACGCAAATCCGATACAAAATCACATATTGTAAAATCAATTTCGTGCCCTACTGCCGAAATAACAGGTATATCTGAATCATAAATTGCATGAGCAAGAGCTTCATCATTAAAAGCCCACAAATCCTCAATAGATCCGCCTCCGCGACCGATAATAATAACATCGGCGCATTGTTGTTCATTAACCTCTATTACTGCATTGCGTAACTGCGAAGCGGCACCGTCACCTTGAACAAGAACAGGACACATAATAATTTCGGAACATGGAAATCTGCGTGTAATTACATTGATTATATCCTGAACGGCAGCACCGGTTGGTGATGTAATTACTGCTATTTTTTCAGGGAAACGAGGAATCGGCTTTTTGTGATTTTCATCAAATAGGCCTTCGTTTTTTAGTTTTTCAACCAGCTGTTCAAAAGCAATTTTTAATGCTCCTGCACCATCGGGCTGCATATCGTCAATATAAAATTGAAAACTTCCGTCGCGTTCAAAAAGTGAAGCTTTACCGCGGCAAATAACACGCATTCCGTTTTTTGGTTCAAATATAATTCTACTTGCATTTGAACGGAACATGACTGCCTTAATAGAGCATTTTTCATCTTTTAGTGTTAAATAAAAATGACCGGTTTTATAATGATTGGTGAAATTTGATATTTCTCCAACTACATAGATGTACGTCAAATATGGGTCATTATCAATCATGGATTTTACATAGTTATTTAGCTGTGAAACTGTATATGTGAGCATATCAGCGCCCATTTTGTTTCTCCTTTACTGAAGCTAAAACTGCAACTCCCGCAGCATTATCAGATGAAAATTCTGGTTGTGCAAAATAACAGTCGTATTTATTAGAAAGGCGTTCACGAATAATGGAATTACACATAACTCCGCCTGCATAAACTACAGGTAAGTTGCCATGTTTACTTAAAATTTCACTTGTCATTCTATCAACAGATGACATGATATAGGTAATTACATATTTTGCAATATCTTTTTTATCTATGTCGTCATTAATCATTTTTATACATTTGTTTTCTACGCCGGAAAAACTGGGATTGAGCCCAGAAAATGACGGCGTTATTTTATACTGGGCAGTGCTTTGTCTGGCAAGTTCATCAATGTATTTGCCACACGGAAACGGCAATCCGAGCATTACCCCGGCACGATCAACCGCTTGTCCGGCTTTTAAGTCAGACGACTTAGCGATAAGCTCGCATGAAATAATTTTTTCATAATCAGGTTTAACTATCAGCGCATCGCTTGTTCCGCCTGAAAAATGAAAAGCAAAAAATGTACTATCTAATAAATCAAGCCTGTTTGCTGAAAAAAGCGCAGCCGCAATATGACCACGCTGATGCGAAAACAAGTATAATGGTACATCTAATGCACCTGCAATAGACTGGGCTACCGTTTGACCGACCATAAAGCATGGCATATAACTGCCGTCGTTATCACACGGTTTAACCGAAACCCCCACAGCAGTTATTCTTCCTTCTGTTTTATATGCCTCGTCAAGCAATTCCCGTATTTGCATTGTGTGATGAAACACAGCGTCGCTTTGGCGTATACCCTTTTCTCCTTGCGGAACGGGTAAAAGTTTTTTGAAACTGCGTACAGTATTATTATTTGAGTCATATAAAGCAACAGAGGTAGTATAGTTGCTAGTGTCAATACCTAATATCATGATTTGCTTCTGATAACAGAGCCGATTGTACCGTTTATAAAAGCGGGCTCGTCGTCATTACAGTATTTTTTTGCAAGTTCAACTGCTTCATTAGCTGCTACACTGTCAGGTGTATCATCACAAAAAAGCACTTCAAATAATGCAAGGCGGAGAATTGCCAGAGCTGTTTTGGATATGCGGTTCACGCTCCAACCTTTAAGATTTTTTTGAATATTTTCATCAATAACCTCGATATTATCAAACACACCGTTTATTAATTCGGTGGAAAACTTATTAAACTTAATTTCTTCGCACTCTTCAGACATTGCTATAAGCGCTTCTACCGGCTCATCATTGATTGATTTTTCAAAAATAACCGCAAATGCTTTTTCTCTTGCCTCGGTTCGTATCATATAGTTATACACCTTTCAGAATTTATACAGTTATTATACATTGTATGCATAAAAAATGCAATACAGATGTATAAAAAACAGCGGTGCGTTTTGCACCGCTGTAAAAATCACTCAGTTGCTGTTTTTTCGGGAATTTCAATGTCTACAACATGTATGTTGATTTTGGTTACTGCCTTACCGGTCATGTTTTGAATTGTTTGCTTAATGTTTTGCTGGGCATTCTCGCAAACTTTAATAATATCAGTACCCATTTTCAGCTTTATATAGGCATCAATATAAATTGCATTGTCATTAATTTTGACATGAACGGATTTTGAAGATTTATCTTTAAAAAAGCCTCTAATGTCGGCTGGTTTTGATACCATATCGGCAATGCCGTCAACCTCAAGCGTAGCTGTTGCAACCATTTTGGAAATAACGTCTTCGGAAATTACAATTCCCGTTTCATTCTTGTTTTCCATAAAAATTACCTCCTTTTTGAATATTATATCACAAAAACGAAGTAAAACAACTATTTTTTACTCAATAGTTATAATTTTAATGTTTTCGGCGGTAAAACCAGTTTGGTCACATACAATTTCATTAATTTGCATGGTCTGAGCAGATGTTAATTCTTTAGCATTTACAATAACATTAACATTTTTTTCATTTACAACAGCAATACATTTTTTAAAGCCTTTTGCTTTAACAAGTGTTTCAATGTTAGATTCCTTTTCCATATTGTTTATAATTATATTTTTATTTGTTTCCGCCTTCTGCTTTGCCTCGGTTGATGATTTTGCATTTTCAATTATATCATCCATTTCAGCAATGGTTTCCTTACGAGATTTTTCGCGGTCAGCGGCGGTCTTTGTAAAATAATCTTCTTCTTTATTATCGGATACTGTTTTGTTTACATACATAGATTTACCCAAATTTGATTCATCGCGTGAACTTATATTATTTTGTGCATTGCCGCCTGAATATTGCCAATTTAAATATATTGCGGCGGCAAGCGCCAGAATTAGCCCTGTCATAACGATCATTCGTTTATTAATAATAACTGATTTTCTCATAGCGGTCTCCTTTTTGTCAGAAAGCTGCTTCCGACACAAATATTTTATTTTTACTAATATCAAGTGCAGCCATTACGGCAGATTTTATATTTTCGGATATATCTGTGCCGTTTCCACCGTAAATTATTACAACGCCGCGTATCGATGGTGCCAATGTCGTAACAACAAGCCCGTTTTCATTACCAGCCGAATCTTCGACAATTATGTATTTTTCGCTTGAATTGTCCTTCTTCTTGGTTGCTTCATCACCCTCATTTGTATAATCATTTGATAGGTCTTTTTCATTTAGATATACATATTCATATGATGAATCAAGCGTAACTATTACTTGTACATTTTGATTACCGGTCATGGTTGATACTAAGTTTTTAATTTTTTCTTCCATACCTGCACAGTACTCTTGTTCTGAAAAAGCAGTTGTACGGGGCACATTCTCCTCTTTTGACTCGAAAGTACTTGAAAAAAATATTAGTAATATTCCTATTATTCCAATGGCAAAAATTATACCGCTTACTTTTTTATTTTTAAGTAGCTGTTTCAAACTGTTTTTCATCCTTAATCACCTTACTATCTATTCCGAATTTTTCAAATACAGCGTTTTTAATACTTGCTTCATTTCCTGTTGATATATAAATGATCGTTTCTGACTCATTTATATTTACAATGCAGTTTGTGTTAAATGAAGCTTCAATATATTCTTTTATATCATCTTTAATAATTCCAAAAAGCTGATTTTGAGCATCATATTCTGTTGAATATGAATTATTCTGCTGATCGGTTGAAAATTCAAAATCACTACTGTTCTTTACAAAAACAGTTATGGTTACTATAACAATGATAACCTTTGTCATGAACATTAGATATTTGCGATATTTATTTTCCGGAAATATGATTGTAACAAGCGATACTAATAACATTGCTATAGCTATCATGCATAATGATTGTGTTAATCCGTTCATTTTACACCACCGAGCACAAGTATTGCCGAAAATGACAGTATCATTCCAATGAAAATACAAAGTATAACAGATAATAATATTGTCAAAACATCATCAAAGCTTTGTATAACAGAAACAGCTTTTCCTGCTTCATTTCCCGAAATTATAAATGAACATAGTTTTACGGATATTTTCCATGCCACAAGTTCAGCTAAAACTGGTAGAAACAAAAATACAATTACTATAATTGCAAATATGCCTAATCCTGAGCGCATTACTGTAATACCGCCTATTACAGTGTTTAACACTTCGCTGATATATGAACCGACAACAGGTATTGAAGTACCGAATATAAATTTACCTGTTCTGACAGCTACTGTATCAGCAGCAGAGGTAATCACCGACTGCACTGATGTAATTGCTGCAAATACAGTGGTTATTAATGAAAGACACCAAATTATTGCTTTTTTAACAGATGATAATATATCTTTAAACATGTTATCTGAAACTACAGACGATAGATTAAATGCAAAATAACCGACTGACACAGGCATAATAATGTTATTAGCAAGAAACATGAAAAACTGGGTAAATAAATATGTAGATGAGGTGTACATTACTGCCGATGTTCCCTGCTGCGAAATAGTCATAAATGCAGCAAAAACAGGTAAAAATGCAAATAAGAAAACACCACACGAACTTATACAGTCTATTACATCAGTTAAAATGTCTTTAAGCGGAGAAATAATAAATACACAAATTGATAAAGTGAATACTATGTCTGCTATTTTTTTAATATCATTACGATCAACAAACAAATTAAGTAGTGATCCAAAAATACATACAGTGAGCACCGACAGCATTTTTGAAAATGGCAAGCTTATATCACTAAATAACACCTTAAATACAGCGCCAATTCCCTGCTCTTTTATTAATTCCAGCAAACTGATTAAGCTGTCGATATCAGCGCTTTTCAGTGTATCTTGTACCTCATCAGGAATCAAATTGTAGGCATCAGTATACGGGTCGTTATCCGCGTAAGCCGGCACTGTAAATAGAACAACGAAAAAAAGGATGGATAAACTCAATATTAAAAATCTTTTCATGTGTTAAACAAATCCTGTATTATATTTACTAAGTATCCTATAAGAGGCATAGCGAGTGCTAAAATAATTACTTTTGCACATACATCAATACACACGGCCATGCTGCTATTTCCTGAATCCTTGCATACGCTGCCGGCCATTTCTGCTAAAATGCAAACGCCAACAGCTTTTATTAAGATTTTTAAATATTTTACTGTTTCGCCTATATCAAAGACCGACGAATAAATATCTGATATAAGATCATAAAAAGCAGAAATCAAAAATGCAATAGCTATAACAGCAGCTGCAATAATTACGATCAGTGCATATGTAGAATTGTATTCCTTCAAAAAAGCAGAAAAAATTGACGCAATAACGCAAAGCAGAATAATAGATATCGTATTCATAAATCAAACAATGATTTGACCGTGTCAAACAGGTTGCTTATTTCACCAATCAGCATCATAAGCACAACTATTAGTCCGGCTATCGTTGTCATCATAGCCTGATCTTCCCTACCGGAACGAATAAGCAATTGATTGAAAACAGCCACTATAATTCCTATTGCAGCTATTTTGAATATAAATTCTACATCCATTATGAACCTCCGTAATTTTTAAATAGCCAAAATAAATATTGTAATTCCTACACAAATTCCTGTTGCTGCCGTAACCTTTCCGCGCTTACTAAAATCTTCTTCAGCTTGCTCACGGCGACGCTTTATTAAATTTAAAAAAATATCACAGGTGTTAATTAAAATTTCGGAGTTACTGACAGAACATTCATTCAATAAATTATCAAGGCTGCTTTTTTCATCGGCTAAAAGCGTACTGAATTTAACATTTGTTTTTAGTGTATACAATGACTTAAGTTCAACATATTGCTTTATATTAAGCACAAAATTATATAGCTTTTCCAGCTCATTTATTCTTTTAATCATGCCTAAATAGACATACATAGCGATCATTGCCGGGCAAAGGCTGATAAAGATAATTCCAACTATTTTAACTGTTAACATATGTATAATCATATTGGGGTGCTGCCCCGATTTTGTCCATTTTTATTACAACGGCGAAAAAACCGTATTCCTGAAGTTTGGATAATATAAAGGAATTGGACATTTCGCTGAAGCTATGGAACGTAGCTATTACCTTTACCCCGGCATTTGCAATTTTGTGCATAATTTCGCAGTCATCGAATCCTATTTCATCAAATATTATCACATCGGGAGACATTGTTCTGAGTGCAATTTCAGCGGCGTTTTTTTTGTTACAATTGCTTATTACATCGCAAAATGCACCTAATTCGAAACCATTATTTCCAAAAACATTTGCTGCAATCTCGTTTCGTTCGTCTATTATACATACTTTAGTTTTTCTTTCAGAAAGGCTTTGTGCAATATCTCTTATTAATGTTGTTTTACCGCAGGAAGGGCGACCGCACAAAAGCAAGTGATTACCATTTTCCAAAAATTCTGCGGCAATATTTGCACCATATGTAGAAATATGTCGTGCGATACGAAAGTTAAAAGAATAAATGTCATTACACGACAATATTACACCTTTATTTGAAAATGAACCGCAAACACCGACTCTATGGCCGTTTTTTAAGGTTATATAGCCGCTTGCAATTTGATTTTCATAGGCTGAAAATGAATATCCGCACATTCTTTTAATACACTCATTAAATTCACTGCGGTTAGTAGTAATGCAAGTGTTTGTAAGTATGCTTGATATCCCTTTATCAGTTAAATAATATCTGTTATCAGTGCTGATTATTACAATTGGCTGATTAACTTTTGCTCTGATTTCGGTAATTTTAAATTTGATACAGTCAGGAATATTCGATAAATGTTTACTGACATTGTCACAAAAATATTCGGATATGCGTTTTAAATCGTCCATACTTGTCCCTCCTATTGTAAAATATGAGATTGTGTGTTACAATATGATAAAATATTTATCGGGAGAGTACTTTGATGAATAAAAAACTAAAAACTGGACTTTTTGGTTTTAGTAAAAAAGAAACTATGGACTACATTGAAAGTTGTCAATCAGAATATTGTGAAAAGATAAATGCTTTTGACAGCCAGGTTAACAAATTGACAAGTGAAAATGAAAATTTAAATAAGGCTAATATAGAACTCACGACCGAAATAAATGCTCTCAAAGCAGAGCTTGAATGCATAAAAAAGCAGCTAGAAGATGAGTGTAAAAAAACAGCCGAAAATGAAAACGTTAAAAATCGCGTAGGCAAAATTTTTATCGAAGCAAGAGAACACGCTGATTCTATAATATCAGGAGCACAAGAGACTGCTGACAATATTAAAACAACTGCTATTAGACAAGCTAAAAGTACAGCTTCTGATATTGACGCCACTTACTGCAAACTTGAACAGCTACGTAACAATGTTAAAAGCGTTTTTTCTGACTTTTGCGACCGTGTCGATAATATTAAGGGCATTCTAAAGTCAGCAAAATTGAACTTAGATTCCGACATTTTAAGTGATAAGACTGAAGACAAAATAAAGTATCTTTAAAAATGAACATGGCATAATCCATATATAAAAAAACACGGATTACGAAATGTAGTGTTAAGAACAATAATCAAAAAGGCAGAAACGATAAATATCGTTTCTGCCTTTTATTGTAGTGGGCAATGTCCATATCGTCCCGTCTATAAAGTCTTAGAACTATCCTTATTTTAAAAAGGTAATATGTATTTTCCCTGATTGTTACAGTACGGACAGATAGGAAAAATATATTACTTTTGACCGTAATAAGCATTTTCACCATGTTTGCGCAGGTAATGCTTATCAAGCAGTTCTTTCTGCATTTGGGTAGTTTCAGGATTTAACATTAACGTATGGTAGTTCATAAATGCAACTTCTTCCAAAACAACGGCATTATGTACAGCTTCGTTTACATTTTTACCCCATGCAAACGGACCGTGGTTTTTGATGAGTACAGCAGGAATTGACAACGGTTCTGTGTTTTGAAATGCCTCAATAATGACAGTGCCTGTTTCTTTTTCATATTCTCCGGAAATTTCCTGTGATGTCATTGCACGTGTACATGGGATTTCACCGTAAAAATAATCTGCCTGGGTTGTTCCTACAGGAATAATGCCACGTCCTGCTTGTGCAAAAGAAGTTGCCCATCGGCTGTGAGTGTGTACAATTCCGCCAACATTCTTAAAAGCACGGTAAAGTTCAAGATGAGTAGGAGTGTCGCTGGAGGGACTACGATTACCTTCAACAACTTCCCCCGTTTCTAAGCTAACCACAACCATATCGTTTACCGTCATGGAATCATACTCCACACCGGAAGGCTTTATAACTACCAAGCCGTTATCTCTGTCTATTCCGGACACGTTACCCCAAGTAAATGTCACTAATCCATATTTAGGGAGCATAAAATTTGCTTTTAGGACTTCTTGTTTTAAATTTTCAAGCATTATTTAACCTCCTCCAATTTGATTTCCGCCTCTAACCCAGATTTATAGAGTTTAATATATTCATCAAATTCATTTGTTTGTTCATTTATAGGTTCAACAGTTATAGTTTTTATATCAGAAAAAACATCTGACTTGAGCCATTCACCGAGAGATTTATTTGTTTTATGTATCATAAACGCAGCAAGAACAGCCATTCCCCACGCTCCGCCTTCGCCTGCAGTTTCCATAACAGAAACAGGAGTTTTTAAGGCGTTTGACAGAAACTGCTGTGCAACTCCTGATACTTTGAATAATCCGCCATGTGCCGAAAATCTGTCTGCATTAACATTTTCTTCGTTAAAAAGAATATCCATACCTATTGTTAATGTTGCAATAGAGGAATATAATTGTGCTTTCATAAAATCAGCAAGGTGCATTTTGACTTTAGGCAGTCTGAAATACATTGGTCTGCCATTTGAAACTTTTGTTATATTCTCGCCCGATAAGTAATTATATGATACGATTCCGCTACTGTTACCTGATACAGCATTGCGGTATAATAGCTCGTAAAGTTGTGATTTACTTAACGTTGTACCCATTAATTCGGCAAATTCACCAAAAATATTTACCCAAGTATCCAATTCATTACAGCAGTTATTGCAGTGAACCATAGCAACATTGTAACCGTCAGGCGTTGTAACAATATCTAGTTCCCGATGAAGATTTTTGAGTGGCTTTTCAAGTACCAACATGGAAAAAATAGAAGTGCCCGCAGATACATTGCCGGTTCTGGGTAAAACAGCATTTGTCGCAACCATACCTGTGCCTGCATCGCCTTCAGGCGGACAAACAGAAATACCGTGTTGCAGTGTTCCTGTTGGATCCAAAAATTTTGCACCGGTTTCTGTAAGATAGGCCCCCGTATCTCCGGCTTGCTTTACAGAAGGTAAAATATCCCTAATGTTCCACGAATAATTTTTATCTTTAATAAGATTATTAAATGTGTCAAGCATATCGCTATCATAATCGTTACCGCGTACCGGGAACATGCCAGACGCATCACCTATACCCAATTCGCGTTTGCCCGTTAAAATAAAATGAACATATCCAGCCAATGTTGTAACGTGAGCGATTTGCGGTACATGAGGCTCATTATTTAGAATAGCCTGATAAAGGTGTGAGATACTCCACCTTTCAGGAATGTTAAACTGAAATGCTTCTGTCAGTTTATCGGATGCTTCTGCTGTCGTCATATTACGCCACGTACGAAACGGTACAAGCAAGTTATCTTCCCTGTCAAATGCTAGATAACCATGCATCATTGCAGAAACACCTATTGCGCCAACTGTTTTGAGAGGCTCGTCAAATTCCGTCATAACATTTTTGGCAAGATTTTCATAACACGTTTGCACACCTTTATGAACAGCATCAAGAGAATAAGTCCAATATCCGTTTTCAAAGGAATTTTCCCAATCAAAACTACCGGTTGCAATAGGGTTATACTTATCGTCTATAAGTACCGCCTTTATTCGTGTAGAGCCCAGTTCAATTCCTAAAAAAGTTTTACCAGTTCTGATTTTTTCCTTCATCACCTAAATTACCCCTTTTATAATAAATTCCAAGCATTTTGAACTCATTTTCAGATATAATTAAATCTGTTTTTCATTAATGATTACAAGTTCTGTGTGTAGGCATACATAAATTAACATCGATGCAGGCTTTTTCCGAATTTACTTTTAAAATATAATTTTCAGCCTCTGCGCTGTTACTCACAATGTGTATTGCTTTAATGCTTACTTTTTCATTCAGTTTTGCAATTAAAACAATTCAATTTTCCTGCCATTTCGTAATGAATGCCTCAACGCTCAGTTATTGCAACTCTTTTTTTGGGTATTTGTTATGATTTTTACTATCCTTAATAGTACACGCCGTAATCCGTGTTTTTTATATAAATAAATTGCCTCCGTGGCAGTCAATAGCAACAATTAAAGGAAAATTCTCAAATTCGACCCGCTTTATCGACTCACAGCCTAAATCGTCATAAGCAATAATCAATGAAGATTTTATGCATTTAGCAGCAAGAGCACCTGCGCCTCCTACAGCGCAAAAATAAATACCCTTATGCTTAATGATAGCATCGCATACCGTTTTATTTCTTTCGCCTTTTCCAATCATTCCTTTTAGTCCGTTTTCCATAAGCAACGGAGCATAAATATCCATTCTGGATGAAGTAGTAGGGCCACAACTACCGATTGGTAAATTATCAGGTGTCGGCGTTGGTCCAGCGTAATAAATAATCGCATTTTTTAATTCAAATGGCAGCTGGTCTCCCGATTCGATTGCCGCCTTTATCCTTTTATGAGCGGCATCACGTGCTGTGTAAACTATTCCGCTAAGGTTAACCATATCTCCAGCTGAAACGAATTCTGTCCAATCACATATATCGTTAGTATGTAAATTAAATTCTTTCAAAAAGAAACACCTCACAGTTATTATAACTGTGAGGTTTTATAATTACAATACTTGGTTTTAAAATTTCAATACTTTGTTTTAAAATTTTAATACTATTATGAAACTTTAAGTCTTAGACGCAATTTATCCGAAATCATTGCAATAAATTCACTGTTAGTGGGCTTTCCTCTTTCATTGTGAATAGTATATCCGAAATATGAATTCAGCACATCGATGTCTCCCCTATCCCACGCAACTTCAATTGCATGGCGTATGGCACGCTCTACACGAGATGAGGTTGTCTGAAACTTCTTTGCTACTGACGGATATAATTGTTTAGTAACAGAATTTATAATATCAGCATTATTAACAGCAAGTGTTATTGCTTCTCTTAAATAGTGGTACCCTTTTATGTGAGCAGGTACACCAATTTGATGAATGATTTCGGTTATCATAAGCTCTAAATCGTTATTTTTTGCATTATTATTAAAGCTATGTATTACTGTTAAATCCAATTCGCTTTTTGTGAGCTTCACAATACGCTCAGCCAGCATTTCAAAATCAAACGGCTTAATTAAATAATATGAAGCACCGCTTGATAAAGCTTCCTTTTCAAGTCTTGGATTGTCGTAACCTGACATAATCATTATAACCGGCAATTCTTTACCGGACGATTTTAAACTATCCATTACGCCAAGCGAGTCAAGATTAGGCATAAACATATCCATTATGACAACATCTGGGTTGACTCTCTCAATTTCTTTTAAAACCTTGATTCCGTCTTTGGAAGCAAGAATTACCTCAAAACCGTAACTTTTTAACACATTTGCGCATCCATGACCGAATTCAGTCGTATCGTCTGCAATAATAATTTTAATTTGTCTTTCCATGATTGGCCTCCTAATAATTGGTAATAACTGGTAAAAATATTTATACCATATATTTCCAGTTATTTCAAGTCTATATTTCAATATTTTTATATTTATATTTTTTACACCTAAATTCATTTATTTTTTTACAATAATAAAATGTGAAAAACGCCTGAATCATCAGTATAGTTGATAAATCAGGCATTTTACGAGTTTAATTTGACTTTTCTGCAAGTGATTCAGTTTTCATAGCCATTGTTATTGCAAAGACTCCATATCCTTTTGTACAGTCATCCACAAATACGTGTGTAAGTGCACCTACAAGTTTTCCGTTTTGAATAATAGGAGTTCCACTCATGCCTTGTACAATCCCACCTGTTTTATTTAGCAACTCTTTGTCTGTGATCTCAACAATCATGTTTTTATAATCGCTTTTGTAGTCAATCTTTTTTATAATGCAATCATAATATTTGCATTCGCCATCATCCAGTGACAAATATAATTGTGCATTGCCTGTTTTAACATCATTCGCGTCTGCGACTTCTATAACTGTTCCTTCAACGGTCTGTCCTGAAGAATAAATACCACATTCACTGTTTTCAATTATATAACCATTGTTTTTTGAATCTAGCTTTGCACTTATTTCACCAATATAGCCCGATTTTGATGGGATAATGCCACATGGTTCAACATCACAAACTGCACCATCATTAAGTGGCATAAGAACATCGGATTCATTGTCATATATACCGTGCCCCAAACCTGCTGTTATACCGTTATTCGGATTGTAAAAAGTAGCTGTTCCTATACCTGCAATACTATCTTTTATCCATATACCAAGACGCTTTTGTCCGTCTACACTGCTTACAACCGAGTAAGCACTCGTGTTGAATTTTTTGCCGTTTCTTTCATATACTATTTTTAGTCGGGTATCTGAATTTGCAACAATTCTTTCGACGTCATCATTTGATTGTATCATATTTCCATTAATTGAAATTATTATATCGCCTTTTCTTAAACCAGCTTCATAAGCAGGATTTTTACATTCACCGTTGGATAAAACTCCTGAAATTGATGTAATCACACAACCGTTTGAATAAATTTTTATACCAAACTGATTTCCGCACAATACTACCGATTTAGATGTAGTATAAACTACATTTACATCTTTAACAGGAAAAACATTTAAAAATTTTAACTGGTAATTTGAACCATAACCGTCATCTTGGACAGAACAATTTACATATTCACTATCTAATTTAATTTTTGCACCTGTTGTATAAACTGTATCCGGTGTATTTTTTATTGTATAGGTTATACATGAAAAAAGTGCAATGCATAGAACAGTTAACACAACAGCTAAAAATTTAATTGTCTTTTTCATAATCTCACCGCCTAAAATTATTATTCACCGACAATTTTAAAAGTTAGTTTGGATTAAAATCTTATTGAGGTAATTTAAGATAAAACCAAACGAACAGCTTGTGTTGGTTAAATTAAATGAATAATTTCATTTAATTACTGTTATTTTACTAAATATAAAAACAGACACCGTAATGATTACAGTGTCTGTTTTTTTTAAAAAAATTATTTTAAAATTATCTTTCTTCACGGAAATAAGATAAACCAAGATGTGCTGGAGGTTGGTGCTCGCGTTTTTTTCTTGCACTTACAATTACAAGAACGACAATTGTAACAATGTAAGGAAGCATCTTAATTAGCTCTTTTGCCGCGCTGGAAAGTCCGGGAATGTATGTGCAAATAATATACAATCCGCCAAAAATAAATGAGCTTAAAATTGCCATTTTCGGTTTCCATAAGGCAAAAATAACAATTGCTATTGCAAGCCATCCTCGGTCACCAAAACCGTTATTTGTCCAAGCACCTGCGGTGTAATCCATTACAAAATACAGTCCGCCAAGTCCTGCAACAGCTCCGCCGATGCAAGTTGCAAGGTACTTATAACGAGTAACGTTTATTCCAGCTGCATCAGCAGTTGCAGGGTTTTCGCCAACTGCTCTAAGATTTAGTCCTACTCTTGTTTTATTTAATATAAAAGATGTAACAATAGCAATAATTATTGCCGCGTAAGCCAAAAAACCAAATGAAAGAAATGTTTTACCAAACAAACCTAAATCATCGGCAAAAGGCAAAGCAGTTTTATAATAATTACCCGTTGTGAGCAGCGAAATGGATCCGCTTTCACCAAAAAAGCTCTTAAGTGAGCCACCAAAAAAGTTGCCAACGCCAATACCAAAGGTAGTAAGGGCAAGACCGGTAACATTTTGATTAGCGCGAAGAGTAATAGTAAGAAAACTGTAAATAAACGCCATCAAAGCCGATGCTAAAAGCGCAGACAACAACGGAATAAGTATGCACAACGCAGCATTAGGTGTGGTTGTTGAACGTTCATACAAATAACCGCCTACAATACCGGAAATGCCGCCAATATACATTATTCCGGGAATTCCAAGGTTAAGGTTACCGCTTTTTTCTGTAATGATTTCTCCTGTTGCTCCGTAAAGTAACGGAATACCCTGCACTATTGCAGCGTTAATAAAAGAGGCAATTATGGTAAGCATTATTTGTCCTCCTTGTGAATACTGCGAATGTTAACTTTGTAATTTACAAAAAATTCACAGCCAATAATAAAGAAAAGAATTATACCGGTAAGAATATCAGCTATGCTTTCGTTAAGACGAAAGTCGGTAGCAATTTCTCCAGATCCGCGTTGTAAAAACACTATGATAAACGATGTTAATACCATAACAATAGGATTGAATTTTGCAAGCCAAGCAACCATTATTGCTGTAAATCCCATACCGCCGGCTGTTTCTTTTGATATTGTATGGTCTGCACCTGCAACAATCAAGAAGCCTGCAATACCGCAAATAGCACCGGAAAGTGCAGTTGTTCTGAGAATTATTTTTTTTACATTAATACCAATGTATCTTGCTGTATTCTCGCTTTCACCAACAACCGAAATTTCGTAACCGTGCTTACTGTATTTAAGATAAAAGAACATTATAATTGTAAGAACTGCAACTATAATAACGTTTAAAATATACTTTTTACCTGCAATGTCAGGAAGCCAGCCGCTTTTTGTGCTGAGGTTTATTATTCCCATCACATTTGATCCGTTTGGTACCCAAATATTAATGGCAAATGAAACAACCTGCATAGCGACATAGTTCATCATAAGTGTAAAAAGCGTTTCGTTTGTTTTCCATTTGGCTTTAAAATAAGCAGGAATAACAGACCAAACTATACCACAAACAATACTTGTTACAGCCATAAGTAAAATAAGGACTGTGTTGGGAAGCTTGTCCCCTACATAAAACATGCATGCTGCCGAAGCTAGACCTCCGATAAGTACCTGTCCTTCAGCTCCGATATTCCAAAATCTCATTTTGAAAGCAGGTGTTACTGCAAGTGAAATGCAAAGCAACATTGCAACACCCTGAAGAAGAATCAGAACTTTTCTGGGTGAACCGAAACTACCGTCAGTCATTGATTCAAACACCTGCATAGGATTATATCCGGTCAGAAGTATAACAACTGCCGAGCACACAATTAGCGCAAAAGACAACGAAATTATCCGAATAAGCCACGATTTCCACATAGGAATTGCATCGCGTTTTGAAATACGGATTAACGGTTCATGGTGTTTTGCAATTTTCATATTACTCATTATCCGCACCCCCATTTGTTTTAGTCATTAGCAAACCTATCTCTTCTTTTGTTGTGTTACGGGCATCAACGATGCCGTTTATTTTTCCTCCGCCTATTACCATAATGCGGTCACACAGCTCAATAAGCACATCTAAATCTTCACCAACAAATATTACAGCAACACCGTTATTTTTTTGTTCTGTCAAAAGGTTGTAAATTAAATATGATGAGTTAATATCAAGACCGCGAACAGGATAGGCTGCCATTAACACGGTAGGTGCAGCAGCTATTTCACGGCCAACTAAAACCTTTTGTACATTACCGCCGGAAAGCCTGCGAACAGGGGTTGAAGCACTTGGTGTAACAACTTCAAGCTGTTCTATAATTCTGTTAGCTAACTCTTTGGGCTTTTTGCGCTCTAAAAATGCAGTTTTACCATGACGGTAGCTTCTGAGCATCATATTGTCGACAATGTCCATGTTACCGACAAGACCCATACCGAGTCTATCTTCAGGAACAAAAGATAATCTAACACCTAAATCGCGTATCTCCAGAGGTGTTTTATCTCTAAGATTGTCTTTTTCACCAGTCTTTGGGTTGTTATATATTATATGGCCACTGTCAATGTGCTGAAGTCCTGCAATTGCCTCTAGCAATTCGCGTTGACCGCTTCCCGCTATACCGGCAATACCCAATATTTCTCCTGAGCGTGCAACAAATGATACATTGTCAAGAAGTTTGATTCCTTCTCTGTTGTGGCACTGTATATCTTCAACAATTAATCTATCTTGGGGATTTTTCGGCTCACTTCTTTCAATATTGAGGCTGATTTTCTTTCCTACCATCATTTCGGTAAGTTCAGATTCATTTGTTTGTGCAGTATTTAGAGTACCGATATATTCGCCCTTGCGTAAAACTGCAACGCGGTCTGATAAAGCTAAAACTTCGTGTAATTTATGAGTAATAATGATTATTGCTTTACCATCATCTTTCATTCGGCGCAAAATATCAAATAGTTTCTGAGTTTCCTGAGGTGTAAGAACAGCTGTTGGTTCATCAAGTATAAGAATATCAGCACCACGGTATAGAACCTTAATTATCTCAACCGTCTGCTTTTCCGATACTGACATTTCATAGATTTTCTTTTTAGGGTCAATATCAAATCCGTATTTTTCGCTTATTTCAGAAACGCGGCTTACTACATCTTTAATATTATAATTACCCTCTTCATTAAGCCCGAGAATAATATTTTCAGCAGCAGAAAACACATCAACAAGCTTAAAATGCTGATGTATCATACCTATTTTCAAGGAAAACGCATCTTTTGGAGAACGGATAAATACTTCTTCACCGTTTATGAGGATCTGTCCCTCGTCCGGGTAGTATATGCCCGAAATCATATTCATAAGCGTGGTTTTACCACTTCCGTTTTCACCGAGTAGTGACAGGATTTCTCCGCCGTTTACCTTTAAATTAATATTATTATTTGCAATTACGCTTCCGAACCGCTTTGTAATATTTCTTAGCTCTATGTCAACAGTGCTCATATAAGTACCTCCGATTTGATTTTCAAAACAAAATATTATTATATATAATATTCTGATTTCAAAATCAAAAAATGACGTTAGGCGGAGCGAATCTCGCTCCGCCTTTTGTTAAAAAATTAATTATTTCTGGGTAATCCCGTCAATGTACTTAATATCAAAGTACGGAGCTGAACGCAGCTCAGACTCATGATAATAGCCATCAGTAATAACATTGGTGTCAGGAGTATAGTCACCATCGATGTCAGCAAGTTGCTCAGTTAGAGTCTTGCCCTTTACTGTGAATCTAGATGTATCAAATACTTTAAGATCACCGGAAATGATTTTAGCCTTTGCATCTTCAATAGCTTCCTTGGTGCCCTTAGCAGCTACCTTTTCGTTAAGCTCTGTAAGTACAACTGATCCTTCTTTAATACCCGGGCAGTAGTCAACAGGAATAACCTCACCGTTAATTGTGTTTTTAATGATGAGTTCCATGTAAGGCTGCCAGTTAATCTTGGAAGAAATAAGAGCGGTATTAGGAGCCATAGAAATTGTGCTGATGTTGTAAGCTACGTTCGGCACGCCTGCAGCTTCACAAGCCTTAGGTGCACCTTCGGAGTCAGCATGCTGGCTGATAAGAACGCATTTGTCAGCAATAAGTGAATTTGCAGCTTCTTTTTCAAGAGCAATATCAAACCAAGAGTTTGTAAAAGTTACTTCCATTGTTACGCTCTCGCAAATATACTTTGCGCCGAGGTAGAAGGAAGTCATACCGGAAACAACTTCAGCGTAGTCAAATGCGCCGACATATCCGATCTTAGCCTGGTCTTTTGTGATTTCGCCTTTTTCAATCATTTCATTGAGCTTCATTCCTGCAGCAACACCTGCAAGAAAACGACCCTCATAAATTGAAGCAAATGCATTATGATAGTTCGGAAGGTTCTTTACCTTTGCTTGAGTACCGGTAGCATGGCAGAACTGAACATCAGTGAACTCTTCAGCAGCCTGAAGTAAAAATGATTCATGACCAAAGCTGTCCGCAAAGATTACATCGCATCCTTCGTCTACAAGTTCAGCAGCAGCGTTGTAGCAAGCGTCTGTTTCAGCAATGCCTGTCTTAAAGAGCACCTGATCCTTTGTAAGACCGCATGTTTCAGCAGCTGCATTTGCAGCATCCATAAAGTTTTTGTCATAAGTGGAGTTTTCATCGTGTAGGAAAATAAATCCTACCTTAAAGTCGGCGGGAACACCGTTTTGAGTAGTGTCGCCATTGCTGGAAGTTGTAGCCTTATCGCCACAGCCAGCAAGCATCCCAATAACAAAAACAATGCTAAGAATTAGTGCGAGTGTCTTTTTCATTTTCTTTCCTCCTGAATTTTACGTTTTATTAAAAGGGGCTATTACCCATTTTAAACTAACAAAACTCAATTCCGTTCTCAACTGACATTGATTTTATTCTTGCAAGAGATTCAACACGGATACCCATGTCACGAATAATCTTACCGCCTTCTTGATACGCTTTTTCAATTACTATGCCTGCACCGGCTGTAACCGCACCAGCGCCATTAATAAGGCTTAAAAGTCCAAGCAACGCGCTTCCTTTTGCAAGGAAGTCATCAATGATAAGTACACGCTCACCCTGTTTCAAAAACTGTTTTGAAACGATAATATCGTATGTAGTACCATGTGTATATGAGTCAACCTTAGCTGTATAAACATCAGCATAAATATTGTTAGTTTTAGTTTTTTTAGCAAAAACAACAGGCACATGAAAATACTGTGCTGCAATGCATGCAATTCCTATTCCGGAAGCTTCAATAGTTAAAATTTTGTCAATTCTTTCGTCTTTAAAAAGCCGAAAAAACTCCTTTCCGACTTCATTCATAAAATCGACATCAATCTGGTGGTTCACAAAACTGTCCACTTTTAGTACATTTTTATCTCCGACCTTGCCGTCTTTTATAATTTTGTCTTCAAGAAGTTTCATTTATATACCTCTTATAAATTTTGTAAATTATTAAATACAATTGTAAACTATAATTCGACTTATTTCAATTATATGTTTCATAAAAAATAATCCATTAAAAATTACCACTTTTGGCTATTATGACAATTTAAGCAAGAATAACACTTATTCTACAATATATTGTATGGTTTTTATATTATAAATCAACCGATACGCTAAAGCAGCTCCAAAGCTTTGGCTGCGTTTATAACTTCGTTAAAATTACAATAAGCTGAATTGTAAACCTCAATCATTTTAGTTGCTCGTTTTATAATTTCAGTGGAATTTAAAAATGATTTAAAATCAAATGTTCCTTTTAGCGGAAGCATACAATCATGATAAGCATTGTGGTCGCTGAGATGAATGTGAACAAGTCTGTCCCCCATTGCCTCAATCATGTCATTAATATCTACACCAGCTCGTACGCATTGCTTAATATCAAGAACGAACGAAACTCGCTCACCAAGCGTTTTTCGCATTTCTGAAATAAACTCGGGGCGGCTGCTTCTGTATGAATTTACATTTTCTTGAGCTAAAGCGACACCTACCTCAGCTCCTCTGCGTTGTAATATATCAAAACGTTCAAAATATGTTTGATTTTCAATATTCCCGCTGTCTTTACCACCATGAATTATTGCATAATCAGCATCAAGAACTGCGCCGGCATCAAATAAACTGTCTACAAACGGCAAACAGTCATCGAATCGTCTTTCGTAATCCGAAAAAATCAAATATGGCTCATAAGCACAAAAGAATGAATGCACAGCTGTTATTTTCATTCCGTAATTATCTGCTTGCTTTTTTATCTTGCTTAAAAAACGGACATTGGTTTCTGACTGACTATTGAAAAAAATTTCAATAGTCTTAACCCCTGATTCTCCAAGGAAATTAACGGAATTTTCAGTAAGATTAGGGTAAAAACAAGCAGTTGATATTCCTATTGACATTTTAAAACTCCTTTTCCAAAATGTTTGCATTGAAAAATATTTTAATTTAGTGGATTATTATTAAGGTGATAATATGAAACGAGTTTTAAAAACAATATATAGTTTGCATGATTTTACATATATTTTTATTACATCGGCTATATTAACAGCAATTTTAACAATAATATTAGCAATTTATTATATTATTCGCATGAATGGTGTTATAAATTCAATTTATTACATTCGTACAGCGACCCACTTATTAATCAGCGTCAGAGATATGCTGATTATGACAGCAGTTTTTTCTGCATTGTCCGAATTTGTAATTCGTCATAAATAACGACTGCCATTTAATTAACGGCAGCCGTTATTTTATTTAAATATAAACATTTTTTTGCTAAAGTAATTCCATATAGTGACAAGAAAAGTCGCAGAAATTTTACCCAATGAATCCGGGTGAAGCATAAGCATATTAAACCTGCTGAAATCAAGTGTTTCAAACAGAGACATAAACATTTTGGTAAAAATATCGGTAAGCAGCAATCCAATTAAGCTTGCAACAATAAATATTATAAATGGCTTTGCCCCTTTTCCATTAGCTTTTTGATGTTCAGCTGTAAAAACAAATAGTCTTATTAAAATATAATTAGCCAAGACACCGACGCTGTAACCGATGATATTAGAGACACTGGTAAGTGGAGTGTGGACATCACTTGATTGATTGAAAACAAGTCGGTTAAAAATTAAAAATGTAATATAATCAATAAGAAAAGAAATAAAACCGACTGCTAAAAATCTGGTAGTTTCAGCGACCAAGCTTTTATACTTCTCTGACTTTGCCAAGTTAACATCTCCCGTTTAAGTACTCAATCAAACACTCTGAAGAATTTTCTTTTAAATCTATATAATGTTCGCGTTCTGAAATGTTTTCTAAATAGTGTGCGTCCGAACTGGTGAGTGATGGATAACCGTAATCGTTAGGATTGCCGGTTTTACTAACTTCAATAAAACTGAAATTGCATTCCGGTACTATATCGCCCAGGACAGAAATTATGCTGTATGAATCCCTATCTACATGCGCAGGAATACACGCACCGTTATGTATTTGAACAAGCGAAGTTACATCCATAATGCTAATATCACAAGCATTTATGAGCAGCTTGTCCTCCTCGCCTATGATTTCATCATTATTGTTCATAATCCACTGGTTACCAAAAACTTCTGGCTTGTTTTGTATGGGTATCAACAACTGTGATATTTTATCATTAAAAGCGGAGGCATGGTTAAGTGTTTTAAAATAACAAACTACATGAATATCTTCAGATGTGGTTAGCTCCATTCCTGGTACAACTGTCACGCCTATGGTTTTGCCCACAGCAATGGCAGCTGCACAGTTTTTGCAGCTATTGTGATCGGTAAGTGCTATCATATCCAAACCGTTTAGCTTTGCCATGTTAACAATGTTATTTGGTGTCATATCATTGTCACCGCACGGGCTTAAACAAGAATGAATATGCAAATCGTAATATACCCTCATTTTATTATTTTGTCAATAGTTACACATAACTCAAAATGTGGCATATTGATTTTTAAAACAGGAATTTCTTGTTCGTCTGCTTTCAATTTAGCATCATCGTCCAAAACTGAATTTTCAGCAAGAATAATGCATGAAATGTCGGCTAAAACTGCCACAGCGATTGCATTGACATTACCCATTACAGTAATCCAAACGCAGTTCTCCTTTGCTCTGCCCATAACCCAACTGAGAAGGTCACCGCAATATCCACATTCAACAATTTTATCCGTGCCATTTTGTCCGGCAATTATATCAGCATTAAGTATATTTGCCAATTCTTTTACAGTCATTTATTATCACTATCCTTTTTGGATTGGTGGGATTTTAATTCTTGTTTTCGCCTAATGTTATATCCGTAATGCCCATTTTCTTTGCAAATTCCTGTAAATGCTCACGCATTACGAAAACGCAGTCATTTTCATCAGCATATCCAAGTGCAACATCCTCAGCAAATGTTTTGCACGATGGTGCTCCGCACGCTCCGCAATCAAGACCGGGGAGTTTTTTCTCAACTGTGTCAATTTTTTGCATTATATCAAGTGCTTCAAAAATGTTATTTGATAATTTAAACTCCTCAAGGGGAATAAGTTTTGAATCATTAAAAAAGTAGTTAGGTATTTCATCGCTATCAAGATGATTAAGTGATACAGGTAAATACTTTCTTAAAATTTGCGTGCGAGCTTTAGCCATATACGGATTTTTAACATTTAAAACTCCGCCGACACAGCCTGCATGACAGGCATTAAGCTCAACAAAATTTAAACGTTTGAATTTTTTATCTTCAATTTCTTCAAGTACCTTGATTACATCGTCAATTCCGTCAGCTGCAAGATAATGTGATGACATCAGCGCTGCTGATTCACCGCCGTCTATCGCCCAGCTAACTCCGATTAGTCCGGATTTTGCAAGCGGCTCAATTTCATCAAGCTTTTCCATTTCGCTTACAAGGTGATGATAAACTTCACAAATTCCTATTGCTCCGTCTATGTTTGATTTCTCATACATTATAGGACTTTTTGTTTCGGTAACTTGTGCGGTGCACGGAGATATGTAGAAAATTCCAATTTCTGACGGCGGTAAACCGGTTTTTGCAGACATTTCCTCACGTGCAATTTTAGCCGCAAGTTCCATTGGATCTTTTAAAGGTAAAACAAATTCACACAATTCAGGAAATTTGATTTGAATAAGACGGACAACCGCGGGACATGCGGATGAAATAACAGGATATTTACATGATTCTGACTGCATAAATTTGCGTGTGGCTTCCGAAATCATTTCTGCAGCACGAGACACCTCAAACACATCATCAAATCCAATGTGCTTAAAGGCGTTCATAACATAATCCAAGTCTTCTAAATTTCGTATTTGTCCGAATATCGCAGGTGACGGCAAAGCCACTTTATATTTATATCCTTCTGTAATGCTCATATGGTCGTATTCGGCACGCATGGCATGAGTTGGGCACACACGAATACACTCGCCGCAGTCAATGCAAAGCTCTTTTAAAATTTTAGCTTTTCCACCTCTCACGCGAATGGCCTGTGTAGGACAATGTTTTATGCAATTAGTGCAACCAGTGCATTTTTCAGTATCAAGCCGTACCGAATGGAACACCTTTTCCATATCAGCTGCTCCTTTGTAATTATGTAATATTTACTTTTATATAGACCGTTGTGCCGACACCAAGTTCAGTTTCAATTGACATATCGTCGGTATATTTTTTTATATTGGGCAAACCCATACCGGCACCGAAACCAAGCGCTCGAATATCGTCACGAGCGGTTGAATATCCCTGTTGCATTGCAAGATTAATATCTCTTATGCCCGGACCTCTGTCACGAAGCCAGACCTGTATACTTTCTGGAGAAATTTCAACGTCAATTACGCCGCCGTTAGCATGGATTACCATGTTTATCTCGCCTTCATAAACGGCAATAGAAATGCGACGAATAATTTCAATGTTAATACCGAGTCTTTTTAAAGTTTGTTTTAATGTGCCGGATGCTTCACCAGCATGAATAAAATCATCCCCTGAAACCTGGAACGATAATTTAATTGACTCAGGCATTAGGGGTGCCTCCTCCTTTAAGTCCGTTTTCATAAAGCACTCCGCATGCAGTAAACATACGGTGAGGAGTTTTTAACAAAACAATTCCGCGCTCCTCAGCGAGTGCTATCATATTAGCATCGGGCTCTTTTCCACGAACAAAAACAATACAGCGCATGTCCATCATTTCGGCAGTGCGCACAACCTGAGGATTAACAAGGCCTGTAAGAAGCACTGATTGGTCTTTGACAAAAGCAAGAACATCGCTCATCATATCAGATCCGCAAGCCGAATGAATTTCTGTATCACAAAGTTCCTCACAGCAAATATATTCAGCATCTAATAAATTTTTTACATCAGAAACACGCATAATGATAGCCTCCTTATATAGTTATGTTATTATATCACCAAAAAGCAACATATTCAAGGTGTTTATTTTATCAAATTACACAAACACTATTTATTAGATTTTTTATTGCTAAATATTATAATTTGCGTTATAATATTGGGATGTAGAAAAGGAGTTGTTTGTCTGATGACAGAAAATGAACGAATTGCCGAGCTTATATTCGGACAGCTCGATAAAACAGCTGATGATTATGAAATCGAATATCCACCGCTCAACCTTTCAGAAGGACAGCGAGTCACACGAATAGCTCCCAGCCCAACAGGTTATTTACATCTGGGTGTATTATTTACTGCGCTCATTAATCGTCGTACCGCCGATGCAACAAACGGTATGTTCTATTTAAGAATAGAAGATACCGATGCAAAGCGTGAAGTGGAAGGCGGTATGGCTGACATAATAAACGGCTTGCTACATTTCGGAGTTAATATTGATGAAGGCTTTGTTTCCCCTACTTCAACAAAGGGTAATTACGCCCCTTACAAACAAAGTGAGCGTGGAGACATATACCACGTATTTGTTAAAATGCTTATGGAACAAGGTTATGCGTATCCTTGTTTCTGCGCTGAGGAACAGCTTGCAAAAACCAGAGAAATGCAGGAGTCGAACAAGGAGCGCACCGGTTATTACGGAAAATACGCTGCTTGCCGAAAGCTAACATATGATGAAGTTAAATCTAAAATTGACGCAGGCATGCCATATGTAGTAAGACTGCGTTCAAATGGCGACGAAAGCCGACGCATTACTTTTGATGATGGAATTAAGGGCAAAATTGAAATGCCTGAAAATGACGAGGATTTTGTTTTGCTTAAATCAGACGGAATCCCCACATACCATTTTGCTCATGCAGTAGATGACCATCTTATGCGCACAACCCATGTTATACGTGGTGACGAATGGATTTCATCTGTTCCAAAGCATATTCAACTTTTCAAGTTGCTTGGATTCAAAGTACCAAAATACTGCCATGTTTCCCCTATTATGAAAGAGGAAAACGGCTCAAAGCGAAAGCTGTCGAAAAGAAAAGATCCGGAAGCTGCAGTTCATTTTTATGCTGAACAGGGCTATCCCGCAGATTCTGTAACTGAGTATCTGCTTACCATTGCCAATTCCGATTTCGAAGATTGGCGTAGAGCAAACCCAACAGCAAGCAATAGCGAATTTAAGCTCAATCTTAAAAAAATGAGCGTATCCGGTGCATTGTTTGATATTGCAAAGCTTAACGACGTAAGCAAAAATGTAATTTCAAAGTTTACTGCTGACCGTGTTACAGACGAACTGCTTAAATGGGCAAAAGAATACGACAACGAATTTTACACGCTTCTTTCGCGAGATATCGAATATACAAAAAATATATTTGCAATTGATCGTGATGTACCAAAGCCGCGTAAAGATATTGCAAAATGGAACGAAGCAAAGGAATATGCTGCTTATTTCTTTGATGAATTGTACAATAATAACTATGAGCTTCCTGAAAAAATTAATAAAACCGATGCAGCAAATATTCTTGAAAAGTATCTGGAGGTTTACAACCCCAATGATAACAAAGATGAATGGTTTTCTCGCATAAAAGATATTTGCCCATCATGTGGTTTTTGTCCTGATGTTAAGGAATATAAGAAAAATCCTGAATTATATAAAGGTCATGTAGGTGATGCAGCTACAATCATTCGTGTAGCTGTTACAGGCAGAACAAACAGTCCTGACCTTTGCTCAATAATGTCGCTGCTCGGAAAAGATAAAGTGTCAGAACGTATTATTAAAGCCATAGACCATTTTAAAGAGGTGCAATAATGGAAGAAATTATAAAAGAACAAGGAAATTTCATTGAGGAATTTATTAAAGAAGACCTTACAAACGGTGTATATAATAATGTTCAAACCCGCTTTCCGCCCGAGCCAAACGGTTATCTGCATATTGGACATGCAAAGGCAATTTGCATAGATTTTGGTGTTGCAGATAAATTTAGTGGCAAGTGCAACCTCAGGCTTGATGATACCAATCCGACCAAAGAAGATGTAGAATATGTTGACTCTATAATGGAGGACATCAAATGGCTAGGCTTTGATTGGGATAATGTTTATTATGCTTCAGATTATTTTGATTTCATTTATGAATGTGCAATAAAGCTTATTAAAAAAGGCAAGGCTTATGTTTGCGATTTGTCAGCAGAAGAAATACGCAAATATCGCGGAACTCTTACCGAGCCGGGAAAAAACAGTCCATATCGTGACCGTTCAGTTGAGGAAAACCTTGATTTATTTGAACGTATGACAAAAGGCGAGTTTGAAAACGGCGCAAAAGTTTTGCGTGCAAAAATTGATATGAGTTCCCCTAACCTTAATATGCGCGATCCTGTTATTTACAGAATAATGAAAGTATCGCACCACCGCGCAGGCGACAAATGGGTAGTATATCCTATGTACGACATGGCACACCCTTTATCCGATGCAAAAGAAGGTGTAACCCACTCTCTTTGCTCGCTTGAATTTGAAAACCACAGACCGCTTTATAACTGGTTTTTAGAGGAATGTGACATTGCAAATGCTCCCAGACAAATTGAATTTGCCCGCATGAATGTAAATTATACTCTGACGAGCAAACGCAGATGTCTTAAACTGGTCAACGACGGTTTAGTCAATGGATGGAATGACCCCAGAATGGCCACAATTTGCGGAATGAGACGACGCGGATATCCTGCAGAAGCAATTCGCAATTTTTGTGAAAAAATCGGCGTTTCAAAAGCATTTAGCGTTATTGATATTGCTCTTCTTGAATCATGTGTACGTGATAACCTTAATATTAACGCAGAGCGTGCAATGGCCGTTTTGCGTCCTGTTGAAGTTGTAATTGATAACTACCCCGATGATCTTGTTGAAGAAATCGAGGTTGAAATTAATCCCAATAAACCTGAGGACGGAAATAGAAAGACATATTTTTCAAAGCATATTTATATTGAATCTGATGATTTCTGCGAAGAGCCGCCAAAAGGTTATTTTAGACTTTGTCCTGAACGCGAAGTTCGTTTAAAAGGTGCATATTTTGTTAAATACGTATCTTGCGAAAAAGATGCAGACGGCAACGTAACAAAAATTCACTGCACTTATGACCACGAAACAAAGGGCGGAAACGCGCCCGACGGCAGAAAGGTCAAAGGCACAATACATTGGGTAAGTAAAGATAACAGCTGTGATGCAACTGTTAATCTGTATGACAGACTTTTCCTTGTCGAAAATCCATCAGACGAAGAAGGAAACGGCGAATTTGCGACTAATCTTAACCCCAATTCACTTACGGTTTTGACCGGTTGCAAAATTGAAAAAGATATTGCTTCATCATTACCTGAAAAGAAATACCAGTTTATGCGTCAAGGCTATTTTTGCGTTGATATTGATTCAACTCCTGAGAATCCTATTTTTAATCGCACAGTTGCATTAAAGGACTCTTGGACAAAGAAAAACTAAAAATCATTTGCATTTATCGAATTTTATGATAAAATGCTTTGGTATGTTATTTTTTAAAATACAAAATATTTGAGTTTTAGGGGTGCAAAACTTGGAGAAGCTGGTTATAAACGGCAAAAAACAACTTAACGGTGAAATCAGCATCAGCGGTGCAAAAAATGCAGCCGTTGCGATCATTCCTGCAGCTATTCTTTCTGACGGCATTTGCCGCATTGAAAATATACCCGATATAAGCGATGTTAACGAGTTGATTTGTATTTTAGGTGAGCTTGGTGCAGGTGTACGCCGCATTGACGACTCAACTGTAGAAATTGATTCATCTACAATTAAATCGTATATAGTCCCTGCAGAAAAGAGTAAAAAACTGCGCGCCAGCAGTTATCTTATGGGCGCAATGCTGGGACGATTTTCAAAAGCAAAGGTTGCCCCTCCGGGCGGCTGTGATTTTGGTGTAAGACCAATTGACCAGCATATCAAAGGATTTGAATTGCTTGGCTCGAAAGTAACAATAGAAGAAGGTATGGTTAACATTTGTGCGGACAAACTGTCCGGTAATCAGGTGTATCTTGACGTTGTTTCAGTTGGAGCAACTGTAAACATTATGCTTGCCGCAGTTAAAGCAAAGGGATTAACTATAATTGAAAACGCTGCTAAAGAGCCTCATATTGTTGACCTTGCAAACTTTTTATTGTCAATGGGCGCAGACATAAGAGGTGCCGGAACGGACACCATTAAAATACGTGGTGTCAACTATCTTCACGGCACTACCTATAGTATTATTCCCGACCAAATCGAAGCTGGTACTTATATGGCTGCTGTTGTTGCGGCTTCAGGTGATGTAATTATTAAAAACGTAATTCCAAAACACCTTGACTCTATCACAGCAAAGCTTGTTGAAATGGGTGCTACCATTGATGACCTTGACGATGCGCTTCGTGTAAGAAGTAACGGAAAAATTCGTCACTGCAATATAAAAACTATGCCTCATCCTGGTTTCCCAACTGATATGCAGCCTCAAATAGCTACCCTTCTTACTGTTGCAGACGGAAAAAGCATTATTACAGAAAGCATATGGGACAACCGATTCAAATACGCTGATCAACTTGCAAAATTGGGAGCTTTTATTGAAGCAAAGGGAAAAGTTGCAGAAATCTACGGTGTTGAAACCCTTCACGGAGGGACCATTAAAGCAACAGATTTGCGTGCAGGAGCCGCTATGGTAATTGCAGGTCTTATTGCTAAAGGTGAAACAGTTATTGAAGATATACACCACATTCAGCGCGGATATGAAAATATAGTTAAAAAACTTACTTCGGTAGGTGCAGATATTAAAATTATAGAAGAATAAAAAATTAAACGGCTGTTCTTATAATGAGAAGAGCCGCTTATTTTCATTTATAATAGGACGGTGAGAATTTTGGTTAGATTTTGTCCCATGTTTAGTGGCAGCAGCGGCAACTGTACATACATATCGTCGGAAAATTTTAATATATTGATTGATGCGGGTGTCAGTGCAAAAGCAATTACCGAAGCTCTTATTGGTTTAAATACATCACCAAACGAAATCGACGCAATTTTTATTACACATGAACATTGTGATCATATAAAAGGCGTTCGCGTTTTTGCTACAAAGTATAATATACCCGTTTATGCAAACGAGCTGACAATGAATGAATTGCTAAAAGACGAAAAGTTTGCTAATGCAGTAGATTACAGAATAATAAGTGATACAATAAAAATTAAGGGATGCAGTATTACTGCATTTAATACTCCCCATGACAGTGTAAACAGTTGTGGATATAGCATAGTTACTTCAGACGGCAGAAAAATTAGCACTTGCACAGATATTGGATGTGTCACCGACACTATCCGTCAAGCGCTATTAGGGTCAGACCTTGTTTTAATAGAATCAAATCATGAAACCAATATGTTGATGACGGGAAGTTATCCTTATCCATTAAAGCTGAGAGTATCTTCAGACGTAGGCCATTTGTCAAACAGATGTTGTGCTGAAGAGTTGCCCCAGCTAGTAAAAAACGGTACAACGCGCATCGTACTGGGACATATCAGTAAAGATAATAACACTCCCCTGCTTGCTGAGACGACCGCTGTCTCAACACTAAAAATGCATGGTTTTGTACGCGATTTAGACTATATTCTAACCGTCGCAAAACCAAACGGAAACGGAATGATAATACTGTAATGTTAAGAGTTACTATTATTGCGGTTGGAAAACTTAAAGAAAAATATTTTCGTGAAGCCTGTTTCGAATATGATAAAAGGCTTTCTGCATACTGCAAATTGAATATCATTGAAGTAGACGAAACAAAATGCCCTAATGCGCCTTCCCAATCAGAAATTAATAATGTAATTGATTCTGAAGGCGACAAAATTATCGGAAAAATTCCCAAAGGAAGTTATATCATACCCTTGTGCATCGAAGGCAAAACTGTAAGTTCAAAAGAGCTTGCCAATTTAATTGACAACGCCTCAGTTTTCGGCGAAAGCCATATAGTTTTTATCATTGGAGGTTCATGGGGATTATCTGAAAAAGTGAAAAATATGGCAAAATTTAAGCTGTCAATGTCACCTATGACTTTTCCTCATATGCTTGCTCGTGTAATGCTTTTAGAGCAGGTTTATAGGTCATTTATGATTACAGCTGGAACAGAATACCATAAATGATACAAATGTAAAAAATGTTGGATAAATTTTTAACAAATGTTCGATATTTTTTTCAATTATATGTAGATTTTTGCAATTTTATCTGTTATAATCCAAAATATATATGTATATTTTGCATAGATATTGTTAATTTCAATTCTATGCTAATATCTATTTCAATGCTTGAATTAATTTCATGCACTGAAAACAGTAAAATTTAAGCTGAGATAATATGTTTCAGCTGGAAAGGCAAGGAGTTTTATGTTAAAGAAAATCAGTTCGCTACCGTTTAACGGCACGCCTGAGCAAGAGGAGCAGCTTGTCAAATTCATTGACGGTATCCGCAGCCAGCAAGGATGTCTGATGCCAATTATGCAGGAAGCACAGTCAATATATGGCTATCTTCCGCTTGAGGTTCAGAAAATAATTGCCAGAGAGCTTGGAATTTCCGTTGAGGAAGTATATGGCATCTCTACATTCTATTCTCAGTTTGCTCTATCCCCTAAAGGCAAATACAACATTTCAGTTTGCCTTGGAACTGCCTGCTATGTAAAGGGCTCACAGGCTCTAATAGACAGACTTTCGCAATTGCTCGGTATTGGTCCTGACGAATGTACTGCTGACGGTAAATTCTCACTTGAAGCTTGCCGTTGCATAGGTGCTTGCGGTCTCGCTCCAGTTCTTACCGTTAACGACGATGTTTACGGAAGACTTGTCGAGAAAGACGTCGACGACATTCTCAAAAAGTACGAATAATTAAAGTCTATTAAAGGACTGATAATCAAATATGCGTGAATTATCCCTCAACGTTCTTGATATTGTCCAAAATTCAATCTCGGCTAAAGCTACTGTTATTGAAATACAGCTTTTTGAGCACATTAGTAAAGATTTGCTTGAAATTAATATTTTCGACAATGGTAAAGGTATGACCGATGAGCAATTAAAAAGTGTCACAGACCCATTTTATACAACCCGTACGACAAGAAAAGTGGGGTTAGGTATACCGCTATTTAAAATGGCGGCAGAAATGTCCGGTGGCAACTTTAAAATTGACTCAGAGATTGGAAAAGGAACTAAAATCTATACCAGCTACATATATTCAAGCATTGACAGAATGCCCGTTGGCGATATTAACGGCACAGTTGCAATGCTAATACAAATGAATCCGGATATAGACATAATTTACACTCACAGCTTAAACGATAAGGAATATGTACTGGACACCCGTGATATACGTGAGCAACTTGACGGTGTTCCTCTAGATACTCCTGATGTTATAAGCTGGATAAAAGAATTTCTCGTGGAAAACGACGCTGATTTAATTACAGTCTGATTTCAAAAATTAGGAAACGGAGGAATTAATAATGAAGTCGCTTGCTGAACTTAAAGCTATTAAAGAAAAAGCTCAGGCGCAGATGGCCGCCCGCGAAAATAATGAGGACGGTATACGCATCCTTGTCGGAATGGCAACATGCGGTATTGCTGCTGGTGCTCGTCCCATTCTCACTAAATTTGTTGACGAAATTAACAGACGCAGCATCAACAATGTTAAGGTTACTCAGACCGGCTGCATTGGCATTTGCCAGTACGAACCCGTAGTTGAAGTTGTTGTTCCCGGACAGGAAAAGGTTACATATGTTAAGATGACCGAAGATAAGGTTGACAGAATCATTACAGAGCATATCGTAAACGGTAAGCCAGTAGATGAATTTACCATTGGTTTCGATAATAAATAATTAAACAACTTCCTTTTGCCTACCGCGCGAGGAAAAGGAATACATAAATTAAAAATGATAAGCGTGCGGAGAAATGGCGGAAAAAATGTATCGTTCACAGGTTCTTATTTGCGGCGGTACCGGATGTACTTCATCAAACAGTCAGAAGATTATTGATGCAATGGAAGTTGCAATTAATGATGCTGGACTTAATGAAGAAGTAAAGATCGTAAAGACCGGTTGTTTTGGTCTTTGCGCGCTGGGCCCGATTGTAATTGTTTACCCTGAAGGCTGCTTTTACAGCCGCGTAACCCCCGAGGATGTTCAAGAAATAGTTAACGAGCATCTTCTTAAGGGCAGAATTGTTAAGCGTCTTATATATGATGAAACAATTGATGCCGCAAACGACACAATCAAATCACTTAATGAGACATCATTTTATAAGTCTCAGCATCGTATCGCACTCAGAAACTGCGGTGTTATCAATCCTGAAAACATTGATGAATACATTGCAAATGATGGATATGCAGCACTCGGTAAAGTTCTTACCGAAATGACTCCTGATCAGGTTATACAGACTGTGCTTGATTCCGGTCTTCGTGGCCGTGGTGGCGCAGGGTTCCCGACCGGTCTTAAGTGGAAATTTGCTGCCGCAAACGCTGCTGACCAGAAATATGTTTGCTGTAACGCCGACGAGGGTGACCCCGGCGCGTTCATGGACCGCTCAATTCTCGAGGGCGATCCCCATGCTTTAATTGAAGCAATGACTATTGCAGGTTACGCTATTGGCGCTAACCAGGGCTACATATACGTTCGTGCTGAGTATCCTATCGCTGTAGAAAGACTTAACATTGCTATTGATCAGGCTCGTGAATACGGCCTCCTCGGAAAAAATATTTTCGAGAGCGGTTTTGATTTTGACCTCGACGTTCGTCTTGGCGCAGGCGCATTCGTATGCGGCGAAGAAACAGCACTTATGACATCTATTGAAGGAAAGCGCGGCGAGCCGCGTCCTCGTCCTCCGTTCCCTGCTGTTAAGGGATTATTCGGAAAGCCGACTATTCTTAATAACGTTGAGACATATGCAAATATTGCACAGATCATTCTCAACGGCGCAGAATGGTTTAATTCAATTGGTACTGAAAAATCCAAAGGTACAAAGGTATTTGCACTTGGCGGTAAAATTGAGCACACCGGACTTGTTGAAGTTCCTATGGGTACAACCCTCCGTCAGATTGTAGATGAAATCGGCGGCGGTATTCCTAATGGCAAAAAGTTTAAAGCTGCACAGACAGGTGGACCTTCCGGCGGATGCATTCCTGCAAGCCACATGGATGTTGAAATTGACTATGACAACCTAATTGCTATCGGTTCAATGATGGGTTCAGGCGGACTTATCGTTATGGACGAAGATACATGTATGGTTGATATCGCTAAATTCTTCCTTGAGTTTACGGTTGATGAGTCCTGCGGTAAATGTACACCGTGCCGTATCGGTACAAGAAGAATGCTTGAAATTCTTAATAAAATTACCGAAGGCAAGGCTACTATGGAGGACCTCGACAAACTTGAAGCCCTTTGCGTATACATTAAAGACAACTCGCTTTGCGGTCTCGGTCAAACAGCACCTAACCCTGTTATTTCCACCCTTAGATACTTCCGTAACGAGTATATTGCCCACATTCAGGACAAGAGTTGCCCGGCCGGTGCTTGCAAGAGTCTTCTTAATTACAGCATTGTTAAGGATTCCTGCTTCGGCTGTACTATGTGTGCTAAAAACTGCCCTGCTGATGCAATATTTGTTACTGATTATGTTGCACCGGGTAAAAAGAGACCTGCATATGAAATTGACACACAGAAATGTATTAAGTGCGGCGCTTGTATAGGTTCCTGCAAGTTTAACGCTATAATTAAAAAGTAAGAAAGGAGTGTGCCATAATGGAAAATGTTAATATTACAATAAACGGCATGCCCCTTAGCGTGCCAGCAAATTACACAATTCTTGAGGCAGCAAGAACTGCCGGTATTGAAATCCCCACCCTTTGTCATATGAAGAACAAAAACGAAATTGGTGCTTGCCGCGTTTGTGTTGTTGAGGTTGAAAGAGCTCGCTCACTCGTAGCTGCTTGCGTAATGCCCGTTTCTGAAGGTATGGTTATCAAAACCAACTCTCCGAAAGTCATGGAGTCACGCAAAATGACCGTTGAGCTGCTTCTTTCTAACCATAACAGAGCCTGCCTCTCATGCGTACGCAGCGGTAATTGTGAGCTTCAGACTCTTGCATATGAATTGGGCGTTGAAGATGATGCCCGTTTTGACGGCACTAAAACCGAATCGGTTGAAGATGTTTCTGCCGCTCATCTTATTCGCGACAATTCAAAGTGCATCCTTTGCCGTCGCTGCGTAGCTGCTTGTCAGACACAGACTTCTGTTATCGGTGCTAACAACCGTGGTTTTGATACAATAATCGGTTCAGCATTCAATAGAGATCTGAACGATGTTGCTTGTATTTCATGTGGTCAGTGTATCACAGTATGCCCCACCGGCGCCCTCCGCGAGAGAGATGATACTCAAAAGGTATTTGACGCTATAAACGACCCGACAAAGTATGTTATCGTTCAAACAGCTCCTGCTGTTCGCGCTGCTCTTGGTGAAGAATTCGGCTATGAAATCGGAACAAATTCTGAAGGCAAAATGGTTGCTGCACTTCGCAGACTTGGCTTTGACAAGGTTTTCGATACAGACTTCACTGCTGACCTTACAATTATGGAGGAAGCTACCGAGTTCCTTGACCGCGTTCAAAACGGAGGAACATTGCCGCTCATTACATCCTGCTCACCGGGCTGGATTAGATACTGCGAGCAGTTCTACCCTGATATGATCGATAACCTTTCTTCTTGTAAATCTCCTCAGCAGATGTTCGGCGCTGTAATTAAGACATACTACGCCGAAAAGAACGGCATTGATCCTAAAGATATTTTCTCAGTATCTGTTATGCCGTGTACTGCTAAAAAATACGAAATTGGCAGAGATGATGAATCTGCAGCAGGTGTTCCTGACCTTGATGCTACTATCACAACTCGTGAGCTTGCTCGCATGATTAAAAAAGCTCGCATCCAGTTTACAAAACTGCCTGATGAAGAGTTTGACAATCCGCTTGGCGAAGATACCGGCGCTGCTGTTATCTTTGGTGCAACCGGCGGCGTTATGGAAGCTGCTCTGCGTACTGCTGTTGACACTCTTACCGGCAAGGACAATGAGAGCTACGAATTTACCGAAGTTCGCGGTATGAGCGGCATTAAGGAAGCTACCTATAATGTAGCCGGACTGACCATAAATGTTGCTGTTGCCAGCGGTGCTGATAATGCCAAAAAAGTTCTTGACGCAGTTAAAAACGGTGAAAAGAACTACCACTTCATTGAGATTATGGGATGCCCCGGCGGTTGTATAAACGGCGGCGGTCAGCCTATTCACACTCAGAGCGAGTGGGCTACTATCGACATTAAGGGACTTCGCGCAAAGGCTCTGTATGATCAGGATCTTTCTATGCCTATCAGAAAGTCCCATAAAAACCCGATGATTAAGACCATATACGAAGAGTATTTTGAAAAGCCCGGAAGCCACAAGGCTCATAAGGTACTTCACACTTCATATAAGGCTCAAACAGAAACAATTAAATAATCATCAAATGACTAACAATGGGTCGGATTATAATCCGACCCATTATTTTTGTTTAAATGACCAGTTGTAATTGATAAACATTTATAATATAATAATATTTAATATTATGGAGGTGTGATATGATAAAAGTTTCATTTATTATTGTTGCATATAATGCCGCATCACACTTAAATAATCTTTTTGACGACCTAAAAAAGCAAACATTTGATCATAAAAAAATCGAAGTTTTGCTTGTTAATAGTTGCTCAACAGATAATACGCAAGAAAAATTTACTTCTTTTTATGAAAATAATGATTTTTATTGCTGTAAACTATTGCAAAACCCAAAAAAAACTTTGCCGGCAGGATGGAACGTTGCGCTTAAAAACGCTGATGGCGAAATAATTTTAAGAGTTGACGCTCATGCCCGCATACCCAATGACTTTATTGAAAACAATGTGAAAAACATTGACAACGGCGAAGATATTGTTGGCGGCCAGCGAATCACAATATTTGAAAACACATCACGCTGGAAAGCTGCATTAGCAGCTGCCGAAAGTTCTGCATTTGGAAGCGGTATTGCTGTTTACAGGCGTAAATTTGAGCGTCAGTATACTGTCACCCTTGCACATGCAGCGTATAAAAAATCAGTGTTTGACAAAGTTGGATTTTACAACGAAAATCTGCAGCGTACTGAGGATAATGATATGCACTATCGGATGAGAAAAGCAGGATATAAATTCTGTTTATGCGACGATATAGTATCTTATCACCACGTACGAAGCAATTTAAAAACCATGCTTAAACAAAAGCACGGCAATGGGTACTGGATTGGACTTACACTATCCGTTCAGCCAAAATGTTTTTCTTTGTACAACTTTGTGCCAATATGCTTTGTTTTGGCAATTATTGCTTCTCTTGCATTTTCTTTTGTTTCAGTAATTCCACTTATAGTTTTATTATCACTTTATTTTACTGCGGCAATTTTATACGGACTAAAGTCGCTAACTTATAAAAGCAACCGACACTTCCCTATTCCTCTGTTTCCAATATTCTTTTTAATGCATATTGCTTATGGAATAGGAACGATTGTAGGAATACTCAACATTCCCCATTTTAAACACAAAAACAAAGAGGTATGATATGGATTTTTCTTTAAATCCGGCAAATTTTATAAATATGTTTGCTGTTCCCGCAAGCGTTGCGGACAAGCACATAAAACTTGCTGGAGAGGCACAGCTTAAAACGCTGCTCTTTATTCTCCGAAACGGAGTAGAAAACTTTGATATAAATACGGCAATGCGAGTTACCGGTCTTAATGAACGTGATATTGAAGATTCAGTTTTATATTGGATAAATAACGGGATTTTCGTTAAAAATGGAGAAAGCAACATCACAGAAAAGGCTAAAGTTGAAGAAAAAGCAGTCGTTAAAATCAGCAAACCTACCAGAAATGAAGTTGCTAAACGCGGCATGGAGGACAGCAGTATTGCGTTTATGTTGCAGCAAGCCCAAATTAAATTTGGTAGAATATTAAAACAAAATGAATCTTCAACTCTTGTATGGCTGTATGATAACGAAGGTTTATCGGTTTCGGTCATTCTTATGATCATAGAATACGCTATCAGTGAGGACAGGCTTACAGCCGGATTTATAGAACAAACCGCAGTTAAATGGATAAATGACGGCGTAACAGATGTTAAATCAGCAGACAATGAAATTGTTAAAATGCGCAATGAAAGCCAGGCATGGAAGACCGTTTGCGCCGTGATGGGCATTGATCGCCGTAAGCCAAGTGGAAAAGAACTAGAAGCTGTTATGCGTTGGGTGGCAGAATGGAAATTCAGCAGAGAAATGCTTAAGGCGGCTTATGATGAGTGTATTGACCACACACAAAAGTACAGTTGGCAATACATTAACTCCATTCTTGCAGCATGGCATAAAAACGGATTTAAAAATATATCGGATATAAACAATCAGAACACAGCAACAAAAGAAACTGAAAAAAGTAAAACCTCTTACAGCATTGACGAAATCGAAAAAATGCTGTTTGGCGGTAAAAAGGAGTAACATATGGGTTACCAAAAAGAGTATTACATAGCTGCGCTGTCAGTAATTGCTGAAAGGCGAATGAACGCCGAAGAGTCTGCACAGAAAAATGTAGAATCTATGTATTCGAATCATCCCGATATTAAACAGATAGACGAATACTTAAACGAATTAGGCCTAAAAGCTGTAAAAAGTGCAGTAAAGCTGAACGGAAGCGCAGATATAATTGAGTTGCAAAAGGAATATGAAGTTTTAGCGCAAAAGAGAAAAAATTTAATTAATAGATACGGAATTGATGAAAATTCATTATCCCCTATTTATCAATGCCCAAAATGCAGCGACACTGGATATGTTTCCGGTAAATTATGCGACTGTGTGAAAGCGGTTGCTAAGGATAAATATTTTGGCGAACTATGTCAACAAATGCCACTTGAAAGGTCAACATTTGATCGGTTCGATGTTTCCTTATACTCTGTCGAAGATAGAGCTAATATGAAAGAAATTTATGAATTTTGCAAAGCATATGCAAACAATTTCTCACATCTGTCCAAAAGTTTATTGTTTTTCGGACGTACCGGACTTGGTAAGACACATCTTTCTCTTGCTATTGCAAACTGCGTAATTGAAAAAGGATTTGGTGTAATTTACGGTTCATCGCAAAACTTTTTAAATCAAATTCAAGACGAAGCCTTTGGCAGGAAAAATGGAGACACTCTTAATGCGTTACTTGGTTGTGATCTGTTAATTCTTGATGATTTTGGTACTGAATTCATGTCTACTTATATTGCCTCAGCAGTTTATAACATTATAAACACACGAGCCCTGCGTTCGTTACCAACAATAATAAGTACAAATCTTTCGCTGACAGAAATAAACAGTGTTTACGGTGAGCGTATATTATCCAGAATTATCGGTAATTATGTAATTAAGCAATTTACGGGCAAGGATATTCGTCAGGTACAAATGCTAAAGAATAATTCTTGACTATAAGGAAATAATTTGATAAAATAACTAATATGAGTGGGTCAGACAACTGCGTAGCATCTGCTGATGTTATGAGGAAAGTCCGAGCTCCACAGGGCAGGATAACGGCTAACAGCCGCCGAGGGCGACCTTAGGGAAAGTGCAACAGAAATAAACCGCCTGTTTTTACAGGTAAGGATGGAAAGGCGAGGTAAGAGCTCACCGGCGTACAGGAGACTGTGCGGCCATGTAAACCCTATCCGGAGCAACACCGATAAAAAGCTATACATTTGCCCGATGTGCTTTTGACAGGTGGCATGAGCTTATAAGCAATTATGAGCCTAGATAGATAGTTGTCCACGACAGAACTCGGCTTACGACTCGGTCATATATATCAAAACAGACACCTGAAAAGGTGTCTGTTTTGATATATACAAGTTATTTATTCAGTCCAAACATGCTTATTATAAATTGTGGTGGACATTAGTTTATTGTTGTTGTCAAAAAAGAAAGATAAAATATAATCTCCGTATTCATAAGACAGTAATTTTGTTCCTTCAAGTGGCTGTACCATGAAAAACATATCTTCTTCTTTAGCAATAATGTCATTTACAGGCTGTGCTTCTATGGAAGCTTTGACGTCTGCATAAGTTGAGTGCCCTATCATATAACCGAAGTTATCAGCAAAGTACGCCATATATGCAATACCGCTGTCAGGAGAAGCATTATAGTAAAAGTAACGTGTGTCATATGAGTACATTTTAATAATACGGTCGTTTGTATCAAGTCCGCGTATTGTTAAATCATATGCAACTTCTTCGTTAAGATCAGGAACTGCCATATTTTCCGATGATGTATCATCCGCTGATGTAGCTTCAGAACTGTTATTTAATGATGATGTTTCACTGCCTTGTTCGTTTTCAGATGAGGCTGTTCCATTATAAAATTGAACGACTTCATCTATGGCTGCGCCAATAGCAAAATTTGCGCCGTCAATCTTACCTTGTTTAGCTAATTCAGGAACAAGCGAATTATATACAACGCTTGAAACATCACTAGAAGATGTACCTAAATCTTTGCCGCTACCGCATGATGATAGAGCTAAAACCATAATAATAGCTGATATAAAACAAACAATTTTTTTCATATATACTCCCACTATCACTTACTAAATTTTTGGATCAACTGATGTTTTAGATTCCAAAGATCCACTGATAAATCTACATAATAGTTATGAGGATTTTCAAACCTGAGAACCTCATCCCATAAATGATCAATTTGCTTTTGACAGTAACGTTTAATTTCATTTGTACTGTAATTTGTGTAAACAAATTGGCCTTTTTTAAAAATGTGCTTGGTTAGTCTTCGTGCAATAAAATCAGTAACGGTTTTTCTTTTCCAAGTGTACTCTGGGTCAAAAATCTCATACGGCTTTGTATCGTCGATTTCTTCATCATGTAATGTTACAACATCGGCAATAGCCTTGCCGCTTGAACGGTCAAATAGACGCCATACAGACTTAAATCCCGGAGTTGTTATCTTAGTAACATTTTCACTTATTTTAATTTTTGGTGTAACAGTACCGTCAGCTTCAATAACGGCACTGAGTTTATACACGCCGCCCATAACCGGTGCTGATGAAGATGTTATAAGTCGTTCTCCAACACCAAAGGCATCAACTTTTGCCCCCTGCAGCAGCATGTCGGAAATGATGTGCTCATCAAGTGAATTTGATGCTATAATATGACAATCAGGGTATCCGGCTTCGTCAATCATCCGTCTGGCTCGTTTTGATAAATATGTTATATCACCGCTATCAATACGAATTCCTACCGGTCGTTTATTAAGCGGTTTTAACACATTGTCAAAAACTTTTATAGCATTGGGAACACCAGATTTTAAAACGTTATAGGTATCAACAAGTAATACGCAGCTGTCTGAATATTGGCGGGCGTATGCTGCAAATGCGTCATATTCGCTGTCAAACATTTGTATCCAGCTATGCGCCATTGTTCCCGAAGCATTTAACCCAAATTTTTGAGCCGCAAGCAAACATGATGATGAGTCGCATCCACCAATAATAGCCGCTCTTGCACCATACACTGCGGCATCAAAGCCTTGTGCTCTGCGTGCACCAAATTCAATCACAAGTCGCCCTTGTGCAGCCCTGACAATACGGTTAGCTTTTGTTGCAATGAGTGTTTGATGATTAAAAGCAATTAAAACCATAGTTTCAATCAACTGAGCCTGGATAATGGGCCCACAAACTGTTAAAACAGGTTCATTAGGAAAAATAGGTGTTCCCTCAGGAATAGCCCATACATCACAGCAAAACTCAAAATTCTTTAAATAATCAAGGAAACCATCGCAAAATCCGAACGATTTAAGATAGTTAATATCATCATCCGTAAACTTGATTTCTTTAATATAATCGATAATCTGTTGCACACCGCACATAATCGCGAAACCTCCGTCATCCGGAGATTTACGAAAAAACAAATCAAAAACTCCAATTTGCTCTTTCATATCTTCTTTAAAGAAACCATTAGACATAGTCAATTCGTAAAAATCAGTAAGCATTGAAAGGTTTCTGCTGAAATTGCCGTGCATATTTATCACCCACTACATTTCTTTATAAACTATTATATCACAATTATTGGATAAATCAATTTTCTTAATACATTTTTTAAATGACATTTCTGTTTTATTATGTTATAATAGATAATACACAAGCTAAGGAGAAAAATACAATGAGAATTAGGAAAAAGCCTCTTGGTAATGCTAATATGATCGGAATGCGTGTCGAACAGTTACGCCTGATTAACAATATGAAACAAAAGGACCTGCTTTATCAGCTAAATGCAAAAGGTATTGAGATAAACGCATCAGGACTTTCAAAACTAGAAGGTCAGGTCAGACAAGTAAATGACTTTGAATTAGTAGCCCTTGCCGATATTTTTGGAATCTCGGTTACAAAGCTACTTGGTATCGAGCAAAATATTTTAAATCATAATTGACAAATAAATATATATTTGATAAAATAATGTTGAAAACAAAGGGGTTTTCTAAAGAAAACCCCTTTTTGTTATATGTAAGGGTGATATTATGGGATTAACATTAACAGAAAAAATTCTTAAGGCGCATGTCGTTGAAGGCGAGTTTAAAAAAGGCTCTGAAATTGGACTCAGAATCGACCAAACACTCACTCAAGATGCTACCGGTACGATGGCTTATCTTGAATTTGAAGCAATGGGCATACCTCGTGTAAAAACTGAGCGTTCAGTTGCTTATATTGATCACAATACATTGCAGTCAGGATTTGAAAATGCTGACGACCACCGTTTCATTGGCTCAATTGCCAAAAAACATGGTGTGTACTTTAGTCGCCCCGGTAACGGCATTTGCCACCAAGTTCATTTAGAGCGTTTCGGTATTCCGGGCAAAACTCTTATTGGATCTGACAGCCACACACCTACAGGTGGCGGTCTGGGCATGATTGCCATCGGTGCCGGTGGTCTGGATGTTGCTGTTGCAATGGGCGGCGGCGCATATTATATTACATATCCGAAAATCGTTAAAATTAATCTTACCGGTAAACTCAGCCCTTGGGTTGCTGCTAAAGATGTAATTTTAAAAGTTTTGCAGATCATGACCGTAAAAGGCGGCGTTGGTAAGGTTATCGAATACGCAGGCGAAGGCGTAAAAACACTGTCGGTGCCTGAACGTGCAACTATAACTAATATGGGTGCAGAGCTTGGCGCAACTACATCCATTTTCCCTTCCGACGAAATTACTCGTTCATTCCTAAAAGCTCAGGGACGCGAAGATGCTTGGACAGAACAAAAAGCCGATGACGATGCCGTATATGACGAGGTCATAGACATTAATTTGTCAGAACTTGAGCCCATGGTTGCTTGCCCCCACTCCCCTGATAATGTTAAAACCGTCAGAGAAATCAGCGGCATGAAGATTGACCAGGTTTGCATTGGTTCATGTACTAACTCATCGCTGCTTGATATGATGAAGGTAGGATATATTTTAAAGGGCAAAACCGTTAATTCCGATGTATCGCTTGCAATCGCCCCAGGCTCCAAGCAAGTGCTGAATATGCTTTCCAAAAATGGATGTCTTTCAGATATAATAGATGCCGGTGCCCGTATTCTTGAAAGCGCATGCGGTCCTTGTATTGGAATGGGCCAATCACCAAATTCAAAAGGTATTTCTTTGCGCACATTTAACCGCAATTTTGAAGGCAGATCAGGTACAAAAGACGGTCAAATCTACTTAGTTTCACCAGAAGTTGCTGCCGCATCGGCATTAACAGGATATCTTACCGATCCACGAACATTAGGAGATATGCCTAATTTTGAGTTGCCAAATGAATTTGACATCAACGATAATATGGTAGCGCTTCCAATAGAAGCCGATAATATGTCAGATGTAGAAATTCTGCGTGGACCAAACATTAAACCCTTCCCCACTACTACACCTCTTGATAACTGCATTGAATGCAAATGTTCACTCAAGGTTGGAGATAACATTACCACCGACCACATCATGCCTGCAGGCTCAAAAATATTGCCCTTGCGCTCAAATATACCCGCAATTTCAAAGTATTGCTTTACTGTATGTGACGAAAAGTTTCCTGAAAGAGCAGTAGCGTTAGGCAAGAGCATTATTGTTGGCGGCGCAAACTACGGCCAAGGTTCTTCCCGTGAGCACGCTGCTCTTGCACCTCTACATCTTGGCGTAAAGGCGGTTTTAGTAAAATCGTTTGCTCGTATCCATCGCTCAAATTTGATTAATGCCGGCATTCTCCCACTTACATTTGTTAACGAAGCTGACTATGAATTGATTAATGAAGGTGACGAGCTCGCGTTGAACAATGTAATATACGATATTAAAAACGGCAATAAGCTTAATATCGAAAATAAAACAAATGGAAAGACCATTGCCGTTGAGTGCGAACTTAGTGGTCGAGCAAAGGACATAATTCTGGCGGGCGGACTGCTCAACTACACTAAAGAAAATCTTAAATAATTTGGTGATTAATATGTCAAATAAAATTCAGATGAATACGCCGCTCGTTGAGATGGACGGCGACGAAATGACCAGAGTCATATGGAAAATGATTAAGGATATCCTTATTCTGCCATATGTTGACCTCAAAACCGAATATTATGACCTCGGACTTGTTCACAGAAATGAGACCGATGACAAAGTGACTTTTGAATCTGCGGAAGCTACAAAGAAGTACGGTGTTGCTGTTAAATGTGCAACAATTACTCCTAACGCTGCCAGAATGCCAGAATACAATCTTAAAGAAATGTGGAAATCTCCGAACGGAACGATTCGAGCAATTCTTGATGGTACTGTTTTCCGTTCGCCGATTATAGTCAACGGCATTACCCCGTATATTCCTTCATGGACAAAGCCTATTACTATTGCAAGACATGCGTACGGTGATGTATATAAAAACACTGAAATGCAAGTACCGGAAGGCGCTAAGTGTGAGCTTGTCTGCACCGACAGTGACGGAAACGAAACTCGTCAACTTATTCACGAATTCAGCAATTCTTCAGGAATTATTCAGGGCATGCATAACGTTGATAATTCTATAGCCAGTTTCGCAAGATGCTGTTTCAATTACGCACTTGACACAAAGCAGGATTTATGGTTTGCTACAAAAGATACCATTTCAAAAAAATACGACCATAGATTTAAAGATATTTTTGCTGAAATATTTGAAAATGAATATAAGGAAAAATTTCAAGAACAAAACATTGAGTATTTCTACACACTGATTGACGATGCAGTAGCACGCGTTATCCGCTCTAACGGCGGCTATATTTGGGCATGCAAAAACTACGATGGCGATGTTATGTCAGACATGGTTGCTACCGCATACGGCTCGCTTGCAATGATGACAAGCGTACTTGTTTCACCCGATGGAGTTTATGAATACGAAGCTGCACACGGAACGGTACAACGTCATTATTACAAGCACTTAAAGGGTGAAGAAACATCTACAAACTCTGTTGCAACAATATTTGCATGGACTGGCGCATTAAAAAAGCGCGGCGAGCTAGACAATAATACAGAATTATCAAACTTTGCCGATATGCTTGAAAAAGCAACCGTACAAACTATCGAAAACGGAGTTATGACAGGAGACCTTTATTTACTTTCAACTCTTGAAAATAAGCGTAAGGTAAGTACTGAGCAATTCCTTATTGAAGTTAACGAAACACTAAAAAACTTAATATAACCACACAATAATTTACTTCCCGACATATAATAATCTAAACGATTATGTCGGGAGGTTTTTTTATGTGCTCAATTTGCGGCTTTGCCGATTTCATTAATGAAAATATGTGTAATAATAAAGTGATTGAAGCTATGGGTAAAACAATGAAACATCGTGGACCCGATGCTACTGAATTATATTGTGATGAATTTGTTGCGTTACACCACAATCGCCTTGCTGTTATGGATATAGAAAACGGAAATCAACCAATGTCAGCAGTATACAAAGAAAAGAAATACACAATAATTTACAACGGCGAAATTTATAATTCAGAGGAGCTAAAAAAGCAAATTAAAGATGAATACAACATAGAAATGAAAACCAATTGTGATACAGAAATCGTCTTATGGACATACATTCTGTATAAATATAATTGTCCCAAAATGCTTAACGGGATTTTTGCTTTTTGTGTATACGATATTGAGAAAAAATCAATATTTTTTGCACGCGATAGATTTGGAATTAAACCTTTCTTTTATGCAGAAAGAAAAGGTACTTTTATTTTCGCATCAGAAATAAAAGCATTGTTAGCTCATCCGGAAATTAAACCACAAATTGATAAAACAGGACTGTGGCAACTATTATTTTTGTCACCGGTTACAATCAACGGAAGTGGTATATTTAAAGATATATTAGAAATCAAACCCGGCTGGTGTGGCACATTTGATAAAAACGGCATTTCACATACACAGTATTGGAAACTTGAAGCAAACGAACTTAACGTTACCGCCGATGAAGCAGCAGATCATACACGCGAATTGGTAACAGATGCAATTAAAAGGCAGTTGATCAGCGATGTACCTCTTTGCGTTTTTTTATCGGGTGGACTCGATTCATCGGTCATATCAGCTGTTGCATCCGAAAATTATTTGAGCAAAGGCAGCATACTATCATCATATTCATTTGAATACGAAGGAAATAAAAATAGTTTTAAGACTAATATTTTCCAACCGCAAGGCGATGATGAATACGCAGTATATCTAGCAGATTATTTAAAGACGCATCATACTGTACTGACGGCGCCGACAGAAGCCGTTGCCCATTATTTATATGAAGCGACTGAGATTCGCGACTTCCCAGGTCAAGCGGATATTGACTCTTCACTGCTCTACTTTTGCCGTGAGGTAAAAAAACGACATACTGTTGCTATTTCAGGCGAATGTTCCGACGAAATATTCGGCGGTTATCCGTGGTTTTATCGCCCCGAAATGTTATATAAAGATTTCTTCCCGTGGATCCACCAGCCTTTTGCAAGAGCAAATTTATTTGACAAATGTTTTGCTAAGGCAGATGAGGGATATAGTTATATTTCTGAAATATATAAAAATACACTATCTGAATGCCCGGTAATTGATGGCGAAACTGATGATATGAGAACGGCGCGTATTGCAACTTGGCTATCAGTAAACTACTTTATGACCTCCCTGCTTGAACGAAAAGACAGAATGAGCATGGCAAGCGGTCTTGAGGTACGTGTACCATTCGGTGATCACAGAATTCTAGAATATATTTTCAATGTGCCGTGGTCAATTAAATTTGAAAACCAGACCGAAAAAGCATTACTTCGCAATGCAATGAAAAGCTATTTGCCGGATAAAATATTATGGCGTAAAAAAAGCCCGTACCCAAAAACACACAACCCAAAATATTATGAAACGGTCAAAAATATGCTTGAAAATCGCCTGAAAAACAAAAACAGTATTCTTAATCAAACAATGAGTAAAAATGCATTAGATGGCGTTTTTAACGGCGAAAATAGCACTTGGTTTGGCCAACTCATGTCTACGCCGCAATTAATTGCATGGTTAATACAGTTTGACTATTGGTTTGACAAATATAATATCGACATAGTTGAATAAAAATATAAAAAAGCTGCGACCTTATTAGGTCGCAGCTTTTTTTTAAAACAATGACATTTGAAGCGAATCAGGTAAAAAGTCTAAAACATGTAATTCAGTCAAAGTGTCTATTATACCCTTTGATATTCCTCCATCAATTTGTAAATCCTCTTTTGACAAATAGCTACCCTTTTTAGCTGCATTTGCAATTAGCACAGCGGCGTTTTCACCGATACCGTCAATAGAAGAAAACGGCAAACGAATTTTTCCATCCTCAACTAAAAATTTCTTAGCATCAGATTTATAAAAATCGATTGGTAAAAATTCAATTCCTCTGGCCATTAATTCATTTACAATTTGTAAAGTTGCAAGCTGCGAATTTTCTTTAGCTGACGCTTCTTTTCCTTTTGCTCTAATGGCAAGCATTGCATCCTTGACTATCTTTCTCGATGTAAGCAATCGTGCATTGATTTCCTCACCGCGAGCACTAAAATAGGCAGCGTAGTAAGCAACCGGTTGGTGAACCTTATACCAGCCTAACCGTAATGTTGCAATCATGTAAGCGGCGGCGTGAGCCTTTGGGAACATATATTTAATCTTAAAGCATGAATCTATGTACCATTCAGGCACATTATGCTCTCTCATAGCTGAAATATGTTCCTCGGTCAGTAATTTTTTCGCCTTACCCTTTCGAGTAATTTCCATGATTTTAAATGCCATTTTCGGTGGCAATCCCTTATGAAGCAAATATGTCATAATGCTATCACGAGTTCCGATAACTTCAGAAATAGTGCAAGTTCCGTCTTTAATAAGTTCCTGTGCATTTCCAAGCCATACATCGGTACCATGAGAAAGTCCAGAAATTTGAAGCAGGTCAGAGAAGGTTTTAGGCTGTGTTTCAAGCAGCATTCCCCTAACAAAGTTTGTTCCTACTTCAGGTAATGATAATGAACCGGTTTGTGCATTAATTTCATCTGCATCATCTGTCAGCGCAAGATCAGCCTTTGTTATTCCCAGAGCCTCTGTGGAAGTAAAAAGACTCATAACTGCTGGATCACTCATTGATACATCCATAACAGGTATGCCTGTGTAGTCCTCAAGGTACTTGTATATAGTCGGCACATCGTGACCAAGTATATCAAGTTTAAGAATAGTATCGTGAATAGAGTGGAAATCGAAATGCGTGGTTTTTGTATCAGAATTTGCATCGTCAGCGGGATGCTGAACAGGACAAAAATCATATATATCGAATTCTCTAGGTACTACAACCATTCCGCCAGGATGCTGTCCGGTTGTGCGCTTAATTCCAGTGCAACCTATCTTTAATCGTTCTATTTCTGCCCTATTTTTTACATAACCACGTTCATCGCAATACTTGCGTACATATCCGTAGGCTGTCTTTTCTGCAACTGTTGCTATTGTTCCTGCTTTAAATACATTTTCGCTTCCGAATAGCGTTTCAGTAAATTTATGAGCGTTTGATTGATATTCGCCCGAAAAGTTAAGGTCAATATCCGGAGTTTTATCTCCATCAAATCCCAAAAATGTTTCAAATGGAATATCATGACCATCGCGATTCATAGCTGTACCGCATTCGGGGCAATCCTTTGGCGGCAGATCAAATCCGGAACCGATAGATCCATCAGTTATAAATTCGCTGTGTTTGCAATTAGGACATACATAATGAGGTTCAAGCGGGTTAACTTCAGATATTCCTGCCATTGTAGCAACAAATGATGAACCTACAGAACCACGCGATCCTACAAGATATCCATGTTCAACAGAATCTGCAACCAACTTTTGTGCAGTTACGTACATGATTGAAAATCCATTTTTAATAATCGACCCTAACTCTTTATCAAGTCGCTTTTGAATGATTTCCGGCAGAGGATCTCCATAAACCTCTTTCGCCTTTGAGTATGTTATATCGTGAATAATTTCGTCAGATCCCGGAATTGAAGGAGCAAAGTTTCCTTCAGGTACGGGTCTAATATCCTCAATCATATCTGCAATTTTGTTGGTGTTGGTAACAACAACTTCGTACGCAGCCTTTTCTCCAAGATATGCAAAATCAGACAGCATTTCATCAGTTGTTTTAAAATACAGCGTAGCTTGATTGTCAACATCTTTATAACCAGCACCTGCCTGTAAAATAGCACGGTAGCTAGCATCTGATTTATTCAGAAAATGAACATCCCCCGTTGCTACTACAGGTTTACCCAGTCGGTCGGCAATTTTAATTATAGTTTTGTTAATATCATTTAGTTTATTTTCATTTGGTACAATTCTTTCACGTACCATAAACATATTGTTGCTATTAGGTTGAATTTCAAGATAATCATAGAACGAAGCAATATCAAGCAAATCTCCCCATTCGCGACCCTGCAAAACAGCTTGATACAGTTCACCCTGCTCACAAGCGCTACCAATGATTAATCCTTCTCTGTGCTTTACGAGCTCGCTTTTTGGTATTCTCGGTTTTCTGTTATAGTATTCAAGATGAGCTTTAGACACAAGCTTATATAAATTTTTCAGTCCCACAGAATTTCGTGCAAGAATTATCATATGGTGATATTTAATTCGTCTTGGATCGCCGCCTGCAAGACTGGAATTAAGATCGCTAATGTTACTGCATCCACTGTTAACTGAAATCATATCAAGTAACCGAATGAATATTTTTGCAAGTACCTCAGCATCATCAACAGCGCGGTGGTGATTAAAATCGCCCAGTTTCAAAGCATTTGCAACCGAGTCAAGTGTGTGCTTTTTAAGGTCGCGTAGCATTGCTCTGGATATGGGAACTGTGTCGCAATATGCATTATTAAATATGTACCCATTACGCTCTGCTACCGTGCGAATAAACGACACGTCAAAGTTAGCATTGTGGGCAACAAGCATTCTGCCACCTGCAAAATCAAGGAACTGTTTTACTACGACACTTTCATCTGGAGCATCAGCAACCATGTCATCGGTAATGCCTGTAAGCTTAACAATTTTATCAGGTATGGGAATGTGCGGATTAATAAATGAGCTAAATCTCTCTTTAATTTCGCCGCCCGAAATAAGCAATGCTCCTATTTCTGTAATACGGTCATTTATATGGCTTAGTCCGGTTGTTTCAATATCGAAAACAATAAATTCACCGTCAAATGGCTCATTACATTCACCATAAACAGCAGGAACGGTATCGTTAACAAAATAAGCCTCGCAGCCATATATCGGTTTAATATTTTTCCCTGATTTTTTTAATCCTTCAACAGTATTCATTACCTCAGGAAACGCCTGCACTACTCCGTGGTCTGTAATAGCTATTGCCTTGTGACCCCATTCGGCAGCGCGTTTAATCAGGGCCTCTGCTGACGATAGAGCATCCATTTGTGACATATTAGTATGCAAATGAAGCTCAACACGCTTACTCTCAGCATTATCTGTTTCTTTTTTCTTTTCAACAATGGCTATGCCGTCGGGACGAATAATGTTTTCCTTTTCCCAATCGTCATATTTTAGTTCACCCCTGACCAAAATAGACACGCCATTTTTAAGTTCCGATATTTTATCATCGTCCTCAAGCTTTATGCACATTTTTATCTGATGAGAGCCTGTCCCATCGGTAAAAAATATAGTTACTCTCAGTTTATCGCCTTTTTTAGTGGTAGTCTTTTCAAACTGAAATATTTCACCCCAAATGACAACTTTACCACCATCCAGCATGACATCAGCCATACTTATCGGCAAAGCATTAATTTTATATCCCCAAATATGTTTTGCTGACTCAAGCGATATTGGCAAATCATTGCCGTCAAGTCGCTTATATTCCTGTTTTTGTTTAACAGTATTTTGGTTTTGTGGTTCATAATATTGTATTGGTTCTGGCTCGGGAGGCACAATGGGTGATGATTCAGTAACTCCGCTAAATGAAACCGATACACTTTTATTAAACGCCGACTCAATCAACTTAGAAAATTTTTCATCATACTTTCCACCAATGAGAAAATCATAGCCGCCGTGCTTTAACTCAATATCAACTACATCATTTAAAAGAGAAACGTCAGCATCCATTATAAAACCACTTACAAACGGGTCAACTGACTGATTAAGCAAAAATTTTATTGTATTTGAATCGCAACATTTCTCATCAAAAACAAAACGCATGGTTAACGAGTTTAAATTATATGATCTTTTTATAGTTCGTCGAATAATTTCAATTTCATTAATAACGGAACTGTCATTTATATAAAGTCCGAGTGACATTGATAGCTTTGTTTTATCGGCATCGAGCGAAATAATATATAATTTACCCTCTAACCTGTCGGAATAGCCATTTAACTGTCTCCGAAAAAGGTCGCAAATCGATACCTTGTTCACTTAGTTTACATCCTTTCTATCTCATTAATTAGTTCATCGACAAGTTTACTCTCGTCGACTTTTTTTATAATTTCACCTTTTTTTATAATTACGCCGCAGCCTTCACCGCCGGCAATTCCTATGTCTGCTTCACGGGCTTCTCCCGGTCCGTTTACGACACAGCCCATAACTGCAACCTTAATATTTTTGTCGCAGTTAGCCAGTCGGCGTTCAACTTCATCAGCAATTTTAATCAAATTAATTCTTGTGCGGCCGCATGTCGGGCAGGAAACAATAGTGGGACCGCCGCTTCTTAATCCCAAGGATTTTAACAATGCAATGCCTGCCTTAACTTCTTCAATCGGATCATCGGTAAGAGAAATACGAATTGTATCGCCTATTCCATCAAGTAATAAACCGCCCAAAACAGCCGACGATTTAATTATACCGTTATATCTAGTACCTGCCTCAGTAACGCCAAGATGAAGCGGATAATCACACTTTTGCGATACAAGTTTATATGTATTATACGTTGTGACCGCATCAGAAGATTTTAATGATAATACGATATTGTTAAAATCAAATTTTTCAAGTAGTGATGCATGAAAAAGAGCGCTTTCAACTATAGCCTCGGCAGTTGGAGCGCCGTATTTTGCAAGTATATTTTTTTCAAGTGAACCTGAATTTACACCAATTCTGATACAAATACCTTTTTGTAAACAAGCATTTGCAACCTCTTTAACACGGCTATCGTCGCCGATGTTTCCGGGATTAATTCTGATTTTGTCTATGCCTGCATCTGCACAGGCAAGCGCAAGCTTGTAATCAAAATGTATATCTGCAACGAGCGGTATATCAACCTCGCATTTTATTGCATCAACGAGTGCAACTGCATCTTTATCAGGCACAGCAATACGCACCACATCACACCCTGCATCTTTCAGCTGTTTTGCCTGCTCCACAGTACCCTTTACATCGGTCGAAGGAACAGATATCATAGACTGAACTAACACAGGGTTGTTAGATCCGATAGCTATATTTCCAAGTGAAAAATTTTTAGTTTTTCGGCGTAAAATCATATAATCACCGTTACCAAATTAAGTTTTTTATATCATTAAATGTTATAAATATTATAAGACCAAACAACAACGCAAAACCGACTGCATGAATTATGCCTTCATACTTTGCGGGAATTGGTTTTTTTCGTATCATTTCAATAAATATGAACAATAGTCGTCCGCCGTCAAGAGCAGGCAAAGGCAGTAAATTCATAATACCGAGATTGATAGAAATAATACACGCAAAATATACAAAATTCCAAATAGATTCTTTAGCCGCTTGGCTGACAGCCGCTGTTATTCCAACAGGACCCGACAACTGATTTAGCTGATATTTACCTGTAAACATATCATACAGCGACATATAAACAATTCTTCCAAAAGAAACAGTAGTTTTTGCAGCGTATTTTAAAGTATTTAAAAATGTTTTTTTCTGGCCGTACACTTTAAAGTCTAATGAAATATAGTTGTTTCCATCTTCAAGCTTCATCAGGTCAAACTGAACGTCATTTAGTTCAACCTTTTTGCCGTCACGCAAAACGGTAAAATCAATTTTTCCATTCTGTGCAGAAGCAAGCATATAACTTAAATCACTGTAACTGTAAATTTTTCTGCCGTCAGCTGCTAAAATTTCATCATTAACCCTTAAATCGTACTTGTTACTAACAGCTTTTTCATCAAATTCTGCAATGGTTGTAGTAGCAAATGCGGACATAGGAATTGTCATAATTATTGATAAAATAAAACCCAGAATGATATTAAATATCGCACCTGCTGAAACGATTATAAACCTACGCCATGGCTTTTTATTTCCAAATGCACGAGGGTCAGCACTTTCTTCATCCTCACCCTCCATTGCGCAGTATCCGCCAAAAGGTATGGCTCGAACCGAATATTTTGTTTCTTTTCCTTGCTTGGAAAACAATTTAGGGCCGAATCCAACTGCAAATTCATTTACTCTGACTCCGAGTAATTTTGCAGAAATAAAGTGACCGAATTCATGAATGATTATTATTAAAACAAACATGAGTATTGCTAATATAATTGGCCATGCAGAATTCCATAATGCAACCATAAACAGTTCCCCTATTATATATTTGAGTAAACAAACTCACGTGCGGCACTATCCGCATCATCAATATCATTAACAGATGTTATTACCCCGACAGGTTGCGCATCAGTTGCAGCTTTAACAAGTTCACCTATTTGCAAAAAGCTTATTTTACCGTTTAAAAACAGTGATACCGCCGCCTCATTTGCGCCATTTGCCGCAACGGGCTTAAGTCCACCCAGTTTAATAGCATTTATACACGTGCTCAGACAGTCAAAGGTTTCATAATCCGGCTTAAAAAATGTCATTTTGCCGGCAGATGCTAAATCAAGCCTATCGCCACCGGTTTCACTTCGCTCTGGATAGGTCAGCGCATACTGAATAGGTATATGCATATCTGCCGTTCCAATTTGTGCAATAATTGCTCCATCCACAAATTCAACTGCAGAATGCAGTAAACTTTCACGTTGCACAATGACATCAATCATATCAGCATTTACACCAAAGAGATGGACAGCCTCAATTACTTCAAGTCCTTTATTCATCATTGTTGCGCTGTCGATAGTAATTTTTTTGCCCATGCTCCAATTCGGATGGTTAAGCGCCTGTGCAACGCTGACATTTTTCAGCATATCTTTAGTGTATCCGAAAAACGGACCTCCTGATGCGGTCAAAATTATTTTGTGAATTCTACGAGATGGTGGAGCTGCATTTAGGCATTGAAATATTGCAGAATGTTCACTATCAACAGGCAAAAGTTTAACTCCATGTTTTTTTACAGCCGGTATAACAAGCTCGCCACCGGCAACAAGAGTCTCTTTATTTGCTAAGGCAATATCTTTACCTGCTTCAATTGCAGATAATGTAGGTTTAAGACCAACCATACCAACAACTGAATTAACGACGATATCCGAATCATTATAAGCAGCGGCTTCACAAAGCCCGTTTATACCGGTTACAACTTTTATATCAGTGTCGATTATATTTTGTTTGAACTGAACGGCGCTTTTCTCGTTATATACGCAAACAAGCGCAGGTTTAAATTCTCGCGCCTGTTTTTCAAGTAACATTATGTTGTTGTTAGCAGTTAATACATTAACCTTATAATTGTATTTACGGGCAATATCAAGTGTTTGTGTACCGATAGAACCTGTTGAGCCAAGTAAGGTAATTGATTTCATTATTTCACCATTATTTCACTAGTGTGAATATTTGCATAATCATAACCATATAAACGGTTACCAATAACATGCTGTCAAAACGGTCAAGAACTCCACCGTGGCCAGGCATAATATTTCCGTAATCTTTAATTTTATAATTACGCTTAATCGCTGAAGCAAACAGATCCCCTACAACACTTACACCCGAGCCAATGATAGCTATTGGAATAAGTCCGAGTACCGAAACGCTCTCAACATCCTTTACAGCAATTGCGTAAATTAATCCGTAAACAATGCAAAGAAGTAAATTAAGTACAATACCGCCGATAAGACCTTCTACAGTCTTTTTCGGGCTGAGAACAGGTGCAAGCTTACGCTTACCGACTGCACTTCCTACAAAGTATGCTCCTGTATCAGAGCCCCATGCGCAGAATGCAATAATTATAAAATAGAACATTCCAAACTTAGCATCAAGCACCCTAACTATGCTGCTGAAGCCATATGAAACAAAGAAAATTAATGCATATGCAGTAAACATAGTACTCATATTCATATTGCTGAATGAATATAGAACACATCCGCAAAACAGAATTGTATATATTATGCTTAATGTGCTAAAAGATATACCAAGATAGCCTCTCACCGTCAAAACTGACAGGACAGAGTAAATAAAAGATATAACTGTAAAAGGCGTTTGTTTAACTGTTTTAGTAGTATTAAGAATTTCGTAAGAAGCAATAAGTGTAACAAGTCCGATAACAATATCGAGCATAACCGTCGCTCTGAATATCAGCGTAACTATCAGCAATACAATTCCGACTGCTGCGGAAATAATTCTGGTTTTCATTTTAATACACTCCCTTTATTTTGTTCCTCCGTACCGTCTGTCTCTAGATGCAAATGAAATAATAGCTTCGTCTATGTCCTTTTCACTAAAATCAGGCCACAGTCGGTCAGTAAACCAATATTCAGCGTACGCTGACTGCCATATCAAAAAATTAGACAATCGGTACTCCCCGCTCGGCCTAATAATTAAGTCAGGGTCAGGCATATTTGCTGTATATAGGCTGTTTGACAGCATCTCTTCGTTTATCTGAGTTAAGTCTTTTCCATCGTTTGCGAGTTTTTGTACCGCACTAATAATCTCATTTCGACCGCCATAGTTTAATGCAATGTTCAAACACAATCCGGTAGCATCTTTAGAATCATTTTCTGCCTTAGCAATTAGATGATTAAGTTCATCTGTCAGCATTCCTAAATCGCCCAAAAACTTAACTTTTATATTCTCATCCTTGAAATTAACTGAATCAACAAGGTAGTCGTGAAGCAGTTTCATTATTGCATCGACTTCATCCTTAGGTCGCTTCCAGTTTTCTGTGCTGAATGCATAAACAGTAAGATATTTGATACCGATTTTATTGCAATAACGAGCAATCGTCTGAAAAGTTTTTGCACCTGCAGAATGACCAGCACTACGTGGCAGACCACGTTTTTTTGCCCATCGTCCGTTTCCGTCCATGATAATACCGATATGTACTGGCAAATTTTCCGTCAATTTTTTATCTTTTTTAAATAACAATAATGCCATCCTCGCTTTACAAAAAAGGACTGCGCAAAACACAGTCCCTTTTAATCGTATGGATTAGAAATTACAGAGACATAATTTCTTTTTCTTTCGCCGATGAAACATCGTCGATGTTTTTAATATATTTATCAGTTAACTTCTGAACGTCTGTTTCACCTTTTTTAACATCATCTTCGGTAATTTCGCTGTTTTTCTTCATGACTTTAAGCTTGTCGTTAACATCACGACGTATTGAACGGATGGCAACTTTTGATTCCTCTGCCATCTTGTTAATATCCTTAACAAGCTCCTTGCGACGTTCCTCGGTAAGCGGCGGAAAGCTAATTCTAATTAATTTACCGTCGTTTTGAGGATTTACTCCAAGATCGGAAGCAAGTATAGCTTTTTCAATATCCTTAAGTGTAGATGCATCCCAGGGTTGAATTTGCAGCATTCTTGCCTCTGGGACAGAAACAGCCGCCATCTGGATAATAGGAGTAGGAGTGCCATAGTAGTCAACAGTAATGCGGTCAAGTATGGCAGGATTTGCTCTGCCTGCGCGAACTGCACCATATTCCTTTTCAAGTGTGGCAACAGTTTTGCTCATTTTTTCTTCAGCTGACTTAAATAATTCGTTCATGGTAATTCTCCTTTTGATTAATTAACTATAGTGCCAATTGTCTCGCCGCAAATTGCGCGTACAATGTTATTAGGATCATTTAAATTGAAAACAAGAATCGGAATATTATTATCCATACAAAGTGAGGCGGCAGTGCTATCCATAACATGAAGTCCCTGACTGAGAACATCAATGTATTTCAGTTCATCGTATTTTTTACTGTTGGGATTGGTTTTTGGATCGCTGTCATATACACCATCAACATTTGTTGCCTTAAAAATTATATCAGCATCAATTTCGGCAGCACGCAAAGATGCGGCAGTATCGGTTGAGAAAAACGGATTACCTGTACCGCAGCCAAAAACGACAACTCTACCTTTTTCGAGATGTCTTACAGCGCGATTTCTAATATACGGTTCAGCAATTTGCTGCATAGCAATAGCTGTTTGGACTCTAACATCTACTCCAAGCTGTTCTAATGCGTCACCAAGTGCAAGCGCATTAATTACGGTTGCCAACATACCCATATGATCAGCACGGGTGCGGTCCATTTTGCCGCTTGTTCTGCCACGCCAAAAATTTCCACCGCCTACAACAACAGCAACCTCTGCACCGAGGTCTACACATTCCTTAATGCTGGCGCATACTTTTAGCACTGTATCAAAATCGAGACCAAAATGCTGCTCTCCGGCCATAGCCTCGCCACTGACTTTTATTAATACTCTTTTGTACTTTAATTGCATGGGAACCACTCCTAATATTTATGTTTCTATTTTACAATATTTATTGGTTATTGTAAAGCATAATAACCTTATTTTATAAAAAAATCACCCGACCATATACGGCCGGGTGAAAAAATTAATTATTTTACCATGCTGGCAACTTCATCAGCAAAGTTGTCATTTCTCTTTTCAATGCCTTCGCCCTTCTCAAGACGAGCAAACTTTACAAGTTTTATATCGGCACCGAGCTTTTTAGCTTCAGCTTCAATGTACTTGCCAACGGTGTAATCGCCGTCTTTAACAAATGTCTGCTCGAGCAGGCAAACTTCTGCAAAGTACTTGCCCATTTTGCCTTCAACGATTTTAGCAAGAACCTGTTCAGGCTTATTAGCCATTTTAGGATCTTCCTTCATCTGAGAAATCATGATGTTCTTTTCATGCTCAAGCACTTCTGCCGGAACAGCATCACGGTCAAGGTATGAAGGATTTGCAGCAGCAATCTGCATAGCAATATCTTTAGCAAGTGTCTTAAACTCATCAGTAGCAGCTACATCAGCAGTTGTGTCAAAATTGACAAGAACGCCGATTTTGCCAGCACCATGAACATATGAGCCTACACAGCCCTCAAAACGCTCAAAGCGTCTGATTTTAATATTTTCGCGAACTGCAAGGAAGAGATCCTGAACAGCTTCATTAACAGTCTTGCCGTCAAGAGTGCAATTTCCAAGTGCATCAACGTCAGCAGGATTCTGCTCAGCAACAACCTGAGCAACTTTTTTTGTAAGATCCTTGAAAAGATCTCCACCGGCAACGAAGTCGGTTTCAGCATTAATTTCTACTGCAGCAGCTACGCCGTCAGCCTCATAAACGAGAACAGCACCTTCTGCAGCGATACGACTTGCCTTTTTAGCCTGCTGTGCAAGTCCCTTTTCTCTAAGAAAGTCAACAGCCTTTTCCATATCGCCATCACATTCAGTGAGAGCTTTTTTGCAGTCCATCATTCCGCATCCGGTTTTTTCACGGAGCGCCTGTACATCTTTAGCAGTAAAAGCCATTTTATATTCCTCCAATTATTAATTACTAAAAGAAAACAGTACCCGCCCGCTCGGGCGAGCACTGTAATAATTATTATTCAGCGATAGCTATCTCTTCAGCCGGAGCTTCATTAATTGCAGCGGATCCTTGCTCGCCTTGGCGACCTTCGATAACTGCAGAAGCCATTGCGGAAGCAATAAGCTTAACAGCGCGGATAGCATCGTCGTTACCAGGGATAACATAATCGATCTCATCAGGATCGCAGTTTGTATCAACAATAGCAACAATCGGAACACCGAGCTTTTTAGCTTCAGCTACAGCAATTCTTTCCTTGCGCGGGTCAACAATGAAAAGTGCGCTCGGCAGCTGTTTCATATCCTGAATACCGCCCAGGAATTTTTCAAGCTTTTCAATTTCGAGTTTAAGCTTAATTACTTCCTTCTTGGGAAGCAGGTCAAATGTGTTGTCCTCTTCCATTTTACGAAGCTGATTAAGTCTTTTGATTCTAAGTTTGATAGTAGTGAAGTTTGTCATCATGCCGCCAAGCCAGCGAGCATTGACGAAAGGCATTTCGCAACGAATAGCCTCTTCCTTAATTGAATCCTGAGCCTGCTTTTTAGTACCGACAAACAGGATTGACTTTCCTTCCATGGAAAGGTCGCGAACAAAGTTGTACGCGGTTTCGAGATACTTAACGGTTTTCTGCAAATCGATGATGTAGATACCGTTACGCTCGGCGAAAATGTACTCAGCCATTTTCGGGTTCCAACGTCTTGTCTGGTGTCCAAAATGAACGCCTGCTTCAAGAAGTTGTTTCATTGAGATTACTGACATTTTTATTTCCTCCTTTGGTATTTAAGCCTCCGCCGATATCAACTTGAACAGACACCGTAAACGGCACCGACTGATCAATCAACCAGCGTGTGTAATATTGGCACCAGATGATTTTACCACATGATTAAACAAAAATCAAGATTATTTTGCAATAATATCTATTTTCCCAAAAATCTTGGAAAAAATCTACGTTTTTGCTGCGGAAAATTGCAATGACAACGGACAAGAATGGTGTCCTCACCTATTATCTCAATGTCATTCCAGGGTATAATAAAATCATCACATCTGCCAAGCAAACCGAAAAATTTCAATCTTCCAAAAATTACAAGTGCAACAACGCAAGCATTAACAGTATCCACCTCAACATCTCCGACGCAACCCAAGATTGCACCGTTATGTAAGCAAACAACCTCTTTATTTCTTAAATCCTGAATCCTGCAGTTCATATGCAATCACTCCCTCTACATTAAATATGCAGAGGACAATATTAAAGATACATTATCTGTCTCTAAATTTACTGCTGCGAACAGGATGACGAAGCTTTCTGAGTGCTTTTGCTTCAATTTGGCGAATACGCTCACGTGTTACATGGAACTCAAGACCGACCTGCTCCAGTGTATGGCAGCGTCCGTCTTCAAGTCCAAAACGTAGTCGAATAACAGCCTCCTCACGCGGTGTGAGAGTTTTTAGCACGCTGTCGATATCCTCGTTTGTAATAGTTTTAAGTGCGGCATCGTCCGGTGCAAGAGCATCTTCATCACGAATAAAATCCATGAGACGACTGTCTTCTTCCGGTCCAATAGGTGTTTCCATGGAAACTGTCTCCTGAGCAACACGCATTATTTCTCGTACACGTTCAATAGGCAAATCCATTGCTTCTGCAATTTGCTCTTCGGACGGTTCCCTGCCATTTTCGTGTAAAAGTTGGCTTTGAGCTTTCTTTAAGCGATTGATAGTCTCAACCATGTGTACAGGTATACGAATTGTGCGTGCTTGGTCAGCAATAGCTCTTGTAATAGCCTGTCTTATCCACCATGTTGCATAAGTTGAAAATTTAAAACCTTTAGTATAGTCAAACTTTTCAACAGCTTTAATTAGACCGACATTCCCTTCTTGAATAAGGTCAAGAAAGTACATACCGCGGCCCACATAGCGCTTTGCGATACTAACTACCAAACGAAGATTTGCTTCTGCAAGACGCTTTTTAGCAGACTCATCATTTTCAATAATGCGCTTTGCAAGCACAATTTCTTCTTCAGATGAGAGCAGTGGCACACGACCGATTTCTTTTAAATAAAGCTTAACAGGGTCATCAAGAGATATTGCATCAACAGTGTTCAACTTTTCAATGGACTCATCAATCTCTTCAACTTCGACCTCACCATCGAGTTCTTCGAGGTCCTCTGCTGTTGGCTCATCACTCATGACATCAATTTCGCGAACCAACGGAATATCGTTCAGTTCATCTGACTCTGTAAGTTTCGCGCTAATATTACCAATGTCAAAATCATCGTGTTCTTCGGAATTCTTATCATATTCCATATCTGTACTCTTATTCATTTATTTGCTCCCTCTTTTTATATCTGTAATTTTTTTTATGTTATCAGCCCAATCGGTTTCACTCGAACTGTCGGCTGCTTTTTTTAACTTATTCTCGCTTACAATGACTTTGACACAATCATCAATTTGTTGACCGCTCGTACCGCGCGAAATATTTTTATTCAATATCGCAACTATTCTGCCCATTTCATCCGGTGTAAATACAGAACTAAAATAAGAAATGTCAGGGGTTTTGTGATTTTCAAGCAGCGAGTTAAGAAATGTAAATATTCTTGCATTAAACTGAGTGATAAAATCACTTGGTTTAATCAGTGATGAAATATATTCATACAGCGACGGATCAGAAAACAGAAGAGCAATTATGGTTTCCTCGGCAATAGCTGATCGTGTATTCGTGCGCTTTTCGGGGTTAATACGATTTGTCGCAATAGGAAAGTTTATAGCCTTTTCAATCCGCTTTTTTTTATAATTATTGACACGTGATTTGAAAATTATGTTAATTTGACGAATAAGCACATCTTTTGATACACCAAATTCATCAGCAATTCGCCCTGAATAAAGGTCTCGTGCTATTGGATCATCAGTTTCTCCAAGCACTTGTGCCGCTTGCTTTAATGCCGACAGCTTACCATCATCGGTAGATAAGTCAAACCTTGCTTTTACAGCAGATAACTTATATTCAATATCGTTATTTGCTTCGTCGAGCAATGCTTGAAAACGCTCTGCTCCGAACTTTTTGATAAATTCGTCAGGATCTTTTGCACCGTCAATGCGCAAAACACGAATATTTATACCTGTTGATTTTAAAATTTCTATTGTTTTATTTGTAGCTTTCTGTCCTGCTTCATCAGCATCAAGCGTTACGATGACCTCATCGGTGTACCTTGATATTAACCTAGCCTGTTCCTGCGTAAATGCAGTTCCGCAGGCGGCAACCGCATTATCAAACCCGGCTTGATGTAATGCAATTACATCCATATATCCTTCGGCTAAAATCAATCCTTTGCGTTTAGAGCTTTTAGCGTAATTAAACGCATACAAAACTGTGCTCTTTTTATAAACCGGTGTATCAGAACTGTTTATGTATTTTGCAACCGATTTATCATCATTTTTTAGCCTTCTGCCACCAAAAGCAATAACATTTCCGCGCAAATCGATAATCGGGAACATTGCACGGTCTCGAAATCTGTCGTAGTATCCTTTTGAATTTTTGCGCATTGAAATTAGGTCAGCTTGAAAAATAAGATCATCTGTATAACCTAATCCGCGCAAATGTTTGTATAATGAATCCCATGAATCCGGAGCATAACCTAAACCAAAACGCTTAATGGTTTTTACCGAAAGCCCGCGTTCAACAAAGTAGTCAATTACTGCCTTACCTTCGGGCGTTTTAAGTTGTTCATAAAAGAAACGTGCTGCTGCACGGTTAATTTCATAAATTTTAACGCGTAATTTCTGCATTGTATCGTCATAACCTGATTCAGGCATCTGCATGCCACTTCGGTCAGCAAGAAATTTAACAGCATCAACATAATCAAGATTTTCTTGACTACGGATAAATGTTATTGGGTCTCCCCCTGCACCGCATCCAAAGCAATAATATGAATTACTTGATGGGTATACAGTAAAAGACGGCGACTTTTCATTATGAAACGGGCACAAACCTACCAGCGTGCCCCCTCTACGTTTAAGTGTAACATACGATGAAATAACCGATTCAATATCATTACGTTGGCGCAGTTCTTCAATAAACTCTTCAGGTATTCTCATCGTTTCACACTCCTTTTATATTATTTTTGCCAAGATTTTGGTATATACATTTCACTGAATAACAACACAGCATACCTATCTGTCATTCCTGCAATATAGTCTAATGTTGCACGCTCTATTCCGTCTTTTTGCTTTATATAATTATATTCAGGCGGCAGCTTGTCGTTGTTACAGATGTAATAATTAAACATTCGTTTGATCATATCATCGACTTTGCATTCCTCGCCCTTTGCCACAGGATTTCGGTAAACACGTTCATACAAAAATGCAAGCAACTTGTCAGCACATTCACTAATTTCAGGCATCATTCCTATGGTTTCAACACCATTTACAATACACGACTGAACCATAGTGTTAATTCGTTGACTTTTTGACCCACCGAGAATGTCGATAATTTCTTTTGGAATATCGTTTTCCTGCAATATTCCAGCTCGAATTGCATCATCAATGTCGTGATTAATATATGCTATACGGTCAGATAATCGTACAATTCTGCCCTCTAAAGTATAAGCTTCTTCACCGCAAGTGTGGCACATTATGCCATTACGTACTTCTTTGGTAAGATTAAGTCCGCTACCGTTTTTTTCAAGCAATTCAACAACTCTGACACTTTGTTCATAATGTCTGAACCCAATTTCAGAGCAATCATTTAGCGCTCTTTCTCCCGCATGGCCAAATGGCGTATGACCTAAATCGTGTGCCAAAGCAATTGCCTCGGTTAAATCTTCATTTAATGCTAATGCACGCGAAATCGTACGTGCAATTTGTGCCACCTCAAGTGTATGTGTCAATCTGGTGCGATAGTGATCAAGTTCAGGTGATAAAAAAACTTGAGTTTTATGTTTCAAACGTCTAAAAGCTTTACAGTGAATAACGCGATCACGGTCACGCTGATAACAGGTACGAACAAAGCAATCATCTTCTTTGCGTTCGCGTCCTAATGATCTATCACTAAAACTCGCCTTATCACAAAGAACAAGGTGTTCATTATGTTCCAATCTTTCTCTGATACAACCGAAATCGTTCATTATATCACCGCCTAATATATTATTCGACAAATAGTAAGCAAGTCCTTTTTAAAAAGGTAAATATTTAACGCTTTTTTTATTAAGCTCTATTTTTCCGTTTGAGATCTCTATGAGATTTTTTTCAAAAACATTCATCATATCATTTTTTACACAAAATGAAATTTTAACATTATCCTCAAATACGCATTCTATTTCCTTGCATTCTTCATTGTTTAAAAATGCTTGTATTGTGCCGTAGCTACCGTAATCACATTCAATACTGCACTCAGTTACGGGTGTCATATTAATAATTTCCGCCGCCTGTATTGCCAGCGATGCACTGTGTGAATATGCATGGACAAGACCTCCGGTGCCAAGTAAAATACCGCCGAAATAGCGCGTTACAACAACTAAAACGTCTTTCAGTTCTTGTCTGTCAATCACATCAAGCACAGGCATACCCGCAGTCCCCTGGGGTTCACCGTCATCGGAAAATTTTTTAGCATTACCCTCACGTAAAATATATGCATAAACATTGTGCTTTGCATCCCAGTATTTACTTTTCATTTCATTAATAATTTGCTCGGCATTTTCTTTGCTTGTGACAGGAAAAACCGAACCGATAAAACGCGAGCGCTTTTCAGTAAATTCTGTTTCGGATATTTTCTTAACGGTGAGGTATTCTTTCATATTTTCCTCCGGATAATAAAGAATTCCGCAACCGAATGGCTGCGGAATCTGAAAACAACTTAAGTTTAGTGCAATTATTTATCCTGCATATTGAAACGCTTCTTAAATCTATCAACGCGTCCGCCGGTATCAACTAATTTCTGTTTGCCGGTATAGAAAGGATGGCAGTTTGAGCATATATCCAAACGGATGTTCTCCTTTGTTGAACGGGTTTCGAACTCAGCGCCGCAAGCACATCTAACAGCTGTTTTTTCGTACTTCGGATGTAATCCTTCTTTCATTGATTGTCACCTCTTTCACATACTTCTGTCAATAACGAACTTATAATAGCATATCATAATCATATTTGCAAGTATTTTTTTATTTTTTTGGCAAAAATGATTAAAATATTATGTTTATATACTAAAACCGATAGAAACTCCTCTGCCTAAAGCAAACGAATATATTACACAGTCGTTAATCGGTAGCTTGAATGTATTATTCATTGCTTTTGCATATAGCTTAAGCTGAGCATTATACCTTTCAATCAACTCATCTTCATTGTTTACCCTATCTGTTTTATAGTCGATTACAGTAATTTTTCCGTCTTTTACAATAACGCAATCGGCTACTCCCTGCACAGTAACTTTTTCATCACTTTGAATAGAATTGTCAATTTCATAAATCGGCATTTCATAAATGAAACGTGCTTCTCGCAAAACCGTGTCAGCAGTTTTAATCATTGCATAAACATCACTGGACAAAAAGATCCTGATTTTATCTCTATCAATACAATCAGCTTCCTTTTGTGTAAAAACTTTTTGGTCTACAAGTTTTTTAATCTCGTTTTCAACGTCAGTTTCAGCATTAGCAAATGAACATACTTCCATAAATCTATGCATAATAGTACCACGCTGTGATGCGGATACACTTCCGTCATTCATAAATGCCGGTCGTTTTGTGCAATAGTATTTTTGAATATTACTGTTTTCAGCTAATCCGGAAGCTGAATATTTTGAATTGATATTCAGAATATTCTCATATGGATACTTGTACAAAATGCGATCATTCATTTCGCGCAAATTTAAATGTTCCTTATTCTTTATTTCCGAATCAGATTTATAATCAGTCAAAATATCATTTGCATCAATAATATTTACAGAAAAATCTGCATTACATCCAAAGCTAGATGCATATCCGGTATAATATAAGCGCTGAACATTAATGTTCGGCAAAGCAATGCTAATAAGCCAATCAAAATATGATTTGCACGATCTGAGCATTAGCCATGCCCCCTCTTCAAACTGAGAGGCAGAGCTTAATTTCTTTTCTATATTTTTATTTACAGATAAGAATATAAGCCTGTTTTGCGCGCGTGTCATCGCAACATATAAAAGGCGGGCTTCTTCGGATATAATATCCTTTTTAATCGCCGTCGCAACTGCTTCTCTGGGTAAAGTTGTGCATTTAGTCCGCTTATCTGAGTTAAATATATTCATACCTATTCCGTACTTTTGATGCATAACAACATTCTCGGACGCATCTCTTATGTAAAAATCGGCAGAACAATTCACAACAAAGCAAATAGGTGCCTGTAAGCCTTTAGACTGGTGAACAGTCATTATTTGAACAGCATCATTGTTACCCACTGTGTATTTACGAGTAATATCTCCGTTTGACGCAAGCACATGGTCAATATATGAGACAAATGCTCCCAGTCCACCAAAATTATTTTTTTCAAATCCTTTTGCGTATTCAATAAAATAAAGCAAATTCGCCTTTTTAACAGAACCATCATCGCTGGACATCATTATATGAGTCAGTAAAGTATCATCATAAATCCTGCTGATAAGAGAAGACACGGACATTGAAGCTGCCCATCTGCGATATTTCTGAATTTTTTCAAGCATATTACTTATTTTTTCATTGCTTTTTGCAGCTGCTAAAAACGCTGAATAAAGCGGTACATTTTTAGAATTTAAGCGTACATTAGCAACCTCATTCGGAGAAACTGCATAAAGCGGTGATAAGGCCACACCAAGCATAGAAATATCTTTTAATGGATTATTTATAACCTTTAGCAAATTAAGAATTATGCAAATTTCAGGCAATTTAAAATATTCGCTTTCAATATATGCACTTACGGGAATACCTGCACGATTAAAAATTTCTGCATATTTTCTTATTTTACTTTTGCCGCTTCTAAGCATTATCATAAAATCACTGTATTTTACAGGGCGCATTTCACCGTTATCGGATATCATTTCTACACCGACGGAATTATTTATGTACTCTGCAATATACTCAGCTTGAAGTTCACTGTCATCCTTATCGCTGTCAGAGGAATCGATTATATTAAGTTCAACCGATGCTGTATCTTCTTCAGAAAAATTGCCAAGCGGTATAAGTCTATCCTCATCAATGTAATCCATTCCAGCAATATCTATATTCATAAGTTTTTCAAAAATATAATTTACAAAGTTACATATTTTTGCGTTGCTTCTGAAATTACCGCTTAAAATAATTTTGCATGGATCATTTGTGCCATCATAAAGCGGATAGCTGTTCTTCTTATTCAGAAAATTAATGGGGTTTGCTTTTCTGAAATTATATATGCATTGCTTAACATCGCCTACGGTAAACAGATTTTTGCCGTTATCTGACACAGCATTAAATATTGCATTTTGCAAATCGTTTGTGTCTTGATATTCATCAACTAAAACATCACTATATCGTGTGCAAATGCTTTGTGCTAAGGCGGTTTGTTTTAGTTCGCCCTCGCAATCATCCACAAGCAGTTTAAGTGTAAAACTTTCAATGTCAGCAAAATCATATTGATTTTGCTCTTTTTTAATATCAAGTAAATTTGCAGAATAGTTTTTAACTATCTCTATTAATTTAGCAATGTGCGGTGCGCAAATCGCAACTTTATCTGTGTTTTCCTTTGATGTGTTCAGAATGTATTCTTTAATTGAACCTATAACACTTTTATAAACATCGCGCTTTTGTTTCAGATAATCAGCATATTCCTTGTCATCCTCTTTACCGATGCGCATTTGGGGCGATTTGAAGCTGCTGCAAATATTAAGTGCTTCCTCATAATCGTTATTGTCGAGTCTATCAATTAGCATTTCAAATTTGTCCTTGCAATAAAAAATAGCTTTTAAGCAAGTACCGATATTTGAAACATCAATAGCCTCTTGCAGAGTATGATTTATACTTTTAATAGTTGCGTTTGCAAGATTGGTACATTCGTTAATATACAACTCACACCACGCGGAGTTGTCAATCGAAAAACATTCATAATACCGTAAAATCGTGTCCAACCATCTATCTGGGAACGGCAGAGAACGAGTAAAATCGTACACTTTTTTTACAGTTTTTCTTAAGTTTGTATCATTGCCATCGTCACCCAAAAAATCAATCAAACTAAAAAATTCTGCATCTTCTGTAACATAGTATTTGCTTATTGTCTCATTCATTGCGGCTTCATTAATTATGGCAAGCTGATCTTCAGTGGATGTAGTAAAATCGGGTTTAATGCCAAGCTGGTTAAAATTTTCTTTAACCAGATTAATGCAAAACGAATCAATAGTAGAAATAGAAGCGCTTTCGAGCAGCATTTTCTGTTTAGCGGCTCTAATATTTTCGGCATCCTCATCAATAACATTCTGTAATGCATCTGCAATACGCTTTCTCATTTCAGTAGCGGCCGCAGAAGTAAAGGTTACAATGAGCAATTTATCTATATCAATTGGGTTGTCCGAGTTAAGCACACGATCAATAACTCGCCTAGTAAGCACAGCAGTTTTGCCCGACCCGGCAGCAGCCGATACCAGTATGTTCCCTCTTGCATTAACTGCATCAATCTGCTGTTTTGTCAGATTCATCGCCTCTAACCTCCCTTCTAATCGTTTCTATTGCATTTTTGTCATGTAACGCAGCTATAGTGTTTTGATTTGCACTTAAACAAACTGTATTATAATCGCATCTATCGCAAACGGAGTAACTATCAACTATCATCGGCATACGTCTGATATCGCCTTGAACCATTCGCTCGCCTGTTTCCTTTAATACAGTCATTATCTTGTTTTTTATATCTTCAAAATCAGTACCTGTTACAAGCGAATCCGACTTATATTTACCGTTTGAATCATATTTAAACGGTACAAATTTACCCTGACCGTCTCGTTCCATTGCTTCTGGAATAGAGTTTTCGGAGTTAATAAGTCCGTTCATAGTGTAATTAGTGTTATCTTCGCTACTTTTGGCTTTTATAAAATCGGCGCGTCTGACAGGCATATAGAGTATACCGGCATAATCTGCATCAATGTTTTTTGACGATTCAACAAATGCATACAAATACAAAAGCATCTGCATATTTAGTCCGTACAATATATCAGACAGTGCAAAGTTCTTTTTACCGGTTTTATAGTCAATTACGCGTACATATGCCTTGCCGTCCTTTTGCATAATATCAACGCGATCAACTGTACCGATAACCTGCACGCTGCCTTCGCCCATGTCTACACTAATCGGCTTAATATCGCTATCCGGAGCTATGCGTTTTTCAAACATTATCGGTTTAAAATCGGTTTGCGACAGTTCTTCTCCTATATTGCGAAGTATGTCAAACAGCAACTTTTTAATTCTTTCAATAGTAAAAACAAACTGTTTTTCATCTGTTTCAAACCCGACAAAATGCTCATTTAAATACTCATTTACGCATTCGGTGATTTCATCACAAAGCTTGTTATCGTCAAGAGCATTAATTTCTACCGAATATTTTTTAAGCAGCTTTTCCAATACATAATGCGCTATTGTACCGCGCTGCAACGAATTAATTTGTGCCTTATTAATTGGTTGTGCCTTAATGTTGTACCGGCAAAAATAAGCAAACGGACACTTACTAAACTGTTCAAGTTTAGATGGTGATAAATATATATCTTTACCATGAAGTTTTTTTGCAACATCTTGTAAAATATAATTATCTATTCCTACCCTTGCGGTTTCAATTAAACCGATAGAATTTTTAAGTCCAATATCGCTTAATTCAGCAAAATCACAATCAATATTGTCGTAATTTTCTGCTAAAAATTCAAGTGCTGATGCAGCCGATTCAAACCTGTCCATTCTGCTGTCTTTTTCATAAACAAGTTTTATTCCGTTTATACTTTTAAGCAGTTTAATAACAAATTCTGAAGGTATCGCCTGACCATTTGATTTATTAAAGCAATGGTATGTAATATACACACACTCACTGGCACAGCACACAGAGCTGTACGCTGCGTATCTTTCCTTAATTGAATCAGTCTCAGCTCTGTTATTGATCTCTACCCCGCTATTTATAAGAGCAGACCTGTCGTTTATAGTCAGCAATCCACTATTAGAAGGCGGCATCGGCATTTCCTGATAATTTGCGCCCAAAACAAATACAACTTTTGGGTCGCAAGGGCGGATTCTGTAAGCATCACCTATCATAACTTCATCAATGCGCGACGGTATTGTGCCTAAACTGTCACATTTAAGCAGCATTTCAAACGTTTCTATCAGCTCTTTCGGCTCGGTATGAGCACCTAACACAGTCACAATTTTATCAAGTAAATCAGATAAAAAGTCCCAACTTTTATACTGCAAGTCGGCCAAAAATATATTGCCGTCTTCCTTTAAGCTGTTTGCGTATTCTTTTAACTTAGTCGGCGCATCGGCCTTTACAAGTGAATTATAAAGCTCGGCACAGATTTTTTTAGTTTCATTGCCAAGAATAGTTTTTTTGAGCGGCAAAATAAATTCAACTGTTTTTTTACGCAGTTCATTAATTTTTATTAGCTTTTCGTTATTGAATTCTGCATCCATACCATCGGGATTACATTTCCATTCCTCAAACCATGAATCGCCCTTAACATTCCACATAAAAATGTAGTTTTCAAGGTCGGATACCTCTTCTATGCTCATAAATGAAAGCGGTGACTTTAAAAATGACAAAACATATTCCTGCGAAAATCCCATAGATGCCGCTTTAAGTATGTTATAAGCATATGAAACGAGCATTAAATCATTATTATCGGCGCGTTTATCAAGATAACACGGTACAGAATAACGGTTAAATGCCGAATCGAAAATCTGTCGATAGTCATCCATGTTTCGTACAATAACAGTGAAATCTCTGTAACGATAGCCGTTTTCGCGAACCAATTTTTTAATTGTACGAGCGGTAAAATCAACTTCATCATATAGCGTTTCGGCTTCGCAAATAGTTACCCCACTACAATCATCGGTATTATTAACTTTTTCGCCCCGCATTGCCATTTCAACATATGAAATGCCAACATTCTTAAATCTTGGTGAATTTTCGAATAATACTGGTTTTGCAATACCTACGTTATTGCTTTTTGCTATGTTCATAAAACGGGCAATTTCTTTTTTAACATTTGAAAATATACCTGTTCCCATTTCCTTATCAAACACACCGTCGGTACAGAACGAAACATATACATCGTCTGAATCCTTAATAATGTGTTCGATTATCTTATATTGCTGCATAGTAAAGCCATCAAAAGCATCAATAAATACTGTCTTTCCGATGAAATAATGGTTATCGTTGAGTGCGTCATTAAGACGAGTTAGATCATCATCGGGGTCAACATATTTTTCAGCTAACGCAGCATTGTAAGCAGACATAATTAATGATAAATCGCGCAGTTTTTTTGAAAAAGTTTTATTATTAACCGAAAACGCTGCCGATTCAAGCGAATGCGGTAAAATATTACTTTGTTTTAATTCAGTAATAATTCCAAGCAGTGAAAGTATAAATTCGGGAGACGGTTTGGTACTTGAAAACACCTCAAGTTCATTTTTAATGCTTTTTAGGGCATTTTTTAAAATAACAGCTTTTACTCCGGTGTCGGCACGGGTGCCTGCAAAGGAAGATAAATCAGCACCTATATACTCGACCAGCTTAGTAAAACTCATTACCTCAGCTTTGTCAGCGGCAGTTGCACCTAATAAATTAAGCAGTGCTTTTTCAGATTCAAATGTATATTGTTCCGGTGCAAGCAAAACAATTCCGCTTTCGCCGTTTTTAACACGTTCTGCTATACATTCACGAACTGCTTTTGTTTTTCCTGAACCTGCTGTTCCAAGCATAAAATGCAGCATTCTAAATTCCCCCTTTGTAAAATTATCCGCCCGTATTAATATGGGCGGATAATAATATTACACTAAATATATACCTGAATCGAGTAAAACAACCTCAAACAATCCACATTTGACATATTGGTAAACCGGCTCGTCAAACTGTGCAAATTTTTCAACTACATATGATGATGTGTCAACTGACTCAATACATTTCCCTGCCGAATTACAAACAATCAACTTTTTGCCATCGCACCAAAGTCCACGAGGCTTAGAAAATGCGTTATCCTTTTGACTACCTATGCGTAGCTCTTCTCGCATTGTATCAGCATTGTACCGTAAAATTGTATCGCCGTCGGGAAATGAAACCCAAACCGAATTGTCAATACAAACAACTCCAGACGGGCCACAATTACGGTATTTGAGAGTACCCTCCCAAACTATTTCATTGTGTTTATCAAATATAGCTGCGTCGCCGTTTGGATAGATTGCAATCAATCGTTCATTCGGAAGTTTTGAGCACTTATAGTTAATAAAATCAGGAAACAATTTTGAATAATATAAAAAATCGTCACCAAACTTTGCTTCCAGATATGTTGAACGTCGAACTTGGGTTACAGCATCTTCTTGAAAATCATACATTTTATATGAAACAATGAATTTACCATCAACCTCTTTTTCGGCGGCAACAAAAACAATATTATTGCCGTATGGCAAAATAGCCATAGCGCTTTTGTCATATATTTTTTTCATGAGCAATTCCCTCAAATATATTAAAGAATCATATTTTTAATTCTGTTCATAGCCTCAACTGTGTTTTCATAATTGCCGAACGCAGTTAATCTAAAGAAGTTAGCACCATTTTTACCAAAGCCAGCTCCCGGAGTACCTGCGACATTAGCTTTTTCGAGCAACATATCGAAAAAGTCCCAAGAATACATATTATTTGGGCATTTAAACCAAATATAAGGAGAGTTTTTACCTCCTGTATACCAAATACCCATTTCATCAAATGCATCAGCCATAACAGCAGCATTTTTCTTATAGTAATCAATAGCTTGACGCACCTGCATATTACCTTCTTCGGTAAATACTGCGGCTGCACCAGACTGAATAATATATGCAACACCGTTAAACTTTGTAGTTTGGCGTCTGAGCCAAAGCTTATTAAGGGCTACACCGTCAAAAACAAGGTCGTTTGGAACGATGGTGTATCCGCAGCGAGTACCTGTAAAGCCAGCGGTTTTAGAAAGAGAGCAAATTTCAATTGCGCAAGTTTTAGCGCCTTCAATTTGATAAATGCTTCTTGGTAATTCAGGATCTGAAATAAATGACTCATAAGCTGCATCAAATAAGATTACAGATTTACGTTCATTAGCATAATCAACCCATGCTTTTAACTGCTGCTTATTATATACAGCACCTGTCGGATTGTTAGGCGAGCATATATAAATAATATCAGCATTAACGTTTTCATCTGGCATTGGTAAAAATCCGTTATCCTCATTTGCATCTGCATAAATTATTTTTCTGCCTGCCATTATATTGGTATCAACATAAACGGGATAAACCGGATCGGGTACCAAAACAGTATTATCAACAGAAAATATATCAAGAATGTTTGCAATATCACTCTTTGCACCATCGCTGATAAAGATTTCATTTTCTTCAAGATTTACGCCAAAGCTGCCGTAATAATTTTTTACCGATTCACGAACAAATGCATAACCTTGCTCCGGGCCATAACCCTTGAATGTAGCTGAGTTCGCCATTTCGTCAACAGCTTTGTGCATATTATCAATTACAGCGCCGCACAACGGTCTTGTAACATCGCCTATTCCCATTCGTATAATCTTTTTATCAGGATTTTTTGATGAATAGTCAGCAATTTTTCTGCCGACTGTTGAAAAAAGATAACTTTCATTTAAATTTTTGTAATTGTCATTGATTTTAAGCATATATATCAAACTCCTTATTTGTTTCTCCCTCAAATACAAACGATGCTGGTCCACTCATGTAAACAGTACCGTCATCATTGTAATTTATAACTAGATTTCCTCCCCGTAACATAACAGTTACATCAGTGTTATATTCGCATATTCCATTTAGTACAGCAGCAACACATACAGCGCTTGCACCCGTGCCGCATGCCCAAGTCTCACCACTACCACGTTCCCAAACGCGCATTTTCAAAGTTTTGTTGTTAATAATTTCTACAAACTCTGTATTTACTCTTTCCGGGAAAATCGGGTCGTTTTCATACAAAGGTCCAATTTTTTCAAGATCAAGCTCATCGATATTTTCAGTAAAAATTACACAATGAGGATTTCCCATAGAAACGCAGGTAATTACATGTTGATTACCGCCTACAACCACTTCTCTGCCGATAACAGCATCACCATCAAGCAAAACGGGTATTTTGTCCGGTGATAATATGGCTGTTCCCATATTAACCTTTACAGAAATAACTACGCCGTTATCAACGTTAAGATCAAGTTTTTTAATTCCGCCAAGTGTTTCTAAAGTAAAGCTTGTCCTATCGGTAAGTCCTTTTTCGTATACATATTTACCAATGCAGCGGGTTGCGTTTCCACACATCTTGCCCTCACTGCCATCCGCATTGAACATTCTCATTCTAAAATCAGCAACATCGGAACGCATAATCATAACAATACCGTCACCACCGACACCGAAATGCCTATCACTTAGCGCAACAGATAAATCATTCGGATTCTTTATATCGTGATCAAGACAGTTGAAATAAATATAATCATTGCCTATTCCGTGCATTTTTGTAAATCGCATAAATTAATACTCCAATATACATATTTACTTAATTATAATATACTAGCGAAACAATATCAATACAAACAAATAATAAAAAACCGCAGTTTCTCAAAAAACTGCGGTTTTAATATTATTAGAATAATAACGAATAGCCTAGAATATGTTGTTGAAGAAGTAAAAGATCAATTGAAGAAAGTTTACCGTTTCCGTCAATATCCGCTCCGGAAACCATTTCAGTTTGACCTATAATCATCTGCTGAATGATCAACATATCAGCACTATCAACCACACCGTTTCCGCTGACATCGCAAGTCAAATTCTTTGCTCTTTCAGCAGCGGCAACTGCTGCGTTGAGTTTTGCTACATCGTCACTGGTTATTAGATCATATCTAACCAAAGCGTCATAATCTGCTTTAAGTTGTTCAACAGTTTCAACATCAGCAAATTTAATGACATTTGGTAGTGCGTTAATTCTGCTTGTAATATCGGCGGCTGCTGCGTTATCTTCATTACCATAAGGAGTTGGTAAAACAGTAAACTCTGCTAAAAGAATTGTCTTGTTACCATTTGTTGAATCCTCAATTGTACCGTAAATGGACCAAACACCTGCTGCAGTTAAAATGTATGGTGTATCGTTACCGCCATTACTTTTTCCGAATCCAACTTGTACACTTTGTGAAATATTTGCAGACTCACACTTAAGTGTGGCATTGTAAATTTTTCCTGTATATGTTGTTCCGGTTGTAGAATCCGTGTAGTTGTAAGTATAATCTTTCCACCAAGCTCCGTTTTTCAATGAATCAGAAACATAGATTGTTGTTTCACTGAAATTAACATACTGTGTTGAAGTAGCACTTGTATCTCCCGGTTTATATACTATCTGTTTAGGAACATATATTGCGTCAAGAGCAGACTCATCAGCAACTAACTTTTTATAATTTTCAACATACTGCTTATAATTATCATTAAGCAGTGTATATTTTGTACGTGCAAAGTCTATTGCATTAGCATCATCAAGAGTAATATCGCCGGGTTCAGGCAGTTCATTAATAATTACTATTACGTCGTAAGCCATAGCACGTCCGACGCTACCATATTTTAAAGTAAGATAAGCTTCATATGTTTCAATGTATTTTTCATATTCAGTTACGAGGGTTTTGCCAGCAGCAGTAAGAGCCTCATACTCATCATGTGCGGCAACAATTTGAGTTTCGTTATCAAGCGTTACACTGCTAGCAGCTGGCAGGTTTTTAGCTGTTTCATCAAAAGCTTCTGCTGCTTCTACATCTTCTTTAAGCGGAGTAGGATAAACAGTAATACTCATAAGATTATAAGTTATATTATTATTTGAAAAGGTAAGATTCCATACACCCGGTTTATCGAGAGTAATTACTGCACCATAGGCTCCATTATAAAGTTTTATGTTACCGTCTGAATTACCGGAACCTGTGCCACCTGTAAGAGTAAAATATGCATTCCACGGTTCAACAGATGCACCATCAAGATTAATTTTAACATTTGCTGTGTTAAAAACAATTTTGTCACTTACATAGAAAGGCCCGTTGCTGTCTGGAGCATACCAATAACCGTTTACACCGTTTGCATCGACCATTGTAACAGTAATGTTTTTTGGCTCATAAACATAAGAACCATCACCAATTTGTACGCTAACATTATTGCCTATACCTGTAACAGCAGCATTAGTAATAAGCGCACCATCTGCTCCGGCTGCAACATCAAGATCGAGAACAGCAAGAGAAGTAGCACTTGCATTGGAACCAATAGCAATTCCGAATAAAGCTTTACCGTCAACATTATTAGCATTAAATGTTAAACTAAAAAGCTTGCCATTATTAGCATCAAGCTGAGCTTTTGTAATATATGATGAATTATCACCATTAAGAACAAATGTTAAAACTCCGTCATTTGCACTGACAGATGTAAAATTTGAAAGACCATCATATGTAGAAAGTGTATCAATATCGGGAGTAACAAGGGCAGAATCATAAGTGATATTTATAACCGCAGCCCCAAGCACCTTATTATTTGCAATGCAGTCATCATAATCATTCAACGAAACGACAACATTAAAATTACCGTTTTTATCAACTGTGCCTGTATCGCTGTCAGTATCAACAACAAGTTCAACTTCTTTCAACGCGGTATAAGCACTTGCAACGATACAAACAGAAACCATTGTAAGCAAAATACAAACTGAAAGAGTAACGGAAAGAATACGACTTAGAGACTTCTTCATGTTATACCCATCCTTTAAATTAAAACTTATTTAAATTCTACGACAAAACTAATACAATTTCAATATATATTTGCAAATTCTGCTAATTCAATCAAATTATTGGCAAACATTAATAATAATATATAAAATTTTATGGTTATAGTGTCAAAACAAATTTTTTCTGTTGACAAATTAAACTGTATAGAATATAATATGTTAGCGTTCAGAAACGGCGCCATAGCCAAGTGGTAAGGCAGAGGTCTGCAAAACCTTTATCCCCAGTTCAAATCTGGGTGGCGCCTCCAAAAAAATAACTTACACTCAAAAGTGTCGTACCTTAAGGACAGTAACCTAAAGGAAAGAGCATTGTGTGCAAGAGAAAAGAGAGAAGCTTAATGCTTCTCTCTTTTTTTGCCCATTTTAATTTTCTTGTGTTGCATTCGACTATCTCGCCTCTTTCTAGTAAATACCGTTTGCCATACTTCTTTTACAATAATTAAAAGTAATACAGAACAGAAATATACATTTACAAATTTAACGAAATATAAAATAACGGCAGAGTTTTTCTCTGCCGTTAAATATTAATCAATTAACTTGCTTTAAATTCGCTTGTTTCCGTACCGATTATAAGGTAGTATTTTTCTCCCTTTACAAGTTCGGGTGTTGAAATAATAACCATAGCGAAGTCAAGTTCGGGTTTGTGCGAAATAATTGTATTACCTTTCGAGTCTTTTAATACGATTAGTGTGCCTGCTGTCTGATTGCCTACTTTTGTTGCAATAACGCCTTGTTTGGAATCGCTAAAGCTTTGCGCCATCATTGTAGAACCGCTGCCGATAAATGTTCCTCCGGTTATAACGCCGGTTTTATCGTAATCAAGAACTGTTGTATCTCCTTGAGTTGGACCAACAAGGGTTGTGTGTCCGCCGGAAATTTCCAAAGTACCGTTGGCATCCATACCATCACCCGAAGAATTGATGTAAAGTGTTCCTCCGGAGATTTTAATACTACCGTTTGAATTAGACGACATACCACCACGGCCACCGGGACCGCCTCCGCCGAACATACCATCACGACCACCGGTTGTTCCGCTTTCGTCTGTACCACCTGCTGCATTAAGCCCATCATCAGTTGCTTTTAGTTTTATATCTCCGCCCTGCACGTCAATGTGCAATGCTTCAAGACCTTCGTAACTTTCGGAAATGTCAATCTTACCTGCGGTAATAATAAAGTTTTCTTCGGCGTGGATAGCATCGTCACCCGATGCTATGGTAAAGTTTCCACCGTTAATGATTACCGAAACATTTGAGTGAACAGCATCGTCAGCGGAGTTTATAGTGATATTGCCACCAGCAACAAGCATACTGTTTGTGGCTTTTAAACCCTTCATACTTGTGCCGCTTTCTTCGGTAGCAGTGCTTTGTGTATCGTTAGGCCGTTTTCCGCCGGGTCTACCTCCACCCATAAAACCGCCAAAGAAATCAGAGTGCTCTTTAGTGGCATTTTTACTGCCGCCTCCAACGAGCAAATCAATCGTGCCGTCTGAAATTTGCATATAGGCGCCTGCGGCAATGCCGTCGCCTTCGGCTTCTGCTTTTATCTTTCCGCTAGAAATATAAATAAAGCCTTTCGAGTTATCATCCTTGTTTTCGGAGTGAATTGCATCCTTTCCGGCATCTATGGTAAGAGTAGCCTTTGCAATTCTTACACTATCGTTAGCATCCAGACCGTGAGAAGCGGAATTTACAACATAAGTTCCGCCTGTAATAACCAAGTCGTCCTTGCAAACAACACCGTGCCCTGCAGGAGAAGTTACCGTTAAAGAGCCACTTCCGTTCATTGTCAAATCTTGGTTTGAAAACAATGCCGCATCAATATTATTATCGTCTATTGCCGTAAAACTGCCGCCGTTGGCAAGTGTATTGGTTGTGCCGTCAGCTAGTGTTACAAATACCTTGTCTGCTGATGAAATATACAGAGCGGCCGAAGTTTTGCTTATAATATTAACACCGTTAAAAACAAGCTGAAGTTTTGCGGTATCTTTCGCATTAACAATCAGCATACCGTCACTAAGTTCGCCTGAAATAACATAAGTTGCTTCTTCGGTAATAGTTACTTTAGAGCCGGATATTTTAACGCTGTTGGAACTTGAGGTAGCAGAAGAACCGTTCAGTTTAATGGTAACTGCCTTGCCCTTATCATAATCAGTTTTACCATCTCGCTCGGTAAACATATCGGCATCAGTTTTAGAAAAATCAACCTCAACAGGCTTGGCGTTATTATTCGAATTGTCGCTAACGCTTTCGCTGTTGGTTGCCGAATTATCGTTCGGATTTTTGCCATTTAGTTGTTCTTTAACACCGCATCCTGAAAGTAAGCTGAGTACAAGTGATAGAATTAATAGGAATGATAATATCTTCTTCATATAGCCCTCCCATTATAATTCTGTACCAACAGTATCTTGTTTAGACACGGCAATTTCAAGGTTACCGTTTCTGCAACGGATTTTATCAATCATCTCTTTTTCACGAGTGATATCACGGAGCATTACATTGTATGTAAGCTTGAACATACTTCCCATATTTGTACTCTTAACACGAACAAGATCGTGGGAAAGTGTGTACTCAGAGAAAATATCATCAAAAATGCCTGAATAATCTAAATCTTCTGGAATTGTAATGGTGAAGATCTTAAATGTTTCGGAATTCTTTTTCGAGCCAAAGTCCAAACGATTATAAAGGATGAACATAACACACATAACCACTGTAAACAGTATTGAAAATCCAAGGTATCCCATACCTGCTATGAGTCCTGCACCCATTGCTAAAAACAATGTGCAAATTTCTTTTGCCGTGCCGGGAACAGAACGGAAACGAACAAGGCTAAAAGTACCTGCCACCGCCACACCTGTTCCAACGTTGCCGTTCACCATCATAATAACAACGCAAACAACCGCAGGCAACAGAGCCAATGTTATAACATAACTTTTTGTATAGCGAGTACGATACATATACGCGAATGCCATTAATAGACCAATAAATAGAGAAGCGCCAAGGCAAAGCATAAAATCGGTCACACTAATTACCGCCGTTAAATCTGTATCAAATAATCCTTTAAATGAATTTTCAAACATTTGTATTTACCTCCAACATATTATAAGCGTTTATTATATGGGTTTGCGGAAAAATCAGTGTTCTATACGCTGTTCCGTTTTTAGAAAATGATGTTTTATATATCTTTTCCCTTGATAGAATTTCTGTCATCCAAAGCGGAATACCACCGCTGCATTTGATTTCCATTAACACCTTATCTTCGGAAAGAATCGAAGTGCCCCACACATCAGATTTAAGAGATAAATCTTCTTGTCTGCAAAGTATAGTATCGTCAAAGGTTACACGAAAATCCGTGCCCGTATTAGAGTGATATGCCTCTCGATCATAAGACAGAAACACTGTTGGATGCAGAGTGCCATACAGTTTAATAAAATAATCGATTTCGTTTGCAATCTGTGTATGCTTATCCAGGTGTTTTTCTCCCGATAGCCAATCCATTGCTTGCTTGTTTGGTATAGATATTCTTCGCTTATATACCACTTGCTCATATTTCTTTTTCAGTTCCACAAACACAGTGCTATCGTCAGTTGCCTGACTATAACTGCGTATGCGCAGCTTTTCTTTATAAATTGGTTTTTCAATGGAGCGGCGAATTAAAAGATAGGTGTCTGTATCGTAATAAAGATTGCGGATGGTGGTTCTGCCGTATTTGTCCAGCTTCATATACGGCTTAACCGCCGCAAGAACTTTTTCCTTTTGGTCAAGTGTCAGTATATATTTTAATTCATATCGTTTGAATACGGTTTGAAACGACATAAAAAATCCTCCTGTACTTTGATATTATCATTGTACAGGAGAAAGATTGAAGTTTTATTGAAAACCTATTATTATAAAGCAGGTATTTGCACCCTGAATTCGACAAATCCGTTGTAGCAAAGCACCTCGATATGACCTTTATGGGATGTGACAATTGATTTTGCAATAGCAAGGCCAAGTCCGTAGTGCTTGTCCTCGCTATTGCGGGCAGTATCCATGCGATAGAAGCGCTCAAAAATCTGATCACGCTGTTCCATAGGGATTTCATTTCCTTTGTTAATAACCGAAAGTTTTGCCAACCCATGTTCTTTAGTTAAGGAAAGATATACTTCGCCATGTTCTTTACTGTGGCGAATAGCATTATCAAGCAATATTGATACAATTTGTTTAAGTTGTGTGCTGTTGCCTTCGACACCGATATTATTTGAAATATTGCTGTTTAGCACAAGACCTTTTTCAAATGCAACACTTTCAAACGGGAGCGATTCACCTGCAACCAAACGGCTTAAATTAATGTATTCCATTTGCGGAGTAACATTTTCTGTTCGAGCAAGGTCAAGAAGCTGACCTACAAGAATTCCCATACGCTCGTTTTCATACTGAATATTGGCAAGCCATTGGTTATCGCCAATTTTACGGGAAAGCAGTTCTGCATTTGCGCTTACAACTGCTACCGGCGTTTTAAGTTCGTGACCTGCATCGGAAATAAACTGCTTTTGCTTATGATAGCTTTCTTCAAGAGGATTAACAATTTTTCTTGCAAGAAATACCGACAGGAAGAAAAACAGAACTAGTGCAACCCCGCCGAAAATAAGTGTATATCGGAACAAGGTCATGGCGCTTTCATTTACAACGGTATTATCCATAAACGTGACAAGAGTGTACCCGCCCTTGTCTGTTTTATAAAAAGCAAGATTATTTTCGGCTCCGATGGTTTTGCCGCCTTTTATAATTCGCTGTGCTAATTTCTCTAAATCATCATCGGTATGTACCGTAGGCGGATCATTCTTTATTTCTAAAATTCCTCCGTCATATGAAACAGCAACCGTATAAAAGGTTGACAGCTGAAACATTGGTGACTGTGCAAAGCCGGGATTGCCACCGGGGAAAGGTCTGCTTGGCGGTTTCATTCCCTCAAAAGATTGAGTAAGAGTATACATTTCGGCGTGAACTTTAAGCAGCTGTTTGTTTTGTTTTGACATTTCAAAATAACTAGAGGCGTAAATAACGCCAAGTGTTCCCACCCACAAAAGCACAAGAATAGACATAATGGCGACAACGATTTTTCTTCTTGAATTCTTAAACATCGTCACACCTCAATTCGTACCCGATACCGCGCACTGCCTTAATTTCGGTTTTTGCCTCAACAAAGGCAAGTTTTTTACGTGTAAAGGACATATATACTTCTACATTATTGTACTCGGCATCGCTTTCAAATCCCCAAATTTTTACCGCAAGTTGTTCACGAGTAAGAATTTGACCGTTGTTTGCAATTAAGTATTCAAGGATACGGTATTCTTTTTCACTAAGTCGGACATTTTGGCCGTTAGTAACACAGGTCAAGGTAAGTGTGCTTGTATCAAGTGTAATATCTGAAAAGGAAAGAATACCATCTGCAGTTCCGAGCGTGCGTCTGCCAAGCGCACGAAGACGGGCAAGAAGTTCCTTTGTCATAAATGGTTTGGTTAGGTAATCATCAGCACCGCTGTCTAGACCAGTAACCTTATCGTCAATCTCTGCTTTGGCTGTCAGCATTAAGATCGGTGTTGCAATACCTTTGCTACGAGCTTGTTTTGCAATTTCATAGCCGTTCATTCCTGGGAGCATAACATCAAGAATCACAATGTCATAGATACTGCTTTCTATAGCAGTTAAACCGTCGAGACCGTTGGCATAATGGTCGACTTCATATTTTTCAAGGCGTAGTATTTCGCATAGCGCCTGCGCCATTCTTTTTTCATCTTCAACAAGTAAAATCCGCATAGTACACCTCCACATAAAACCATTATATCATAAAAGATTGAAAAATTATTGAAAAAATAAAAATCAATAGAGGTGACATTAAATCCCTGCCGATTTTATTCGTTTTTGAAAATTTCATATTCAATTGTACAAGGTATCCCCACTATTTTTTATGATAATAATATTCTGAACTTCCGAATATGTATAAAACTCTCTAAGCCCGTATTATTAAAATTACTAAAAATGGATTTTATCTTCACTCTTATACAACAACGTATTTTAATTATCAGGGTTATCCTATGTCCCGATACTTTCATTTTCTTCTCCCCTGTTATTACATAAAAAGAGAGGCGACGATTAAATCACCTCTCCAAAAATGTTTATGATTTTTTACCGCGACCGAGTTTTACTAGTTCATATCGTTCATCACACTTTGCTGCTACGTCAGGTGAATGGCTGACCAATATAACGCATTTACCTTGGTTTGTAAGTTCACGAAAAATGTTCATAATCTCGGTTTGCGTTTCGGTATCAAGATTTCCTGTCGGCTCATCAGCAAGGATAATATCAGGGTCATAAGAAAGCGCACGTGCAATCGCCACACGCTGTTGTTGACCTCCCGATAATTTAAGTATACGGCGGTTCATTTCATCCTCTTCAAGCCCTACACTATGCAAGAGTTCAATCGCTCTTTGCTTTTTATTCTTAGTTTTATATCCCGCCACATCCATTGACAAAACTACGTTTTCAAGTGCTGTATATTTGGTAATCAGATTAAAACTTTGAAATACTACGCCAATATATTTGGATCGGAAGGTGTATTTGTCAATTTTTGAAACGTTTTTATTATCGTAGTTAATCTCACCACTATTTGGAGAGGCAAGCCCCGATAGCAAAGAAAGGAGTGTAGTCTTACCGGCACCGGATTTACCAACAATGCAGTACATTTTTCCTTTTTCAAATTCGTATGAAATATTCTGCAATACTGGTGTTCTATCATATGAAAAACTGATATTTTGAAGTGATAAAATAGACATCGTTATTCTCCTTTCTTAATCTCTGTTTGCAAGTATCTTTAATGGATCATATCGCATAATAAACGCCACCGATGCCATACTTGCAACTAATGTTAGCAGTAGTCCCACGCCGAGCATTTGGAACACAACAGTTAGATTCATTGCGGAATTTACTTCGGTAATGTATTCTGCTGCACCACCAAACATATTTTCAAACGGATTATTGTTTCCGCCGCCGATATCATTGGGAACATCATCAGGCATGCCACCCATATTTCCGCCAGGGAAGCCACCGCCGAAATTACCTGGGCGTCCAAAGTTTTCATTCAATTGGGTTTGCTGCATGTTTTGGCTTTCAACCTTGCCAGCCAAAAGTGCGTTTGTAACGGGCACAGAGCTTACTGCGCCAATACCTGCGCCAATAATTACAGCGATCATTGTAACCACAAGAATTTCGCACATAAACTGTGCGGCAACCTTCCATTTTTTCATACCCATTGCAGTTAAAACGCCAACCTCATATTTGCGTTCTCTAACATTAAAGATATTAAGAACAACAAGAATAATGGCACCAATAATAAGGATAACAACAAGGAACCATCCAGCCATTGTGCTGAGTGTGTTCAGCGGAGTCAAACTGTTCTCAAAAGCAGTAAGGTCGGGCGATGATACAGTGTATGAATCATCAAGGCCAAGATCTCGAACTTCTTCCTCAAAAGCATAATATGCTTCGGTGTTTGCAAGAACATAAGTACCCGAAATAGAACCGGTAATTGTACTATCACTTTCGCTGCCGGTGTTTTCATCGGTAATTGTTGTTGAAGCTTCGTCAGAAGCATCAAGTATTGTCTGCAGTGCGGCAGCACTCATATAAATCTGATTGGCAGGATCTTGGCTTTTACCAAACATTGACATAGAAAAGTCGTTGTTTGCGCTACTCGTATATAATCCCACAATCTTTAGCTCGTATGTTTCGGTTTCAAGTGAAGGATTGGTAAGTATAATCGTATCTCCTACGGATAAATCGTTGAAAATAGCAAGTTCCTGTGAAATTACACACTCTTTTTCGGTTGTACCTTCTTCAAACATTGTACCGCCATCTACTACAGAAGCAGTTCCGTCAATAAACGCGGTCATTGAACTATCGCTGCTGTAACCGATAATGGAGAAATCTGACGAAGTAAACATTCCTTTATCGCCACGACCACCGCCGGGAAATCCCATTCCTCCGCCAAAGCCACCTGAACCCGAATCGCTTTCCGAGTCATCGGTTTCGTCTGTTACGGGTAACAATTCATCTGTTCCGTTAAAAGAGGCGGTTAAAGTATAATAGAATTCCTGAACCGAGTCAGCTGAAGCATATGTCTGATATTCCTCCAAGGTAAGCGAAGTGGCATTACCCATCATACTTGCAAATTGGTCACGGTCAAAACCACCACCGCCTTGATCTTTTCCGCCACCCATAATACTGTTCATCATCGAACTTCTGTCATATGATATGGTAGCAGTTATATTAAGTTCGTCTAAAGTGCTTTCTTTGGCACTTTCGGCGGCTTGTCTGATAGACAAACCTAGACAAGCAGAAACGGCAATTACTATAGCAATAATGCTTATCAGAACATTACGCCCTTTTGATCTGCCGATGCATCTCAAAGCGTTTTTAATAATGTACATAATCATTTTCCTTTCTCGGAATTTATCCTATGGTTCAGTATTATATAAAATAACATTGAAGAAAGATTGAAAAAGGAAAATTATTTTAAGTAGTATGAAAAATTTTGGAAACACCGCCGCAGTAATACCGCTTTAAAAGTTTATCTATTAATTATAAAAATAATATTTATTAAATTAGCAATCTGTATTAATAAAATTATTTTAATTACTAAAACGAGTTAAAATAGTAGTTTATACATGTTACGGTGTACACCGTACCCAAACAAAATATTTAACAAAAGTGTCTCATGAATAATAATCTTGAGACATTTTTTTATTTTTTGCATAATCTGATAATGAATGTAAAGAGCGCAACCATAATCAGAAAGGCAGGTATACTAAGGTGGGCGCAAACCTGATAATGGTCAGTTCGATAACCCACGCTATTCGGGGGCGAGACCTGCTGAAGAATAAAGGCTTTAAAGCAGCAATTGAAAAAACGCCCGGAAAGCTGGATACTGCCGGATGCGGATATAGTATTTCCGTACAGAACAATCCCGAAGCTGCTCTTAAAATTATTAAAGAGGCTGGCATTAAGGTTCTCGGCACTGCAGAAAGACAATAAGTTATTTCGGAGGAAAGTATATGATATATTTAGACAACGCGGCTACTACCTTTCCAAAACCGCAATGCGTTATGAATGCGGTTAATGAATCATTAAAAAAATCAGCTAATCCAGGTCGCAGTGGCCATGTGCAATCCCAAAACACAGCAATAGCTATATACAATGTGCGCGAAAAGCTAAAGGACATGTTTGGGGCACCATCAGTTGAAAATGTTGTTTTCACGCTGAACTGCACGCACGCTGTGAATTATGTATTAAAGGGACTGCTTAAAAGCGGCGACCGCGTTGTCACCTCCTCCTTTGAGCATAATGCTGTTATGCGACCTCTTGAAAGTTTAAAAAAGAAAGGTGTTCGCGTTGATATAGCTGAGGCGTATCTTGATGACAGAGATGCAACAATACGCTCATTTTCACGACTTATTAACACAAACACACGGCTTGTAATATGCACCGCAGCATCAAATGTAATAGGTCTTAAAATGCCAATTAAGGAAATAGGTTTAATGTGCAAACAGTATGGCGTAAAATTTGCAGTTGATGCAGCTCAGCTTGCAGGTTTATGTGATATAAATATGCAAGAATGCAACATCGACTACCTATGCATTGCTGCTCATAAAGGTCTGTATGCACCGATGGGCACGGGCGTACTGATTACTTGTGATAATGAGCTTCATACAATTATAGAAGGCGGAACGGGTACCGCATCAATTATGCTTGAACAGCCGAGCGAGCTACCCGAAATGTATGAAAGCGGTACTGTAAATGTCCCCGGTATATTAGGTATAGGAGCTGGAATAGATTTTATTAAATCAAAGGGCATGGATAAAATACGCTCCCACGAAATGCAGTTAATTACACGGTTATATAAACTGCTTCGCACAATGCCCGGCGTTAAACTTTACACCCCAATGCCTAATGATGATTATGCGCCGGTATTGTCATTTAACATAAGCGGTTTGAACAGTGTTGAAGCATCTAACGAATTATCAGACCTAGGTTTTGCAACAAGAGCGGGATTACACTGCGCCCCACTTGCTCATAAAAGAATTGGCACAATAGAAAGCGGAACGATAAGGGTTTGCCCGTCAGCTTTTACAAGTGTGCAGGATATAGATAAATTTGCTGCAGCTGTAAACCAAATTGCGTCAAAAAAACACTCAGTTTTTTGAAAAAGACTTGAAAAATATTAATATCGGTGGTAAAATGCTATTATTAACGCGTTGATGAAGATAAGTAATCGAAAAAATTCGATATTCAGAGAATGTGCGTCACCGGCTGAAAGCGCACACATACCGATATTTGATGAAATTCACTTCGGAGCGGCACAGCTTAACCTGTCATATTTGACAATAGTAGGTTGTGACGGAGCATGACACCGTTATCTGGTCAAAACTAAGTGATTGCTGTGTTTTTTTACAGCTTTTATTAGGGTGGTACCGCGGAATAATTTTATTTATTTCGTCCCTTGTTCTATTTAGAACAAGGGACGTTTTTATTTTTGCAAATGTTTAATAATCTTTATGAGGTGATAATATGAAAGAGCAGATTAAGCAAATTCGCGAAATTGCCGAAGAGGCTATTAAGTCCGCACAGTCCGAACAGGACATTGAGGCACTGCGTATTCGCTTTCTCGGTAAAAAAGGTGAACTTACTGCTATTTTGAAGCAAATGGGTGGCGTTTCGCCTGAGGAAAGGCCGATAATCGGTCAATTAGCAAATGAAGTCAGAAGCTACATTGAAAATGAAATTTCTGAAATCAGCACAAAACTAAAATCCGAAGCTTCTGCCAAAAGGCTTGAAAACGAAAAAATTGATGTTACTATGCCTGGCAAAGCTACTACACTTGGTCAAAAAAATCCGCTTAACATCGTATTGGATGAAGTTAAAGAAATATTCCTGGGCATGGGATTCGACGTTGCAGAAGGACCTGAAGTTGAGCTTGATTATTACAATTTTGAGGCTCTCAACATTCCAAAGGATCACCCTGCACGCGACACACAGGATACATTCTATATTACCGAAAATATTTTGCTTCGCACACAGACCTCGCCTGTTCAGGTCCGTATAATGGAAAAGCAGAAACCACCTATCCGTATAATTTCTCCGGGTCGAGTTTATCGTTCCGATGCAGTTGACGCAACACACTCCCCTGTTTTCCACCAAATCGAAGGACTTGTTGTTGACAAAGGCATTACTATGGGTGATTTAAAAGGAACTTTACAAGATTTTGCAAAGCGTCTTTATGGCGATGATTCGGTTTTCCGTTTCCGTCCTCACCACTTCCCGTTTACCGAGCCGTCAGCAGAAATGGACACTATGTGCTTTAACTGCGGCGGAAAAGGCTGTCGTCTTTGCAAAGGCGAAGGCTGGATTGAAATTCTCGGCTGCGGCATGGTACACCCAAAAGTTCTTGCAAACTGCGGCATTGACCCTGAAGAATACAGCGGATTCGCATTTGGTCTTGGACTTGAACGAATTGTAATGCGCAGATTCGGCATTGACGATATGCGTCTTTTATTTGAAAACGACATTAGATTTTTAAATCAGTTTTAAGGAGGTGCTTTAACAATGGATCTTTCAATGAGATGGTTAAGTGAATTTGTAGATGTAGATGTCACACCACATGATTACAGCGAGGCATTGACAATGAGTGGCTCAAAAGTAGAGGGTTACTCTGTTGAAGCTGAAGAAATCACCGGTGTTAAAGTTGGTCGTGTTCTTTCAATAGAAAAACACCCCGATGCTGATAAGCTTGTAGTTTGTCAGCTCGATATGGGCACTGAACAGATTCAGATTGTCACCGGTGCTCAAAATTTAACTGTAGGTGACCTTGTTCCGGTAGCAACCGACGGCGCAAATTTGCCGAACGGTGTAAAAATTAAAAAGGGCAAACTTCGTGGAGTTGTAAGCCAAGGCATGATGTGCTCAATTGCTGAGCTTGGCGTTACACTCAGTGACTTCCCTTATGCAATTGAAGACGGAATATTTGTATTGCAGGAAGACTGCAAACCGGGTGATGATGTAAAGGAGGCAATTGGCCTTAACGATACAATTGTCGAATTTGAAATCACCTCTAACCGACCCGACTGTTTGTCAGTCATAGGACTTGCACGCGAAACCGCAGTAACATTTGATAAACCGTTTAAAGAGCATACTCCGGTTGTTACCGAAAATGGTGGTGACATTAATGAGATGCTTGATGTAAAAGTTGAAACACCTCTTTGCAAGCGCTACATGGCTCGCGTTGTTAAAAATATTAAGGTAGCTCCTTCTCCCCGTTGGTTAAGAGAAAGATTAAGATCCAGCGGCGTTCGACCGATCAGCAACATTGTTGACATTACAAACTATGTAATGCTTGAATATGGTCAACCTATGCACGCATTTGACTATAAGCTTGTCAGCGACGGAAAAATCCGTATCCGTCAAGCTGCCAAAGGTGAAAAAATAACCACTCTTGACGGCGTTGAACGCGAGCTTACAGAAACAATGATGGTAATAGCCGATGCAAATAAACCCGTAGCCGTTGCAGGTGTTATGGGCGGTGAATTCAGCGGCATTATGGAAAACACCGATACAATTGTATTTGAATCAGCCTGCTTTGACGGTTCGTCTGTCAGAACAACGGCAAAAGCACTTGGTATGCGCACCGATGCATCCGCTCGCTACGAAAAAGGATTACCGGCAAAGCTGTGCGAATTTGCACTTGACCGTGCTTGCGAGCTTATAACAATGCTGGGTGCAGGTGAAGTTGTAGCAGGTTGCATTGACTGCGGCGAGTATGATAAAACTCCTAAAACAGTAAAATTTGAGCCGGAATGGACAAACAAATTCCTAGGAACAAACATTGAAAAAGCTCAAATGGTAAGTATTCTTGAGCGTCTTGGATTTACTGTTGACGGAGATACAATCACTGTTCCCTACTACCGCATTGATATTGAACACAAGGCTGATATAGCGGAGGAAATTGCACGCATTTACGGATACAACGAAATACTCGACACCGGTATTCGCGGATGTGCAAACGGTAAAGTGACCGATAAACAGAAGTTTGAGAGACAGATTAACGATTGCATGCTGTCACTCGGATATTCGCAAATTAACACATATTCATACATCAGCCCGAAGGAATATGATTTAATCAATATGCCTAACGATGCTGATATGAGAAAATCAGTAAAAATTATGAATCCTCTTGGCGAGGACACATCATTGATGCGTAACACTACCCTGCCGTCTATTATGGAAATACTGTCACTCAATTATAAAAACAGAAATATTTCTGCTAAACTTTACGAAATTGCCACCGAATACATTCCTCTGGGCGAAAATGAGCTGCCGATTGAACGCAAAGTTCTGACAGTCGGAGCATACGGTGGAGGCATCGATTTCTACGATATAAAAGGTGCAGTTGAAGAAACTCTGCGAAAAATGAATATTTCCGAGTGGGATGTTGAAGCATCTGAAAATGAATATGCATTCCACCCAGGTAGAACTGCTGTTCTCTCCATTGGCGGAAAGCGACTCGGAATAATTGGACAGATTCACCCGACCGTTTGCGGCAACTATGATATTAACAGCGAAGTGTATGTTGCAATGATTGACTTTGAAACAGCTTATGCTTGCAGAGCCAATGAGCGCACTTATCACACATTACCCAGATATCCGTCAGTTTCACGCGACCTTGCTATTATCTGCGACAGAGATCTACCTGTACTGTCGCTCAAAAAAGCTATTGTAAATGCATCGGGTGCTTTACTCGAAAACGTTGAATTGTTCGATGTTTACACCGGTGAGCAAATTGAAAAAGGTAAAAAAAGCGTTGCTTATTCTATTACATTGCGTTCAGACAGCGGCACGCTTAATGAAAAGCAAAGCGATAAGGTAATATCGAAAATCATTGCCGAAGTTGAAAAGCTCGGTGCTACATTAAGATCATAAGGAGTATAATAATGAGCAAATTTGGTTCATTTATTAATGACGGTAAAGAGTACCGGATTCACGATTACAATCTTAAGCGTCCTCTGCTCAACTATATGTGGAATGATAAACTGCTTGCCGGGGTTAACAATCTCGGCGGCGGTGTCGGTGCTTATGGTGGCCGCACTCTTGCATACATTAGCACTGAACACGCCAGCCGAACCTCTGTAATACGCGACGGAAATCGCTATTTTTACATTCGTAACGAGGAAACCGGTGAAATATTTAACCCCGGTTATTATCCTGTTTGTAATGACATTAACGAGTACAGCTGTGTCCACGGTTTAGGTTACACTATAATATCAAGCGAGTGTTTTGGTATTAAAGCTACTGCTCGTGTATTTGTCAACGCTAATGACCCATGCGAAATTTGGACGCTTACATTTGAAAACACAACAGATAAAAATATTAAATTCAAAGTGTTTTCTCTTGCCGATTTTCTACTTGAAGGTTATCAGCGCTATTCCGATTATAATTCATATGTACACGGCCATTTTGATAGCGAAGATAATGTTGTATTATGCATGAATGAAGCAATGGAGCGTCCGCACAAATGGTTTAACGGATTCATTTCATCCGATAAAAGGCCAAGCGGATTTGACACATCTAAAAAAGCGGTTTTCGGCGCATTTGGTAACATCAACTGTCCTAAAATAGTTGTTGACGGTGCTTGTACAAACAGTCTTTCGGCTTGTGAGCAAATGACAGGTGTGCTCGAACACACATTTGAACTGCGCGCAGGAGAAAAAGATACATTAAACGTACTTATTGGCTGTGTAGACGGCACGGAAAGTGCAAAATCAATTTCAAAAAAGCTGTTTACAGACGGAAAAATCGAAAGTGATTATGATTTGCTTATAGCTGAAAAAGCTGCCGTTCTTGAATCTATTACAGTTAATACTCCCGACTCTAAAATTAACAATTTTACAAATGTATGGATCAAGCAGCAGGTTCAGCTTTGCGCAGAAGCGGGCCGTGACACAGGAAAAGGTTTTCGTGATCAGCTTCAGGATGCATGGGCAATTTGCGCGTTTAACAGCGAACTGGGCAAGGAAAAAATACTTGAGACTCTTGAATATGAATATCCAGACGGCCGTTGTGTGCGTGGTTGGTTGCCTCTTGATCACCATGTTTATTCCGATGGAATGACATGGATTGCACCCACAGTAAATGCCTACATAAAAGAAACCGGTGACGCCGATATACTAAATGAACAGGTAAAATTCTTATTATCCGAAGAGACGGGCACCGTATGGGAACACATTTTACGCGCAGTTAGATATAGTGCGAATGACCTTGGCGATGACGGACTTGTTCACTCTTTAGATGGCGACTGGAACGATTCTCTTAACATGACCGGTCTTGAAGGCAAGGGTGAAAGCGTTTGGACCTCAATAGCACTTACATATGCTCTTAAAAACGTTGAAGAAATTGCTGATCGTTTTTATAAAGGGCAAGGAATAGCCGAAGAAATGAAAGCTTATCGCGAAAAGCTTACCGAAAACATAAATAATAATGCTTGGGATGGAGAATGGTATCTTGCTGCCATCAACGACCTCGGACAAAAGGTAGGCTCCAACGAAGAAAGCGAAGGCAAAATATATCTTAACTCGCAGACATGGGCTGTTTTAGCACAAGTTGCACCCAGAGAAAGACTTGAACAAGCTATGGCAAGCGTCGAGAAATACCTTGACTCTGACTATGGTCCGCTTACCCTCTACCCCGCTTACAAGCATTTTAATAATCACATTGGCAGACTGACAAGCTTTGTACCGGGTATTTGGGAAAACGGCACTCCATACTGCCACGGTGGCTCATTCAAAGTTGTTGCTGATTGCATTATGGGCAACGGTGACAAAGCATACGAAACTATAATGAAAATATATCCCGATAGTGATACAAATCCGTCTGATCATTCGGGTTGCGAACCGTATGCACTTACTAACATGTATTTTGGTCCGGAAAATCCGCGCAAAGGCGAAACCTTGTTTGCATGGGTAACCGGTACTGCAGGTTGGATATTCCGTGCGGTAACGCAGTACATTCTTGGATTTATGCCAGGTTATGACACCATTGAGCTCGACCCATGTATTCCATCAAAATGGGATAAATGTGAAATGTCGCGTAAATTCCGTGGTGACAATTACATTGTCCGCATTTATAATCCTAATGGACTGCAAAAGGGATATAAGACAATGATTGTTGACGGAAAAGAATATGTTGGCAATTCACTGCCCATATTTGCTGACGGCAAAGAACATATTGTAGAAATAACTTTAGGAAAATAATAATTAAAATTAAACAGCCTATGAGCGCATTTGCTCATAGGCTGTTTTTTATGTTTGTAAATGTTAATATCTTAAGCTCTTTTCATTAAATCCGAGAGAATCATTGAGCTCTTTTATTGAATTGATTTTTTCATCGCTTATGTTTGAACTAATCTCTGACTCCGAATGAAATGTAGAGTTACGATTAAACGCTCCTCTAATGATTCGTTTACACCAAAAATAAGGCAGCAACACTTTGTTTTGTTTTAATTTGGGATAGTAACTGCACATGATATCATACTGCGGAAATACACGATCAAGCATAAATTTGATTTTTCCCTTTGATGCAATTTGTCCGGCAACTCTGTTTTGAGTAGCGCCAAAAGTGTTGCAATCACATATGAAGTCGCCCAGAGCTTTTGTTGCTTCGTCAGCATCAGATCCATTAAACCAATAATTAGCGAGTGAAATTAACTTTTGATTAAATACCGATACTCCCAACTGAGCCAATCGCTCGTTAACCACATTGGTGTCAATTCTGTCACCAATATAGTTATTGAAAACCCAAGCATCTATAACAAACCTTATGCCAATTCCGCCCATAAGGTAGTGCTTGGCTGCATGTGTAATCATATAAACATAAAAATCTTCATTGCTCATTGCGTATGTATATTCTTTACCGTCTACGAGAGAAACTCTATCCCATACATCAGCAAAATCTCCCTCAAGTTCGGGGTGGTCTCCCATTAAGGAACAATGCATTTCAACATTAACAAACGGTGGCAGCAAATACGATGTGTCTTTTGCCGCTTTTTCACCTACTTTATAACCTAATCCGAGCAGTATTTCGGCAACTCTTTCTTCATAAGTTTCGTCATATAAAATATCTAAATCCGAAGAAGTGCGTAATTCAGGACGAGGATACATTTTTCTTAATATGCTGCCTTTAAGCGGCATATTTTTAATTTTGTTCTTTTCAAAAATATCTGTTAATTTGCAAAGTTGTTCATCCTGCATAACATACTGCATAGTATACATGCGGCATTTTTTTGAAAAGACTTTTTCAACTTCGTCAGGTAATACAATGCCAAGTTTTTTGATTCCGTCATAAACAATCGGAGTAATAGAGTGAGCTGATGAACATTTAAATACATGCATATAATCGACATTGTTATCTATATTTAATTTATTATCTGAGCCCAGAGAACAAGCAACGCAGTCAATTATAAATTTGTAACTATTGTCCACTTTTATCACTCCTGAATTAATTTGAGACTTTAAAACTCAATTCATATTAAACTGTTTATACCACTTAGCATATTTTGATAATCCGTCTTTTAGTGATGTATTTGGCTTGAAACCAAAATCCTTTACTAAATCATCAACATCCGCAAATGTCTGATATACATCGCCGGGTTGCATAGGCAAATATTCCTTATCACCGGGTTTATTTATTACCCCCTCAGCAATAAGACATTCTTCCAGCGTTTCAACAAACACTTTCAGACTCTCGGGTTGATTGTTACCAATATTGTAAACCTTATATCGAGCTCCGTCATCATTTACACATGGTGCTTTACTCATCACGTTCATAACGCCCGTAACGATATCATCAATATAAGTAAAATCGCGGTACATATCACCAAAATTAAATATTTGAATTTTTTCTCCATTTACAAGTTTGTTGGTAAAACCGAAATATGCCATATCAGGTCTGCCAAGCGGTCCGTAAACTGTAAAAAAGCGTAGTCCCGTTGATGGAATACCATACAATTTGCTATACGCATGAGCCATAAGCTCATTGGATTTTTTTGTTGCTGCATACAAACTGACGGGATTATCCACCTTGTCCTCTGTTGAGTATGGAACTTTTTTATTGCTACCGTAAACAGATGAACTGGATGCATAAACCAGGTGTTCAACACCTCGTTTTCCATCATCATATGAGTGACGGCAAGCCTCAAGAATATTGAAAAAACCAACAATATTAGACTCAATATAAGCTTCAGGGTTAGTAATGGAATATCTGACTCCCGCCTGTGCTGCAAGGTTAACTACAATATCAGGCTTGTATTCATCAAACAATTTATCTACTGCCGCTTTATCAGCAAGATTGCCTTTTATGAATGTAAACTTTCCTGTCTCACTTTCATCAGACACCCGATTTAAAATGCGAAGCCGCTCCTCTTTTAAACTGACATCATAGTAATCGTTTAAACTGTCAAAACCTACAATATGAACAGACTCATTTTCTTCAAGAATAGTTTTTGATAGATGAAATCCTATAAACCCGGCAGCGCCCGTAATCAGAATAGTTTTATTGGAAAAATTCATTATTCTCACCTTATTGGTTATTTTTCAAGCATTTTAAGTACTTCAGCTTTTTTATTAAGATTATAATTATCTCTATCATAATCAGGTAAATTCAATAAACATTTTTCAGCATATTTCTCTGTAGTTTGAATGAATTTTGCAGGATTGCCTCCCCAAATTTCACCGCTTGGTATATCCTTTGTTACAACCGACCCCGCAGCTACAATTGAATAATCACCAATTGTTACACCAGGCATAATAGTGGAACGACAACCTATAAAACAATTAGAGCCGATATTGATTTTTCCAAATTTGAGAACATTACGATACTTTGGGTCTTTTTTTATAATGCTAATTGCACCATCATGTGTTATAAATGCACAATCAAATGAAATATTTACATTATCACCAAGAGTAATAAGATAAGACTCACTACCCCATACTTGCGGTCCAATTATTCTGCAGTTTTTTCCTATATTAACACCAATTTTTTTAGCATATGAAACGGGGTTTTTGCGATGCTGTATAAAATTAATAAGGATTTTTATAATATTCATATTTATCCCCCTAAAATCAGTCTCTTCGGAATAAATCCCTAGTGTATACCTTATCTTCTACATCATCAAGTACATTGTCATATCTGTTTGCTACAATAACATCACTCATGGATTTAAATTTATCTAAATCATTTACAACACGGCTGCCAAAGAATGTGGACCCGTCCTCAAGCGTAGGCTCATAAACAATAACAGATGCGCCTTTAGCCTTTAAGCGCTTCATTACTCCCTGGATGCTGCTCTGTCGGAAATTATCGCTGTTAGCTTTCATAGTCAGTCTAAATACTCCGACAGTAATTTGTTTCTCCATATTACTATCATAATCGCTGTTTTCGCTGTAATAGCCCGACATTGATAAAATACGATCGGCCACAAAATCTTTTCTTGTTCTATTAGATTCAACAATTGCTTTTACAATATTTTCGGGTACATCATCATAGTTTGCAAGCAGTTGCTTTGTATCCTTAGGCAGGCAGTATCCGCCATAACCAAAGGACGGATTATTATAGTGTCCTCCTATACGCGGGTCCAGACACACACCGTCAATGATTTGTTTGGTATCAAGCCCTTTCAGCTCAGCGTATGTATCAAGTTCATTAAAATAGCTGACTCGTAGAGCAAGATATGTATTAGCAAAAAGCTTAACTGCCTCTGCCTCTGTAAAGCCCATGAAAAGTGTATCGATATCTTTTTTTATCGCTCCTTGCTTAAGCAAATCGGCAAAAACTTTTGCAGAGTTTACAAGGCGATCATCATTAGTATCTGTTCCGACTATTATGCGCGAAGGGTAAAGGTTATCGTGTAACGCTTTTCCTTCTCTCAAAAATTCAGGGCTGAATATAATGTTTTTGCTGCCTGTTTTTTCTCTAATGCTTTTGGTATAACCTACAGGTACCGTGGATTTAATAACCATAATGGCATCCGGATTATACTTCATTACCAATTCTATCACAGCTTCTACAGCAGATGTGTCGAAAAAGTTCTTCTTGCTATCATAATTTGTCGGTGCTGCAATTAAAACAAATTCAGCATCTGAATAAGCCTTTTCAGCGTCAATAGTTGCAGTAAGGTCAAGTTCCTTTGTTAAAAGATACTCCTCAATCTCCTTATCAACAATCGGAGACTTTTTGTTATTAATCAGTTCGACTTTTTCCGGCATAATATCGACAGCAAATACTGTATTATGCTGAGCCAATAAAACGGCGTTTGATAGTCCTACATATCCTGTTCCTGCTACTGCAATTTTCATATTACATGGGTCTCCTTATTTTAGTTTTTTCGTTGGTTATTGGCAGTCCAATCAGCAAACTTAATTTTATCATGTTTACCAATAATGTTATCAAGTTTGTCCGAATTAAAAACAGTACTGCCTGTCTCCATTTCATATGCAAGTTTAGGCCAATCAATTTGCTCAACGGAAACTCCAAAATTGTTTGCAATTAACTGTGCCATTTCAATTAGACTATAATTTTCGCCACCGATGTTATATACATCGTTTATGCATTTATTACTAACAGCTGCATCAATAATTGAATTGCAAACATCAGAAATATGAGTTAATGTTCGGCGTTGGCTGCCATCACCGTATATTGTAATGTTTTTGCCTTTCTTTGCACTTGAAATCATAAACTCAGCCGTGCCATAAGACGATGCCTCATCAACATCACTTCCATATGGTACACATATACGAAGAATACAATATTTTACGCCAAACAACTGATGATATAGTAAGATGTAATTCTCACAAGCTAACTTATTTATGGCATATATACTTTTAAATTCTTTTTCACTATCTTCAGATAGAGTATCGTTGCTTCCTTTATATATAAGCCGAGTAGAAGGAAAAATCAACTTTGCATTTGATTGTTGTCTTCTATATTCATTTAAAACATTAAGCAAAGAAAGCTCGTTAATAATTATATAATCGTGTGGATTATTAAAGCCATCAGCAGTTCCCGTTTTTCCGGTAAAAAGAAAAACAGCGTCGCAATCAAAATCTATATTTTTCACGGAATCAGCAGATAAAACGTCAATTTTTGAATAGTTCGGCTCATTATCAGCATGATTCTCATGATAATCATATAAATATAAGTCTGCACTATTGTTTTTTTTCAGGATGTAAATAAGATTGCGTGCAATATAACTATTAGCACCAATTATAACAAATTTCTTTCTACTCATCTGTTTGTATACATCTTTTCATAATAGTCTTTATAGTCGCCGTTAATAATGTTTTCCCACCAGTTCTTGTTGTCTAAATACCATTTAATTGTTTTTTCAATCCCGGTGTTAAAGTCAGTCTGAGGCAACCAACCGAGTTCGTTGTGAATTTTAGTCGGGTCAATTGCATATCGTCTGTCGTGTCCGGGTCTGTCAGAAACAAAAGTAATTAAACTTTCTGGTTTATCAAGAGTTTTAAGTATTATTTTTACAACATCAATGTTTGCCCTTTCATTATGGCCGCCAATGTTATAAATTTCGCCTTCTCTGCCGTTTCTAATTACAAGATCGATTGCAGCACAGTGATCCTCTACATACAGCCAGTCACGTACATTGTCGCCTTTTCCGTACACAGGAAGCGTTTGGTCAGCAAGCGCACGTATAATCATTAAAGGTATCATTTTTTCAGGAAAATGATACGGTCCGTAGTTGTTTGAGCATCTGCTGATAGACACAGGCAATCCGTATGTTCTATGGTATGCTAATACCAAAAGGTCTGCGGAAGCCTTTGATGCTGAATACGGGCTTGAAGTATGAATGGGTGTATCTTCTGTAAAAAATAAGTCTGTGCGCTCAATCGGTAAGTCTCCATACACTTCATCGGTCGAAACTTGATGATATCGCTTAATTCCGTATTTTAAACAAGCATCCATCAAAACCTGAGTTCCAATAATATTAGTCTTTAAAAATACACCGGGGTCAGCAATAGAACGATCTACATGAGACTCAGCCGCAAAGTTAACAACAACATCGATTTTTTCTCTCTCAAAAATTTCATATACAGCTTTTTTATCAGAAATATCACCCTTAACAAAAGAAAAGTTCTGATTGTTCATAACACTTTCAAGTGTAGCTAAATTTCCTGCATATGTGAGGTTGTCGAGGCAAATAATTCGATCATCTGAATGCTTTTTGAGCAAATAGAATATGAAATTGCTACCTATAAATCCGGCTCCACCGGTAACTAAAATATTCATTTTACACTCCTACTTTACTGTACTGTAAAATTTGTCTTCCGCAACTGATTTTAGGTGTTCTCCATATGGTGATTTACCATATTTAGCTGCTTGTTCAAAAAGATCTTTTTTTGATATCCAGCCGAAACGATAAGCTATTTCTTCGGGTGCAGAAACCTTAACACATTGGTGTTGTTCAACCATTCTTATGTATTCTGCAGCATCGCACAAACTTTCGCATGTGCCTGTATCCATCCACGCAAAGCCGCGTCCCAAAAGTTCGACATCAAGTGTTCCATCATTTAAGTAAAGCCGATTTAAATCTGTAATCTCAAGTTCTCCACGCGGTGATGGTTTTAAACTTTTTGCATAATCAATAACACGGTTATCGTAAAAATACAGTCCAGTGACAGCATAATTTGATTTTGGGTTAATTGGCTTTTCTTCAATAGATGTTACCTTATGATTTTCGTCAAATTCAATTACGCCAAATCTTTCAGGGTCTTTAACATAATATCCAAAAACAGTTGCAATACCTTTTTCAGCTTTTTCAACTGCTTTTTTCAGTGTGCTTGAAAAGCCATTTCCGTAAAATATGTTATCACCAAGTATCATCGTACAACAATCGTTACCGATATATTCTTCACCAATTATAAATGCTTGCGCTAATCCGTCGGGACTTGGCTGTACTTTATATGATAAAGATATCCCAAACTGAGAACCATCGCCTAAAAGGTTTTCAAATCGGGGTAAATCCTCCGGTGTTGAGATTATCAAAACATCTCTGATACCGGCTAGCATAAGTGTAGATAATGGATAATATATCATTGGTTTGTCATAAACCGGCAAAAGCTGCTTTGATGTAACCATTGTTAATGGATATAGTCTTGTGCCTGATCCTCCAGCTAATATTATTCCCTTCATATTACAACCCCTATATTTATAAATTATCTGTATTTTTAATAAACTGTTCTAAAATTTCAGCCTGTCGAGCAATTTCGCGGTAGCTTGTCTCTCGCTGGCTATCATTTTCAATGCAATCAACAAAATATTCTATAGACTTTAAAAAAGTATTATCAGCAGATAATTCTACTGTTTTCTTTTCAGCACCTTTGCTGATTGTAGCGGTAGGTACAAAACCATCCGGAGCAGTCAAAATTCGTTCTGTAGTAATACTGCCTTTGCTTCCCCAAATATCTAAACGGCAGCGGTAATCGTTATCAATTCCAAATGAAAATTGAGCAGTTTGTCCGAGTTTATTTTCCATTGTGCCAGAGCCATAAAAATCTACATCATATTCATTTATATAATTAGACTTGGCACATTTAACAAAGGCGGTATCTCCAAGTAAAATATTTGCAAGTTTCAATGTATAGCCGCCAGCATCTAGTAGAGCACCACCGCCCAAATTTTTGTTATATCTAAAATCATTTTGCTCTCGCATCGGGAAGCCAAAATATAAACTATATAGTCTAACATCGCCGATTTCGCCGTTTTCTACTATTTTATTTATTTCTTTTATTTGGTTGTGAAAAACAAACATATAGTTTTCGTGTAATGCAAGCTTTTTATTTCTGGCAATCTCAATAAGGTTATCAGTATCCTTGCGATTAACCGTAGCAGGTTTTTCAACCAAAACATGTTTACCGTTTTTCATTGCAGCGTACGCCCACTTATAATGCAAACCGGGCGGCAGCGGAATATATACAGCGTCAATTTCATCTGATGAAATAACACTATTATAGCTGTTAAAAATTTTACCCCCGTATGTGTCAACAAAGTGCTGTGCTTTGGCTTTTTCCTCATTAAGAACTTTGTTTTTTACATCGCAAGAAACATTGTCCTGTTCATTAAACCGTTCTGATTCAGAACAAACCCCAATGCCGATAAATTCAATTCCGTTTGCCTGCGCTAATGCCGGCATAAACCGTCTATAAGCTATTTCTGATGGACAAATTACACCGATTCTTACCATTAGTAAATCCTCAAATCATAATTAGTGATAACAAATTTCTAAGTTGTATGTTGAGACAGTTATTTATCTGAACTAAATAATTAAGCGTGCTGTAATCAACCCAAAAGTATCCCTCAGGCAGTTCAGTTAACTCATTTTCGCGTATCTTAATAATTACATTGCGATTTTGTTCATGATAAAAGCGTCCGCCCTCTTCAGATAAAACAACATCGGCAACAGTGTTATTGCTTTCAATATATTTATTAAGTATTGCCTCGACAATATCCAATTCACCGTTTAGCTCAGAGCTTTCAAGCTGAACGCTTGGACCAAATTCTGCAACATCAAAGCATCCCGCTTCTCTGCGCACCTTAATTAAAAACTTTGTAACTCCGTCGAATTCTTTCTCTATTAAACCGAAAAGTGCGCTACCTGTGGCTTTGAACATGGGTTGGCTCCAATGTACAACTTCTCTGCCCTCAATAAAAATATCATAATATCCTACTGAAAAGTCGCTTTTATTACGGCAAGTAATTCCATCGTTGCTTACAACCCAATTATCAAGATCATAAAGAGGCACTATTTTACTATCAACATTATTAAACATCTTTATGTTATTAATATATCTATAAACAGATGTAAGTGAGTCGTGCGGGTTAGTCTCAAACGTTGATTTATATAATCCAATATCATTAAATAATGATTGAATTTGATTTATCTGTTCATCTGACATACCGTGAAGCGAAAGTGGAATACCGGAGATAACAGTGCGAGTATCCATGTTAACTAAATTATCGTATTTCATGAGGTTTTTTAATTGACCTAACGTCATCCATTTAAAATTAGGCAATAAATCAATCTCATCATCAATTAATATAATAATATTTCTATTGCGTTTTTTATAAAATCGAGATGATTGCTCTGACTGAATTTGGTCAAACACAACGCATTCATTTTTTGCATTTAAAAAGTATTCGATATAAGCCGGTTGTTTGCCTCCGTGGACTTTTGTAAAATTGCTTCGAGTTGCCTGCACAGTTGGCGAAATTTGCACACAGTTTACATTTCCCGGCTCAATTTTTCCTTGCATAAGAAAATTAAGAACACCATCAATCTTCTTACATATTATACCTAAATATCCGATTTCCGGTTGGTCTATAATCGGTTGTTCAATTACTTTGTCATCGCAATATGTTTTAAGTCCTTTGATTGTAAAAAAGGCATTCTTTTTATTCTTAACGCATCCATCAACTTCATCGTAAAACCAAAACGAATCATTATTAAGTGATATATCGTTAATTTTAACAAGTGTTGAGCTGTTGAGATTATTAATCCAAGCCAACAAATCTGACGTTTTGTTAGCGTTTCCTTCTGTTGCAGATATTGACTTTATAATGTCAAATGTTATATTCATCTCTTTTATTCACCAACACATCGTAAAAAGTTCCGGTAATATCTTCAGGTAAAAACATTTTATTAGAAAGTTTTTGTATAGGACAGATAGCTTTAATTTCATTAAATCTCTTCATATCAAATGGTTTAGTTGCTTCTTTCCATTGAATAATATGAGGATTAATATTGCTGGCAAACGTTACTTTTTCCCATTCCTCGTTAAAATGTTTGCAAGCCATCGTAAAAAACATATGGTATATCAAATAATGATACGCAACATTTTCTCGCTTCCAATATTCTAACAGCATATCGCGCACAGCAGTAATAATATAATTGTTTTTGCACGCGGATAAATACCAACTGGATGCAACTATAGTTTCATCTCCGCGATTTATATTATTAAATACAAATAACGGTGAATCTGTCATATACTCAGGAAAATCACCAATACATTGTGCAGTATAATCGCACCAAATGCCACCGTATTTCGATATCAATTCTGCACGTAATAAATCAGCAAAATGAGTATTACTGATTATGCCCTTCTTCCATTTTTCAATAATGTAATCAGGAAAATTAACATAGTCACTCATGTTATCCTCCGTGATAAATATAATATCACGATCGGGTAAAAACTTTTTGAATGAATTGTATCCGTTTTGTATTGTTAATGGTGCGTTTTCATAACCTTGCATCCAGCAACCAAATACTTTATCTGATTTTTCATATTCAAAGTCATTGGGAATTTTTCTATCTTTGATTAAGTAATAGTATTTTTTCTCAAGCATTTTATAGACGCGTTGTTTTACCTGCAATTCAAAAATTGTATGGTTTGAAATGCCCATTAAACACATGATTTTTGACATGGTATAAACTAATAAATGTTTCTTTTTTATTAGATCTTTTAAATTTTTATAAGTCATAAAAAAACTCCAAACACTGAATTAATAATAGATATAAGTCATTGTTTTAATGTAACAACATTATCAAAAACAAAAATTACTGAACAATCAATCATTGTCCATAAAATTTATAATTTTTTCTACAGTCTTTTGAGTTGATAATCCCGACTCAGTACTTTTATAAAATTTAAGTATTTCAGAATCTATTGCTTGCCAATCAAAAGAGTTTATATTACTTAAAATATTCTCTAATTCCTCTTGTGATTGAGAATATATAAACCCTGTTTTTGATATATCAACACTAAGTTCACGGCAGTAATTTTTATAGTATTCATAATCAAATATAGCTAATATAGTCGGTTTTCCGGTTAAAATGAAATCGCATGCACAGGACGAATAGTCACTGATAAGTACATCTGTAACCAGTAACAAATCAGCCATGTCCTCATAAATAGTCATATCAATGATTTTACCCGAATCACTTGCTTCGGGCATTAATATGCCACCGCGTATGGCGCTGTGCGCACGAATGAAGCAAACCCATTTTTCACCGTTTTTCTCCAACACATCCAAACATCTTGAAACATCAATTAATATTTCTTGACTGCTGCGTTTTGTGTCTCTAAATGTTGGTGCATACAAAAGTACTTTAGAATTTGAATCTAAACCCAGCTTTTTTCTGAGCTCATTCACTCGACTACTATTTTCTATTATCAAATCGTCATTTCTCGGCATTCCGACATTAAGAATCTCTCCATTATATCTAAATGCTCTTCTATAAACAGCAGCACCAAAGTCAGACCCCGCTATACATAAATCTGCAATGTCTTTTTCAACCATACTAAAGGATTTATCATCATATATATCGTAGCAAATCTTTTTAAATCCCCTATCACCATGCCATGTCTGGATATAATACTGATTTTTGCTTTTATATATAGGCCTGTGCAATTCAAAATTGGAAACCCAAACTTTTGATGTTGCAAACTCTTTAAGTTCGTCTATACTTCCCTTTTTCACTACACGAACATAATCAGGAATGTCATGCCCCTTTTCAGATATTAAACACCACACTATTTCAGCATTCGGTTTTAATCGATGTAAACACTCTGATATATTTCTGGGACTGTCAGAATAAAATTTTCCATTAAAACTTTTAAATATAATTTTATTATTTTTAATCCCATGAACTTTGCCATAATACCGCATATAAAGCTCAATTAAATACAACTTGCAATTTCCCAGCGCCCTTTTAAATGAAGGAAAATATTTAGCTAATGCAGCTTTAAATCTTTTCATTTATAACATCCTAATTTAAATTTAATCATACGAAAAACATTAAAAAAATCACTCGAATTTACAATCTAATTTAACTTTTGTTCTTTTTGATTAAACTAAAAGCTAAATTTTTGCAAAATTTAAACTCTTTGCTCCTATATTCTTTTAACAAAAAGGCTACGTTTGTAAGAACAACAACAATAATTAATTTGATAATAAAATTTATCCAAGTATTTTCTGCAAAAGGTAATGTGATTAATGTTATAAAGCCTGCTAATGCAAATATGAATATATCATTGATTAAAAGGCGCTTAAAATAGCCTTTACTTGACATATTAAAAGCATGTTTATATACAAGAATAGGATCAACCCAATATGTTGTAAGTGTATTGCTGACTGCTGTTGCAAAAAGCACTCCAAAAATACCTAATGGTTTAACTAACGCTAAAGAAAGAACAACATTTATAGCAATAGTAGCAAGTGGAACATATTTACCATGCCAATGAATACCGCTTGCATATCTGTAATTTGTAGTTGGATTTAACTGATAGACAACTAAGAAATTATAACATATTAAAAATAATACACTTTGACTCAAAACATATTTCTGTCCAAACATCAAATCCAAAAACGGATTTACTAATATCCACATGCAAATGCTGCAAAAAGCGTACATCCATGTATTTATTAAATCCATACATTTAAATATAAATTCATTGCTTTCTTTAGAATCGTGAGCATATTTATCACCGAGAGCTGCCGTTACAGAGTTAATTACCTGCTGAGTGAATCCGGCAATAGTTACAGTTATAAGAGTATAGTTTGAGTATACTCCGACAACTAATGTACCCCCGATCATAAACGCTGAAATAACAATATTATCAATTGAATTCATAACTTTGGTGCAAATTCGATGCAATGAAATCGAAAATACATTTTTTACAATTGACTTTGTTTCATCTTTGCTTAATGTGCCTTTAATAATTTTACTTTGATATGGATAATGTTTATCGGTATATTTTCTTATTAAAAATTTTGATGAAATGTTGCCAATAATTCCAAAAAATGTAAATAGATAAAATCTCACGGATTCATCAAATAATGCAAAATCCCAAATAACTACCATTTGAATTATTGTAAAAATTATTTTGCAAATATAATCGTATGAATTTACAATATAATTTTTTTGGTTAGCAAATAAAAATGACTTTTTATATTCAAAAAACCAATACGAAGTTGATGTTTCAAGAAGAAACATTATATATACCAAATATATATTTATATAACTGCTGCTTTCACCAAAATCAATTAAATAACTAAGCCCCGGAATAAGTGCTAAGCCAAGGACAAATATAATTGAACCAATAATTGTATAAGCTTTTTTATACAAATACATAAGAGCATTGATTTTATTTTCATCACGCTCTGCAATCGGTTTATACATTGCAAATACTATGGCACTTCCCAAACCTAATTCACTTATGCTTAAAACTGTTATAATGTTGGTAAATAAACCATTAACACCTAAATATTGTTCGCCAAGCGCTTTAATGAACATGTAACGGCTGACGAGCTTAAGAACAGTGTATAATGCCTGTCCACCTACACCGCTTATCATGTTTTTAAGTGAATTTATTGTTCTGGTGTTGTTTTGCATTTAAATCTCCTAAATAATCATTCGTTATTAAAGCACCTATAATGCTCATCCAATACGGTTTTTGTTTCATCTTTTTGTAAATTGAGGTTTTCAATAATACTATTTCTTAATGAATCGTCGTTTGCTAATTTAATTATACCATCAGCAACATCTTCTGGTTTAAATCCGGTAAGTACACCTGTTACGCCATCAATGATCTGATCACATGCTGAATTATAGTTAGTTGATACAATTGTTTTTGCAAGAATTTTAGCCTCATCTATGACAATCGATTTTCCTTCAAAATCAGACGTTTGCACAACGATATCTGCATAACCAATGTAAGGATACGGGTTAGACTTTAAACCAACCAAAAGTACATTTTCAGATAAATTGAGATCAGTAATCTGCGCACTCAAATCATTTAATAAAACACCTGTACCCAAAATCAACCACTTAAATTTAATACCTTTATCTTTAAGTATTTTGGCCGCAGCTATTGCTCTATCAAAGCGTTTTTGATCACTTAAGCGTCCTACAGACACAAGTTTCAGACCTTCATAATCATTAAATTCTTCCGGATAAAACTTGGTAGCTTTTTGTTTTACTAAATCGCTATCGACAATATTAGGTAAGCATATAATTTTATTTGATAGGTCGCCAAAGGTTTCTTTCAATGAATTTACACATTCGTTTGAAATTGTAACAATTGAATCTGCTTTTTTATAGTATTCATAATCAAATTCATAATCACCGACAATATTTTTATAGTCATTATGTACCCATAATATTTTTCTGTCAGCATTTACCTTATCAATAACATAATAAGAAGGCAACGAGTGCATATAAGCAACAGCTATATCGTATTTTTGTTTAATAGAAGAAACTGCCGGTTTATATGCGCTCATCCATTTTTGTTGGCATACTCGGTAGTCGCTACCATTTGATAGTCTAATTTTATTTAATGAATAAAACATTCTTGCAAAAAAGGCACGAAGTGAAAATGATTTAATAAGTTCTTTTTTGTCATTAGATGTTAAAAAGCATAATGCTCTTTCGCGAGGAATTACTTTGATATCCTTTGGTACTCTGGGCATCAAAACTCCTTTGCCACTCATTACTAATAAACTAATATCATACTTATCTCTATCAATATTTTTAAGTAATTCAACAAGGGCGTGCTCAGCGCCGCCGGAGTTAAGCGAATAAATTACAAATAATATATTCTTTTTCATTCAAACACCTGTTTTTCAAAAATATAAATAAACTATGTTTACCCAGCAGTGGTCAACTATAATATTTTTTCCCACTCCGCGCATATTTTTTCAGCGCTCCATTTGTCTCTGATCTTGACTGCATTTTTAGACATTTTTTCAGCTTCTTGGGGATTGTCCGCAATAAATTTCATTGCACTGAACATAGCCTCGCGATCTCCAACCGGCACTAATATACCGTTTTCTCCGGAACTTATTGCCAATGCAGCACCACCTGCAGGGCAATCAGTGCATATTGTTGGTATACCAAGTGCTAATGCTTCTAACATAGAGTTTGATATTCCCTCAAAATTCGAAGTTGAAATATACATTGAAGCGTCAATAATTTTATTATATAAATCTGTTGTATAACCGCCCATAATGAAACGATCTTGAATATCATTTTTTTCAATGAAAGCCTTAAGTGAATCTTGCATATCACCCTGCCCATAAATATAAAATTTATAATCAGGGTACTCTTTAAGAAACCTAAGTACGCACGAAGCCATCATTGGAATGTTTTTTTGATAGCTTAATCTGCAAGCGGCAACAATTTTCTTTTCACGTTCATTTTCATATGGTTCAGGTAATTTATCAGGTATTGGATTTGGAATTATTACGCTATGTTTTTGAATTTTCTCTGAAAAATATCCTTGAGCATATTTAGTTTGAAACACTACTATATCTGCTAATCTGTAAAGTATACCCCTGAAGATGTCCCAAAACGAATTTTTTTTCATATTACTATATGGGTCATTTCGCTCTGAAGCAATAACTTTTTTACCCATAAAAAGCGCTGATGTTATGCCCGTAAATTTATCAAACGCAATAACCGTCTCTGAACCGTCATTGCGCAAAAGCTTTCTCATTTTTATTACACGCATAATTTTGCTGATTATTTTGCTTTTATGATTAACATCAACATTTATATGCTTTACTGAGTCATTGATTTTATATGATTCTTCATCGCTTATAAATGTATATATAGTAACATCGTAACCTTTATCATCTAAGTAGTTTGCTATATACGACATTACTCGTTCAGCGCCGCCGCTTCCAAGCAATGGTATAATGCATGATACTTTTTTACTCATTTGTGGCTCCTTCAATTTTATCTTTGTTCGCTTTAAGAATTTTATCGGCAATTTTATTCCAAGAAAAATCGCTAATAATTCTTTCTTTTGCAGCTTTAGCCGTGTTCAAACTCAAATTTTCATCATGCAAGTACGCTAAAACTGCATCTGCCCATTTATCAACTTTAAACTCCTGAACGATAGTTCCATATTTTTGTTCAGTTATCAAAGTGGACGATCCACCGTTTAATGATGTAACAACCGGTGTTTCAAGCAACATAGATTCAAGCAAAACCATGCCGAATATTTCGAATTTTGTAGGTAAAACAAAAACATCACTGATTTTATATACACTTGAAAGTTCCGCCTGAGAAAGTGATTTAATATATATGATTTTATTCAAAATATTTAATTGTTCAGCGTACTCAAAACACTCGTTAACGTAGTTTTGTTTTCCCGTACCGATAACCAACAGCCTTGCATTATCTTCTTTTTTTGCAACCTCAGCAAAAACTTCAAACAAAAACTTAATGTTTCGGCGTTCTTCAAGTACACCAATATATGTAATAAGTTTATAACCCTCATCACATTTTTCAGATGCTAATTTTTCGCAAAAAGGCGGAATAGAGTCACTATCATTTATAAGACGGTCAAAATCTAAACCTACACCTACTGTAACTACATTTTTAAAACCGTGTTTTCTTACACTGTCAGACGCAAGTTCACTTTTGGTAAAAACCATGGTTTTGTTAGTGTTTTTCTTGTTAAGTAACAGTAGGTCTATTATTTTACATTTTAATAAATGCTTTTTGCTGATATCAGAATCGTACGGCCCGTGGTAAACATAAACAGGTTTATTACTGAAAGTATATAAATACCAACTTGTTATTTGATCATATTCAGATACTTGTATCAAATCGTACTGTTTAACGATTTTGTTTAATCCAAGGAAAAAACCATTTTTTAATATTGAAAAAGAACGCAACCAGAAAATTTTAATTTCTTTGTCATTATCAAAATTGATGTTCTGAACATAAGACGAGACATTTCCCGCGTAATAACAAATATCACATGTATGACCTGCTCTAACAAACGCCTTAGCCAAGCCTATTTCTTGTGAATTATAATTGTCAATATTCAAAACACTTGGATAAGTGCGAACTATAAGTATTTTCATATAATATCCTTATTATCAAAATAACATTTTAAATAAAAATCTTCCAACCATTTTGCAGTCGTTTTAATGTCGAATCCGGAGTCAATTACCTGCTGTGAAGTATCTTTTCTTTCAAATGTGCTAAACTTATTGAGCACACTATCAGCCCAAAATTCAGCAGATGAGTTCAATGAAATATAATCAATGTTACCCGTAACATTAACTTCTTTAGTAATTACATCGGACATTATAATCGGCAATCCTGCTGACTGTGCCTCAATACCGGTAACAGGCAAGCCCTCCCATAATGAAGGAAGTAAAAACAAATCGAAACCTTGCATTAGCCTGTTAACATCGCTGCGATGCCCTAAAATTATTACTGAATCAGTAAGACCTAACTCATTAATTTTATTTTTCACATCATCCATCAAGCGTCCATCGCCAATAAGTACTAGTACAGAATCCTGTCGCTTGTCATGAATACTTTTAAAAATGTCAAGCAAAAAGTCGTGGTTTTTTTGTTGCATAAATCTGCCCACATGGCCAATTACAAACTTATTATCTAACCCAAATTCTTTTCGTACATCGTTTCTAATCGATTCATTGTAGCGGTATTTATCAACTTCAATTCCGTTTTTAATAAATACGGCTTTATTGCTTTTCACTGCTTTTTCACCAAAAGTCCAAACACCCGCAGGAGTGGAACACATAAACATATCAGTACAATACTTTTTGATGAATATTTTTTCATATAAAAAGAAAAAATACTTAAGGTTAACAACTGTTTTTGCATTATGACTATGTGCTATTCTGGTTGGCAATCCAACTTTTTTTGCGATTTTAAGAGGCCAATAATTAAGTTCTGAATGGGCATGAATCACTTTATACTCAGGATGTTCCCTTAAGACCTTTTCGATACTATTATTAAATCGTCTCATTTTAAATGGGTTAAAAGCCGGCGTTTTATATATTTTGCCGCCCATTTCCAATACTTCTTTTTCATAACATCCCTCATAAGGTCTATGCAAAAGAAAGTCGAACTGAACTTTTTCTCTATCAATATTTCTGTATATATTCATTAACAAAGACTCAATTCCACCCGGATTAAGTTCAACATTTTCGTGCAGAATTCTTATTGGTTCCATATTAACCTCCATACAGATTATCTATTTAAATTAATCAAATATTAAATTTTAGGTGTCAATCATACTATTATTTTCTTGCTGTTGGTTGTACACCATTTTTTTAGTTTTACTGTCATAACTTTTATAAAAAGTAATGCAGTTAAAAATATAAAAAACAAAAAGGAAGAAGTTTCTTTCGTAAATATACTGAAGTGACTGTAATCCAAAAACAAATGCAAAAAGCGGTATATACCCAATCAAACCTTTTCTAATTACAGCAAACCTTTTTAAATAATTACGATACAACAAAACTAATAAAATTATAAAAGCAATACCACCGATGATACCCCATGATGAAACTAATTCTATAAAAATATTATGGGGGCTTGCAACTATATTAGTTCCGTCTAACAAAACTCTGAATTTGAATTTAAACGAGAACAGTCCTCCTCCAAAAAACAAAGCCAATGGATGATCTAGTAGGTATTGTATATAGTTTTTATATATATTAGATCTGCCAGTGGTTAACTGATCGATATCCTGTGCTAAAGTGAATCTTTCAAGATAAATATTAAAAATTTCACTTAATCTTTCATTACTCAAAATTATAAAAAATGCTACGGCAATTAAACTAATAAAAATTAGCCAATATTTAGGTTTGTTAATTAAAAATATTAAGTACAATAACATACATAAGGCCGTAGTTATTAAGAATGATTTAGAAATCATAAATAAAGCAGATATGAAGCATATACCAATCATAATTGTATAAACTACGCTGAATCCGTTAACTAACATATAGTTAATAACGCTTGTAATCATAATTAAGATAAATAGTGCATAAAAGTTTTTTTCTAAATAAGCGTTAGCTATAATATCATTTCGTGTAAATACGCTTATGCTTTTTCCCCAGTTATAAATAATAACTGTACAAGAAACAACAGTCATTGCGCAACTGTACCATTTAATTATTTTACTGCTGTCTATATATATTTCACTATCTACTATAAGCCAACAAAACAGTGCAAGAGATATAATCCAATGCAACATAGATGTTGTAAAACTTTGTTTAGCTAATATTTTAAAGATAACTTCAACAAATATGAAAATTAAAGTTATATAAATTACAAAAGTTGGTGCAGTTAATTTTTTGATAACAAGCTTTGCAAATACTATAAAAATCATGAAGTTTATACATGCAGTTCCGGCTATTGCAATCAACATAAAATAAGGAGATATAAATGCAAGTTGATATATGTTAATTTCAATAGGTGATATCAAAACGCAAAAAACTATCAAAAAACCTAACAAATTCAGTATGCTAGTTTTACCAGCCTGATGAAAAACTATATACATAGCTGTAAATGCCATTATTAATAATAGCATTATGTTTTCAAATCTATTGTTTTTATTTTCTGACTGTGTTGCTATTTCAAAATTATTTTTAACAATCATAATTTATATAATACATCCTCCATAAAGTAAAAAACATTAACTTGAATTTTATCCTTTAATTTTATAAGTTATAGGTTTTAAAAAACAATATAAAAATGAAAAAATCAAGATTGTTAACCTTCGAGGTAACAAATGACACATTTTATGTGAGAATACACTAATAACTCCGCGCTCATCTTTAAACAAAGGCGTTGTTTTCCACGGTGACATGCTCTTATACTTCAAAAATTCAGTTCTATAAGGATGATCATTCGTTTCATACCATGGTCGGTTAGAATCCATAAAACAGCTTGTAAAATGTACAATATTAGGTGAATTTGTGCTTTCAATCACCGTTTTTTCATCATAGAAATCATGTACCCTTTTAAGATTTTTAACCTCTTTATATTTAAAATAGTATAATAACGAAAATGCATTAAATTTAGGTGTGAAAACAAGCTTTTCATCAGTACAAACGCAAGCGTTCAAAACCTCTTGATCTACAAAAACTAAACTGTTTGGCTTGCTTTTTATATATTCGGTAAACTTTTTTTCTAAGTTATTTTTTCTAATATAATCAAGATTGAGTACTAAGTTACCACAATTCAAATATGGGTCATTTAAACTCAGGCCTATATCTGTTTTATACCAATTACTTACGCAGTCAAGTGAACCAGCAGCAGCTTTTCCTTTTAAATCAACATCCCAATACTCTGATAGCGATCCGGTGACAATTGTATCACAATCAATATGTATAATTTTATCTAAGTCCTTAAAAATAGACGCCTCATATAATCTGGCAAAAGTACTTATATTCCAATGTTGTACATCAATATCAACGCCTACAATATTACTAAAATCAATAATTTTTACAAATTCAATTTTTCGATTATATTTTTTTGCAATTGAATTAATATTTTGTTTATTATCATGACTAATATTGTTGTCTATGATATATACATTTATCTCATCTACATCTTTATTGTTTTCAAATAAAGAGATAATTGAAATACCTGCAAGCATTGAATATTTATCACTTGATGAATAAGCTATATTCACTAAACTCAGTCCTTAAATAGTTTCTTGTAATCGGAAAAACTCATAAGATTTTTATCTTTTTCCGAAATAATCATTTTTTCTATGCCACCGATTTTGTCAATTGGCCATTCGATACCAATTTCCTTATCATTCCACATGATTCCTGAATCTCCGTCACCGTAAAAGACTTGTCCGCATTTGTACGATACTATCGAATCCTCTAAAACTAGGTAACCGTGTCCGAAAAATTCAGGTATATAAAGTTCGTATTGATTTTCTTCTGTAAGGTCAAATCCCTGCCATTTACCAAATGTGGGGCTGTTCGGACGCAAATCAACAATAACATCAAACACATGACCTTTTATGCAGCGGACGAGCTTTGCCTGCTGCTTGACGAGCTGAAAATGAGTAGCACGAATTACTCCCTTGTGCGAAACAGTGTAAAACACTTCTTTAAGTTCATGCTCTATTCCATTCGCTTTAAAAGTATCAACGTTATAATCTTTAATAAATCCGCCGCGCTCATCAGTTGCATAAAACGGTTTAATTAAATATGCTCCATCAAGCTCAGTCTTTTGAAAATCAAATTTTTGTATCATGTATTTTCCTTCCCATAAAAACGCGTAATGGTGTCTTATCAAAAATGATAGCAGCTACTCTCAAACAGAGCATTGTAAACGCAAAACTAATTATAACAAAAAGAATTTCTGATATATATAATGGAATTTTATCAGTAAGTTTAATTAATATTAAAAATTCGCGTAAGGCTACAATGCAAATTTGATTAAATACTAAATAAACGATCGAATTTATGCCTATATATTTTATTTCATTGATAACTGATACGCATAGTTTGTTTTTACACTTATCAATATGACGCGATAAACTTAATAAAACGATGAAACTTAGTATACTGCTTATTAAAAATAAAGAAATATATCCATACCGCATAATACGCATATTAATTTTGGCATTGCAAAAAATCATCAATACATTAACTACAAAAAGGATGAGAGTTGCTGGTAAATTAAGATTTTTTAAATAAGAAACACACTTATTTTTGCAGTTATTAAATAAATAACCAGCTTCAAGAAGCCCTACGCCAACAAATGCTTGTGAAATTGATAACGGCATAATATATGATGTAATCTTTGTGGCAATAATACCAACCAAAAAAATAGCAAACGCAACGGTAGATCTAACGTATCTGTTAGAAATTAAAGAAACAAAAAAGTAAATAATTTCAGCAAAAAACAGTGCTGTTAAAAACCAAATTGCTTGAGTGATAGGCAAACCATCGTGGTTAAATGTTAAAAAACTTTTTAACGGAGCTAAAATATCGTCTTCTGTGTTTTTATTTACAATAATCCAAAGAGGATAATGTACTATAAATGCAAATAAGTAAGGAATTAAAAGTGAAAAGGCTTTCTTTTTTAAAAAAGACAGAAAGTGATCTATTTTATGCTGTTTAAAAAAATAACCTGATACAATAAAGAAAACAGGCATATGAAATGCATGAGCATAAAAATCAAATTGACTGTTTGCTACATAGTCAATGTGACATAAAACCATTAATATTATACAAAAACCGCGAAGAGTATCAATAGACCAGATTCTGTTATCGCCGTTCTTTGTATGGCTATAACTTAAAGGGCTGTAACTTAAAGAGCTGTTCTTTAAAGAGCTGTTCTTCATAAGTCCTCCAAAATAAAATTAAACTGTTTTTAGCCACTCCATCGTACTCTTTGTTCCCTCGGCAAAAGAAATTGTTGCCGCAAAACCGGTATCTCTCTCTGTATCTGTTGTATCAAATGCGGAAAGAGGCAAATCTGTACCTGTAAAAGGAATATCTCCAAAAACAGGTTTTGCGTTTTGGTCAAGTGCCGAAGTCATCTCTATAATAAATTCTTTTAACGGCTTTGCATTTCCGCTTCCAATTATATACTCGCAAAACGGTTTTCCGTTCATTGCAATTAAATAAAACGCTCGAGCAACATCGCTAACATGGACAAAATCATAATTTTGAGTAGCTGCTGTAAACTGCAACGGTTCACCGTTAATAATTTTGCGTATAGTTGTATTTACAAAACGAGGAGAAAGTTCACCCTCGCCGTATGCATTAGTAATCATTGGCCATATAAGATCAATACCAATATCTGCAGCCACAACTTTGCACAAGTTATGTGCAATAAGTTTTCCCATGCCATAAATATAACCCATACCGGGTTGGCTGCCCTGTGTGCTTACTGCAGCAGCAACTTCGCGCTCCATAATGCTGCCGGCAACAACAAATCTGCTGCAACCGAGCTGCTTTGCAGTTTTCATAAGCTCAACTGTCCAAAGAGCGTTGTTCATCTGCAGATTATAGTCAACCCTTTTGGGTCCTGCTGAACCTACCCAAGCAAAATGGATAACTGTATCGTATTCGTCGGGCTTGACAACAGTCATTAACTCTTCGGGTTTTGAAATATCCAGTTTTTTGTATTGAACAGTTTTAGTTTCTGCAATATTGGCTGGTTTTTCTTTTATATCAAGAGCTAAAACCTCAACACCGTTTTCGGCAAGGCATTTAACAGTATTGCTTCCGACAAATCCGTCTGCACCTGTAACAATCACTCTTTTCATAAACCGCACCTATCTTGTAATAAATTCTTCAATTTGGTTTTCCATTAATTTTGTAATATCTTCGCCGTTAAGCCAACACTTTGACCACTCCACAGTCTTTTCAACAGCAGTGTCCAAATTCCATCTCGGTCTCCAGTTAAATGTATCTTTAAGTTTTTGACAGTCGAGCTTAAGGAATGTTGCCTCATGAGGACCACCGTCAGATTTATTAATCCATTTAATTTCGTCTCCCCATTTGGATACAAACAGGTCAACAAGCCGACCAGTTTCAAAACAATCACAGTCATCAGGTCCTACATTGTACCATCCTGAAAGAGTTATATCATCGTTTTGGCGAGCGGCTATCATAAGATAAGCATAAAGCGGCTCTAAAACGTGCTGATATGGACGAGTTGAATAAGGATTTCTGACAATAATATCGTTTTTTACTGCGGCAGCCCGCACACAATCAGGTATAATTCGATCGTTTGCAAAATCTCCACCGCCAATTACATTACCGGCTCGGGCGGTCGAAATTGCCACTGTGTTATCACTAAAAAATGATTTTTTATAGCTGTGAGTGACAAGTTCAGAGCAAGATTTGCTGTTAGAATACGGGTCATAACCGTCAAGATTTTCATCTTCACGGTAACCCTCTGCACGTTCTTTGTTCTCATATACCTTATCTGTTGTTACATTAAGAAATGACTTGACACAGCCAGTGTTCCTGATGCACTCAAGAATGTTGACTGTGCCCATTACATTTGTTTCATATGTATAGCGAGGGTCTTTATAACTATCACGAACAATCGGTTGCGCCGCAAGATGAAAAACAATTTCCGGCTTTACTTGGTCAAAAACTTCTTTGAGAGCATCATAATTTCTTATGTCACCGATAACGGATTTTGTTTTTTTGTCTATGTGGGCAATTGAAAACAGATTAGGTTCTGTAGATGCTTCAAGTGAAAATCCGGTAACATCAGCACCAAGCTTACTAAGCCAAAATGATAACCACGATCCTTTAAATCCTGTATGGCCAGTAACCAAAACCCTTTTGCCTTTGTAAAAATTTAAATCAAACATTTATATTCTCCATACATTGTTTTTTTGGCAAATATCCTAAAAACAGTGTTCTTAGTATTGGAATTTTTCTGATAATGTATTTTGATAAAAGATACGGTACAATTACACCTATAACGCTGCACACCAAAACCATTAACCAAAACATTGGCAACGAATATTTAAGTTTAGAATACACAACCTCAATTACAAGCGTAGTGAAATATGAAATTATATAAATATCCATGCTGTAATTTGATAGTATTTTGCAATATTTTAACGCTTTTGTTTTAGCCAGCAGTAAAGAAATGTTATAAACTCCAATAAAACCAACACAAGCTTTTATTGTTTGTATTATATCGTTAACTATTCCTGTTGGATGTACAAAAGCAGTTGTAATTATTATAACAGCAAAACAAACTATGCTAATTAATAATTTTTTCTTTGGGGTAATTTTATCGCAAAATTTTGTAATATAATCATAATATTCGCGTATAAGTAGCCCCGCTAAGAAAAACACGCAATAAAACACTACTTTTATTAATCCTTCATTATTTTCAAAATTCATAAATTTTAAAAAACGAGAAAAATAAATGACTATAAATAAAGGTAAAAGTAAAATGAGGTTGAGTTTTTTATGCTCGCCTTTTATGTAACAAACAGAGAAAATGAACATTACCATAAATAATGTCCATAGAAACCAAGAACTGCCCATTGGAGATATGCCTATTAGAATTTTCCAAGAATCTGTAATCGAATATTGATTTTTGGCAAACTGAGGTATGACAGCTTTTAACACAAGTAAGAAGGCAGATAGTACAACATACGGTACTGCCAAGTGAAGCGTTTTTTTCTTAAGAAAGATTGCTATACCTTTACCCGCTATATTGTAGTAACAGAATCCGGCAATAATAAAAAATAACTGCATATGAAAACTATAGATAGTATTAAATATTACTGATTGTACTCCTGTATTATAATTGCCAAAGAATGAATGGCCGAATACTACAAGTAATATTCCTATTGCTCTAATACAGTCAATTTCTTCATAATATTTTTTGACCAAACAAAGTCACCAAACTTTCCAATCTGCATTATCTGTTTGCCACAGGTTGTCCAACCTTTCTTTATCACGAAGGGTATCCATGCACTGCCAAAATCCATTATGCTTGTAACTCATTAGCTGACCCTCTTTTGCTAATTTTTCAAGAGGTTCTCTTTCTAACATAATGGTATCATCGGCTATGTAATCAATTACACCCGGCTCAAGTACCATAAATCCGCCGTTTATCCAACCTGAATCAACCTGGCTTTTCTCTCTGAATGATAAAATTTTACCATCTGAATCAATATCCATAACGCCGAATCGGCTGTCAGGCTTTATTGCGGTCATTGTTGCAAGCTTACCATGACTTTTGTGGTAATTTAAGAGTTTTTGAATATCTACATTAGCTACACCATCTCCATATGTAAGGAAGAACGGTTCATCATGTAAATAGTCATTTATTCTTTTAACTCTGCCGCCTGTCATGGTTTCAAGGCCGGTGTCTACAATAGTCACCTTCCAAGGTTCCGCAATATTGTTATGTACGGTCATTTTTCCGCCGTTTGAAAAATCGAAGGTAACGTCACTGTTATGCAAATAATAATTTGCAAACCATTCTTTTATAACAGTCTGTTTATAACCCGCACATATTATAAAATCGTTGAAACCATAGTGAGAATACAACTTCATAATATGCCATAAGATCGGTTTATTGCCAATTTCAATCATTGGCTTTGGCTTCAAATGGCTTTCTTCGGAAATTCGTGTACCGAACCCCCCCGCAAGTATAACTACTTTCACTAAACTCCCACCCTAGTATTATCATTTAGCTCCGCGACCTGTAAATACAGTTCCTATAGTCTTTAAAAACACCTTTAAATCTAAAACGAAAGATATATTTTTAACATAATAAAGCTCCATTTGCTGGCGCTTATTATCTAAATAACCTGCATCATTGCGAGCATAGGCTTGCCAATATCCTGTAAGTCCAGGTCTAACTGAAAGAAACATATCTATACTATCGCCGTAGTACTCAAGTTCATCACTTATAACAGGTCTGGGGCCAATTACCGACATATCACCCTTAAATATATTATAAATTTGGGGTAACTCGTCCATGCTTGTCTTTCTTAATAACTTACCTATTCTCGTTATTCTCGGATCATTATCCAGTTTAAATTCTTTTTTATACTGTTCATATTCATCTTCGGAAAGACATTCTTCCAAATCATCTGCATTAACCTTCATGCTTCTGAATTTGAGCATTTTAAACTTTTTGCCATCGCGCCCGATACGAATTTGCTTGTAAAAAACCGGACCGCCGTCATCTAACTTAATCAGTAATGCAATAATTAAGAATACAAAAAACAATGCAATTATTGCAAATAATGATGATACTATATCAAATGAACGCTTAAAAACTAAATAAAATCTGTTTCTATTCTTAACTGCTGATTCGTCATTCGAACTGTATTCTATTAAATCATTGGAATTATTACATACCAATGTTTCATCAAAACAATTCTTTAACAAAATTCACACGCTCCTAAAGTCATTAATTATGCAATTATCAATAAAATTTAATGCAAAAATCATTAAAAATCATTACTTCTTATCATAACATATAAAAGCACAATCGTCAATAATATTAATATTTAAATAAATATGTAAGGCATACCAACACTGTTAAATTTAAACTTAGATATAATATGCTTTAATAGCAAATATTGATATTTTTTTACATTTCTGATATAATATTAAAGTTAGTTAATAACATTTGAAAGGTAGTTACATAATGAATACAGCAGACAAGTTTTTTAATGAAATTAAAGGTAAAAAAATCGCATTTTGCGGAATTGGAAAAAGTAATCTTCCGCTAATATATAAATTTTTGGAAAAAGGCGCCAAAGTTTACGCCTGTGACAAAAGAGAACGCTCATCGCTCGCGGCCGGTCAAGCCGAAGAACTTGAAGCCGCCGGAGCTAAGCTCGTTTTAGGCGAGGGATACCTTGAAAACCTTGATGTAGATATGATATTCCGTACACCTGGCATGAACTTTTATTTACCTGAACTTACCGAGGCACGCAAAAATGGTATAGTTGTAACTTCCGAAATGGAAGTGTTTTTTGACCTTTGCCCATGCAAAATATTTGCCATAACCGGATCGGATGGAAAAACTACAACTACAACACTCATTGCGACAATGCTTAAAGAACAAGGTTATCGTGTACACCTTGGTGGTAACATTGGAACGCCGCTTCTGCCTCAAATTGACGATATAGGTGAAAACGATATTGCAGTTGCAGAGCTCAGCTCATTCCAACTCATTTCCATGCGAAAGAGCCCTGATGTAGCTCTTGTTACAAATGTGGCACCTAATCACCTTGATGTGCATAAAACTATGGATGAATATATTGATGCAAAGAAAAACATTCTCATTCATCAAACCGCATTTTCTCGTACAGTTTTAAACGCTGACAATGAAATTACACGCTCGTTTTTACCAGATGTACGTGGTGAGCAGGCGTTTTTCAGCTACAACGGCGCGGTCCAAAAGGGCGCTTTTTTAGATGGCGACGATATATGTGTTGCTGACAAAAACGGTGTAACCAAAATTATGAACAAGCATTCGATTCGAATCCCCGGTGAGCACAATGTTGAAAACTATCTTGCCGCAATTTCCGCTGTATGGGGATATGTAGATGTGGAAAACATAATAAAAGTTGCTCGTGAATTTGGCGGCGTTGAGCACAGAATAGAATTTGTTCGTGAGATAAACGGAGTAAAATATTATAATGACTCTATTGCTACAAGTCCAACACGAACAATAGCAGGATTAAAAGCATTTAAGCAAAAGCTAATTGTTATTGCAGGCGGCTATGATAAGCATATTCCCTTTGAACCGCTTGCTCCATATGCTGTTGAAAAAATCAAAACTCTAATTTTATCAGGACCTACCGCTACCGCTATTGAAAAAGCAATCCGTGAATGTGATGGATTTGACGATTGCGGCATGAATATTATTCACTCCGATAACCTTGAGCAATCAGTAAAAATTGCTCACGAATTAGCTAAAGATGGCGATATTGTTACTCTAAGCCCCGCCTGCGCCAGCTTTGATGCATATCCTAATTTTGAGGAGCGAGGCAACCATTTTAAAAAGCTGGTAAATGAACTTTAAGGAGCCAAATATGGAAGTAAAAGAGCTATTAAAAGCACTGTCTAATGCAAACGGTGTTACGGGACTTAACGATGCTATAGAAATTGCTGAAAAAGAACTGTCAAAACTGGGACAAGTTGAATGTGATAACATGGGCGGATTAGCAGCTAAAATTGAAGGCAAGTCAAACTATACTATACTGCTTGACGCACATATTGACGAAATTGGAATGATAGTCACCGAAATTGATGAAGATTTTATTCGTGTTGCTGAATGCGGCGGAATAGACGTACGAGTTTTAATTTCTCAAGAAGTAATAATTCATGGTAAAAAAGATATTTTCGGTGTTTTTTGCTCTGTCCCGCCTCACTTGAAAAGTGAAAAAGACACTGTGCCAAAGATTACCGAAATGGCAATAGATGTCGGCATGAAACATGACGACATAATTAAGATTGTTTCCGTCGGCGACAGAGTATCATTCAGACAAAAGGCCGCAGAAATGGTTAATGGAAGAATCACTGGCAAGTCACTGGACAACAGAGCCGGTTGTGCCGCTGTAATTGAGGCTGCAAAGATGCTTTGTGAAGGTGGTACACCTCCCTGCAACTTAATCGTGTCTCTTTCGGCGCAAGAAGAGCTTGGTTTAAGAGGCGCAAGAACCGCAGCATACAAATATTCACCCGATGAAGCTATTGTTGTTGATGTCAGCTTCGGCTCGTTTCCGAGTATTCCAAAGCAAAAGACAGGAAAACTCGGTGGTGGCCCTATGATTGGCATCTCCCCCATTACCGACCGCATTATGACCGCAAAACTGCAGGAAATAGCAGAAAAGTGTAACATTCCTTACCAGTGTGAAGTTTGCCCATCATCAACAGGCACAAATGCAGATGTTATTTCTGTTACTAAATCCGGCATTCGTACAGCGCTTACTTCTATAGCGTTGCTTAATATGCACACGCCCGCAGAGGTAATTGCAATAGATGATGTTACTAATACCGCTAAACTAATTGCAGAATACGTCAGAAAGGCTGTTGACTAATATGATTAATTGTTTGAAAAATTTATGCGAGCTCGACGGCGTTTCGGGAAACGAATCTGCAGTAGCAAAATATATTATAGATGAAATTTCGCCGTATGCTGATTATTACGTTGATCCACTTGGTAGTGTAATTGCTCATAAAAAGGGTGCATTAAAAGGTGCAAAACGCGTTTTGTTTGATGCACACATGGATGAGGTTGGATTTATAATCACAAGTATAAAAGATGATGGTCTGCTGACATTTTCATGTATAGGAGGCATTAATACTGATGTATTACTTGCACGCAGAGTAAAAATCGATAATATTTTCGGAGTTATTTGCGTTAAACCCGTGCATATGCTGTCTGCTGATGAAAAAAGCAAGTTACCTGATAAAGACAGCTTGGTTATTGATATTGGAGCTGAATCAAAAGAAGATGCTGAAAAATATGTCAAAGTCGGCGATACCGCCGTGTTTGACAGCGATTGGGTTGAATTTGGCGACAATAAAATTAAAGCAAGAGCTCTTGATGACCGTGCAGGATGCGCTATAATGATTAACCTCATTAAATCTGAAATGCCCTTTGATGCATGGTTTTCTTTTTCTGTTCAGGAAGAAGTGGGCTTACGCGGTGCAAAAGCTACCGCTTATAATGTTAACCCCGATTTTGCAATTGCTATAGAAACAACTACAGCATGTGATATTGCTGATACACCGGAACACAAAACTGTTTGTTGCCTTAACAAAGGTGCAGTAGTATCTTTTATGGACGGTTCTACAATTTATCAAAAGTCGCTTATTGACGCTGCCCTTAATGTTGCTAAAGACAAAAACACGCCAATTCAGATAAAGCGTGGCACTTCAGGCGGTAATAATGCTGGTGCAATTCATCTTACACGCGAAGGCATACGCACGCTTGCTTTGTCGGTTCCCTGCCGCTATCTACATTCGGCTGAATGTGTTATAGATAAACGCGACCTTGAATCGGTTGAAGTAGTTGCTAAAGGTGTCTTTGAGCAGATGGCTGACGGTAAATTATGATATCTATTTTAAATGAAGCAATTCCAGTCATGGAACCTTCAGCGGCATCGGTGCGAATACTTTCACTATACGAATCATACGGTTGCAACTTTGATTTTTTAAGATTTTATACACAAAAAGTCAATGATGTTTGCACAGCTGTAATTTCGGTAATGGATAATCACGCCACAGTGCATGAGGTAAAAAGTGCTGACTATGACGAATTGCTTCAGTTTCTTTGTGCAATCGGTTGTGAAACTGTTTTTAGTGAAAGCACTATGCCACTAAAATCTATTGAAAGCGGAACAGTAATGCATTACTCATCAGTTGGCGCAAAAAGTAAGATTTGCGAAGAAGTCAACCTAACTGCAGTATATAATATTATGTCAACCTGTTTTGCAATGCCCGATTTTAATATATGGTATCCCGATATTTCACACAGAATAAGACACGGTGGAGCAACTGCAGTTTTGAATAATAATGGTTGCGCTGTTGCTTTAACAAGCAGCAAAGGAGCACTGATCAGCGGCATTTGCGTTGATAAATATAAACGCAACAAAGGCAACGGAACGTATATTTTGCAAAGCCTGCTTTCTTCAATTAATGCAAAAGATATTTTTGCTTTAATTGAAGAAAACGGACCAATTAATTTTTATAAAAAAAACGGGTTCTCCCCTATTGGAAAATTCAATACATATAAGGTGAAATAAATGAAACAGAATTTCTTTAACATCAGTGATGAAACATATAAATACGATGCTAAAGCATTAGAATTATGTAAACAAAAATTTGATGAAATAAACGAAATTACGGAATACAATCAAACTAAAATGCTATCTGCTTTTATCAAAAACGGTGTAAGCGAGTCGCATTTTGCCAGTTCCACCGGATACGGATACGGTGACCGTGGACGCGAAACACTTGATAAGGTTTTTGCCGACGCAGTTGGCGCTGAAAGTGCGATAATCCGCCATAATTTTGTATGCGGCACTCATGCGCTTACCGTCGCATTATTCGGAATACTTCGACCTAACGACACAATGCTGTGTGTTACAGGCCGTCCTTACGATACACTTGTCGGTGTTATCGGCATTGATGAAGTTACCGATGGTTCATTGCGTGAATTTGGAATCAATTACGAGCAAGTTGACCTCATTGACGGTGAGGTTGATATAGATTGTATCGTTGAAAAGCTAAAAACTAAACATTATAAAATGGCTTATATTCAACGCTCATGCGGATACGCTATCAGACGTCCATTAAATATATGCGACATTGAAAAAATATCAAAAGCTGTTAAATCTGTATCACCCGATACGATTGTAATGGTCGATAACTGTTATGGCGAATTTGTTGAGTGTGACGAGCCGGTATCGCACGGTGCCGATATTATAGCAGGGTCACTAATTAAAAACCCCGGTGGAGCAATTGCCCCGACCGGTGGATACATTGCAGGAAAAACAGAGCTGGTTGAACAATGTGCAAACCGTTTGACTGTACCCGGCATAGGTGGCGAGGTAGGTGCAACTCTTGGAACCAACCGCGAGCTGTTTATGGGACTATTTAACGCCCCTCATGTTGTCGGTGAAGCACTAAAAACGGCTGTATACGCTGCCGCTTTGCTTGAAGTTATGGGTTATGAAACTTATCCTAAATACGATGCAAAACGAGCTGACATTATTCAAACTGTCAAACTTTCAAATGCACAAAGAGTTGTTGACTTCTGCCACGGAATGCAGTCGGGCGCACCTATTGATTCATTTGTAGTTCCTGAGCCATGGGCAATGCCCGGCTATGACTGCGAGGTAATAATGGCCGCCGGTGCTTTTACTCTCGGAGCTTCAATAGAACTATCTTGTGATGCTCCCCTGCGTGAGCCTTACGCCGTTTGGATGCAGGGTGGAATTAACTTTCACAGTGCAAGAATGGGCATTTTACTTGCGGTCGAGTCAATGAATAAGTAACCAAATTATTATATAAAAAATTAAAGCGCTTTGTGTTAACTAAACACAAAGCGCTTTTTATTAAGCGAATAAGTTGATCAGTACCCCGGCCGCAACGGCTGAGCCAATAACGCCTGCTACATTTGGTCCCATAGCATGCATTAATAAGAAGTTGCCCGGATCATACTGCTGTCCGATTTTTTGCGAAACACGCGCCGCCATAGGAACAGCAGAAACTCCAGCCGAACCGATAAGCGGGTTAACCTTTCCTCCTGTAACCACATACATGAGTTTACCGAGTAAAACACCGCCAGCAGTACCAAAGCAAAATGCTACAAGTCCCATACCTACGATTCCAAGTGTTTCAAGGTTAAGGAAGCTGGCGCCGTTTGTAGTAGCGCCCACTGTAATACCCAGGAATATTGTAATAATATTCATAAGCTCATTTTGTGCCGTTTTGCAAATACGGTCAACAACTCCACATTCTTTCATCAAATTCCCCAGCATTAGCAAACCGACCAAAACTGCTGCTGATGGAAGAAGTAAAGATACAACGATAGTAACGGCAACCGGGAAAATAATTTTCTCGGTTTTTGATACCGTTCTAAGCGATTCCATGCGCACCTTGCGCTCCTTATCAGTTGTAAGAAGCTTCATAATAGGTGGCTGAATAACCGGTATTAACGCCATATATGAATATGCTGCAACGGCTATCGGACCAAGATAACTGGGTGCCAGTCGTGATGTAACATATATTGCCGTGGGTCCGTCAGCGCCGCCAATAATACCGATTGAGGCGGCAACATCTTCATTAAATCCGAGAAACAGTGCTCCGATAAAAGCAATAAATATACCCAGCTGTGCTGCTGCTCCGAGCAATAAGCTTTTAGGATTGCTGATAAGCGGAGAAAAGTCGGTCATACAACCGATGCCAAGGAAAATAAGAGGAGGATAGATACCAAGTTTTACTCCAAGATAGAGTATATCAAGCAGTCCGCCCTCTTTTACCACTTCGCCGATCATAAGATGACCGTCTGCGGTCCAATAATTAAGGTTTGATGTATCAAAATACTCAGGGTGGAAAAGTCCGGCTTGTGGCAAGTTGGCAAGTAGCATGCCAAAAGCTATCGGTAAAAGCAGTAACGGCTCAAACTGAAACTTAATGGCCAACACAAGCAAAAAGCATGCGACACATATCATAATCAGACTTTTATATCCGTCTCCAATAAAAAACTGTGCAAATCCCGACTCATTTAATATTGCAGTAACAGTTTGAATAAAGCTATTCCAGATACTCATTTGTTACGCTCCTTAAAATGCCCGAATATTATTTCTAACCCCCGCATCAGCCCAAGCTGAACGTGCCGATGATACAGGTCTGACAGAGCGGATAATTGCCTTTTTTCCTGTGCCTTCGTACATCATAGCAACGGCAGCAGCAATAACTGCAATCACTTCATCTTCATCTGAATTTGCATCAATAATTGGTGCGCTAACAGTTGTATTAGCTAAATTTTGTACATTTGCAACTGCTTTATTATCACTGTTTGAATTAAATTTTCTAGATGTTCTCTTTGCAACGAAACCAAAAATATAAATCATTAAAACAAGCAAAAGAAGCATTCCGAAAACAATTACAATACCGGAAGTAGTAGTTATTGCTGAAAGCTCACCTATTGACATTTTACTAGTGTCGGTAGCCAGTTGTAGAAAGCCCATTTAATTATCCTCCAATGTTTTTTTAAATCTATTAAGTGCCTCGCGCAGCTCAATTGCCTTTTCTTCGGGGGCTGTTGGGTTACAATGTGCCCAAGCACCAGTTTCCGAAGATGCATTAAACTTCTGCTTATCAGCAGAACGCATCGGCGGGAAAAACTCAATATGGAAATGATAGTAATCAGAAGTATCTTCTGTATTTACGGGAGCATTATGCATGCACATCATATACGGGAATTTATATCCGAACAAACTGTCGAGCATTCCTGTGGTAAGTTTTAATGTTTCTGCAAGCGAACGCTTTTCATCAGCAGTAAATTCTGTAATGTTTCCAACATGGCGCTTCGACATAATGTAAACACCGTAAGGATACTCAACAAAGAATGGTAAGATTACCGCAAAATGTTCATTTTCAAAAATTACACGCTTTTCGCATTTCTTTTCCTGATCAATCATTTCACAGAAAAGACATTTTCCGTTTTCATCGTGGTATTCCTTTGCAGCATCAACTTCAAGCTGAAGTTTTTTCGGGACAATCGAATAGCCGTAAATTTGGCCATGCGGATGTGGCATAGATACACCGACAACTTCACCGCGGTTTTCAAAAATGAACACATATTTGATGTTTTCATCCGAAGCAATATCGGTAAATCTTTCGCACCAAAGGTCAACCAACTTTGAAATATGGTCAACCGACAGTTCAGGCAAAGTTATAGTATGTTCAGGTGAATATAGTATAACCTCGCATTTTCCGTATGCTGGCTTTACTTTAAAAAATTCGTTTGCAACATCATCAGGCTCAGGCGGAGTCTGAGACAGTGCAGGAAAATCGTTATCGTATTTAAGAACATCAAAATGTTCTGGTACCCGTCCCGATCCCGGGCAAAACGGACACCAATCTTTTGGCATATTGGGTCTGCCCTGTCGGTGTGAAGCGATCATTACCCAGTCTTTTATGAATGGATGATATCTAAGCTCAGCCATTATATTATCTCCTTTAAAAGTTATTTACCGCAAATCATTGTACCGCCGAGAGGACGAATTTTAAGAACATAGCAATTATTTTTGCCGAAAACGTTCTCGATCGTTTCTATGTATTCATTAAGCAAATCATTTGGTACAAATGCCTGAATTGTACCGCCGAAACCACCGCCGTGAACGCGGTAAGCACCTCTGTCACCAAGAACTTTTGACGACAGATAAAGCGCCAGAGAAAGCCCCTGTTCGTTTGGTGCCGATGCAGCATAAACATTTTGCAAATACATAAATGAAGATTGACCAGATTCGCGTACAAGTTTTAAAAAGCCATTAAAATCATTTGATTTAAGCGCCGCCTTTTCCTCAACTGCACGACGGTTGTCATCAAAAAAGTGTATTGTTCGAAGAACGGCACGATCTCCGCATTTAGTACGAATATCAGCAATGTTTGCATAAAACTCGGTTTCATCGACATTACGCAGAACTTTTTTGCCGAAATATGTAGCGACATCGCGCATTTCTTGTGGAACAGCAGCATATTCACAGGTCAGATCTGCATGATTACCGCCTGTATTTACTATGCAAAGTGAATGATTTTGCGCTTCAAAGTCAAAATCAACCTTTTCGATAATCGGGTTTTCTGTATCGGCAAAATCGATACCTACAAAACCACCCACTGAGCTTGCCATTTGATCCATAAGTCCGCTCGGCTTGCCAAAAAATACATTTTCAGCATACTGTGAACATTTAGCAATGGTTACTGCATCAATTTTGCCATCATTGTAAAGATAACTGATTATCGTGCCAACCAGTACTTCAAAAGCAGCTGACGAGGACAATCCGGAACCTTTTATAACATTTGAAGTAGTATAAGCATCAAAACCGCCGACATTATATCCAAGCTGTTTAATACGGGCGCAAACACCGCGAATAAGTGAAGCTGAACGCTCCTTTTCGCTTTCAACCGGATTAAGCTCAGTTGAATCTATTTCATCCATATCAAAGCCTTTTGATTTAATACGAATGATATTATTATCGGTTTTAGAAGCCACAGCAATAACATCAAGGTTTACGCTGCCTGCAAGAACACATCCGAATTGATGATCGGTGTGATTTCCTCCCACTTCTGTTCTACCGGGAGCGCTAAATAAAGCACATTCCCTTTCCTGTCCGAAATAATGTGCAAAACGATCACATGCATTTGCATATCTGCCTGCATTCTCGCTGACATTGGTGTATAACAAATTAAATGTTTCGTTATACTTTCCAGAAAGTATATCATTTTTAATTTCAGTAAGTTTCATATAATGACTCCTGACTATAATAGCCCAAATTTCCCTATTATGATATTTATATAAATAATACCAGATTTTAATATATATTTGCAACATATTTTTTATCATCTTTATGTATTTTTGTTGCATATTTTGACAAACCACCGTATAATATTATTAAATGTGAGGTGACAGCAATGCAAGAAGAATTGAAACATTCGTTTAAAACAGTTTATCACGAAAATCTTGGGCTGTCAGTTTTTAATTGTGGATTTCAAAAATGTGAGCCTCTCCATTCATGGGGACCCGCAATAAGAAACTACTATTTATTACATTTTGTTGCATCAGGCAAAGGAAAATTTACAGTAGGTGAAAAAGAATATAATCTGTCAGCAGGAGACGGTTTTGTTACAGTACCAAACGAAATGGCTTATTATCAAGCTGACAGCAATGAACCGTGGGAATATTTTTGGGTTGGTTTTAATGGCGTTGATGCGGTCCGTTTAATGAACGCCGCTGGATTTAATTCTAATCCATGTTTTCACTGTGAAGATATAAATAAAGTAACTGAAATGATATTAGAGATTTATAATTCAAACGGAATTAAGCTGTCTGATGAGGTTTATATGACAGGTTGCATTTATAAGTTCTTATCATTGCTCATTAAAATTAATGGCAGCAAAAATTCAATTACCCAAGGTGGAATTGATTATGTTATGCTTGCAATAAAATTTATTGAACATAACTACTTGCGACAAATAAGTATTGTAGACATTGCATCAGCCGCCGGAATAAGTAGAAGTCATCTATACAGACAGTTTATGACCCAACTTAACATGACCCCGAATGAATATTTAATAAAGTATCGCATAAATCTTGCCTGTGAAATGCTTAAGGATCGAAAAATCAATATCAGTGAAACAGCATATTCTGTTGGCTTTACCGATCCATTGTATTTTTCGCGCGTTTTTAAAAACATAAAAGGTGTTTCTCCAAGTAAATATGCCGCATCTGTGGCAGCTTCGGACTAAGGAGTAATTATGATCGAAGTAAAGAATTTGATTGATGAAGTAAACAGCACAGATGATCTTTACATTTATAAGAAAATTGCGCACTTTAACGGCAATGTGCTAAGCGTTGTCCAGGTTGCAAATAGAACTCTTGATTTCCATGTACATGAACATTCAGACGAAATGTTTTGCGTGCTGAAAGGAAGTTTCCGGTTAGAAACTGAAGAAGGACTTACTACGGTATCTGCTGGAGAATTTGTAATTGTTCCTAAAAACACGTTGCACCGGCCTGTTGTAACTGAACTGTGCAAGTTCTTAATGGTTGAATTAGACGGCACGCTGAATAAAGAAAATAGCGGTGACCTTTACACCCCATAAACAATTATCTGAATTTTTAAAACATATAAAACAAACACCCTGCTAATGTAGTTGTTATCCACATTAGCAGGGTGTTTAATTGTAATTTATTTTGTTAAACAGGTTGAATATAATTATTCAGCTGTCTGTACTTCTTCTTCGGTTTCTTCTGTACTTTTATTCTTTTTTTCACCGATGCTCAGCAGGAGATTAAGAAAAATTCCAAAAATAGTTGCGCCGGCAATGCATGGAACTTCCATGCCAAAGAAAGGTATATTTCCGCCGAAGGCGTAGTTTCCGCCAATACCAAGGACCATAACTGTTGCTATAACAGCAATGTTCTTTGAGGAGAACATATCAACCTTTTTATCAATCATAATTGCAATACCCTGAGCTGCAATTGCACCGAACAAGTAAATTTCAAGTCCACCAATTACAGCGGTAGGAATAGCATAAATACCTTGAATAAGAGGTGTAAAGCAGGAAACAATCATGGCGATAATAGCGGCTACTATCAAAACAGGTACACTAAATACCTTTGTAATTGCCATGGTGCTGATGTTTTCACCGTAGTTTGTGCCTGCAGGTCCGCCGATAAAACCGGTAACCATGTCGCCTATACCGTCTCCGATAAGGTTGCGGTCAAGCTTTCCGATAAGGTCATATTTGCCCTTACCCTTTTTCTTAGCAACATTGTTAATATATATATCCAGCTGATACATATGAGCTGTTGATTCAGGAATTGTTGCAAGAGCAACCGGCATAATTGCTATAAGTGCTTCCATAGAAACTTTGGGCAATGAGAAGGCCGGCAGAGCAAAAATGCCACCTTCGCCGAGTTTCCATGTGGAAGTGGAAACAAGACTTTCAACTGTCATTATATCAAAGAGATTGCTTCCTTCAGAGAAGCCGCCAATCCAGTATATAGCACCGGCAGTCAGACATCCTACAGCCGCACCGAGAAGCAGTGGAAGCTGTCCGAGCAAGCCTTTTAAGTAGCGAGAGAACAAAATTGTAGAAAGCAGTGTTGCTAGAGAAACAACCCAAATGAGTCCATTGTAACCTGTAAACGTTGCTGACGGCGTGTACGCATCCTTGAGTGCGTTTCCTGCCAATGTTAAACCAATTACCATTGCAATAGGTCCGGTGATAGTGGGAGGAAGAATTTTTTCTACTGCTCTCGCACCGCAGAACTTGATAATTAATCCGGCAGCAATCGAAATAAAGCCGGACATTATGATACCAAACTGTGCATACTGTATAGCTTCAATTGGTAAAGTAGCGACTTGTTTACTTTCCCACAATGCAATTTGAGCAGCGGCTTCTGGAGAAACCTTAGCCATAATTGCATCGCTTATAAGAAGACCTGAAATAGCTGGCAGATAAGCAAAACTTGAGCCGTAGTACAGCGGAATTTTGCGTCCAGTGATAAGAATAAAACAGATTGTTGCAAGTCCACTGGCGAAAATGGTAGTGGATACATGGAATCCTGTAATGAGTGCTACTGTAACTGTCGCAGGAAACATTACGATAACCTGCTGAATAGCGTAAAGCAGCAGCTTTAGCAAGCTGGGTGTTTCGTCGGGAAGATACCCGACTTCGTTTGACATTTTGCGCATGTTTTTTCTCCCCTATACTTTTTGATTGTTTATTTAACACCGCTTTAGGCTTTATTTAGCTAAATGCGGCATATGAACAAAGGTTTTAATCCATTTGGTACAAAGTAACACATCGTTCACCATCATATTCCGGAACGCAGACCGAAATCAGCTCCGATTTAGAGGTGGGCACATTTTTGCCAACGTATTCAGCTTTAAATGGCAATTCTCTGTGGCCTCTGTCAATTAAAACAGCAAGTTGTATGCAACGTGGCCTACCCAAGGCAAAAACTGCTTCTATCGCGGCTCTGACAGTTCTGCCGGTATACATTACATCATCAACAATTATTACCTTTTTGTTGGTGATATCAAAAGACAGTTCCTCAGGCTTAATTTCAGGGTCCATATTTTCCGCAGTCAAATCATCTCTGTAATACCGAGTGTCAAGCTCAACGCATGGAACATGAGCGCCTTCAATTCGGCTTATGTTTTCCTGAATCATCTGTGCAATGGGCATTCCCCGTCTGCGTATACCCAGCAAAATAATATCATCCGTGCCTTTGTTCTTTTCGACGATTTCATGTGAAATACGCCGTACTGAACGGCAAAACATTGAATCGTCCATAATTACTGACTTAAACTTCATAAAAAAACGTCCTGCCTTTCACCGGCAGGACGTTACAAGTCGCAGTTATGGTATTTGTACGTCAATCTTGCCGGTATCACGGTACCGAATCGGAATTAATCCGAATAGCTTAAAGATTTCTTGTACTCTTATATCATATATTTAGTGGTTTGTCAACCCATTATGTACAAATTATCTGCTTTTAAGCGCTTATTTTTTTAAACTTTGAAATATGTTGTAATGCTATTTTAGGTAAGTTTAGTTCCGATTTTTAATATTAATAATGATACACGGTACATAGATATTATAGTTAATTAATAAAAACGGCTTAACGTCCGCATACGCAGACATTAAGCCATTTAATAATTTTCAGCATAAATTTATTTCGTTACACATTCTTCAGTATGCTCAATTTCTACTTTCAGCCGTTCGATAATCTTCTTTTCCAAACGCGAAATGTACGACTGTGATATTCCCAAAAGATCTGCTACCTCTTTTTGAGTATGTTCTTTTTTTCCATCAAAACCGAATCTAAGCTGCATTATCAGTTTTTCTCGCGAATTAAGCTTATTTATTAATTTGTGTAGCAGTACAGCCTCATCGTATGATTCTATTCCCCTATTAATTTCGTCACCGTCGCTGCCGAGCACATCAGACAGCAGTAGTTCATTTCCGTCCCAGTCAACATTTAGCGGCTCATCAATTGATACTTCTGCTTTTAACGATGAAGTTTTTCGTAAATGCATAAGTATTTCATTTTCAATGCAGCGCGATGCATATGTAGCGAGCTTTATATTGCGTTCCGGACAAAACGTTTTTACTGCCTTTATCAGACCGATAGTACCAATAGATATTAAATCCTCTACGCCCGATACCGTTCCGTCAAATTTTTTAGCTATATAAACAACCAGTCTTAAATTATGTACTATTAGCTTATCTCTTACCGTCTCATCACCATTTGAATAACGAATTAAAAGATTTTGCTCTTCATCCTTAGAAAGCGGAGGAGGAAGTAGCTCCGGGCCGTTTATATAATCCACATCAGGAATAGGTTGAAGCTTGCACAATAATTTTGTAATTAGATTCTTAATCCATAAAAACATATTTAAGACCCCTAAATAATATCATAATTTGCAACGGCGTCGTATTCGCCGTTAAAATGGTGTGATGAAACTCCGATTAATATGCCGCTATTTTCTTTGCCATCTACGGTAATTTTTTCTGGGCGAAAAATAGGCATTAGCCCCTTTTCGCCAACTGTGTCAAATGGTATAAATCGTATTTTATACTTCTTGATTGCATCATTGTCCGGATTGCTGAAATCCACCCCCAAATAGTCGGACAGATTACTGTCAACAACTGCGATCGGCATATCTGTGAATGAGTCTCGCAGCATATTTCCCGTATCAAGCAAACATGCATATGTTACGCTAATGCCGTTTTGTAGCAATCCAAGGTTAACCGTCTTGCGAGTGTTTTTGCAAAAGCCTCCGTTAAGTGCTCGCACAAGTATTACCCCAACATAAATAACAGCAGATGCGATAATAAGTTCGATTGCAGATATATCGAAATATATTACCGAATTGTTTATTATCAGGCGGTCAGGCTTAAAAGCAAGCCAAAAACAATAAACACTGCCACTGAATATAAATGATGCTGCAAAAAACAAAGCAAGCCGTTTTAAAAACGCTTTAAATTTTACAAACCCGAAAGAAATGATAACAATAATAGACGCAAGCAGTAATTGGATAACACATGATAACAGCTCACTTTTTTGCGGTATAAGTATTATCATTGATCCAAAGCCACCTGCGAGAGCGCCAAGAAGCAATCTCCAAAAAGGCACACGAATTCTAAGCAATGCCGACGCGGCAAGAAGCACGAAATAATTAACATATGTATTAATTAGAATGAGTATATCGGCGTACACTGTCATTTTGTCTCACCGAGTATGATTATACATCAATCAAATCCGAGAAGTTGTCATAATTAGTAATATGATTTTGTCGATTTGGGACTGTTTTTGAATTGCATAAAAAAACAGCGCGAACATCAATCCGCGCTGAAAAATCATTTATACTATTTAATTGTAAGCGTTTCAATCATAGCCAGTAAAACGTCCCCGTCATCACCTTTTATATCATAAATCATCACTAAGCACTCATTTTCGACAGGAATAAAATAGCACTCTTTTTTCTCGCCTTCTTTTTCGGCTCTTATATATACCGAAGAGTAAAATTCCGTACCGATTGCAATTGAATCGGGGTCTGTAACGGAATATCCGTCTTTTTTCAAAGCATCGATATACTCATCGGAAATATTGTCTACCGTTTTTCCTCCGGAAAGATATACTTCAAGAGATGATCCATTTTCTTTAGATAAAAAAACGTCCTTTTCTCCACTTTTATACTCAAAATTATCCGCATCATATCCAATGCGATACCCTTTTTTGCTTTCAATAACAGTATATTTAATGGTTCCACTTACACCGTCAATCTGCAAAACACTTTCAACCGTAGAATTATTAATCACCGATGATATATCGTTATTATTTTCTACCGAACACGAACAAAATAAAATAACAATTATTAACGATACAAATGTCATAACAAGATTATTCACACAGCTCACCTCAAATATAATTATAATCGTTTGCATATAATCTTTCAATGGGTAATTTATATTGACAATAGTATTATGAATATATTATAATTTATTTAAAAAAATTAAGGGGTTTATAAAATGGTTTTTAATCTTAACAGCAAAGGCAAAACAACTGAATTTCCACATTACTGGGAAATGTGCGTAGGCAGCTGTCATGCATACACTGCATTACGTGAAGATTGGAGAAAACAACTTAAAAAAGTTCACGATCAACTGGGATTTAAGTATGTTCGTTTTCATGGCCTTTTTAATGATGATATGTGCATTTGCAAAAAGAGATGGAATGGTGAAACCAAATCTCACTATATTACATATAATTTTGTTAATTCAGATAACATATTTGAATATTTGCTTTCAATAGGAATGAAACCATTTATCGAACTTGGATTTATGCCCGAGGCTCTTGCTTCAGGCACTCAAACATGTTTCCATTACAAAGGAAATGTTACATTGCCAAATGATTATGAGCAATGGGCAGATCTCGTTCGGGCCTTTACGCAGCACTGTATAGATCGTTTCGGCATTGACGAGGTTAAAACATGGTACTTTGAGGTTTGGAATGAGCCTAACTTAGATTTCTTTTTTGCCGGAACTAAGGAAGATTATTTTGAACTATACAAACATTCAGCTTTTGCTGTTAAAAGTGTTAATGACCAGCTTCGCGTCGGTGGCCCTTCTACCTCTGTAAATGCATGGGTACTTGATATGGTTAACTATTGCGAAACTAATAATGTTCCTCTTGATTTTATTTCAACACACCATTACCCTTCTGATGACCCACTGTGGAAAAATCAAGATATGAGTCTTGATGAATTTTGGAAAAATCTTGGTCATTTGATGGGCAAATATGAGCGCGGCATCCTTAAGAAAATGACGGTACGTGCAAGAGAAGAAGCCGGCAAATACCCGCTAATGTATACCGAGTGGAACACATCTGCAGTTATTGGAGAGGCTCAACACGACGAAAACTATGCCGCCGCTTTGGTTGCAAAGGCAATATCAGACAACGACGGTTTGGTCGAAGCTTATTCTTTCTGGACATTTACCGACATTTTTGAGGAAAATTGTCAGATCCCCGGAGAGTTTCACGGTGGTTTTGGATTGCAGACATATCACGGTATTAAAAAACCGGTTTATCATACATTTGAGCTTATGCATGCTTTAGGTAATGAAAGACTTGAAGTTGAGGGCTACAAAGATGGAGATACCGTTGAGGTAGTTGCTACTAAGATCAAAAACGGACTTTCACTGGTTGCGTTTAACCACAATGTACCAACAGGAGAAATTAAATCTGAAAAAGTATCTATTAATATTTCTGATGTTGAAAATGTCAGCAGTGTAACAATCACAAAATCCGATGACGACCATGCCAACGCTAAGAACATTTGGAAATCACTTGGTTCGCCTGAATATGTTTACGGAGATACTCTCAGAACAATCAGTGACAAAGCAGAACTGGTAACTGAAAAAGCCGACTGGTCACTTAACAACGGTGTTTTAACCGTAGAATTCGACATCGCTGAGCACGGTGTATACGGTATTGAAATTAATTATTAATAAATTTATATTAATAAACACAGCTTGTTTTTAACAAAATAATACATAGCCGAATATGATGTCATAGCAAATACCCTACCCATTTTAATCAGAAAGGCGCTTTTCTTATGCACGAAATATTGTGTTTGAATGATATTTGTCCCGGTGAACGGGCTATCATTAGCACTTTAATTACTAAGGGAAGTATGCGCCGGCGTCTTTTAGATATTGGATTAACTGAAGGCACCGAGGTTGAATGTGTGGGACGAAGTCCATGCGGTGACCCATCGGCTTATTTAATAAGAGGCGCTGTTATTGCAATACGCTCCGAGGACTGTATAAACATTATTATTAAAAAGTGCAGTTGAGGAGGAACGGGAATGGGCCTTACAAACAGTTCAACGGGATTAAATGCGGTCGATTCAAATTTAGAAATTAAGCGATTATCCGAATATGATAAGGTTGTCGCACTTGCAGGTAATCCTAATGTAGGTAAAAGTACTGTTTTTAATAATCTGACAGGAATGAATCAGCATACGGGCAATTGGCCGGGTAAAACGGTTGCCAGCGCGCAAGGCCATTGTACAACAGCTAGTCATTCATATGTCATGGTTGACATTCCCGGCACCTACTCATTAATGGCTCATTCTGCCGAAGAAGAGGTTGCTCGCAATTTTATTTGCTTTGGAGAACCAGATGCCATTGTTGTAGTGTGTGATGCTACTTGCCTTGAAAGAAACTTAAATCTTGTGCTTCAAACCATTGAAATAACGCCAAATGTACTTGTATGTGTAAACCTTATGGATGAAGCAAAACGAAAAAAAATCAGCATAGATTTGAATCTTATCGAAAAACGAATCGGCGTTCCTGTGATAAGCACAGTTGCCCATAAAAAGAAAAGTCTTGATAACCTTACAAATATGTTAGACAGCGTTATTTCCCGGGAAACCAAACCAACTCCTATAACCATTACATATTCAGATGAGGTAGAAACAGCAATAAGCATTATTGATGCAACATTAAAAAAGAAAGACATCAAAAAACTTAACAGCAGATGGCTTTGTCTAAAGTTGCTCGATCAAGATGAATCACTGATAAAAGAAATAAATTCATATTTGGGTGACGAATTTCTAAACGATGCTGAAATTAACGAATCAATAATAAAAAGCAAGGACTTTTTACTAAGCAAAAAAATTGATTCTGACAAGCTTAAGGATATGGTTGTCTCTTCAATAGTTTCAGCTTCTGAAAATATTTGCAGCGGTGCAATTACATATGAAAAAGAACAATACAGTTCGAGCGATCGAAAGATCGACAAGGTATTAACCAGCAAATTAACAGGCTATCCGGTAATGCTGATAATGCTGGCTTTTATTTTTTGGCTGACTATATCGGGAGCAAACTACCCTTCTCAACTGCTTTCTAATGGACTGTTTTGGGTACAGGGAAAATTAACAGAGTTATTTACATATTTAGGAGCACCTGACTGGCTTCACGGAGCACTCGTTTTGGGCGTATATCGTGTTCTCGCATGGGTTGTTTCGGTAATGCTTCCGCCCATGGCAATATTCTTTCCCCTTTTCACTTTACTTGAGGATGCAGGATATTTGCCGCGAATCGCATACAACCTTGACAAACCATTTAAACGCTGCTGCGCCTGTGGTAAACAATCTCTGACAATGTGCCTTGGTTTAGGCTGTAATGCTGCTGGCGTAGTAGGATGCAGAATTATAGATTCTCCACGTGAGCGACTACTTGCAATTTTGACCAACAACTTTGTTCCTTGTAACGGTCGATTTCCAACGATAATTGCATTGCTTACAATGTTTTTTATCGGCACATCGGGAGGAATAACATCTTCCTTGCTGTCAGCGGCTCTGTTGACCGCCGTTATACTTATTGGCGTATTTATAACATTTGCTGTTACAAAATTTTTGTCTAAAACCTTACTTAAAGGTGTACCGTCATCGTACACATTGGAATTACCTCCCTACCGCAAACCGCAAATTGGTAAGGTAATAGTTCGTTCGATTTTTGACAGAACGCTGTTTGTTTTAGGCAGAGCTGTTTGTGTTGCCGCACCTGCAGGATTGTTAATTTGGATAATGGCAAATTTAACAATTGATAACACCAGTATACTAAACCACTGTGCAACTTTTTTGGACCCTTTTGCAAGGTTAATGGGTTTAGACGGAGTTATTCTAATTGCATTTATTCTCGGATTTCCCGCAAATGAAATAGTAATACCTATTATAATAATGGCATATATGGCTCAAGGCAGTTTGATCAAAATGGATAATATTTTTACTATGAAAGAACTGTTTATAAATAACGGTTGGAGCTGGATTACAGCCGTAAGTACAATATTATTTTCGCTGATACATTGGCCTTGTTCAACAACGCTGTTAACAATAAAAAAAGAAACGGGAAGTTTGAAATGGACCGTTCTTGCAGCTGCTATTCCAACGGTCATTGGTATAGCAGTATGTATAATTTTTACATCTATAGCACGAATATTTATATAGAATTATAAATATAATTCTATATAACTTGTTTGCAAAAATTAATACAATATTTATTAAAATTTTAGTTGCAAAAATTTTCTATATATGTTATAATCAGAAACGTAATAATAAATTTGTTTGAATAATAACAAATAGGAGGATTTATTATGAAAAAATTAATTGCTTTTGTCCTTACTTTAACTCTTATTTTAGCTATGCCGGTGTTGGCTCAGGCAAAAACCAGCCCTTCAGGTCAAGTTGAAATTAAAGTTACTGTTATAAATGTAAACGGTGGTTCATGTGAACACGGTGCGCAGCCTGATGATTCTTATACTGTTACCGCAGTACCCAAGTCTGGCTATGAATTTACCGGTTGGACAATTGTTGGTGATTATACATTTAAGTCAGGCGACTTAAAATCCGAAACAATTAATTTTGATTACACAACTGATATTACAGTTACTCCGAGCTTTAAGCTTAAAGATACTTCTTCATCTCAGGGTAACCCTGACAGTGATGGAAGCTCCCCCCACACTAACGACAATACTTCCTCAGCTCCTATTGTTGTAATTGCTCTTTTAACATTAGTTGCTGCTGCTGGTATCATTGTAATTAGAAACAAATTTGTTACCGAATAATTATTTAATCTAATATCAACTTTAATAAGTCCTGTCCTGAAGCTGTTAAACGTTTCAGGATAGGATTTATATGTTTATAAGGATGGTCATTATGAAAACTCAAAATAGCAGAAAACTGTTATTTGTATTGATTTCACTTGTTTTAGTTATTGTCATTATAGCAGGCATTGTGATTTGGAAATATTCCAACAATGATTTTGATAAATATAAAGCATCATCAGGAGAAATTAATCAAACAGTTTCTTCCGATACTTATTCAAATTCAGTACCTTTAGTCGAAAATCCTATTGATTTTGACGAGCTTCAAAAAGAAAACACGGATATTTATGCATGGATTAATATACCAAATACTAAAATTGACTACCCTATCGTACAAAGCTATGCTGAAGATGACCTGTTTTATATTGACCATAACATCAATAAAAAACGCTCATCTGCAGGTGCTATTTTCACACAGAAACTTAATCAAAGAGATTTTTCTGATCCCAACACCTTGATTTATGGCCATAATATGAGAAACGGTACAATGTTCAGGCATTTACACAAATTTAAGAAAAAGGATTTCTTTGAAGAAAATCAATATATATACATTTACACACGCGGTCATATTTTAACATACCACATTTTTTCCGCATATGAATACGACAGCCGTCATATTCTTAACTCATTTGACTTTACCAACAAAGAGGTTTATGCCGAGTATCTTAAGTATATTCAAAATCCAACAGCAATGTATAAAAACACCCGAGATGTAAAATTAACCACCGATGATAAAATAATAACCCTAAGCACCTGTTTAGCTAATAACACACCAGATAAAAGATATCTTGTTCAAGGAGTTTTGATAAAAGATGAGCTTACCTACTAAAAAGTTTTTATTATTCAACAAGACATGGCAAAATGTTTGTCTTGTTACAGTTGCTGCCGTAGTTTTAATGTCGGTGCTGTTTTGCACCGTATATGTGTCACTAAACTTTTTTGGATTTTTAAGAGCGCTTACAATATTATTAGCTGTGTTAGTCGTTTTGTTATCAGTTTTAATTTATTTTAGATTGCTGCATAAAAAAAAGAAAACATTGCTTGTTATTTTATCAATATTACTTGTTATTTGCATGTCAATACTTAATACCGTCACTTTTATGCACTTCAGTGGAAAAGTGGCAATGCTCAAAAACAACAGCACACCTATTGTTCCTCACGATATTGACGCAGTAATTGATGCGAGCGGCATAGTATCATATGGTGATGACAAGTACATATACAATGAAAATTTAACAACAATTTTATTTATGGGCATTGATAAAAACGACATTGACAAAACATCAGTGAATGGAAAAAACGGACAAGCTGACGCGGTATATGCTGTTACAATTGATACTAAAACCGGAAAAGTCACAGTTATTTGTATTTCCAGAGATACCGTTACCGACATAAAGATTTATTCAAAGGAAGGCAACTATATCAGAACAGAACCTAAGCAGCTTTGCCTTTCATATGCCTACGGAGACGGTAAGGAATTAAGCTGTGAAAATTGCGTATGGTCAGCTTCAAATGCTCTTTATGGAATTCCGATTAACACTTATATGGCAATCGACTACTCCGCAATAGCCGTATTAAATGATGCTGTGGGCGGAGTCGAAGTTCCCAAATATAACTCAAATTGGTCTAAAAAAACCGGTGGGACCACCGTTTTGTATGGAGAAAAAGCATACGAATATGTTCAGTTCCGTGATATAAAAAAAACTGAGTCAAACGCCTACCGTATTACAAGGCAGCTCGATTATTTAAAGGCTTTTTCTGCAAAGGCAATTCAAATGACAAAAAAAGATATTACCACGCCTCTTAATCTTTATGATAAAATTAATAAGTATTCTGTTAATAATCTCAGCCCAGATAAAATTGCATTTTTAACAAATGTTTTTCTTAACGGAAACAAAGAAATAGAATTTAAAAACATTGAGGGTACAATTGATACTGTTGGAGAACATGCAGTGTTTTATCCGGATGCTGAAAAACTATATGAGTTAGTACTTGAAGTGTTTTACACAAAAATTAGCTAAAACTATAATAAAACCTCATATATGAAAAATGTTAACGTTTGAACACCACATAAAGCAGTAATACCAAAATACTAAACTTATAGAAGTTGTAAAGAGTAAAGACATCGAGAAAAGCAAAAATGATTCTCTCGATGTCTTTATTTTTATACAAATATTAGGCTATTACGACACCTGTGATTATAATTAACATAAAAACTGAAGCAGGCAGCTATATCCGAGATAAAATATTTGATATTTTTTAAATATTTTTTTATATAGGTAGTTAAAAATCATCTACTATATGCCTTACACTATTTTACAATGTTTTGCACAAAACTTGACGATCTATACTTTTAAATAACAATAGATTAGCTAAACTCAACAAAATTCATACATATATTTTCTTAATATTAACGAAAATTTGCATATTATGAAATTATTACTTGCAATCTGATATTTTTAAGATTATACTTAATATCGTAAAATAATAACAAAAAAGGTGATGCTGAAATGATCAAAAAAATTCTAGCAACTGTCATAACATTATGTTTTGTTGTCGGAGCAGCTTCTTCTACCTTAGCCAGCGCTGCACCCTCAGCTGACGTTAATAAGGACAGCAGTTCTACTGCCGAAGATTTACTTGTTCTCGAACAGCATATTCTTAATCTTCAAACTATCAGTATTTACAACTATGATGTAAACAATGACGGAGTTGTTGATTCATCAGACCTCGTTGCTCTTCAGGCACATCTTCTCGGTTTTTCTATTATTGATGAAGCAGAAAGTTCTGATGAAGATATTTTCAACCCCGGTATTGAGGATGCATCGGACGTTCTTTAAACATCTGTTTCAAGACAGCTGGTTTTATACTTTTCAATATAAAATAGTTTTTCACTTTCCCAGCCCTGTATGAGTATTGTTGCATCAATTTACTTATTTAGGATGCAGTGTTCGATATTTTGTCTCCATTTTCGCCTTCTTTGCAATTTATGTTTTACTTGAAGCGTATGATTCTATTAATATGCTGGGGTAATACAACGTTGTGAACCGCTCGATATGTGGTGACAAAAGATAGCAAAAAGCTGCTATTTCTTTTGCTTTGCTTTTGCACAAATTTGCTATGGTATGTATCGAAGTTTCACCCGTTTTTAAATGTGTTAATTAGTCAAAGTAAAATTAAATAGCCATCGCTGTTGAAATACACTCGTAAACAAATAGCTATAGGCAAAATAATTGATTGTGCTTTTAGGTTGCACAGTCGCTATAAATACAAAAAAAGTCGTGAATGATATACACCCAAAAGTTATATATTTTTGGGATGCGATAATCATTTACGGCTTATTTGGTTATTAATACAATTAATACACCAAATGGGTTTTTACAATAAAATTGGTTGATCGGTCGATTATATTGCATATTTTTGTTTCAAATGAACAACTTTAATGTAACTCTCTTTGTAAATTTCATGACAAATTTAAATTGTAGTTGTACTAAAAATAGTAAATATTCATAATATTTTAATTTATAATCATTAATTGAGTTAATAATTATTAAAAATATAATATATAAAAAAATAAAAAAAAATATTAAATATTTTATATCGAAAAATTTGTTTTGTGCAAATAGCACTATATGGTTTATCTTTTTTTATAAATTTGGTAAATAGTATTATTTTATATTATGTACTATAATTTATTTAAGATTTTATAAAGGTGATGATTATATGCAAAAAAACAAAGTAAAACGTTTCTTATGCACGTTGCTGACATTTGTCATGCTAATATCCATGTTTTCCATGGTTACAGTAACATCGGCAAGTGCTCTTGACGATGAACTCGCCAATCTTACCAATTACATGATAAACGGAGTCGTCAAGGATCAATGGACGCTCAGCGGACCAAATATTAGCATTTCCAATGGTTCCATTGTAATGCACCGCAGATCAGGACAAACTGCCAAAACTGTAAATTCGTACGATCTCTCGAACGGATTTACTTTTTCCGGTGACCTTGACTTTACGGGCGGCGGTTTCTTGTTTACCGATAATAGCTATGTTTATATTGGAAACATGAAGATACAGTACTACGCAAGCTCTAACACAAGCCCCGTTACGTTTAAAATTTACGACAGAGTCACGGGTAATCTGTTAGGTTCTTCTTATCTGCCTATTTGCGACAAATTGAACGGAACAAACGCGCTTAAGAAAAACTACAACTTCACCGTTAAAAACGGTTTGCTTACCGTAAAAGTTGACGGTCAACCGATTGCTTTCGATACCGAAGATAACATGCAAGTTAATGTATCATCGGTTGATTTTTCTAATTCCAATATAGAAATTTTTCTAGCTTGGGTTGGAGATCCAAGTCCTACCTACAACAATCAGACTAATATTAAACTTTTCAGCGAGTTCCCCTACTCCACTGTCGCTGATTTCGAGAGCTTTTTGAGCAGTCTTACAAATAAAAGCGACTATGCTGATATTGTTAAAGCTGAAAGTCTCTACAATATAGTAATGGCGAACGGCTCTGCAGATCTAAAAGCTGAAATCGAGCCTTATATCAGCTATATCAATAATGCTCGTAGCTTCACATGGTCTGATATTAACGTTTTGACAGAAGAAAATGGTACTCTGCTTATCGACGGCGCAGCTTATGACGGCTCTGCCACCGTTACCGCGGGTAATACATATACTGTTACCGCTGTTCCTAACGCACGCTACAATTTCGCTGCGTTTGTTGACAAAAACGGAAACGTTATTTCAACCAATTCAAGCTACTCTTTAATACCTACATCTGATACATATATTAAAGCAACATACATAGCCAAAGTTTATTCCAACTGGTCGATAACTTCTACCCAGGGCGGTAAGGTTATGCTGAACGGAGGGCTTATTAACAGCTCTGACGAGTTCGAAGTAGGCACTTCTGCCACAATTGAAGCTGTTGCTGACAGTGGCTACTGCTTCCTTTATTGGACAAACGGCAGCGGACAAGTAGTCTCAACAGACGCTAAGTTCAATATCACCTTTGACGATACGGTAACCTATATCGCTAACTTCTCAAATAATCCCGACGACATACTCGATTATGAGCTGTCCAACATCAAAGAAGTACTTGAAAGTGGATTTACTGCCGAAGACTGGACATTTTCAAATGTACAAACTCCCGGCGATACAAACAGTAAAATTACTGCTAACGGTCAGATGGCGCTTTCTACAAGAGGTACCACTACCGCTGCTTCCACATTCAGATATGACCTCTCGGACGGCTTCAATCTTTCTGCTAACTTCGATTTCTCAAGCTGGGGTCATAAGCTGTCAGATAGCTATATTAAAGTAGGCAATCTGAGCATTAAATTCCAAACAAATAATAACAATGGCCAGCCGGTTTACCTGCAGGTTATCAACGCCGCAGACAATTCTACACTCGCTACATCCGAGAAAATTGCAGATTCGTTATATGTAAACGGCTCTACACCCCTTAAAAGGAATTACGTTATATCCGTTGACAGCGAAGGCAAGCTGACAATTACGGTTGACGGCGTTAAGCTTACCTGGGGCACCGAGACTGCAACATATGTAGACGTTTCTACTATTGATTTTACAAATGCACAGGTTCAGCTTGTTCAGGGATGGGTTTCTGACAATCACACAAAAATCAACTATCAAAGTGGATTTTCACTTACTAAAGACTTCCCCTACAGCACTGTTGACGAGTTCCAGGCCTACATTGACAGCATTGACACCGATGATAAGGATGCTCTTGCTACCGCAATGCACTGGGTAGATGTTGTACAGGCTTATGGATCTGAAGACCTTTTTGCTAAATTAGATACATTCAACTTCTATAAAGCTAAATATGATATTAGCACTACTGTCGGCGGCACCATTTTAAACAACGGCGAAGCATTTGTTAACGATTACAGAACAACCAACCGCCTTGCGGTCGGCACTGTACTTAATCTGACTGCTAAGGCTGACGAAGGCTACACATTTGCCTACTGGGCCGACAAAGACGGTAATATAAAATCTACTGACCTGGCACTGACCGTAACTCTTATCGAAAAAGGCGTTACTGTTACCGCAGTATTTATAAAAGATACTGCTGAAATCAATGATACGGTCAATATCTACTTCAAGAACCGTTCCGGAAAAATTGTTTCTACCGTTTCAGTAACAAAGGGCAGCATCGTTGATCTGCCTGCACTCAGCACTGCGGCTAGCTACGGTTATACCGTAAACGGATGGATTGTAAACGGCACAGTAATGGCTTCCGGTAGCATCATTGCCGAAAAAGACACAATTATTTCCGCCGATTACACCAAGGAAACTACTTTGTATTTTGTTTGCGTAAATAACGCAGTCGAAGAAATCAACTCTTATTACAATTACAACGACCGCATTACCGTTATATTTGATGAAAGCTTACTTGGCGACGGCGAATACTTTGGCGGATGGATAAACGGTTCGAACGTCATTGTAAGCTATGACAAGGAATATACATTCTATGTTGGTGCTGACGTTACGCTCAACGCTGTTATTACAATAGCCACTGTTGAAGCTGTACCCACAATCAACGTTACCGACGCATCGGCAATTGCCGATGGAACAAAGGCTTCCTTCCTCACTGAGCGTTATGTTCCAGAAGGATACAATTTAGTTGAATCAGGCGTTATTTACACAGCTGATGACAACTACGACACATTGACGCTCGACAAAGTTAACGGTACAAGCATCCGCGTAAAAGAAGCATCTTCCGTATCCCCCTGTGGTCAGTTTAGACAGACTATCGGATCAAGCTCAGGAGCTGCACTCAATATTTCGCTTGTTGCATACCTGATTTACTCGGACGCTGAAGGCAATCTTTATACGATCTATACTAACGTTTATACTGTTGCTATTAACCAGTAAATAAAGAAGGGAGAGTTATAACAATGAATAAAATTATAAAAAGAACTATAAGCGCTGTCCTTTCTTTCAGCATGTTGTTAACTATGTTCAGCATGCTGGCTAGCGTAGCTGTTGCCGAAACAGAATATGACTCGGGCAATATGCCAAAGAGCTTTTTCACGAACGAATATTGGGGCATAGCAGATGACGATACATCTGTTTACGAGCTCGCTGACGGTTCTCTTAAATTCAGTACAACTCAAATTAAGGATATCGGCAGCTATTACAACGACGGCTTTGAAACAATGTTTAAGGCTATCGGAGGTTTTGAACTCACCTTCCGTGCAAATTCAGATGCATCAGAGGGCTATGTTTTCGGACTTGCTGCTCCGGCAAACACTAGCAAAGGCTCAAACTACAACTTCTACATTCGCAAAGGAGCAAGCAAAACCTATCTTGCCGAAACCTATGCAAATATTAATGGATTTTACTACGGCGATTGGGTAAAGCTGGGCGTTAATTTCAACGACAAAGACGGAGCTACTGAAATTGAATTTTCTATCAACGATGTAAAGCTCAACTTCTTTCTCAGCACCAATTCCACCAATCAAAGCTATGCTTCGGAATATGAAGCACTCAGCATCAGAAACGGCAACTTAGTTGACCGCAACCCGTATAACCAGAACAACTCTTATATTAAGATTCGTCCGTACTATAATGGCGGATTTGAGTCTTCTCCGAACAAAGACAACCAGCTTTACTTTGCTTCGGTTGACTCAATTAACAAAGTTACTGAAGGAAACTTTGTTACCAAAATTGCCGTAGTCGGCGACTCTATTTCCCAGGGTGTAGGAGCATCCCCTATCCGTACTAATTCTTATGTAGCTCATTTACAGAAGCTGCTCGGTCCTAATTATGACGTATACAACTGCGGCGCTTCCGCAAATACGGCAATGACCGGAACATATAATAATTATACCGGTCAGGTAATTTATTTCTCTGCAATGCTGTTTAACCCCGATTATGTAATATTCGCACTTGGTACTAATGACGGACAAGCTACATATTGGGATAAATTCTACTATTACGGACCAAGCACAGGCGCGACCAATAACGATTGGCGCACCATAAACGTTGCAAAAAATGATAACGGAGATTATATTGATTCCGTTACATACGCAAGCGACGGTACTACCATCAAAGAAAAGGTTACTGTTAACAACGACGGAACAGTTAACTACTACTTCCTCGACCCTAACGGAACCGCACATACATACAACAATATTAAATTCAGCGCAGAAGAAAAATTCATGACTCAAGCCGGTGATATCATCAACTCCTTTTCAAGCAATGTTTATCGCACAGACGCTCACGCAAAGGTTATCATCTCCTCTGCAATGAACACTTGGGGAGATCTTGCTGACACATGGAACCGTCAGGAAGAAGCAGTCAATGCTCAAAAGAAGCTTGCTGCTCAAAATCAAAATGTTATCGGTATCATTGACAACTATGAATTTACCGCAAAGTATAATGAGGACTCTACCTCTGAAAACTATTATAAAAATTTCTCTGATGACGGTCTGCACCCCAACAATAGCGGTCACATCTTACTGGCTAACCACATATACGATTATCTAAATAATTTTGACTTAACAACAGAAGATAAAGCCCTAAGCTACACATCTTACGGCAATGAAAACACAGATGTAAATGTAAAAGAAATTAACGAAGGAGCAGATACTACAATCGTTCCTGCCTACTTTTCCGCTTCCGGCAAATCTGCAACTTCCACCTCTACTACTGGTACTCTTGAAAACGGCACTGTTTCTTCTGTTAACAAAATTGATTTGGGATTTAAGTTCGAAGCTTCGATCTCTATGGCATACAAATGGGTAACCGGCGTATGCACATACAGTGACAGTATTACCAACTTCAACCAATACGCTTGCGTTAGACATTCATTTGGAGACCTTGAACTGCGTATGTGGCGCGTAGTCAACAGCAGCAGCGCTCCAGGATTTGTTTTCGGCCTATTCTATAAAGGTTCGCTTGTTGGAAATTATCAGTATTGGCAAAGCTCCAATACAGGGTACAACTCCATATGCGGTGAAAAGCTAACACTTGATATTTCATATGACAGCGGTAATATGACCGTTAGCATGAAACGTGTATTTAACGGTAATAGTTATACGAATATTGAAAAATGGGATACATCCACAGCAGAAAGTGTTGTTGTTTACTCAATTGACAAGGACACTTTCCTCGCAGGAATTGGCGCAAATGCAGTATCTCCTATCAATAATATTAGATACTCGGCTTCAGGTCAGGCTTGCCGTGGAGCAATGCTCACAAGTGTTGCTTTAAAGGCCACCGGAGCTCAGGTTGATTACAATATTCAAACAACTACGGGCGGTAAGATTTACTCCGACGGTGTTGTATTTGATAACACAGCTGATCACTATGTCGGCGACGAAGCAGTTCTGAAAGCAGTCATCGACGATAGCACATACTACCGCTTTAACAGCTGGCAGGATTCTAATGGAAATATCCTTTCGACCGATACGGAATACTATGTTTGCTTTGATGAAAACATTGACATTATCGCCGTATTTGACGAAATCCCCTACTCTGATTACACAATTACAGCTGACAACGGCGGCAGCATCCTCATGGATGGCGAAGCATTTGTTGATGGTACATTGTATGAGGTAGGCTATGAACACACTATCTCAGCAGTAGCTGACGAGGGCTACACCTTCGGAGGCTGGATGGGCGAAAACAATAAGATTGTTTCTCTCGATTCAGACTACACCTTCACAATCGGTGATACCCTCACGCTCAATGCAATTTTTGTTCCTACTGTTTACGCTGACTCTTTCTCAGCCGTTACAGTCGGAGGCGGCAAAGTTGAATATACACAGGCTGACCGCTATGTAGTCGGCACATATGTCAAAGTAGCCGCTATTATACCAAAGAATTATGATTTCCACGGTTGGTATGATGCAAATGACAGCCTGATCAGCAATGACCCTGTCATCTATTATGAGATGCAGGCTGATAATGCTCTTACAGCAAAGCTTGAGTATGTTCTCTATTCCAAGTTCACCATTACAGCTGATAATGGAACTGTCACCATAAACGGCAAACCGTTTAATCCTGACACAAAATACTATGCAGGCGATACATATACACTTACCGCTACTGCAAACGACGGTTATACCTTTGAATACTGGAAAGTAAACGGCGTTGTTGTTTCTAAAGACGCTGAATACAAAATCAAACTTGCTGCTGCTTCTGATGTTGAAGCTGTATTTACAGCTGATAACGCAGAAAACATTACCGTAGTATTTACTAACCGTACCGGTAAAATAGTAGCATCAGTCACAGTAGCAAAGGGCGGTAATGTTAATCTGCCTGAGCTGCCGGCAACATACGGATACATCTATAACGGATGGAACGTTAACGGTACTGTTATGGCTCCGGGTGAAACCGTGATCGCTAACAGCGACATGGTTATTACCGCTAACGCTGTATTTAACGCTACAAAATACACTGTAAACGTTTCAGGCTCTGCAAACGATGATGAGATATCCGGAGAATACAACTACAATGATAAGATCACAGTTGTATTTGACTCAAGCGTACTTGATGCCGGAGATTTCTTCGGAGGCTGGGCAGATGGTAATAACAATGTTATCAGCTACGCTGAAACCTATACCTTCTTTGTAGGCGCTGATGTTGACATCGTTGCAGTTATTACTGCTCAACCCGTTGATCCAGTTCCTGTTATTGCGGTAACCGACATAACTGTAACAAACGACGGAAAGAGTGTTTCCTTCCTCAGTGAGCGTTCCATTCCGAACGGTTATAAGTTTGTCGAATCAGGCGTAATTTACACCGCAAACGCTGATCTTGCCAACATCATGGATCGCGACAACGTTGGCGGCGCTATAAAGCAAAAGTCCGCTCTGCAAAACACAAACAACGGTCAGTTCAGAATGACCGTATCTTCGAGAGAAGGTACCGCTATTACGGTATATCTGAGAGCCTATCTCACCTACATCGACGCTGACGGCAAATATATTACAATCTACTCGAATGTTTACTCGGGTTCAACTGTTGCCGACGATAATGTTGATACCGGTATTGAAGAAGGACCTGAAGATGAATTCTAATCAATAAAAACGGCAATCAAAAAGCGAGCCATCCGTTCAAAGCGGATGGCTCGCTAATTTTTATGTAGAATGTGATTTTTAGTGAAAATTAATAGTAAATCTGTTGCTACAGAACACGTGCTGTTTTAATAATAAAGGCATCAGCAAACATCCGCTATTTTCAATAGTATTCTTACATTGCTGTACACGCACCGTTTAAATAGTATTATTATTTTTCTAAAAAGGTTAAAAATTACGATCGTAACAAAAGGAACCTATTCTGTCATTGGCAAATGCAAAGAGGTTCTACAATTTGCTGAGCAAATATCTGCAAATACACTACTATTAATAATCTCTTTCTGAAAAGTGACCGATATTGCAAAACTGATACCAATAGTAGTAAATAAGTTGATTGAACGCATTTATATCCACATCAATATAAGTCAATCGTTCATTGGTATGTAACAGTGGTTATTTGTTTTTAGGTTTGGGAATAATCAAAATTTCTACAACAGCATAACTACTTTCTTTGATGGAATATATAAGGAAATATCCACTGACATACCAGCTTGCAGCATACAAAAACAGAGCGGTGCAACCCCTTTTTTGGGGTTGCACCGCAACTTACATAAAATAATTCCTTATGTGAAATGTCCATTTCACGACGCTGTTTTTTAATTATTTACTGTTATAGTAAAGTTTTAAACTGTACTAAAATGAAGTTTTTTAAGCAACAGCTTATTCAGATACTTCCGACTCTGTAAGAGCTTTGATTGAAAGGCTTACGCGCTTCTTATCGAAATCGATAGCTGTAATTTTTGCTTCAACTTCCTGACCAATAGAAAGTACATCAGCAACCTTTTCTATACGCTCATTTGCAATCTGAGAAATATGAATAAGACCATCAATTCCCGGAATAATTCTTGCAAATGCACCGTATGTTGTCATGCTGACAACTGTAGCCTTGACAACAGAGCCAACCTCGTAGCTATTTTTGAAAATTTCCCACGGATTATCATTAGCATTTTTAAAGCCAAGAGAGATTTTCTTATTTTCAGTATCAATATCCTTAACATATACATCAACTGTATCGCCAATTTTTACAACTTCGGACGGGTGCTTAATTCTCGACCATGAGAGTTCGGAAATATGTACCATTCCATCTACTCCGCCAAGATCTACAAATGCACCATAGTTGGTGAGTGTTTTGATAACGCCTGTGTAACGCTTGCCAATCTCAATTGATTCCCAGAACTTTGATTCAATTTCCTTTTTAGCTTCACGAATTACGCTGCGGATTGAGCCGACTGCACGGCGACCACGGCTGATTTCGATAATGCGGAAATTAACTGTGTTGCCTTTGAGATCTTCAAGTGAATCATTACGGTTGAGTGTAGCCTGTGATGCAGGGATAAATACGCGTACGCCATTTGATACAACAATAACGCCGCCTTTAATAATCTCGGTAACTACTCCTTCAAGTACTTCTCCGGATTCCTTTGCCTCATTAATCTTGTTCCAGCCTGCTTTTGCATCTAAACGGCGCTTAGAAAGCATAATTGTTCCTTCAACATCGTTTGTACGCAGAATGATAAGGTCGAGCTCGTCGCCAACTTTAACCTCTTTAACAATGTCAACATTAGGATTAGATGAATATTCCTCGGCAGAAAGATAGCCTGTCTGCTTGCGGCCGATATCTACCTGTATTTCGGCACGGTTTACGGAAAGAACAACACCGTGTACTTTCTGTTCGGAACTCATACTGTTAAGTGAAGCCTCAAGAGCTTCTTCGAAGGTCATATCGTCCATGGACTTTTCTACAACCTCTTCCTCCATTTCAGCAGCAGCTTCAATGGGATTTTGCATCTCTGACATAATAATCAGAACCTCCTTTATTATTGCGGCAGGCGTTGATGCCCCCGCAGTTACACCAATATTTTCGGCGTCTTTAATTTCATCAATCGGTAACTCAGAAGCCGTTTCTATATGGTATACTTTACTGCAACACGCGGAGCAAACCTCCGCCAGCTTAAGCGTATTTGAACTATGTTTACCTCCGATGACGATCATTACATCGCACATCTTAGCTAATTCTGACGCTTCTTGCTGTCTTAACGATGTAGCTTTACATATTGTATCAAAAACAATTGCATTTGTACATACCTTTTTTAAAGTTTTTTGACAATTTCTCCACTCTTCAGCGTTAAATGTGGTCTGTGCGACCGCAGTAATTTTCTTTGTGGAAAAATCCGCATCACTTTTTAGCAAACTTTCAAGTTCATTGTTGTCCGAAACAATGATGCATTTATTATCACACCAACCTGAAATGCCGATAACCTCAGGGTGATTTTTATCTCCGGCAATAATGATTTCAGAGCCGTTTTCATATGCTTCTTTAACAATTTTGTGTATATATGAAACATATGGGCATGTGGCATCAACGACTTCTCCTAATTGCTGCGCTTTTGTTAAAACTTCGGGGGTTACGCCGTGCGAGCGAATAACCATAATTTCTTCATCGATTCTGTCTAATTCATTTTTAGCTGTGCGCACACCTTTTTCTTCAAGCAATGCCACCATTTGATTATTGTGAATTATGGGACCTAAAGTACACACCTTTTTCCCATCATCAGCCAAACTTTGAGCAAGTTTAACAGCACGATTTACGCCAAAGCAGAAACCGGCTGTTTTAGCAACGATTATTTGAGGCACTATTTTCCCTCCTTCCAAAGCGTTGTTATTTCTTCCATAATTATTCCCGTAATCTTTTTTATTTCCGATGGTTTTGTATCTGTAATTTCAATTTCATCTGCTTTTATAACGTTACCGTAACGAACAACAGCTTTACTGAAAATTCTCGGTCGTCCATGTTTATATGTAACAGCAACAGGCAGAATATCTGCTTTTGTAGATGCTGCAACAACGGCGGCACCCGATTTTGCCCGTGAAGGGCTTGCGTCGGGGTTTTTAGTGCGAGTGCCCTCAATGAATATTCCAAAAATTTTTCCGTTCTCTACTATGCTTTTTGCCGTGTCAATTGCTGATGTGTCATTATGACCTCTATTCACTGGAAATGCTCCGCAAAATCTAAAAAGCGCTCCAATAAATTTATTTTTAAATAACTCATTTTTAGCCATAAAATATACTCTGCGCTTTGATGTTAAAATGATAAACACAGGGTCGAGTAAAGATATATGATTCGAGCACAGTACAATCCCGCCACTTTTCGGAATATTTTCTTTACCAACGGCTTTAAAAGGGAAAAGAACTATTGCTATTATATAAATAAAACCGCGGAGAATTTTAAATAAAAAATCCATTTGTCACACCTACCAATACTTTTTATTTGGCTACACTTATTATAAAGCTGCCGTATGAAAACGCCTCATATTTGAGACCTTTAAAATCTTTAAAGTAGCCCTTTACCGAAGAAAAAATTCGATTTTTTTTCGCATCGTAGCTTACAACATTTTTGTTAATATCTTTATAATTATAAAAAAACTCTACAGTTCCCCTGCCTTCTTCCGATGCACGCTTCAGTGCTTCTGTTACTACTTTTGCGTATAATTCGTCACTTTCTATTAGTGTATTGTTATAAACATAATAATTAAGCTCCGTGTTGATACAAGATGGAATTGCTAAATTGTATTCAGCCGTAAAAATTTTATCATCCTTGTCAACTGTTGTGCTGTCAGGATAAAGTGTGTGCGTCTTACTAATAAATTCTGTGGTAACATTAAAAAACGAATGAATAGGAGCAAATTGCGAGTCTTCTACATCATTCCAGAGCACATCAACATTATACCAGCTATCAGACAGCTGTACTATATTCCACATATGAGCTGTTTGATCACTCGTTACACCACTTAAAAGATTGCAGTTAATTCCAGTGTAATACATCAGCAGCTGAAAAGCCTTTGAATATCCCTCACAAACCGCTGACCGATTTACTAAAGCTCCATAAGCTGTCCACGCTGAATGGTTAGCTTTTGAGCGTTCCCCGCTTGTTGCAACATCACTTGACTTTTTATCGTATTCAACATTTATGCAAATCCAGTCGTGCAGTGCAAGTTCTATCTCATATTCGCTCATGTCGGGTGTGACACATTCATTAACTATTTTGATCACAGCCTCATGTAGCTCTTGCATCATTGCGGTGCGTTCATCGTGAGTAAAGAGGTATCCTCCCTCTTTTTTACCCTCGTCCAAGCGTATGAAAACAGTATCATCACTCGAGGTACCTAGGCCATATTCGTACCCCAACCAAAAAATCTGTGGATTGTCGTACTTAACAGCATACATTGCAATAGCGGCGTCTCGTTTACTTCCGTCACTCAGCCGAACATTGCCTACTTGCATAGTTATAGCGGCGTTGTAAATATCTTTATACATAGCCTTTTGCGTATCATTAAGCTTGTTATAATTATAATAATCTGAAGGTGATACGGCCGATTTTGAAACAGAATAATCAAAATCAACAACTGGATATGAGCCGGATTCGGTATTATCAGACAGATTAAAATCGTAGAAAAGGTTGCTATATGTACCGTCAAGCGCATTTAAAATATTGCCCGACCCGAAATAGGTCGAGCATATAAAATATGTTGCAATTATTCCTACAATTACAGCAAATGCGCATACGGTTTTTTTCATGTTTTTCCTCTATTTTTCAAGCTTTGATAAGATAAAGTCCATCAGCATTTTCACTGATTGTTCAAGATTGTTTCCTGTGGTATCAATGACAGTAGCGTCATCAGCAGGCTTGAGCGGTGCAATTTCACGGTGTGAGTCCTGATAATCACGTTCTTTCAGCTCATTTAAAACGGTGTCAAATTCAACATTTTCGCCCTTTGCAATAAGCTCTTTGTATCGGCGATTTGCACGCTCTTCGGCCGAGGCGGTAAGAAACAGTTTTATTTGTGCATTAGGTAATACAACCGTTCCAATGTCTCTGCCATCCATAATTACATTGTTATTTTGCGCCATATTGCGCTGTAAATCAAGCAAAAAACTGCGAACCTGAGGTACAGCCGAAACGGCTGATGCCGCCATTGAAACCTCGGGTTTTCTGATATCTTCGGAAACATCATTTCCGCAAAGAAGTACTCTCTGCTGACCGTCAACATACTTGAGTTCAACATTAACGTTACTCAAAATTTCTGAAACAGCCTTTTTATCCTTTATATCTATGCCGTTATTGAGCATATATAAACCGATAGAACGGTACATCGCCCCTGTATCAACATAGATAAATCCGAGCTTTGCAGCCAGCTCTTTTGCAACAGAACTTTTCCCTGCTCCACCGGGTCCGTCAATAGCAATGGATATCATAATTACTCTCCGTTATACTGAATTTCCGGCAAGTTTACCGGTTGAAAATGCGATTTGGAGATTAAAACCGCCCGTGTATGCATCAACATCAATTACCTCACCACAAAAATACAGCCCTTTACAAAGTTTTGATTCCATAGTAGATGGGTTAATTTCTTTAGTATTAACACCGCCGGAGGTAATGATTGCTTCGTCATACGGTCTAAAACCGTTTACTTTAAGCTTAAAATCTTTTGTGACTCTAACAATATTTAAGCGCATTTCCTTTGAAATTTGGCTAACCTTTGTGTCTGCTCTGATGCCTGATAGCTTTATAATTACTGGAATTAAGCTTTTAGGATAAAGGTCTGCAAGTGCATTAGATAACTCACGCGAAGAATATTTTGAAAAATCGCGTAAAACTCTGTCATCAAGCTGCTCCTCGCTTAGCGCAGGCTTCAAATCAATATGGATAGTCACATTGTCGGTGTTTTCCAAATGGCTCGATCCGCTTAAAATGGTTGGTCCGCTTACACCAAAGTGTGTAAACAGCATTTCTCCAAAATCATTATATATTATTTTACCATTTTGCTCAAAAGATACAGATACATTTTTAAGACTAAGCCCCATAAGGTATGAACAAAATGTTTCTTTGATTTCGAGCGGAACGAGCGACGGTTTTGTATCAACAATGGAATGTCCGACCTGTTGTGCCAGTCGGTATCCATCTCCGTCAGAGCCGGTTTTCGGATACGATAGCCCGCCTGTTGCAATTATCAAGCGATCGCATTCGATAGTTTTACCATCGGATAACTTCACTCCACATATTTCACCGTCATTAGTAATCAGTTCTACAGCTTGTCCCTTTATAATACAAGCTTTTTTTGAAGCGTATGAGACAAGCGCATCGACTATATCCATAGCCCTATCGGACTGGGGAAAAACGCGGTTTCCGCGCTCGATTTTAAGTTTAACGCCAAGATAATCAAAAAAATCATATGTGTCCTGCGGTGTAAAGCGCGAAAACGCTGAGTATAAAAAACGCGGATTGTGAACAACAGCGTCAAAAAGCTCGCGCTCATCGCACATATTTGTTACATTGCATCGGCCTTTGCCTGTAATGAGCAATTTTCGTGCGGGGCGGTTATTTTTTTCTATAACAGTAACTTTATGACCGTTTTCTGCTGCAGTTCCTGCCGCAATAAGTCCTGAGGCACCGCCGCCTAATACAACTACATTCATACATTCCTCTTATCAGAGCATTTCATAAAGCTCATCTTCATTAATTATTGGTATACCGAATATTTGAGCTTTTACAAACTTACTGCCGGCACTTTCTCCAGCTAACAAGTAGTCTGTTTTCTTTGATACCGACGACGCTACTTTTCCGCCATTTTTTTCTATAAGCTCGGTTGCCTCGTCTCTTGTCAATGACGGCAATGTGCCTGTAATTACAAAGGTGTAGCCGGCAAGCGAAGATCCTTTTTTCACGTTTATTTCAGAAGTTACAACGCCGTATTTTTTTAATCTGTTAATGTAATCCCTTGTCTGAGGTAGAGAAAAATATTTTATAACCGATTTGGTCATTATTTCTCCAAAACCATTAATAGAATTAATTTCATTAAAACCTGCGTTCATTATAGCGTCAATGCTACCAAAACGCTCTGAAAGCAGCTTCGCAGCACGCTTGCCGATATGGCGTATGCCCAGCGCAAAAATAAGTCGGTAGAGCTCATTTTTCTTTGAACTCTCAATAGCTTTAATTATATTATTAGCCGAACGCTCACCGAGTCGATCAAGTTCAGCAATTTGCTCAGCCTCAAGTGCGAAAATATCGTCAGGCGTTTTTACAAGTCCGGTTTCTGTCAGTTGTTCAATAACCGCCGGTCCAAGTCCCTCTATATCCATAGCATCGCGTGAAACGAAATGAATGAGGTGGCGTCTAAGCTGTGCTGGACAGTCGGTATTTGAGCATCTTAATGAAGATTCATCATCGTCACGGGATACACTTGCACCACACGACGGGCAAACAGACGGCATTGCATATGGAACAGAATAATCATCATGCTTAATCGATGAAACAACCTCAGGAATGATATCCCCTGCTTTTCTTACGATAATGGTGTCACGCAGACGTATATCCTTTTCTGAAATATAGTCCTCGTTATGCAAAACAGCTCGTGAAACACGCGTACCGGCAAGCATAATCGGATCAAATACAGCTGTTGGTGTAAGAACTCCGGTTCTACCGACATTAATTTCAATATCACGCAGAATTGTTTCCTTTTCCTCCGGTGGATATTTATAAGCAATTGCCCATTTTGGATATTTTGAGGTGCTGCCGACAATTTTACGGTCGGCTAGGCTATTAACCTTTATAACTGCGCCGTCTATATCAAATGGAAGCGATCCTCTGACACAGCCAATTCTTTCAATTTCTTCAATCGCCTCGTCAATAGTTTTGCACGGCTTATAAAACGGAAGAGTTTTAAGTCCGAGAGTTTTGATATAATCCAGCGATTCGATATGCTCTTTAATTTCTTTACCGTCAATTTGCTGAATATTAAACAGAAAAATATCTAAATCGCGCGAAGCAGTGACTTTAGGATCCTTTTGACGCAATGCCCCTGCTGCTGCATTACGCGGATTTTTCGCCGGTTGCTCGCCCATATCCTCCTGGCGAGCAACAAGCTTGAAAAAGCTGTCGTGCGGCATATAAACTTCGCCGCGCACCTCTAAAAAGCGGGGTGCGTTATCAATATGGAGAGGAATAGAACGAATCGTACGCAGGTTTGATGTAACATTTTCGCCCACTGTACCGTCGCCGCGTGTTGATCCCCTCACAAGCTCGCCGTTTTCATATTCAAGAGAAACCGACAAACCGTCGATTTTTGGCTCGACAGAGTATATAACCTCGCCCAGCCGTTCTCTAACTCTATTATCAAAATCACGCAGTTCCTCATAATTAAAGGCATCCTGCAGGCTTTCCATTACTACATTATGAACGACTGATTCGAATTTTCCAGATGCTTTTCCTCCTACACGCTGTGTTGGTGACGAAGGAATAACAAGAACAGGAAACTGAGTCTCAATTTTTTTAAGCTCATTCATTAAAACGTCGTAATCATAGTCGTCTATTTCAGGCGAATCTTCAACATAATATTTGTAATTATGATACTCAAGAAGTTTTCTGAGTTCCCTTACTCTTAATTGAGCTGAATGAAAATCCAATTACAACACCCACTTTTTTATATCTGATTTATTATAACACATCATGAATATTTTTTCATCTATTTTATGAATTATTTTAATTAATATTTATATATGTTTCCGGCAATTTTCCAACTATTACTGTTTCTGCAATACAGCATTCACTATCAACGGTAGAAGTCAAATTATCGCCAAACGAAATTACTAGAATTTCCACAGTAACATTGATCAGCAGTCTGTGACAGGTTTGATTAATTCCGGCAGAATAAAATTCATTCTCAACATCTGTTGTTGCACAGGCTCCGAACTGAACGGTAATTGAAATATCAGGACCCACACCTGACAAAAAATCGTTTCCGGTAAACGAACCTATCGGAATATACAGTGTAGTCATATCATACTGTGATATTTTCTTTGTCATGCTTTGAATTATGTAAGTTTTAACCTTGTTTATGCTTTTTGAGTTTGTTTCTATCGACTTAACATTCATTTCGTCATCATAGTTAATGGTGACCATATCATCATAATCAACATCTATGGCCGACATTGTTTCTGAAATAGAATTATTTACTTCATTATAAGCTAACAACTTTGCGTGACTTAGTGCTATTCTGTTTGTAATTGGAGAAACGTAAATATTAATTATTACAAAAATTACACACGTTATAACAAGATAAATCAAAAATTTGCGCAATATTTTTCTGAAAGTCCTCATATTTACCACCTCAATGCATAGTATTGTATTTTTGCGTTTTGGTGATAAAAAAAACAGCGTCCGATTTTTATCGAACGCCGTTCACTTTTATAATATAATGCAAATAAGTCCGCTGCAACCTTCGTTTATGACATGCTCAATGGTTTCCTGGAGTCGCATTCTTGCATCAGCGGGCATCCGAGAAAGCTTTGTGTGCAATCCTTCGTTAACTAAGTCATGCAGTGATTTTCCAAATATATTTGAGTCCCAAATTTTAACAGGATCCTCCTCAAATTCTTTTAGCAAGTACATTACAAGATCTTCAGATTGCTTTTCGCTGCCTACAATCGGGCTTACCTCAGTTGTTATATTTGCCTTCATCATATGGATAGACGGAGCACTTGCTCTCAATCTGACACCGTATCTGCCACCCTGTTTGACAATTTCGGGTTCCTCAAGCGAAAGTTCTTCTGTTTCGGGCATAACGATTCCGTAACCGGTTGCCTCAACCTCGTCTAGTGCATTTTTTACTCTCTGGTACTCTTTATAAGACTTAGCAAGACGAATTATTGTCTCAATAATATCTCTGTCGCTTGCAATATTAAGTCCGGTAAACTCATTAAGTATTTTGTAGAAGAACTCTTTATTAAGTCCTACTTCGGCCTCAACATTTCCGGTTCCCATGTCTATAGTAAGATTATCGGCTGAAATTATATTTTCGATATCGCGTAATGCTGATATAAAATCGGTGATATCTGATATTTTCTTAATTTTTCCTGCTAGCTTAAGCACCTCGGAATACAGCGATTTTTTAAACCAGTGGTCGTTATCAATGCTGTTAAGCCAGTAAGGCATTTTTAAAGTGATTTCATTTACCGGGAACTCTTTGAGCAAGTTACCAAGAATACTCTTGATTTCATCCTCATTTAAGTCAATACAATTAACGGGCATAACATATGTTCCGTATTTTAAACTCAGCTCATTTGCCTTTTGCTGTGCTTCCTCTGATTTAGGATACATACAGTTTAAGAGTACAACAAACGGCTTATTGATTGCCTTTAGCTCGTTAATTACTCGTTCTTCTGCTTCTTCGTATTCCTCGCGCGGTATTTCACCTATACTGCCGTCGGTAGTAATTACAAGTCCAATTGTGGAATGTTCATTTATTACCTTTTGAGTCCCTATTTCTGCCGCCATATTAAACGGTACGGGCTCATCAAACCACGGCGTTGCAACCATTCGAGGCATATCATTTTCAATATAACCGAGAGAACTTGGAACTATGTAGCCTACACAGTCTATCAGTCTTACTTTCAGTTTTATACTGTTGTCTATTGTAATATCAGCGGCTGTTTCAGGAATGAATTTTGGCTCGGTGGTCATTATTGTTCGACCAGCCGATGACTGCGGCATTTCATCGGTTGCCCTGTCTCGCATAGCCGGACTGATAATATTGGGCAATACCAAATTGTCCATAAACCTCTTTATAAATGTGGATTTGCCCGTACGAACAGGCCCTACAACGCCTATGTAGATGTCGCCGCCAGTGCGGGCGGCAATGTCCTGATATATATTTGTTGCTGTTGGCATAGTATTATTCCTCCGTCACTTCATTTGTTTGTAAATGAATATGTTATTTCGAGGTTATTTATGACAAGCAACTATCCACAATGATCTAAATAATGTAATTAATATATATTTTTATTGCCAAACACGGTAATTTGTTTTATAACATATAAAAATGTTCATTAAAAAGTTGATATCAAATGATAATTCCTAATGTTGCAAAAAGAGGTCGGATACAAACGCATTAGCTAAATATTAATACACAAAACAAAAAACCTACACTTGATTGACATTAGCGTCAGTCATTGTAGGTTTGATTTAGTATAATATCAAAAAAATAAAAACACTTGCTCGTTTGCAAGTGTTTATTTAGTGGAGCGGGTTACGAGGCTCGAACTCGCTACCTCCACCTTGGCAAGGTGGCGCTC
>CALHND010000005.1 GCA_938034875.1 uncultured Clostridia bacterium
ATAAATATCTGAATCTTTTCTGCAAAATGAGCAACACAGCAAAGCAGTACATTCAGAAATGGATGCCAATTGTAGCCGCTTCGCAGTCCGTAAAGGGTAAATCGGACGAGAGACAGTTCTTGCTCTCTTGGGTAGATGTCGTTGATTACGAATAAACGGAGGTTTTTAAAATGAAAATCACGGTATGTATCGGAAGTTCGTGTCACTTAAAAGGTTCTCGCCAGGTTGTTGAACAACTTCAGCACCTGATTGCAGAAAACCATTTGGAAAACAAAGTTGAAATGAGCGGAACATTTTGCATGGGCGAATGCCAACAGGGTGTTTGCGTAAAGGCAGACGAAAACTTTTTTTCGGTTACCAGCGACACAGTAAATGATTTTTTTGAAAAGGAAGTTCTCCCAAAGGTGTGATTGGCTTATGAATGTTAGAATTTGTGCAGACATTTCATGCCACTTTAAGAGATCACACGAAATCTTAGAAACGCTTAAAAAACCTTTTAAAGAATAACACTATAAAAGCGAAATTACACTTGCCGGTAACTTTTGCACCGGCAAGTGTAACAGCTTTAGTACCACAATTACAGTAACCAGTTATAGTTTTGAATATAGGTTGCTACAATCAGTGTGGTAGTGTACCAGTTTATTTTTTCATTTTTATAATAGTTAATTCGTATCACTTCATAATCAATTAATTTGATCCTTTTAATTTCATCCATATATCTATTGTTTCATATTCAATATTTCGTAAAGCCGCTTTCTACCATTCGTAATACAGCAAAATTGATTACTTCTCGTATGGCTAAAAGCTATAATAAACAAAAGAAACACGTCATAGAGAACAGGAGCGATAATTATGGAAAAGAAGGAAAAGCGTATTTTAACACTTGATAAATGTTGCTAAAAGAAAATGAAGTTACAATTAGTTGTTTGTTAATGATAATATATGGATAAGATTATTAATTTTTTATATAAAAAAAGATGGTTTATATAAAACCATCCTTTTAAAATTAGAATTTATTTATTTATTATAACCGCATTTTGGACAAACACCGTCAACTAAGGCGATACCACAAAGGGGACAACGGTCAATATTGTTTTTAGTGTCAAATTCGGCAGTAGCTGCGTTAACACCACTTGTAAAAGTAATCTTTGCAATGTTCAGTTTATCTTTAAGTAAATCGTAAACAATCTTAATCATTCCCTCAACAGTCATTGTTTCTTTGGTAACAACAAGTCTACAATCCGGGAAAGCTTCTGCAAGTTCAGTTTTAAACGCTTCACCTTTCATGGTGTTTTGGGGCGCTCCGTTTTTAATGTTTGTTTCTTCATACACTTTCAAAATTGCAGGAAGAAGAGGATCATCTTGTCTGAGGATTAAAGCGTGGTCAAAGTTTTTAAGTACATCCCAAGCAGTTTTCTGTATTTCATTACAAGGGAACACCATGTTTACTCCCATATTAACTGTGTCTTCAACTTCAATAGTTAAAACACCTGTGTGTCCGTGAAGATACTGTGCTTCACCTTTAAATCCGTAAAACCTATGTGCGTATTGTAAATCTAATTTTGCTATGCTTCTCATAATAATTCTCCTTTTTGTTTTATATTTTACGGGTTGAGTTGCTCCCGTATAAGCCTGATTGTTTTGACGGTCTATGTCCTAAAAGTTTAAAGCCATTTGCATCCTCAACTTTATCTTTAAATTCAGGGAATGCCGCATAGTTATATCGGTGACCTTTTCACAGTGCTCATTGTGCATTAAAACTCTTCTGATCTCGCGACTACCTACCAGTTTGTTTAGATTTCGGTAAACAGTTGCCTTACTAACTGCTTTATGAGTTTTTACGATTTCTTTGTAAACTACTTCATCTTAAGTATCGTGAATTGTAAGAGATTTCACTGTTTTTAACACTAAAGCACTCTGAACAGTGTTTCTTTTAACTATCCCAAATTAATATTTATTAGTTAATAATATTTCTCTTTTTTGTTGGAATAGGATCTATTATGGCAAATTCTTACTTTTTTTCTACACCATCATTATATCAAACAATGACTATTATAGCAATAGTTCTGGCAAACTAAATAAACCTTTGAAAAAAATCTTATTATTTTTTATCTAAATCTACAACCGAAAAAACATGTGTTAATACGATTATATACATTATATGAAACAATTTTATATGCAAAGTACATATTTGAAGTCCTGTCACTTTCACTTGGTTTACACGCAGATCACCAAGGAAGCTATTATATATTTATTTAAAAACAGAACTTTAAACACAACGGTATAGGAAGGGGAATAGACAAGTGCCGAACTGTTTGACACTTAAAAAATCCAACTGCAAAAACTGCTATAAGTGCATTAGACATTGTCCTGTTAAATCTATTCGATTTTCCGGCAACCAGGCGCATATCATTGGCAACGAATGCATTCTTTGCGGTCAATGCTTCGTAGTATGTCCGCAAAACGCAAAGCAAATTGTTAACGAAACCGAAAAAGTTAAGGTACTGCTTCAGAGCGGAGACCCGGTTATCGTAAGTCTTGCCCCGTCATTTGTAGCCAACTATGACGGTGTTGGAATTGAATCCATGCGAGATGCACTAAAAAAGCTCGGATTCTATGATGTAGAGGAAACCGCTGTTGGTGCGACCATAGTTAAGAACGAATATGAGCGTATGCTCAAAGAGGATAACCGCGACATCATCATATCGTCGTGCTGCCACTCAATTAATTTACTTATTCAAAAATATTTTCCTGCTCAGATTGAATTTCTTGCCGATGTAATATCACCGATGCAGGCGCATTGTAAAGATATTAAAAACCGCCATCCACTTGCTAAAACAGTTTTTATCGGCCCATGTGTTGCAAAAAAGGATGAGTGCGAGTACTATGAAGGCATTGTTGATGCGACACTTACATTTGAGGAACTGACCGTATGGCTGAAAGCGGAAAACATTGAGCTCAAAAATGAAATGGATTACAAAGAAACAAGCCGATCCAGATTTTTTCCGACAACAGGCGGCATTTTGAAAACAATGGCGAAAAACATTGAAGGATATACATACATGGCTCTGGACGGTGTGGAAAACTGCATTGCCGCACTTAAGGAAATAGAAAGCGGCAAGATTCATCACTGCTTTATTGAAATGTCGGCTTGTGTCGGAAGTTGCGTTGGCGGCCCAGTTATGGAAAAACACCACCATTCTCCGATAAAAGATTACATTTCAGTGGCAAGCTTTGCGGGCGAAAAAGATTTTGAGGTTAACCAACCCGAATCACTCGCACTTAAAAAAGCGTTTTCCATGATTGAACGAAGATTGCAGCCACCGTCAGATTCAGAGATACAATCCATTTTGCGTCAAATGGGCAAATTTAAACCCTCAGATGAGCTGAACTGCGGTTCATGCGGATACAATACTTGTCGCGAAAAAGCAATAGCCATTTATCATGGCAAGGCAGAGATTTCAATGTGTCTGCCCTACCTTAAAGACAAAGCCGAAAGTTTTTCAGACAACATTGTCAACAATTCGCCCAGCGGACTTATTGTTCTAAATGAAAATTTAGAAGTGCAGCAAATTAACAAGGCCGCAAGAAAGATAATGAACATACGCTCTGCCTCCGATGTACTTGGTGAACAAGTAATACGAATTTTGGACCCAAAAGTTTTTTTGGATGTGCTTAAAACCGGCAGAAGTGTCACAGATCAACGGATTTATCTTGCAGAATACGATAAATACATTGAGCAAACCGTAATCCATGATAATGAATATCATTTGCTAATTTGCATTATGCGCGATGTTTCTGACGAGGAAAAAGAACGCAAAACAAAGGAAAATATCAGATACCGAACAGTAGAAATTGCAGATAAGGTTGTAGAAAAACAAATGCGAATTGTTCAGGAAATTGCATCTCTCCTAGGCGAAACAGCGGCTGAAACAAAAATTGCTCTTGCTAAACTCAAGGAGTCGATTTCCGATGAATAACCTTTGTACAGATATAGGATACAAAAGCATAAATCATTGCGGTGAACAGCTTTGCGGCGACCACGTTGATGTAGTTGAGCAGGGTGAAAATTCCACCGTAATTGTACTTGCAGACGGTCTTGGAAGTGGAGTAAAAGCAAGTATTCTCTCCACCCTGACCTCTAAAATAATATCAACTATGATGGCAGAAAGTCTTTCATTAGAGGACTGCGTGGAAACAATCGCCGCCACTTTGCCGATATGCTCGGTGCGTGGTGTCGCTTATTCAACATTTACCATCATTCATTTGATTGACAACGAGACGGCTGAACTGATACAATATGATAACCCGGCGGTCATTTTGATTCGCGATGGTCACAACTACGAATATCCAACAACAGAAATGAACATAGGTGGCAAGAAAATTTTGCGTTCTACCGTAAAACTCTGTGAAAACGATATATTTATCGCCATGAGTGATGGATGTCCTCACGCAGGAATCGGTGATTCATACAACTTTGGTTGGAAACGCGATGATATTATCGGGTTTATGGAGCCACTTGCCCATGTCGGTTATACTGCAAAAACGCTTTCGACCATTTTGGTAGATGAATGTAATAAGCTTTACGACAACAAGCCCGGTGACGATGCCACTGCTTGTGTTGTGCGTGTTCGCAAACGCGAACCGATGAACCTTATGTTCGGGCCACCATCCAACCGCGATGACTGTGACCGCATGATGTCCCTGTTCTTTTCAAAGGAAGGCAAGCACATCATTTGTGGCGGCACAACAGCTACAATAGCAGCAAAACACCTTCGCAAGCCACTTAAAACCAGTCTAAAATTTGAAAAATCAGACGTTCCTCCGATTGCCGAAATTGAAGGAGTTGACCTGGTAACAGAGGGTGTAATAACAATAAACAAAGTGCTTACCTACGCAAAAGATTACGTAGCAGGAAACGAATTATACGAGCATTGGAGTTTCAAGCATGACGGAGCATCACTTATTTGCCGTATGCTGTTTGAAGAAGCTACTGACATTAACTTTTATGTAGGCAGAGCTGTTAATCCAGCTCACCAAAACCCCGATTTACCGATAAACTTTAATATTAAAATGAATCTGGTAGAGGAACTTTCAAAGTGCCTGTGTCAGATGGGTAAACGTGTTAAAGTTAGTTATTTTTAAGAAGGTGCAAGATGAGAAAATTTGATACTAAAGTGCAATATCTAAAATATAAAGTGCTGCGTGAAGTTGCAAGACAAGCATGGCAGGGTACCTTATATGAAAATCTTTTGGATATTCCAACAATGATTGTCCCCGGCAATATACCTACCATGCGTTGTTGCGTGTATAAGGAACGAGCCATTCTTTCCGAACGCGTAAAAATTGCTATGGGCGGCGATAAACATAATCCAAATGTTATTGAAGTCATTGATATCGCCTGCGACGAATGTCCGGTTGGCGGATATGAAGTTACTAATGCCTGCCGTGGCTGTCTTGCCCACCGCTGCGAAGATGTATGCAAATTTGGCGCAATAACATTTGACAGTAACTATGTAGCACACATTGATAAAGCAAAATGCACAGAATGTGGCGCATGTGCAAAGGTTTGCCCATATACAGCCATTGTAGGCCGCAAGCGTCCATGTCAAAGCGCCTGCAAAATTAAGGCGATTTCTATGAATGAAAACAAGGCGGCATCTATTGATAACAAAAAATGCATTTCTTGCGGCGCTTGCGTATATCAATGTCCATTCGGCGCAATTATGGACAAATCGTACATTTTGAATGTTATCGATCTCATTCGTAAAAACAAAGAGGGCGAAAATTACAAGCTGTATGCTGTTGTTGCCCCCTCTATTTCCAGCCAATTTACCTACGCAAAGCTTGGACAGGTTATTACAGGCTTAAAAGAGCTCGGTTTCCACTCTGTTGTAGAGGCTGCTCTTGGCGCGGATATGGTTGCGCAGGCTGAATCAAAGGAACTTGCAGAAAAAGGATTTCTCACAAGCTCATGTTGTCCTGCATTTGTTGATTATATTGAAAAGGCCTTTCCCAAACTGCTGCCATACGTTTCACATAACCTCTCCCCTATGGCCACCATTGCAAAGTATATTAAGGAAACCGACGAAAACGCTAAGGTTGTTTTCATCGGACCGTGTACTGCAAAAAAAACCGAGGTTCAGAAAGAGAGCGTTAAGCCTTATATTGAAGCAGCACTCACATTTGAGGAGTTGCAAGCACTATTTGACAGCCGTGACATTGACATCACGACTCTTGAAGAGGGTGTGCTTGATAACGCATCATACTTTGGCAGAATATTTGCTCGTTGCGGCGGTCTTTCTGATGCTGTAGCACAGGGACTCAAGGAGCAGGGACTTGATGACTTTGAATTAAAGCCCTTCTCATGCGACGGAATTGAAGCTTGTCGTATAGCATTGCTGAAAAAAAGCAAAAACGTGCTGGACGCAAACTTCATTGAAGGAATGGCGTGCGTTGGCGGATGTATCGGCGGCGCAGGCTGTCTGACTCACGGTGAAAAAAACAAAGCCGAAGTCGATAAATACGGACGTCAAGCATTAGAGAAAACTATCACCGATGCCATTTCAGTGCTTAAATAATTTTAAAGCAATCAACGCCGACTTCAATTAAACGAAATCGGCGTTGATTTTATAATATTGAAATTATAATAATATAGCGTATAATGATAAAAAAAGCTGTATAGAGAGAGTGCAAACATGAATAATATAGTTTTAATCGGTATGCCTGCGGTAGGAAAAAGCACGATAGGCGTACTGCTTGCAAAGGCACTTTGTTTCGACTTTTGCGACACAGACCTTGTAATTCAAAATAAATGCGGAATGAGTCTGTGTGATTATATTGAAAAAAACGGTGCAGCTGAATTTTTAAAATTTGAAGACAAAACCCTATCCGCGCTTAATTTAAAAAATACCGTCATAGCGACCGGCGGCAGCGCAGTTTACGGCAAAAGTACAATGTCCCACCTGAAAGATGGCGGCACTACTGTTTATCTTAAAGCTCCGGTTGACATTCTCAAAAGCCGTATAGGTAACATCACTACGCGTGGTGTAGTGCTTGTGCACGGCAACACTATTGAAGAAATTTTTGATGAACGGCTACCTCTTTATGAAAAATACGCCGATATTACCATTGATGTATATAAGTTAACACCTGAAGAATGTGTACAAAAAATTGTTCAGTTATTAAAAAAGTGATGATCAAAACAATATGTACTGATTAATTACAAGCCTTAAAAGTTGCTGTTATATTATAACAGTAACTTTTTTTATTTAGTAAATGTAACAATATAGATATATTGCTATTATTAACACCATATCCTAACACAAGAACTACCCTTTTATCCTTTACGGTTATGGACTAGTAAACAAACATATGGACGTATCAAGCTGGATTTTATAAACACATGAATCTAAATTTATAGCCAAATAAACAGTTAATATTTGTATACACGATAAAAAATAATTATTAGCTCCACAAAACCTTATTATGGTGCATTCTAATGTATATGTTAACAAAATGCACAAGTACATGAGCATAAACAACATATTTTTTATTTTCATTGCTGATTCGACAAATTTTTGTTATAATTTAATTGTAGAATGAGAGGTAGAAAAAAATGCTAATCGGAAATGATATTAAAGAGTTAGTCGGTGACATTGTAAAAGATAGACGCACGCTTCATATGATGCCTGAAACAGGTTTTGATTTGTACGATACACAAAAGTATGTTATTGATAAACTTTCTGAGTGCAATCCCGACACGATGCGTAAAATTGCATCCAGCGGAGTTAAAGCAGTATTTTTTGCAGACGGTGCTAAAGAAACTATTGCATTTCGCGCTGATATGGACGCGCTTAATGCCTGCGAATTAAACGATGTGCCATACCGTTCAACACGCGATGGCAAAATGCACGCCTGCGGTCACGACGGACACATGACAATACTGCTTGCACTGGCAAAAATAATTTCAGAAAATCGCGCAAAGCTAAAATGCAATGTTGTGCTTTTGTTCCAACCCGGCGAGGAAGGTTACGCCGGGGCACGCCGCATGATTGAAGAAGGAGCTTTGCAGTCGCCAAGTGTTGATCGAATATACGGTCTTCACTTGTGGCCGAGCGTACCAAAAGGAAAAGTTGGTATTCGCTGGGGATATTTAATGGCACAAACCAGCGATTTTGACATCGTAGTACGCGGCAAAAGCGCTCACGCATCAACTCCGCAAATGGGCATTGATGCAATAGTAGTTGCAGCTCAGCTGATAAGTATGATGCAAACGATAATCACGCGTAATGTCGACCCTCATCAAGATGCATTGCTGACACTGGGAACAATTTGTGGTGGCACAGCGCACAATGTCATTGCCGACAACGTAAAAATAAGCGGTACCCTGCGCGTATTTAACAACGCACTGTTTGAGTCGCTCAACAGCAGAATTAAATCCGTTGCAGAGGGTTTGCAATTAGCTACCGGTGCAACTTTTGAAATAAATGAGCACGTTCATTACCCATGCGTAACAAATCCACGAGAAATGGTCGAAGAATTCTATACGCTGCTTGACTCCATGGACGATGCCGTTTTGGTAGAGCCGGCGATGGCAGCAGAGGATTTCGCCGAATATCAAACCAAAATCCCTGGGCTTTTCTTTTTTCTCGGAATAGATGGTGGCAAAGGCGGCGCTTCATTGCACAGCAGTAATTTTGATTTTGATGAAGATGCGCTGCTATACGGAGTGGAAATTTTCAAAAGAATAATAAAAATTTAATGAGGTGATTGAATGAAAAACGAAGCACCAACCCAAGAAACTTTAGGTAGGACTGAAAAAAAGCGTCCGGCTCAAATTGAAGGTTCTCTTCGCAAATTTGCACTTCGTGTGCCCGAGCCAATTTATGAATGCAGTGGCATTATAGTATTCGGAAAGCGCATAAAATCGCTGGTTTTTTCAACCGACCTATGCATAATTAAAAACGTTAACGCTGATGCAATCATTGCCGTTTACCCATTTACACCGCAGCCGGTTATAACACAGGCTCTGCTCATGGCATCCGATATACCCGTTTTTGTCGGTGTGGGCGGAGGACTTACTCAGGGACAAAGGGTGGTAAACCTTGCAATGTTTGCCGAAATGCAGGGTGCAACAGGTGTTGTTGTTAATGCGCCAACCCCAAATGATGTACTAAAACACGTTACTGATACAATAGATATCCCAACTGTCGTAACTGTAGCGTGTGAAGACACAGATTTTGACAAACGCATTGAGGCCGGCACATCTATATTTAACGTATCAGCCGCTGCCGACACACCAAAAATCGTGCGCAACATTCGCGAAAGATATCCGAATATACCTATTATTGCAACTGGTGGCCCTACCCATGATTCCATCCTGCGCACAATCGACGCCGGTGCTAACGCTATTACATGGACTCCTCCTTCAAACAGTGAAATTTTCAAAAACATCATGGCAGCCTATCGTGAAAACAAGCCGCACCCATAATTTTTAATAAGATAATATATTGTAAAACAAATTAACATTGCAATGTATTGCAATTTAGCGCATAGCTTGATGACATCAGCCATGCCGTTTCTTAAACTATGACATAACAGACAATCGGTCTTAAAGTATAAATAATTAAAACACCGCAGAGCAATAGCCTCTGCGGTGGTTTTGTTGGTGTATTTACTATATTTTCGCTTAGTTGAAGTATCTGTTGAGAAGACCCTCGAATGCCTTGCCGTGACGAGCTTCGTTTTGAAACTATGCCCCAAAACCGCTTGAAATTAAGGTTTTATTATTCGATTTTTGAAAATCACACTTTTGCCCCACTAAATTTTAATTTCTTTTCACTAGTTAAAATAAAAATTCCTATATAAAATAGTGCGCATGACACAAGTTGAATTAAAGCAAATATATTTACTGCAGAGTATTGAGCAGGAACACTTTGTATATATGCAAAACCGCCTACATTTATAAAATCAATTATAGCTGAACATACAGATAAAATAGCGTGACCTAACGCGCCGTGTTTTAACAATTTTATATATTTGAGATCAAATAATGTTCCCAAAAACATCAAAACGAAAGCTACACATATTAAAAATGAGCACAAAAAAATTGGAAGATAATCGGGTGCAGAAAGAATTAACTTTATGTTGGCTATATTAGAAATCTGTGTAAGAAGAGATAAAATCAAATTTGCACAGAATGCAATAGGTAGTAACCAAGTTTTAACTTTATACTCTTTCTTATAAGTAAATATGAGTACAAGTATAAATACAGGAGCAATCATAGGTGTTAAATATACAAAAAGAGATTTTATCACGTATCTGAAATTTTGAAAAAGTGGCAAACGAAAGTTAAAATTCAAAATAAGCATTATAATGTAAAATGCTGTAAATATAATTGCAATAATATTTTTTCTTTTATTATTGAATAAGTTATTCATAAAATCACCCCACAATAAAAGGTATGCTATCGTAATGATAACATACCTTTTAAAGTTTAGCAATTTTTAATTAGTTGAAGTATCTCTTAAGAAGACCCTCGAATGCCTTGCCGTGACGAGCTTCGTCGCGTGCCATTTCATGAACGGTGTCGTGAATAGCGTCAAGTCCGAGTTCCTTTGCAAGCTTTGCAAGTTCAGTCTTGCCTGCTGTTGCGCCGTTTTCAGCGTCTACACGCAGTTCAAGATTCTTTTTGGTTGAATCGGTAACTACTTCACCGAGCATCTCTGCAAACTTTGATGCATGCTCTGCTTCTTCGTAAGCAGCCTTTTCCCAATAAAGTCCGATTTCAGGATAACCTTCGCGATGTGCAACGCGAGACATTGCAAGATACATTCCAACTTCACAGCATTCGCCCTCAAAGTTAGCGCGAAGGCCCTCAATGATTCTCTCGTCTACACCTTTAGCGATGCCTACAACATGCTCTGCTGCCCATGATTTTTCAGCACCCATTTCAGTGAATTTTGATCCGGGAACTTTGCACTGGGGGCAAAATTCAGGTGCTGAATCTCCCTCATGAACATAACCACAAACTGGACATACAAACTTTTTCATAATAATTTTCCTCCAAAATTTTTAATTAATAAATCTTTTTCCGGCAAGACTTGCAAACGCCGTAGAACATGAGACTGTATCGTGATACATTGCAGCCAGTATTATTTGCTGCATTGCACAGATCAGGCAACTCCATGGGTAAATCTAACACTTTGCCGCAATTGGCACAGTGCAAATGACTGTGTGGTGCGGTAAAAGCGTCATAGTGAACCGAGCCGGATTCGGTAGTAAGCATTATCGCATCACCATCATCGCGCATTTCGGAAAGATTGCGATAAACAGTAGCAAGGCTGATATTGGGAAACTCCTCACGGACAATGTCATATACGTTAGTAGCAGTTGGGTGACAATCCACTGAGTAGAGTGCACTCCTTACAGCATCGCGCTGTTTTGAATGTCGCTTCATTTCCTTCTCCTTAATGATAATGATTATTGATATCATTATCATACACTATCATATATGAATTGTCAAGAGTTTTTAAAAAAATATTGAGATATATTTAAAAAAGTGATATTATACTTACATTATAATAAAAAGGGGGTGCGTAAACAATGGCAAAAAGCAAAGGCGGACGAATTTATTTGCTGGACGAGCTGCGCGGTTTTGCAATAATTTGCATGGTTCTTTTTCATGCTTTTTATACCGCCTCGGATTTTTTTAATTCACCCCTTGCAACTACGCTGCTTAACTTTTTCATGCCTGCCCAGCCCTATTTTGCGGCTATGTTTATTGTAATATCGGGTATTTCGAGCAATTTATCGCACTCTAATATGAAACGAGGTTTAATTCTTGCAGCCATAAGCATTGCGCTGACGCTTATTACATGGTCGGCGGGATTTATTGGCATGAGCGGAATCGTTATATGGTTCGGCATACTGCATTTACTTGCATTTTCAATTCTCTTTACCTCGTTACTGGGCAGCGCACTCAAAAAAATTCACCCCCTGCTCGGTATAGCTATGAATGCGCTGCTGTTTTTCGTTACGTATAATGTAAGCATCGATAAAGGGGCTTATATAAACCTTTTTACAAAAAAAATTGCACTGCCCGATTTTATGTATACAACAGACTGGCTTGCTCCGTTTGGTTTTTACACCCGTTCATTCTTTTCATCCGACTACTTCCCCATTCTGCCGTGGTTTTTCATGTTTTTATGTGGATACTACCTCGGTATGTATGCCAAAAAAGGCAAGTTTCCAAAATTTTGCTACAATAAACATATACGGCCCTTTGCATTTGTTGGAAAATATACACTCTGGATATATGTTTTTCATCAACCTGTAATATATGGTTTGTTTTCGGCCGTTTCTTTCATCATGTCGCATATATAATTTAATTAATAATTATTTATTTCGACATATTGACTTTTGCACTATTGTTATAGTATAATATTTGATAGCTATAAAGGTATGTCGGCGGATATTTTCCGCCTGCTTATAATCCTTCGACAATTCGGAGGGAGGGAATTTAGATGAGCCAGGTACGCTTAAAAGAAAACGAAAGCTTGGAAAACGCGCTCAGACGCTTCAAAAGAGCTACCGCTAGAGACGGTGTCATTCAGGAGGTTCGTAAAAGAGAACATTACGAGAAGCCTTCTGTTAAGCGCAAGAAAAAGTCTGAAGCTGCACGCAAGCGTAAATTTCGCTGATTAGTTTCTAATTCGGCGTGTGTGTTTTGCGCCTCATGCCGACCAAGACACGAACAGAGATCATTTTATCTGCACTAAAGCGGCTTTTCGAAGCCGCTTTTTTGTTTTATCAGGGAGATTCATTTATGACACTTTTTTTACCGCGAAAGAGATTTCGCCGAATTACAGATATTACTTACGATTACCTTGTTCAAAATAATATTAAAGCCCTTATTCTCGATGTAGACAACACATTATCAACCCACCATTCGCAAACGCCGCTCGAAGGTGTAGATAATTGGCTGCGCGACATGGAGGCAAAAGGTATAAAGCTGCTTATTTTGTCAAATTCTAAAAAGAGGCGGGTTGCCCCGTTTGCAAATTTGCTCAAGCTGGACTTTTTGTCGCTGGGATGCAAACCACTGCCCCACGGCCTTATCAGAGCAAAACGCAGACTCGGTTTCAAAGCAAATGAAACAGCCATGGTAGGTGACCAAATTTTCACCGATATGATTGGGGCTAACATATGCGGTCTGCACACCATACTGCTTGAGCCAATAAAGTTTGAGGACGGAAAAAGCTTTAAAATAAGACGTCGCCTTGAAAAAGGCTTAATTGCAAAATACGAAAGGAAACACCAAAATGAGCGCTAAATTCGGACCTGCAGGCAATTCTGACAGTTTTGCCGCAATGAAATATAAATCGAGTCTGGATGTACCGGAATATATAGTTAAAATGGGACTTGATGCGTATGAGTACCAGTGTGGACGCGGCGTCAATGTCGGCGAGGACAAGGCTCGTGAACTGGGCAAATTAGCCGCCGAAAAAGGCGTCTCGCTGTCCCTTCATGCACCATACTACATTTCGCTTGCTTCTGCCGAAGAAGCAAAGCTTGACAATTCCATAAACTACATTTTGCAGAGTGCCAGAGCTGCTGACTGGATGGGCGCAACGCGTGTTGTTGTACATCCCGGAGGAAAGGGCAAGTTTGAGCGTTCCGACGCTGTTGCGCTTGCACTTAAAACATTTGAGCGTGCTATCAAAGCACTCGATGATGAAGGATTAGGCCATATTATTCTATGCCCTGAAACTATGGGTAAGATTAATCAGCTTGGCGACCTTGACGAAATAATGCGATTTTGCCGTATAGATGAACGTGTTTTGCCCTGTATTGACTTTGGCCACCTCAATTCACGCACCCACGGAGGGTTAAAAACAAAGGATGACTTTGCAAAACTGCTCGACACGGTTGAAAACGCTATTGGTAACGAACGCATGAAAAAATTTCATGCTCACTTTTCCAAAATTGAATACTCTGACGGTGGCGAAGTGCGCCATTTGACATTTGAAGACACCATATACGGCCCTGATTTTAAATACCTTGCAGAGCTTATGGTCGAGCGTGACTGCTCTCCCACCATTATTTGCGAATCAGCAGGCACACAAGCAGAGGATTCGCAGATTATGAAACAAATTTACCAAGAATATCTGGAAAGAAACAGAGAAAAATGAGAATTGACAAAAAGCTCACTTTGCTACGCGAGAAAAACGGATACACTGTGAAAGAGGTTGCTGTTGCAGCAGGAGTACGTGTAAAAACTATGGAACAGTACGAAAGCGGCAAAGCAATACCTAATATTAAAACAATAATGCGTATTGCTGAATTCTACGGTTATTCGACTGGTGAACTTTTTGCTGAAGCCATGGACCACGTGGAAGCTATTATAAAAGATGCCGCCATGTCGATGGAAAGCGATGATGTCGATAAAAAGGTGGAGAGAAAATGAAAAAAATACTTATTATAAACGGGCCAAATTTAGATATGCTGGGAAAGCGCGAGCCTGAAATTTACGGCAGTCGCTCACTTGATGACATTAACGCCGACCTTAAAATTCTTGGCGAAAAGCTTGGTGCTGAGGTCGATTTTTATCAGTCAAACATCGAGGGCGAGCTTGTAAATGCAATACATTCGGTGCTGGATAAATACGACGGTTGCATTATCAACGCCGGCGCATACACACATTACTCAGTGGCTATCCATGACGCTATTGCAGCAGTTGCACCAAAGCCTTTTATTGAAGTGCATTTGTCTAATGTCCACACTCGCGAGGAGTACCGACATCGTTCTATGCTGTCCCCTGTGTGTAAGGGAGTCATACTCGGTTTTGGTGAAAAAAGCTATGCTTTAGCTCTTTCGGCACTGTGCCAAGACTAATTTTTCCGCAAAAACATATACTTTTTACCAATAAAAGCATAAAAAGTCAAAAAACGCTTGAAATACTAAGTGTTTTAATATACAATTGTATGTAACAAATTTTAAAATTACGGCAGCGTGTATCGTCATTCCCTGTACCGGCGGACAAGGGTTTGATATTTAAAAATCACCGCCTGCCTTTACCGTCGGAGAAATGAGGTTTTTTATGGTTTCAGCCGGTGATTTCAGAAACGGTGTAACATTTGAAATGGACGGTAATGTTTATCAGATTATTGAATTCCAGCATGTTAAGCCGGGTAAAGGTGCTGCATTTGTACGCACAAAAATCCGCAATGTAATAGCTGGTTCGGTTGTTGAAAGAACATTTAACCCGAATGACAAATACCCCACCGCATACATTGAACGAAAGGATATGGAGTATTCCTACAACGACGGTGACCTGTACTATTTTATGGACCAGGAATCCTACGAGCTCGTTCCTATCGGAAAAGATCAGCTCACAGACAATTTTAAGTTTGTTAAGGAAAACATGATATGCAAAATCCTTTCCTATAAGGGTAATGTATTCGGTATTGAACCTCCGACATTTGTCGAGCTTCAGGTTACCGCTACTGAGCCTGGATTTAAGGGCGACACAGCTACAAACGCAACAAAGCCTGCTACACTTGAAACAGGTGCAGAAATCCGAGTTCCCCTCTTTGTAAACGAGGGAGATATGCTCCGCATTGATACCCGTACAGGCGAATATATGGAACGTGCATAACTAAAACACGTATAATTAAAGGAGAATTTATGATGAATCTTACTGAAAAAGCTGCTTATTTAAAAGGTCTTGCAGAAGGACTTAAGATTTCGGCAAACGACGATATGGGCAAGCTTGTTCTTGCACTTATCGATACTATTGACGATATCACATTAACTGTTGCCGATATCGAGGACGAGCTCGCAGAGACTCGCGCATACATTGAAGAAATCGACGAGGACCTTGGCGCTGTTGAAGAGGATGTCTACGAAGACGATTGCGATTGCGATTGTGATTGCGATTGCGATTGCGATTGCGACTGCGATTGCGGCTGCGGCTGTGGCGATGACGACTTCTACGAAGTTGAGTGCCCTGCTTGCCACGAAACAATTTGCCTTGACGAAGATATGCTTTCTGAAGGCCAAATCGAGTGCCCCAACTGCGGCACCGATCTCGAATTTGATTTCGACGAAGACGACTGTGATTGCTGCGATTGCTGCGATCATGAGGACAAAGAGGACTAATTAGTCCAACTAAACAAATAAAAAGCGTGATTGCTGTAATTGCAATCACGCTTTTTTTATTATAGTAACTATATTTTAACTGAATTCATGTATATGAGGTATTATTACCGATTAAACTGCGCAAACGTTTACCCAGCCTAATCATTTGTTTGCCTCACCTTTTCAGCGGCAGCTTTATACTCTTCGTAAGTTACAAGATACTTCAGTGCATTCGGTATCGCATTTGCAGATATACGACTTGGTAGACCGAGACTTTGAAGCAACTTTTCTCGCAGCTTATGCGAATTTTCGCCTCCGTATAAACCATCATCATATAAGTCGGCCTTTGTCACATAACGGCGCGCCGCACTGTCATCAACTTCATCGGCAGCTGTAACTCCTGCGGCTGCAAGTGCCGACAAGATAACCTGCTCCGACACACCCTCTACACCGAGCAGACCGTCTGCAGAATCCTTTGTTTTACGCCGTTCACGACCCTTTATATCGGGGATATACACGTTTATTACTTGGCCGTCTGTAACCGTACCACCAATATGCGAGCGGATAAGAAACCCGGCTGAATCAGAATCAGTCATAACAATGATCCCGCGTGTTTTTGCAAGTTTGCGAATAAAATTCAGTTTCTCTTTGTCTTTAAAAATTTGAAATCCGTCTGTTTCAATAATCAGCGCATCGATAATTGAGTCTAGCTTAATTTTATCGTATTTACCCTCAACTATTACCGCCTGTTTTAACCTAATCACAGCTTATTTTCCTCCTGCGAGCATTATAAGCTTCATTACTGTTTTATCAACCAACATTCGCGCATCTAGCTGAGTTGATTTTAATGCTATGTCGGCATCACGCAAAACATGGAGTGCTTTGCGTAGTGTAAAAACACTCATTTTGCGCGCATTTTGTGATGCATATTTTAGCTTAAATGCATTTTTTCCGTAGCCAAAATCGGCACCAATGCTTTCGGCATTTTTGCCCTCCGACTCGGCTACCTTTGCACGGTACATATCGACATATGCAGAGCTAAGCGCACCGATAATGGCAATCGGCTCTACACACTGTGCGGAAAGATCAGAAAGCATATTGTAAACACGGTCGGTGTCGCGTGCGCATACTGCGTTCACAAGCTTATATGCCTTTTCATCGGGGGTTTTTACCGCCAATGAATCAACAACCTCATTTGTAATAATGCCGTCACGACCAACAAAATCGCACAGCTTATCAACCTCGGAAAACAGATTGGTCATATCACTGCCGCACACACGAATTAAATATCGCGCACCCGTTGGCTGTAAATTTACCGACCTAGAAGCTGCCCTTTTGCATATTATACGCGTAAGCTCCGCCTCATCGCGGGTGTTTAGCTCGACCGTACAGCCATTTTTGCGTACCGCGTCAAAAATCTTTCGTGCTTTTGCCGACTTCGACGGTGTAATATCCAGCTGTTCTAAACGCAACATCAGCACACAGCCCTCAGGTACATCGGAAATAAGTTGCTCAAGTTTTTTTACTTCTGCTTCGTCAGCGGCGGCAAAATTGTAATCGCACACCGAAACACATGAGTAGTCGCTCATCATTGGAATGGAGTCGGCGGCAATAATTATATCATCCACCTTAACCGAGCCGTCAAAACGGTGCAGATTAAGGTCAGAAAAATCGGTAACTGCCTTTTTAATAATAGCATCAGCATAATACCGTTTTAAATAATTCTCGTTACCGTACAGCAAATAAACCGATTTAAAATCGGATTTTTTTATTTGCTCGGCAAGCTCTTTTTCGGTTATATCCGGCATAATGTGCTCCTTAAAATCAGTATTCACAATTGAAACGAATTTTGCTTCCTTGTACTGATACTGTAATGTTCTGTTGATGTCCCGTTATGTACGGAGTTGCTCCTAATGACGCTATCCTGGTTGTAGTCATTGCCACTTTTTCCGCGTCTTCTGATATTATAGCATACTTTGACTTGCAAGCGGTAGATATAAATTCTGCCGGTGCAATAATTACATCAGACATCGGTAAATCGGTACTGAAATTTGGTATTACAAACTTAATATCGTCTGCTGTAACCATAATATAATTATCACATATTTCGGCTGAAAGACTATCGGTCATATTTACGGTACAGTCCGCATTGGCGTTCCTTTTCATTCCCTCAAGCCGCATAATATCCAATCGCTCATCTGTGTATATAATTTCATCTGCGCTGATTGTTTTTAAAAATGTTGTTGCTCCGCCGCTGTAAAAATCACAGTTTTCCGGCAAAATCAACATATCAACGCTGCCCACTCCCTTACTGGTAAGCTCAGCGCTTATGCTGTTTGCCGCATAGATGGTTTCGCCGCATCCAATCAATGCGCGGTATTGACCGTCTTCAAGCAGCACCGCCAAGCCACCCTCGGTGTCAAATACGGTTACTTTAACAAAGCCGCTGTCAAAAACCGTTGAAGCCAGTGCACCAACAGATATGGCAAGCGTCACAAGCAACGATGCAAACCTTAAACGGTGGCGCGTTTTAATTGCAGTACATAGCATAATAATACAGCAAATGGCCGCACAGGTGACAAGTGCGGTAAATGATGTAATGTAAACACTAGAAAAATCAGGTTTTGATATTATATCAGCTACAATCAAAATAAACTTTGAGCACAAACCTGCAATCATCATTACAAACATTCCAAGATAGCTGAATATGCCGCTGAGCAGCAGTAACACTCCGACTGCCGACAAAATGAGAATCATTGTTGTAGGAATGTCTATTATCAAATTAGATATAACGCTTAACGGTGTTATGTACCCAAATGTAGTAATGACAATCGGCAATGTCATAAGCTGAGCGGAAAGACTGATAGAAACAGCCTCAACAGCATAACGAACAGGTGCTACCCTGCACCGAATTAAGCGGTTGAGCTTAGAATGTATAACCGGCTGAAGTAATATCATACCCAGGGTTGAGAATGTAGACAGCAAAAAGCTGACCGAACTAACGATAAATGGGTTAAACAGACACTGTACCAATACCGCTACCCACAGCGAATTAAGACCGTCTGCCCTTTTTAAGCAGATTATTCCGACCAAATATATCAAACTTGTTATGCCGGCGCGCATAATCGATGGTGAAAATCCTGAAACAGCCATTATTCCGAAAACAAACGGTAATGTTACCGCCGCAGCAATGCGGCGTGAACGGGTTAAAGCAGAAAATACATAAAGCAGAAAATTCATTAAAATAGACAAATGCAGCCCCGATATTACCGTAATATGTGAAATTCCTGCGATGCGCACCGCATCATTCGCCGATACTGACATTGCGCTGCGGTCACCTATCAGCACCGAGGTTATAAGTGCACTTTCATCAGTATTCATCACGCTGTTTATAGCACTGCGCACAGCTTTTCTTACGTTAATTGCGTACTGATAAATTGAGGGTTGTCCCTCTGACACCGTAATGCCATTGCCTTCTGCATTAACATACGCTCGAATAAATATATTTTCGCTGCGATGCCCCTCATATTTGCTTGTAAAGAATACAACATCGCCTTCTACCATGTCAAATTCCTGCATAGATAAATTACTGCGCGATGTTATAAGCAGTTTAAAATCACTGACATTTGCGCCCGATGCACTGTCAATATGTAACTTATACTGAAACTTGCCCTTGTTGTACGATGGCTCCTCTATAACCGTACCGATTATATGTGACGACAGTCCATCCAGTTTTTCCACGGGTTGTGCATACATTACATTTCGCAAAACAAACATACCAAGTGAGCATGCAACTGTCAGTAAAACAACTGTCACTTTATAATAATTTTTTTGTTTAAGTGCAAATGTTACAATTATTGCACCTATAAATACAATGACACCCATCGCAGCGCATATGTACCAATTCAGGTACTGCGCTACGATAAGTGTAAGAAGAAGTGTAATTGAAATAACCGAAAGAGGTCTCTTTAACACGATTATTTAAAGAAAAGCGGAAGTTTATCAAGGAAAACGATATCATCTCGGTCTGCGGCGTCACCCTCTGCAAGAACGGCACATGAGCAAACCTCAATTCCCTTTGCCAACTCAATCAACATACGAATAGCGGCAAGCGATTCTCCTGTTGAAATAACATCGTCGACAATCAAAACTCGTTTTCCTGCTATAGCTGCACATTCATCGCTGCCCAGATAAAGCTTTTGTACATTTCCTGTAGTAATTGACTTTACCTCAACAGAAATGGGGTTTTCCATGTAAACCTTTACTCCCTTGCGTGCAACAACATAAGGTTTGCCGCTTTGGCGTGCCATTTCGTATGCAAGCGGAATGCTTTTTGCCTCAGGTGTGAGAATAACATCAAATTCCGGTACTTTTTTTAGCAACTCGCTCGTTGCGGCAACGGTTACCTCAACATCTCCGAACAGAATAAACGCTGCAATATCCAGTTTGTCGCTTACTGCAAACAGCTTAAGCTCTCTGTCAAGACCGGCAATTTTCATTTTATATGTCTTCATTATTCAAACCTCTTTTATCACATATTACGGGTGTGAGTTTACACAGAAAATCAGCCTGGAGGCCATGCAAGAGTGCGTTTTGCAAGCATATGAAAATGCAGATGACCAACAGTCTGACCGCCGTCCTCTCCGCAATTGTTGACAATGCGGTAACCGTTTGTCAGCCCTTCACTGCGTGAAATTTTTGCCGCCGCTTCAAATATTTTTGCTACATAAATGCTGTTTTCACCGTTAATCTCGTCAGCACATTTAATATGTGTTTTGGGCACAATCACTGCGTGAAATGGTGCTTGCGGAGCAATATCCGCAAAAGCATAAACAAATTCATCTTCATAAATTTTTGTGGAGGGAATTTCACCCGCAATTATTTTGCAAAACAGACAATCCATAACGCACCTCCGATTATTTAATCATTGAAAGAACAATATCTTTTACCGCTGCAAGTGCATCGGCAACCTTTGATTTATCTTTTGCTCCAGCCATTGCGCTGTCAGGGCGTCCGCCGCCGCTGCCACCTGCAATTTTGGCTACCTCGCGTACAATGTTACCTGCGTGAGCGCCCGATTTTACTGCATCGGCGCCGCAAGCAGCACAGAATGTAACCTTATCTTCATCAATTGCCGCAAAAACAGCAACTGTGTCAAGGTTTGATGCCTTGATATCGTCTCCGGCATTACGCATTGCGGTAGTATCGCTGCTCCAGAAAGGAGCCGCTATAACCTTAATACCGTTTACTTCGGAAGCATTTGCAAACAGAGAATCTAACTGTGACGATGCAATTTGAGAATTAAGTTTTTCAATTTTCTGCTTCTGAGCCTTAATTTCGTCCTGAAGTGACGCGATTTTGGGTGCAAGTTCATCTGCCGATGATACTTTTGCCGCTGCAATCGTGCGGTCAATCTCGTCCTTATATTCACGAATAAGCTCAATTACGCCCTCTCCGGTGACCGCTTCAATACGGCGCACGCCGGCAGCAACAGAGCCCTCTGATATAATTCGGAACAGCGCAATTTTGGCTGTGTTTGAAACATGAGTACCGCCGCAGAATTCGATAGACACATCGTTTACATTTACTACGCGTACAATGTTTCCGTACTTTTCACCGAAAAGTGCCATTGCGCCCAGCTTTTTAGCCTCTTCAATGGGCATTTCTTTAATGTCAACATCAATTGCGTCCAGGATAGAACGGTTAACAATGCTTTCAACTTCAGCAATTTGCTCGGCTGTCAGCGCTGAAAAATGTGTAAAGTCAAAACGAACAGAATCCTTTGTAACCAACTGGCCTGCCTGTTCAACATGGTTACCAAGCACGGTGCGCAGTGCCGCCTGTAAAAGATGGGCTGCGGTGTGGTTACGCATTATAGAATTGCGGCTGGATTTGCAAACGCCGACATTTACGCTGTCACCGACTTTAATAAGTCCGCTCGCCATTTCGCCGATATGCATGTAAATGCCCGATACTGATTTTTGTGTATCAGCAACTTTAAACGATGACTGACTGTCGCCAATTGTTCCTGTGTCACCGATCTGACCTCCGCTTTCTGCATAAAAAGGAGTTGTGTCAAGAATGATTACGCCCTTTTCACCGTCAGAAATCGTGTCTGCCGATTCGCCATCCTTAACAATAGCAAGCACCTTTGCTGTGCATGAGTAGTCAGTGTATCCAACAAATTTTGTTATTCCAAGTCCGTCTGGTAATGCAGATCCGCTCTTCCACGCGTCAGCTCCTGCGTTTTTGCGTGCTGCACGAGCACGCTCACGCTGTTCTCTCATCAATTCGTCAAAACGAGCTTCGTCAACGGTAAATCCGCTTTCACCGGCTATATCAACCGTCAGGTCAAGCGGGAATCCATAGGTGTCGGACAGCTTAAATGCATCCTCGCCCGAAACAATCTTTGATGTGCTGTTTTTGAGTATATCGTCAAGCATTTGAAGTCCCTGGTCAATGGTCTTTCCAAAGCTTTCTTCCTCAACACCGATGACCTTTTTGATAAGTTCCTTTTTCTCAACCAGTTCTGGATAAGCGTTCTTATTCTCATTGATAACGGTTTCGCATACATCGGACAAGAACGCACCCTTTATGCCAAGCATACGGCCATGGCGGGCGGCACGGCGAAGCAAGCGGCGCAAAACATATCCTCTTCCTTCGTTTGACGGCATAACACCGTCGCCTATCATAAATGTTATTGAGCGAACATGGTCGGTTGTAACGCGCAACGAAATGTCATTTTTAGCGTCGGTTTTATATTCAACACCGGCAATTTCGCTAATGTGTTTCATTATGTTGCGTACGGTATCTACTTCGAACAAATTGTCTACGTCCTGCATTATGCAAGCAAGACGCTCAAGTCCCATTCCTGTATCGATGTTTTTTTGCTTTAGTTCGGTGTAATTGCCTTTACCGTCATTGTTAAACTGTGAAAATACATTGTTCCATATTTCCATAAAGCGGTCGCAGTCACAGCCCGGCTTACAATCAGGTGAACCACAGCCGTACTTTTCCCCGCGGTCAAAGTAAATTTCAGAGCAGGGGCCGCAAGGACCTGAACCATGCTCCCAAAAATTGTCCGCTTTGCCCAGACGAATTACTTTATTAGAATCTACTCCGATTTTCTTTGTCCAAATCTCGTATGCTTCCTCGTCATTTTCATAAATTGACGGCCAAAGCTTATCTGCCGGAATTTGCAGAGTGTCGGTCAAAAACTCCCATGCCCACGGAATAGCCTCGTTTTTAAAATAGTCGCCGAACGAAAAGTTGCCCAGCATTTCAAAATATGTGCCGTGGCGAGCAGTATGACCTACACGCTCAAGGTCGGGTGTGCGTATGCACTTTTGGCAGGTTACAACTCTTGAACGCGGTGGTTCAACCTCGCCAGTAAAATACTTTTTCATAGGTGCCATGCCTGAATTTATAAGCAGCAGGCTTTTGTCGTTGTTTGGCACAAGCGAAAAGCTCGGCAAACGAATATGTCCTTTGCTTTCAAAGAAAGAAAGGTATTTTTCACGCAGATCGTTAAGTGAAGTCCATTCCATTTTTTATTCCTCCGAAAAAACAATATAGCTCTCCCGTCCGAAAGGGACGGGAGAGCTCCGCGGTACCACCCAATTTGCCGTCTGTGTAAAAAGACGGCCTCTTTGATATCTGATAACGCTGATAAGGCGCCGTAATTAGCGGAGACTCAAAAGCGGGCGCAGTGTAATTGCTTTTGCCGGGACGGCTCTCAGCCCGATAACACGGACCGTCCCTCTCTGGTGCAGGCGAAAAACACTTTATGCTTTATCACAGTCATATAATTATAAAACTTAACTATAATTATATAATCGACATTTTGATTTGTCAAGCGATTATACCCCAAGCTGATTAAGACTGTCGCAAATCTGCTTAAACACAGGCGCGCAGGTAGTAGAACCTGTTGCGCCGTTTTCACCAAGTACGGTTATAACAAAACGCGGATTTTCCGCCGGATAAAAGCCTGTAAACCAGCACTGATTGACTTTTTTCCCGTCAATTTTATACCCTGCTTCTGCGGTGGCTGTTTTACCCCCTGCTCCGCCGCTTTCCGGCAATGCTGCTGCACCCGTTCCGTCGGACACGACAGCACACATCATTTTTGAAACCGTATCGGCTGTGTTATCTTTTATTACTCGTTGCGGTTTTGTCGCCCTATATTCAGTCAAACTGCCATCTGCCAAAGCAACGCCGCTGACAATTCGTGGTGTGACCGCATAGCCTCCGTTTGCAATCATTGCCGTCATAACAGCAATGTCCACAGAATTTAACAGTAATTCTCCCTGGCCAAAAGAAAAATTTGCAAGTGCGGCCGGGAGTGTTGTGAGCTTTTCAACACTCGGCAAAGTTCCCGCTACGGCAGATAAACCGTTTGCTATGTTGCGGGAACTTCCAAACCCCAAATTTCTGCATAATTCAAGTATTTTATCGGCACCCGTGCGCTGCGCAAGCGAAATAAAATACGGGTTGCATGAACCTGAAAGAGCCTGTGTCATATTAATGTTTCCGTGTCCGCCGTATTCATGGCAGTTAAACACATTTGTGCCGATTTTAATGTTCCCTGTACAGTTGTAGTGCCACGATGCAGACGTACTATTATCAACAGCCGACGCAGCAACAGCAATTTTAAATACAGATCCGACGTTGTACGCCATTAAAGCACGGTTTAAAAGTGGGGACGAACTGTTTTCGAGCGAAGCGGCAATATTAAGAGGTGAGTAATTGGGAACGCTGCACATTGCAAGTATATCACCGTCAGCTGCATTCATTACGATCACAGCTCCCGTGCCAAGATTGGGCGCCGCCTGCTCTACCGCCTTTTGCACTGCACTGTCAAGAGTCAATACCACGCCGGTTTTTACATCGGTTGTACCCGACACTATCGGATTAACCCCTGAAAGAGGACGCCCCGTCGCGTCAACAGTATATGTTACGGTGACAGGGTCATCAGATGTGAGCAATTCATCATAAGCATATTCTAAACCGGTTATTCCGTGCCCGGATGCGTCGGCATATCCGATAATATGAGCGGCAATCTGCTGTTCGGCATATCTGACCGGAACGCTGAAAAGAATGCTCTGTTCAGAAGAAAAGTCAGCCGTGGCATCTATTGCCGCAGGCTTTGCGCTGCGCAAAATTTCAAGCGCTCCTTTTGCAGCGTCTCCCAGCTTATTATTAATTTCATTAACTGTGGACACATTGGGCGAAATTGCCGCAACATATTTGCTCTGGGTGCCTACTAATTTTCGCATATTTCTATCGTATATGTTTCCTCGGGGCTCATTTACAGTAAGCACATAGGTCATTTGACTGGATGCCGCCGTTAAATCTGTTGAATGTCCAATATCGTAAACGCGCCAAGACGACAATCCAAAAAATAAAGTAATAATAGTAAAAATAGAAACTGCACGAATCTTCATATGCTCACCCCCTTTGGTATATTTTGAGTACATCGGCAAAAATTATTAATGTATTTTTATTTTTTCACGTTTGCGATTGACACGGCAAGTAACACTATTATATAATTATTTAAATAATGATTTTTTTGAAACGGGGCATAAAAAATGGATAATATTAACCAGTTATATAAATTATGGCGCGAAAAAGTTACAGATGAGGCCATTCTTAATGAACTGACGGAAATTGAAAACGACAGTGATGCTATTCTTGACCGTTTTTATCGCAATTTAGAATTTGGTACGGCGGGATTGCGCGGTGTTATCGGCGCAGGCACAAACAGAATGAATATTTACACAGTTGCTCGTGCAACACAAGGATTTTCGGAATACATTTGTAGTATTGCCAAAAATCCAAGCGTTGCTATCGCATACGACAGTCGTATCAACTCTGACCTGTTTTCTAAAACAGCAGCCTGCGTATTTGCAGCAAACGGTATAAAGGTTTGGCTTTACCCCGTTCTTGTTCCTACACCCATGCTGTCTTTTGCTGTACGAGAGCTTAAATGTGATGCAGGCGTTGTAATTACTGCCAGCCACAATCCATCAAAGTATAACGGATACAAGGCATACGGCTCTGACGGATGCCAGCTTAATACCGAGGCAAGCGAAAAAATTCTCAGCCTTGTTGAGCAGGTTGATACATTTGATGGCGTTAAAAAAGAAGATTTTGATAAGGCTATTGAAAAAGGCATGATTGAATACATCGGTAACGATGTTTTTGAAAAATACTATAATCAGGTAATGGCTCAGTCTGTCAATCCCAAAACTCTTGCAGATGCCGGACTTAAAATTATTTACACCGCGCTTAACGGATCAGGTAACGTACCCGTCCGCACCGTACTAGGCAGAATGGGAGTAAACGATATTACCATCGTTCCTGAACAGGAATTGCCCGACGGTAATTTTCCCACATCTCCCTATCCTAACCCCGAAATTCGCGAAGCATTTACTTTGGCTCTAGATTTAGCAAAAACGGTTAAACCCGACTTGCTGCTTGCCACTGACCCTGACTGTGACCGTGTAGGCATTGCAGTTAAAAATGGCGAAGATTATACCCTCATGTCCGGCAACGAGGTAGGCACAGTAATGCTTTACTATCTGCTGAGCCAGCGCACCGAAAAGGGCACCATGCCTAAAAATCCGATTGCAGTAAAAACAATCGTTTCATCGCGTTTGTGCGACAAAATTGCGGCTGATTTTGGCTGTGAAATAGTCGATATTTTGACGGGATTTAAGTATATCGGTGAGCAAATCGGCATTTTGGAAGCAAAGAATGAGCAAGACCGCTATATAATGGGATTTGAGGAAAGCTACGGCTATTTGGTCGGAACATATGTTCGCGACAAAGATGCCGTTGTCGGCTCAATGATGATTTGCGAAATGGCAGCCCACTACAAGCAGCAGGGAAAGACTTTGCTGGATGTACTTGGCGAGCTGTACAATAAATACGGTGTTTATAAGCACAAACAGCCCAGTTTTGCATTTGAAGGCGCAGAGGGCATGAAAATCATGGCCGACACGATGTCATCTCTGCGCACTACACCGCCAAAGGAAATCGCCGATATGCAGGTAACAAAAATCAGCGACTACTACACCTCTATTGTAACCGAGTGCAGCGACGGCAGCACATCTAAAATAAATTTGCCTCGTTCAAATGTGCTAGCATATTCACTGAGCGGTGGTGCAGAGGTCATTGTACGCCCGTCCGGCACCGAACCAAAAATTAAAATCTATCTTACTGCTACCGGAGACAGCACCGATTCAGCCGACGAATTAATGTCACGGCTTGAATTGGCGGCAAAACCTTTGCTCGGAATAGAATAAAAAAACATGCCGCGTGAAATTTAATTCCACGCGGCAATTTACAAAGCAGGAATGATTATATGAAACGAATTTTAAGCTTATTTCTCGCATGTACGCTTGTTCTATGCTCGATGGGCTCATGTAACAGTTCAGACTCCAATCAAAACGAAGGCAGTGTGAATTCTGAGACTGCCAGCTCGCAAATCAATGACATGCCAATCGAAAAAATAGAAGAAGTTGATGTAAAGTCCACCCTTTCAGCTGAAAGCTCAACTATACTCGATGTCACAAGCAGCAATAACTTCAATGCGCTTGCTGGCGATCGCACGCCGTCAAATGCCATACTGCACCTAAACGACGATCTGTTTATTATTGCCGACGATGGACTGTACGTTCCATTCGAAGCTGCACTAGCTATGTGCGAAGAAAATGTGGTGCCCGTTTTATATGTAACAAATAAGAACATAGCCACCTCGCTGGGAAAAAAACTTGCTGAACAAGAAATAACCGACTGCATCGTCATGTCAGACGATGCTGAGCTGGTTAAAATCACCCGTGAGCTTGCCCCAAAAGTGAGCGGTGCCATCGATGCACGCGACAACGAACTTGATGAAGACCTTTCTTATCTAATACAGGTTCGTGATGAGGCAAATCGAAACAATGCAAAGATTGTTTTATTCGGAAGCGATGCGGAGCGCGATGATGTACTTTATTTGCAGCGCCGACTCATGACAGTATGGGTCGAAGCAGACGATGATACTGTTGAATCACACTGCAACGCATTGATAACCGGTGCAAACGGCATTGTCACAAGCTACACAGACAGCCTTTTTAACGCAATCGATAAATTTGAAAAGGATACCCTGTTTCGTGAGGTCAACATAGTCGGACATCGTGGACAACCGATTACAAATGTTGACAACACCCTCTCAGGTGCGAGAGCCGCAATAGACGCAGGTGCTGATGCAATTGAATGTGACATTCATCTTACCGGAGACATGGAATTCGTCATTATGCATGATAACGATATATCCTACTATACTGAAGGTGTGGGAAAATCGGAAACGCTGCGTACCGATCAGGTACAGTTTTTTGTTATTAAAGGCACAAAAGGTGAACATATTCCTACACTGAAGCAGTTTTTTGATAGTTTCAGAAATGATGATATAATACACACCATCGAAATAAAAACTACAAACCCCGATGCAATATATCTTCTGCGTGACCTTATAACTCAGTGTGGCGTTTCCCATCAGGTTAACTTGATTTCCTTTTATATGGATCAGCTAAAATTGGCACGTGAAGTAATGCCTGAAATTTCATGCGGATACCTTGGCACAATTGACGGTGTTTATTCAAACATTGCTCGTGCAGTAAACACATATAATTTGTCATATCATCCTGTTCACTACAAAATGTCCCCCGGCAACGCATATGAGCTCAACAACCGCGGAGTCAGCGTAAACCCCTGGACATATTCCGATGAAAAAACAATGTGCGATGCAATGATGTACGGTTACACGTCACTGACCACTGATGGCTCACTGTGGGCATCTGACTTTGTAACGGAAATTATTCCGAATAAAAATTACAAAATGACTGTCGGGGAAACATTTCAGTTTAAGGCAACTGCAAAAACCAAAACGGGCGGAAAAGAAATTATCTGCGAACCGATTGTCGTCGGTGGTGATAATATAACATTTACTAAATCGGGCGAAGGATTTACAGCGTCTGCTGCCGGCGAAACAAAAGTTTTGCTCAAATATTCTGAACTGCTCAAAAATGGCAAAATAATTTACCATTATTCACAATCGGTAAATGTGACAATAAAATAAAATAAGACCTTGTTTGCACATAATCAAGTGCATACAAGGTCTTTTTAATTAAATATATAATAGATATATTAAAAATACAAAAACAATCACATTAAGTGTGGTTATTATCGGCATTCCTACTGTAAAACTGCGCTTTTTCCGTTTATGTCTTACCCTATTCATAGCAACAACAATGCCTGCGCCGCCACCAAGAATAGAAAGTGAAAAAATAACATTCTCGGGAATACGCTGTTTGCCTTTTCTGGCGCGCTTTTTATCAATTGACATTATAAAGTACGAAATAATATTTATTGCTATAAAATATAAAAGAAATAAAAGAAATGCTTTTGCCCTCCTTAAGCTTGGAAAACCAAACATATCTCTTACAAAATAAAACCAATTCATTAAAAAGCCATCCTTATCTACAAAAAAGTGCCTTAGACTGTAAAAAATATTATATTTATCAGTGAAATTAAATAATTTAACTTGTCGTTTTTTGTATAATTCCTATTATAATAATTTAAACCAAAAAGCACTTTTTGTCAATATGTTTTATTAGACATTTTTATTATATGCACTTTTGCATATTGTACAAAAAACAAAATTATAATATAATGTGTATATTGGGGGTAAATGTGATGAAACGATTATTTTGTCTTATTATCGCTGTCATCATTTTGGCGCTAATTGCTTCATGCGCTCCTAATGAAAATGTTGTTGACACCCAGTCAAATCATGGAGAACCTGTAGAATCAAACTATGAAGTAAATGGCGCTGAACTGCGTGGTGTATGGATAAGTTACAGTGAGCTTAGCACAGTGTTTGATGGAGATTTTTACAGCAACATCGATTCTATGCTTGATAATATTGCAAAGCTTGGATTTAACGCCGCATTTGTTCATGTTCGCCCTTTTTGCGATGCATTTTACAGCTCCGAGCTTTTTCCCTGGTCACAATATATTACCGGTACTCAGGGCGTATCACCCGAATTTGATCCTTTTGAATACATAGTATCGGCGGCACATAAAAAAAATATAAAAATACACGCTTGGATAAATCCCTATCGAGTATCATATAACACAGAAAATCCAAACTCGCTTTCCGACAGCAATCCTGTCAAACAATACATGTCAGCACACCCCAACAGCAACTTTGCAGTGGCACATGACGGAGGGCTATATCTAAACCCCGCAAATAGTGATGCTGAAAAGTTGATTGTTGACGGAGTAAAGGAAGTTATTTCCGGCTACGATGTTGACGGAATTCATTTTGACGATTACTTTTATCCAACAACCAACGAAAGTTTCGATAAATCGGATTACTCTGTATATAGCGCTGCAAATACAAGCGCTCTCCCACTTGATGATTGGCGCAGGGAAAATGTCAATCGTATGCTTAAATCAGTATATGACACCATTAAAAATTATAACAAAGATATAGAATTCGGCGTTAGTCCCGCAGGAAATAACGAGCTTAACTACAACGAACTTTACGCCGATACAGCCGCATGGGCTGAAGGTGGTTATGTAGATTACATTATTCCCCAGCTTTACTTTGGTTATGATTATGAAATAGAGCGTATGCAATATGACAACATAGTTTACGAATGGTCTAAGATGAAGGATAAGGTCACATTATACGCCGGACTTGGTGCATACAAAATCGGCACCGACAATGAATCAGAAAAAGCTGAATGGTCAAGCGGTTGTGTTCTTGAAAAACAAATTAATTACGCAAGGGCGTATAAATACAAAGGCTTTGTAATATTCAGCTACTCGTCGCTATTTTCAGACGATCCGCTGAACACAAGTGAGCGAAATAGGATTTCACATTTAATAGGAGAAGATTAACCATATGTCAAAACACTGTAAAAAATCACGATTTAAAACATGGTTCTCGTCACTGCCAAAGTGGCGGAAACTTTTTTACTGCTTTATATCATCGGTGCTGACTGCCACCATTATTGCCACTTCGGCATTGGCGGTTTTCGGCCGACTGGATGATGCAATAGATGTTATTACGGGTAAATATATTCCTACGAAAACTGAAGACCCGTACATTGCCGTAAACGCAGGAAACACTGCAAAAACGCCAGCCAACGTGGACAAAGACCCCGTAGGCGCTACACTACTTGCGGCATATTTGCGAAACGGCTCAGATTACGATCTTGGCAACAACAAATGGAAAGAGCAAATTGACGACGCCATAAATAAAGTTGCCAATCATGGACTTAACAGTGTTATTGTACCGCTTGATAATGGTAAAAAACGCATTTACGGCGGTGAAACCGATGCACTTGATTACATAATAAAAACCGCAACTAAAAGGTCAATTGCCGTTTACGCAGAATATAATATGCTCGCAAAAGAAAACGGCAGATATTTAATATCAAGCAACGAGGATATAGCCGCTATTTCAAACGATATAAGTAACATTGTATCAGCATATTCATTAAGCGGCATTTTGCTCAACGATTACTACACGCAAATTGGCTCAGCTGACTATCCTGCGTATATTTCCTACGGCAACGGAATGGGTTTTGATGCGTATTTACGCGACAGGCTTGCATCCGCCGTCGAACAAATTGGCAACTCTGTAAAAAAATCCAACAGCAGTATTACATTTGGAATCACTGCTGACGCTATATGGGCAACAGCAGACACTGTTAAAGGTGGACTCGAATGTGAGGGTGATGTTTTTCAGGCTCTTACCGATGGGCACGCCGACACTGTACTTTGGTTGAGCAAAGGCTATGCCGATTGCGTGTTTGTGTCTGTTCCCTACTCCACACGGGATTCGGTTACTCCCTTTGGCAATATTGCTAAGTGGTGGACAAACATGCTTGGCGGCAAAACCAAACTTAATTTCACGCTTGCGGCTTACAATGTCGGCTCAGGCGAAATATGGGATTCCCCCACCCAGCTTTCCGACCAGCTTTCTTCTATTCCGGACCTTACAGCTAACGGATATGCATTTGATAGCCTGTCAGCACTTATAAATGATAAAACAGGCAACACAAGCAATGTTTTAAAATACCTGAATGACAATGAAGCAATGGGTGTTAAAGAATTGTCTTTCACTTCGGTTTATTCTAGTAAATTTACAACATACACCAAAAATCTTTCTATAACCGGTGCGTCCGACCCCGACTACGAGCTGAAAATGAACGGCAACCCGGTTAAGCGCACGGCAAAAGGTTATTTTTCATTTAATGTGACTCTTGCCGAAGGAACCAACACATTCACATTTGAACACAAGGACAAAACAAGGGAATTTACCGTTACATATGAGTCAATCATCATAAAGCGAATTGCGCCGCGTGCCGACCAGATTCTCACGGGGGACTCGGTTATATCGGTATCTGCCACCGTTCGCAGTGGTTCAATTGTTACAGCAACTCTTAACGGGCAAACCATTAAATTGGCTCAAATAGGCTCTGAAAATAATGACTCGGCTATAAAGCAAGAGTTTTTTGATTACACGGGCGTATTTAAGCTTCCGTCGGCAAAAAAGTCGGCGCAAAATCTTGGATCAATTGTATTTAATGCCAGTTGCGGTTCGCTTTCGGACAGTAAGACCGGCGGAAACATAACCGTACGGGCTAAAGGTGATGCAAACCCGAGCAACGTCGGTAATTATCAGAGTGGTTACGGCATAAAGGTTGGAGTTGGTTCTCGCTATGTAGCAGAGGTTACCGTTCCACAAGCGGAAACACTTGATGGAAATCTTATTGATGAGCGTTCTCGCCCCACCAATGCATATTTGCCGGCAGGCACAGTGGATTACTGTGGCGAGAATGACATTGTTTACTACAATTCGTCGTCGGGTGACAACACAAACTTTCGCAAGCTTGATTACGGCAAAAGAGTTTACTCCGACTCAGTGTCGGTTTTCAAGGCAACGCTACCTGAAACCAATTCAATAACACTTAAATCATCTGAAATTAAAGACAGACATACCGTAATGACTTTCGACACTCAGTGGAAAGCCCCGTTCAATGTCACACTTGCCCCGCAAACTTACCAAGATCCTTACAAGCCAAACAGTATTCCTGACTATACGATAGAATCGCAGACATACAAGTACATCGACATTGAGTTTTGCTATACGGTGTCGGCTCAAGGAAAAGTTGTGTTTAACAACAATCCTGTATTTTCACGTGGTGAATGGGTAAAACACGGCAGCAACTATGTTTTGCGACTATATCTGAAAAAAGCAGGATGTTTTTACGGTTGGACAGCTCAGTACAACGAAAACAATCAGCTTGAGTTTTACTTTCTCAATCCAGCTAAAATTTCGGAGTGTCCCAATTCATACGGATACCGTCTTGATGGCGTTGTAATTGTTCTTGACCCCGGCCACGGTGGCAAAACTGACCCCGGTGCTGTCGGTTCAAATGATACCAACACTGAGGCAGTGCTTAATCTATTCCTTGCTAAGAAGCTTCAACGCGAATTGGAAAACATCGGTGCTACCGTTGTCATGACACACTCATCAAACACACTAATGACGCTATCCGAGCGAAACGCGCTGACAAACAAAATTAAGCCGGATATTTTTATTTCCATACACCGCAACGGCTCATCTTCAACATCTGCAGAGGGGTACTCAAACTTTTACTTCCAACCATATTCAAAGCCTCTTGCGCAAGCGGTATATAACCGCACAGTTGAAGCATTTTATCAAAAACGTGGTCATAAATACTATCCGTTCTATGTCACGCGAGTCAGCTGCTGTCCTGCAATATTAACCGAAAACGGATTTATGACAAATGCGCTTGACTTTGCACGCATACAAACTGATGCACACAATGAAATGAATGCATACATGACAGTTCAGGGCATAGTCGATTATTTTGTTTCAATACAGTAAAAGAAGAAAACCGTTCGGATTAATCCGAACGGTTTTTTGTTTGCATTTTTCTTAAAAAATATATTATTCGCATAATCATTACAGCTGTTAAAAGCACAGGTAATAAAATGTAGTACTTTCCTATGACGCCGAACATTACCGAACTATTTAAGTTTGCAAGTGCCAAAGCCGCCTGCCAAATAACAATTGCAAATAACGGCAAATAAGTCAGCAAAAGTATTAGTCTTTGCCAAAAGAAAAAACGGTTATTCTGCTCTTCGCTAAGTGGTTTCACAGTCAAATTTTCTACTTGGGCACCACTTGTCGAGCCAATTTTAAGCGATAAATAATGATTATCTATCCCAATAAATCCGCGATGTTTTTCGGTGGAAGAAAGAACAGCCGTTGTCACATCACCCTGAATGTCTATATCAAATTCACATTCGCAGTAATAGACGGTCGCTCGCCATGGAATGAGATGGGATGATTTTGTACCATCTCCGTTAAGAAAGGAACCGCCCGCAAAATAAGGCACTGCACCAAGAGCAGCCGCAGAATACTCATTTTTTCCACGGTACTGAACAAGACGAACCGAGTGGCGCCCATTCTCAATATTAAATCTGGTCTGCTCTACTGAGCTCACCGTTTTTTGTAATTCGCCGTCGATGTACACATTCACTTTAGAGTGTGGTTTAAGCGAAAAATTTAAAGTTAGTGTAGACATTTATCTTTCCTCTCAGTCCATAATCAGTCCTATGTGAGCATTTTGTTGTATATCGGCACCGCACAAAGATTTTATCATACCACGGCATACCGGCTCGCCAAGCAAACTATTAAATGGCATAAAAACACGATAGCTTTCACTTTCAAATTTATATTTTACTGCTGAAAGCACGCGGTTAATTTCGCCGTCGTACTCGATCACTCGTGTTAAATTATCATCAGGCACACACACGGCATAGCCGCCGTCAAACGATATAGCTGCTGCATCACAAAAATCGAGCGCAAAACGTACATATTCGCTGCTAAACGAAACAAAACTGCCGCCGCGGCTGTCTCGCATTTGGGCTAGGCGGTCGGGTGTTAGATACTCTGTTTCGGTAGCAAAATCAAATATGCTATCGCATGGAATATCGGCTGTTTTTGCCATGCATGATGGTAAAAAGCCGAACCTTTCATAGTACGAGATGAGTGACTGTTTAGCAGGTGCAAGCGCAACATATTCGTACCCGTAAGTTTTGAGCTTTTCGCACGCATAGGAGAGCAAATCGCCCATTATCCCGCGGCCGCGATATTCGGGCAGTGTCGACAGCGCATACAAATATGCACATTTATGCTTTTTACCGTCAATACAAAAATCGCATTCAAAAATATACATTGTGGCAATCGGGGTTTCTCCGTCGAGGTAGCAAAGGCAACGATACAAACCCTTTGCTCCGTCAAAAAATGAGGCTATTGTGTCATCGCTGTCACCAAACCCCTGCTTCCATATTCGCTTCAGCGCCGAAAGGTCGCTGTCACCTGCAAATTGTATCATTTCACATCTCCGTAATCACCGAGCACCTCGGTAAGCATTGATTTCATGTCGCAGCGCAGTTTTTCGGGTGACAAAATTCTAACCCGCGTGCCAAACTGAAACAGCCACGACAAAAACGTGCGGCTTACCGCCGCCTTAAATCTGACGGTTGATGTGCCGTCGTTACCTCGTGCCAGCGTCATATCCTTGCCAAAGCGGTCAACAAATACGCCGATTAGGTTATCTTCAATGCTGAGGGTCACCCATTCTTCATCGCCGCTGAACATTGAAAACTGAATCTTTGACTGTTTAACCGGGTCAAATCGGCTATATTTATCACTGCCGATGCGCTGCAAATCGGTTAAAACCGCACCGTTCATTTTGTCCACACGAAAGTTTGCAATAACATCTCGCTTTTCATAATAAGCGGACAAATAGTAATACTCGTTATCCCAAATTAGCGCATACGGGCTAACGATATAAGAACCGCCATCAGAGCGGTAATGCTTTTCTCCGCCTATTACATAGTCGAGATAGCGGAATGATATCTGTTTATCATTTGCTATTGCATCATAAATTGTATCTATAATATAGTAAATCTGCTCATTTGCGGTCTTTTCCGCTCCTGCCATGTATAGCTGGCGTTCAATACTTGCCGCCTGATAGGGACTGACAAGCCCTTTTAGTTTATCTATAAGTGCACATGATTTCTTGTATGTAATAAAATGCGATGCCTGCACCGCATCTATGAGCAGCTTGGCTTCGCTGAGTTCAAAATTTCGAGTGCCCATAAAGTAGCCGCCACCGGTTGCGCTTGCAACATCAAATCCTGCGTCCTGCAGGCGCTCTATGTCGCGGTAAATCGATTTTCTCTCCGCTGTTATACCCATATCTGAAAGACGACGAAGAATATCCGCAGTCTTTATCGGATTATCTTCGTCGGTCTCATTTTGAAGTATTTGCAAAAGGTACAGCAGCTTTAACTTCTGCTGTGCATTTCCCGCCATTATTTTGTACCGAAAATGCGGTCGCCGGCGTCGCCCAGACCGGGAACAATGTAACCGTGTTCATTAAGCTTTTCATCCAGTGCGCCAACATAAACATGCACATCGGGATGAGCGTTTACAAGGGCGGTAAGTCCCTCGGGAGCCGCTATCATGCACATGAATTTAATATTTTTCGGTCCGCGCTTTTTAATCTGGCTTATGGCGTCAATAGCAGATCCACCAGTAGCAAGCATTGGGTCAACTACAACAACTTCACGGTCGGGAATATCAGATGGCAGCTTGCAGTAATATTCAACAGGAGTAAGCGTATCAGGATCACGGTAAAGTCCGATATGACCTACGCGAGCACTCGGTACAAGGTTGACAATGCCGTCAACCATTCCTAATCCTGCGCGTAAAATCGGCACAACTGCCATCTTGCGTCCTGCTAATTTCTTTGTTTTTGCAATAGCAACAGGTGTCTTAACTTCGACCTCTTCAAGTGCCAGGTCGCGTGTTGCCTCATAGCACATGAGCATTGCAATTTCACTGACAAGACTGCGAAAATCACGCGAGCTTGTCTTTTCGTCACGCAAAATCGACAGCTTGTGGTGAATAAGCGGGTGGTTCATGATAGTAACATTTGAGAATTCCATTAGTTTTCGTCTCCCTTTGAATATTTATATAGAAATTTATTAAGTTATAGCCTATGCGGCAAATAGTTTATAAGTTTTCTCCACACTCAATAACGTCAATCATATCTATGCGGCGCTGATGTCTGCCTCCCTCAAATTCGGTGTTAACAAAGGCATCAACCATCATTTTCGCCGTCTCGGGTCCGATAACACGGCCTCCAAGGCAAAGAATGTTTGAATTATTGTGCAAACGTGTTAATTTTGCACTGTACACTTCGGAGCAAGCGGCTGCGCGTATGCCCTTTACCCTATTTGCAGCCAGTGACATTCCGATTCCCGTGCCGCAAATGAGTATGCCAAGCTGATATTCGCCGCTTGATACTGCAAGAGCAACCTTTTGAGCTATAACAGGGTAATCAACCGATACCTTTTCGGTAATTCCAAAATCGCCAACCTCATATCCCTGTTCTTTAAGATAATCAACTATCTCATTTTTCATATCAAAGCCGCCGTGGTCAACGCCAATCGCAATTTTTTTGTTCATTTTTTTTGCTCCTTTTTTGCTTTCAGCTCACGCTCTGCTTGCGGCAACCGTAAATAGCTTGGCAGCAAGCCCTGAGCTGATATATCATCATAGTCTGATGCAACTAAAGCAACATATGCCGCACGCTGACAGCAGACATGAGGGGGTGCAATGTTAACATCATTTATTATATCTTTTATGTTATTATAACACATCTGCGCACCGCGTCCAACAATAAATACCGATTGATTTAAAAATTTTTCCTCAGTCATCAAATTTTTCATATCCTCTACAAGCTCGGTGAGCATTATAGCTCGGTCATCGGTCAGCCTAGTAAGTTTTTTTCCGTCAGAAAAAAATGTTGCGGTGTAAACCTGTCCGCATCGTGCATCCATTACAGCACAAATAACTCCACGAGAAGCCACCATGCCGTAGGCGGCTGCGTGCAGAGTAGATACACCCACACACGGCTTGTCACAGCCAAACGCCATACCTTTTACAGCGGCAATGCCAATTCTAAGTCCGGTAAACGATCCGGGTCCGACACTAATGGCAAATTTGTCTATCTCATTCATGGCAATGCCTGAATTTGTCATCATATCTCGCAACATTGGCTGTAAGGTTTGAGAATGTGTTGCACCGATACTAACAAACGCCTCACATATTATGTTTCCGTCCTCTACGATAGCGCAGGATGCCGGTTTGTCAGAACATTCAACAGCTAAAATTTTCAAATTTCATTCTCCCCTCGCCGAAACGGTAATAATGCGACTATTATCGCTTTCTTCTCGCTTTATATCTACCGTAACAAGCTTGTCCGGCAGCGCATTTTCAATGTTTTCACTCCACTCTACGGCAAGAACAGCCTTCATGTCCATGTAGTCAAAAAATCCCGTGGAATAAAGTGAATCCCAACTCTCCACACGGTACATATCAAAGTGGTAAATCGGCAGTCTGCCGCCTATATATTCATGCACAAGCGCAAAAGTAGGGCTGGACACCTCGCCCGTATATCCCATTGCCCGCGCAAAGCCGCGGACAAACGCAGTTTTGCCGGCACCCAGGTCGCCTGTCATAGCAATAACTGTTGCTTCGCTGATACTGTCGGCTAATTCAGCCGCTATTTTTTCCGTTTCTATGGGTGAATTGCTGACAAATTGCTGCATAGTGCGCCTCCAATGCCACCGAATGTAAACAGTGTGTAAAATCAAACTGTCATGTGATACAAAGTTACGACTCTTTTTATAGGATTATATCACAATTTTTTATGATATTAAAGTATTTGCTTGAACTTATTTGAATTTTATTTTATAATTATTTAGAGATTAGTTTTTTAGGGGGTGTCAACCGTAAGTAATATTTTAGGCAAAATTGCCGACTATTTTAGAGAAACCGACAAAGTATTACTTTCGATATGTACATTTGCCTCCTTGTTCGGTTGTATCATGGTTATGTCCACAACAAACTATACAGGTAGCCTTAATGAATTTTATGTTCAGCTCGGCGCCCTCGTATTAGGACTTATAACTGTGGTTATTGTTTCGGGATTTATCGACTACGAAACTATCGCCAAGCATAAATTTATAATTGCAGGCATAGTTCTCACGTTAGTTGGACTGACATTTTTCATTGGATATGCCCCTGCGGGCACCGATGATAAAGCATGGCTAAAGTTACCGGGAGGAATTACTTTTCAGCCTTCTGAGCTACTAAAAATAGCCTTTATCATTACATTTGCAAGTCATGTAAAATCTATTGAAAACAATATTAACAAACCACTAAACCTCCTGCTTTTGTGCGTACACGGAGCTGTACCCATACTGCTCATTCACTTTCAGGGTGATGACGGTTCAGCACTGGTAATTGCTTTTATCTTTGTTTCAATGATGTTTGCCGCCGGTGTAAAGCTGCGGTATTTTCTAATTGCAATCGGTTCTGCGGTTATTATGTCACCTATATTGTGGTTTATCGTTATGAATGACGACCAGCGAAAGCGATTTGAGGTGCTGTTTAATCCCGAGGAAGACCTGTACGGAGGCGGATGGCAGCAGTGGCGCGCCCGCATTGCCATGGCAAACGGTGGTTGGTTTGGTAAAGGACTGTTCAAGGGAGATTTCGTTCAAGCCAATGCTATTCCTGAACAGTACAACGACTTTATTTTTTCAAGCATCGGCGAGGAGCTTGGTTTTATCGGACTAATAGCTGTTCTTGTGCTTGAAGTTGCAATTTGCGTGCGTCTGCTCATCTTAGCACATCATGCTCGCGACAAAATGGGCGTCATTATTTGCAGCGGCCTATTTGGACTTTTTGCTGCACAGACTATACTTAATGTCGGAATGTGCTCATCCCTGCTTCCTGTTATCGGCATTACACTGCCCTTTTTCAGTGCAGGCGGTTCGTCAATGATATGCACATATATAGGCATAGGACTGGCAGTAAATGTTTATATGCAGCGAAATCAGCATGTTGTATATCTTAATGAGATGCATTAACGAATTCTAGGTTAAATAAAACAAAATCAGCAAAAGAGGTAGTTTATAATGATAATGAAACCTAAAGCAAAAAAATTCTGTTTTGTAAAGCTGTTTGTCTTTGGACTTATCATGCTTTTACTGCAAATTGCCACATTTATGGGAAGTTTGCCCGACTCTATCGAAAGTTTAGAGGAGGCCGGTAAGCTGGAAATTGCAGAAGCCGCCTTTTCCGATTATGCTCAGCTCTACTCATACACCAATGAAAGCCCCCTTATGTCCACATTCGTATTCCATGAATCGGCTATAATCGGTTTGGCTTGTATTGCTGCTGTCATTGCAGCAAACTTTCGCTCAAAAACCCTTAGTAAGACTATTGCGACAGGCTGCTGGGCTTTTGCTGGAATGAATTTTATTATTCATCTTGTTTTTGCAATTATTGACTCAACGTCATGGTACACCCCATACTCTATCACGGAGTGCTCACCTCTCTATTTCGGAATACTAACTACAGTAATTGCTGCTGTTCTGGGCGCACTTGCCTTTTTCAGTGACCCTGTTGTCGATATTATCACAGCAAAGGTTGAGGCAAAGCGTTGGGAAACTTACCAAACTGAACGTGCAGCATCACGCCAGGAGTCAATTGACTCTGAAGCTCGCAAAGCTGCCGCTGATGCCGCAAAAATCACACAATAAAACTCGCTAAAAAAGGAAGCATATAATGAATTTTGCTTTTTACACCCTTGGTTGCAAGGTAAATCAATATGAAACGGCAGCAATGGAGCGTATGCTCTTTGCTGCCGGATATACCCCTACATCGTCCGACTCAATGCCGGACATTTTTATTATCAACTCATGCACAGTCACAGCGGAAAGCGACAGAAAAACTCGTCAAGCGGTGCGAAAATACCGCCGTGAGCTGCCACACGCCATTATCATTCTGACCGGATGTATGCCGCAGGCATTCCCCGACGATGCTTCGGCACTTGATGCCGCAGACATTGTTCTGGGCAATCATTCAAACAACCGTCTTATCGAAGCACTTGATAGCTTCATTCAAACGGGCGAGCGTGTAATCATCATTGATGATCACAAAAAAGGTGACCGCTTTGACACCCCAACAATAGAACGAATAGAAGAAAGAACTCGCGCATACCTGAAAATTCAGGACGGATGCAATCGTTTTTGCTCATACTGCATTATTCCGACAGCACGCGGCAGAGAAAGATCAAAGCCGCTTAGCCAAATTACCGACGAAGTTGAAGCAATAGCTGCAATGGGGCACCGCGAAGTTGTACTGGTCGGCATTAACTTGTCGGCATACGGCAACGATATAGGAGCCTCGCTATGCGATGCGGTAGATGCGGTTTGCGCCATAGATGGAATAGACAGAGTACGGCTCGGCTCTCTTGAACCGGACATTTTTACAGACGAAATGATGCAAAGATTGAAAAGCCAGCCGAAATTTTGCCCGCAGTTTCATTTTTCTTTACAATCAGGTTGTGATGCCACGCTTAAACGCATGAATAGACATTACGACTGTGACTTTTACCGCAGTCTTATTGCCAAAGTGCGCGAAAACTTTGCAAATGCATCGATTACTACCGATATAATGGTTGGTTTCCCAGGTGAGACTGACAGCGAATTTGAGCAGTCGCTCGAATTTGTAAAAGAAATTGGATTTGCACGTGCCCATGTTTTTGCATATTCACGACGCACAGGTACAGTTGCGGCAAAGGCACCAAACCAAGTTTCAAACACGGTTAAACACGAACGGTCCAAGAAAATGATTGCTGTGACCTCCGAAAGCGAAAAACAATTTTTATCAAAACAAATTGGCGGAGTTTATCCAGTACTGTTTGAAGCAAAAAAAGGTGAATATAACGAGGGTTACACCCCCAACTACACATATGTTAAGGTTAAGTCAGACGCCGACTTCAGCGGTCAAATACTTGATGTGCGTTTGGTAGAAGCCGACAGCGATTTTTGCATAGGTGAAGTATAAGCATTTTCCCGTATCTTTTTATATTGATTGGGAGAAGCGCTCCCGATTTTAATTTCGGGAGCGCTTTTTTGTGAGACTTTTTTTATCCCCGCACGTTTAATAGATGAAGGTACCTTAAACCAGGAGGTCAAAGCATGGCTAACGCCGAAAACGGTTATGCCCGTTATCTTGACGGAGACAAAAGCGGCATTGAGGACATTGTTAAAGAATATAACGACAGCCTTATCTTTTTCATCAATGGGTATGTAAAGGATTTAATGACTGCTGAGGATTTAGCCGCAGACACCATTTGCAAACTGCTTATTAAACGCAAAAAATTTCGATCAGACAAAGGTGCATCGTTTAAAACATGGCTGTTTACTATTGCCCGCAACACCGCACTTGACTGGTTGAGAAATTCAGCTCGCCATTCTCTTGTTACACTAAGCGAAACTGACGGCTACGATGAGCCTTCTTTTGATGATGTCTTACTAAAAGATGACCGGGCAAAAGCACTGCACAAAGCGATGAGCGGACTGTGCAGTGACTATCGCGAGGTGCTGCATTTGCTGTACTTTGAGGATTTGTCATATATTCAGGCGGCAACAGTGATGAGAAAAAACGAGAAACAAATTAAAAACCTGGCATACCGAGCAAAACAAGCACTTAAAAACGCTCTCGAAAAGGAGGACTGCGTTAATGAGAACCTATAAACAGCAGGTAAATGCTGTCGAAGACCGTCTTGCAGCACACTGCGAAAAGCGACGCAAACAAATAAAATATTTGTACGTAGCAACATCGGCATTTATCATTACAGTGGCTGTTATCGCCGCCAGTGTTGTGATAAAATACTATAATAACGATATATATGTATTAAAAAACAAGAATGATTATATGGCCAATTATGAAAAAGATGAAGATCAAGCATTAACCGAGGGCCAAACTGGAACAGAAGACGAATTAATGCCAGATAGCAGTTTTTCCGGCACTGCTTCTGATATTGATATTATAACAGCAACAACCTTTTACGGTAAAATTACCGAGTCAAAGCGAAAAGACAGTGAGATTAAGCAAATGGCGGGCGAAAAGAGCGATTCGCTAATCGCTTATGAAGATAAGCAGTACATTTACTTTTTCTATCAAAGTGGTGCTCTGCACAGCATTTTAAACACATCAGAACAGCACACCGAACAATATCTTGAAGCGGACAACGAGTCGATAAAGCCGTACGCCGCCAATTTTATTAAGCGCTATTTCCCTGATTTTAACGAGTCAAATTACAGCGTTAAAGTTGAACACATGCAAGACGCTTTTCCTGCCTGGGATTTGACATACACGATAAAAGACAACGGTGTTACGACCGAAAAGATAATTATCCGATTTATTAATAACGGGGATATGTACTATTTACAGCGTCAGTCATGTGACGGAGATGCTTCGATTTCGGTGAAAAATGCAGTTAATATTGCACTGAAAAGTCTTAATGAGACATACAAACTTGACATACAAAATGCTACTGAACGGTACGATGTTTCCGCATTTATTGCAGAAAATGACGATAACTTAGTTTACAACGTTCAGGTTAGCGGGATACCTGTAAAATACGGTGATTTTGAAACGCAAAAGTCATACTGGGTTGAAATCAGCGCCTCATCAGGAGCTGTGCTTAATATATATCAAAGCAAATAATTTATATAGGAGGCAAAAAAAATGAAAAAGGTTATTCTTGCGCTCATAGCGGTGATTATTACGCTGATGATGGTGGTATCATGCGCAAAAAGTTCATCCAGTGATAGCTACAATATGAATAAGGAGACAGGTACTGCGGAAGAAAACACTGTCGAAGATGCATATGGATTTGACACTGCTGGCGAGAGCAATTACAGTACAGTGACGAATGATTCAGACACCTCCGAAAGCGGCATTCCAACCGATAACCGCAAAATAATCAAAAATGCAGAAATGACGGTTGAAACAAAAAATTTCGATTCTTTTATTTCAACACTTGAAAGTGATGTTGACAAGCAGGGCGGTTACATTGAAAATAAAGAAATAAACGGTGGCGGTTACAATTATTCCGGCGATCGTGATGCGGAAATAGTAATACGTATTCCTGTAGAAAAGCTGGAACTATTTAAGCAAACCGTCTCCAAAAACGGTAACGTTACTTATGAAAGAACAGCCGTTGCGGATATTACATCATCGTACAACGATGTTAAGCGACACATAGAATCGCTCGAAACCGAACAGGCACGTCTGCTGGAAATAATGAAAAAAGCCGACAAGTTAAGCGATATTCTTGACATCGAAGAGCGACTGACAAAAATTCGTTACGAACTGGATTCATATGAACAGCGACTCAATTCCTACGATGAAAAGGTATCCTACAGCACGCTGAATTTATGGGTTATAGAGGTCGAGCGAGAATCAGTTACCGAAGATGACGGATTCTTTGCTCAAGTATCCGACAGTTTTTCCGCGAGTCTAAAAGCAATCGGCTCATTTTTTAAAGTTTTATTTATCGCATTGCTCGGAGGTTCACCCATCATCCTACTCTTGGGTGCAATTGCACTTGTTATAATTCTTATTGTCAGATCTGTGAATAAAAAAAGTAAAACCAAGCAGGACCAAACAAAGCAATACCATTCAAACGAAAACAGCAATAATAACAAATAAATTAATACGCCGCCCGCATTAATTTGCGGACGGCGTTCTTTTTTTATATTATTATGCTCTGGTCCATTTTACGCCCTGCGGTGTATCCTCAAGAGTAATGCCCATATCTTTGAGCTTGTCGCGGATAGCATCAGCAGTGGCAAAATCACGGTTTTTACGAGCATCGGCACGCTGTTTTATAAGATCCTCAACTTGCTCGTCAATGTTATCCTCTTTAACTGTGTAAACCAAACCGAGAACACCTGTCAGCTCGCTGAAAACACGCATAGCCTCTTTGCAGTCCTCTTTTGAAGGTTCACCTGAAAGCATCGTGTTGATTTCTCTGGTAAGATTGAAAACAGCAGCAATAGCATCAGCGGTGTTAAGATCATCATCCATGGCGGTAATAAACTCATCGACATATTTTGTAAAATCAATGGTCTTTTCCCCTGACTGCGCCGATTCCATGCGGAATGCAAGATTATCACGGCAATTGTACAGTCTGTCAAGTGCATTTCTGGACTGTTCAATAATTTCAGCAGAGTAATTTATCGGGCTGCGGTAATGTGACGATATCATCAGGTATCGAATAGGCTCGTAGCCATATACTTTTGCGACCTCACGAACGGTGAAAAAGTTATTGAGTGATTTTGACATTTTACGATTGTCAACGTTAATGTATCCATTATGCATCCAGTAATGAGCAAAATCCTTGCCGCTTGCAGCCTCAGACTGAGCGATTTCATTTTCATGGTGTGGGAATATTAAATCCTGTCCGCCACAGTGAATATCAATTGTCTCTCCAATATAGCGCTGGCTCATTGCAGAGCACTCAATGTGCCAACCGGGTCTGCCATCGCCCCACGGTGACGGCCATGACGGCTCACCCGGTTTTGCGCCTTTCCAAAGTGCAAAATCCATCGGATTTTCTTTGTACTGGGCAATGTCAATTCTGGCACCTGCCTCTAAATCCTCAAGCGGCTGATGAGATAGCTTGCCGTATTCAGAAAATTTCGTAGCACGGAAGTAGACATCCCCGTTAGCTTCATACGCATAGCCTTTTTCAACTAAATTTGAAATAATATTTATAATAGCTTCTATGTTTTCGGTTGCACGGGGATGAACGGTAGCCTCACGTATATTCATTCCCTTTACATCGGTCCAAAACTCGTCAATATAGCGCTCAGCAACCTCAGGAACGGTGATGCCCTCCTCATTTGCCTTTTTTATCAATTTGTCGTCTATATCGGTAAAGTTCTGAACAAAATTAACTTTATATCCGCGCCACTCAAGGTATCGGCGCAGAACATCAAAAACGCACAATGGGCGCGCATTACCGATATGAATAAAGTTGTAAACTGTGGGTCCGCAAGCGTATATGCCTACTTCACCCGGTTTAACTGTTTCAAGTTCTTGCTTCTGTCTGGTCAGCGTATTATAAATTTTCATTGTTTTTAACCTCCGATTTTGATAGCTTATCTATTTGCATTTGCAGCTTGCATATATCAAGCGCAATAGGGTCAGGAATGTGTATCCAGTCAAGTTTATCCTTGTCATCTCGTTTAATACCGCGTTTAACAACTCTTGCCGGAACACCAACTGCGGTGCTGTTTTCAGGAACCTCGTCTAATACAACTGCCCCTGCGGCAATTCGTGAATTATCTCCTACCTTAAACGGTCCAAGCACCTTTGCGCCTGCTCCAACCATGACATTATTGCCAAGAGTTGGATGGCGTTTTCCATGGTCTTTTCCTGTACCGCCAAGAGTGACGCCCTGATAAATAGTGCAGTTTTCACCGATTTCAGCCGTTTCGCCGATAACTACGCCTGTACCGTGGTCTATAAACAGTCCTTTTCCTATTTTAGCACCGGGATGTATTTCTATACCGGTTTTCCTTGCTGCACGCTGCGATATAAGCCGAGCAAGAAAAAACCATTTGTGATTATACAACCAATGTGCTCGACGATGCATCCGTATAGCTTTCATGCCCGGATAAAGAAGCAATATTTCGATTGCCGAGCGTGCCGCTGGGTCACGGTCACGAACGGCAGCAATATCCGATTTTATATTATCAAACATAAATACCCTCCAGAATATAAACAAAAAATCCGCCTCTGCCGCCAACACTGGCGACGGAGGCGGACTTAAATAATTAGTCTAATCCGCGGTTCCACTCCGACTTGTAACTCATTTTAGGCACAAGAATGCCCATGACAGTTAACGGTGTCCACCGTACAGAAATACTGAGCAAAAGTGCCGTTCATCCCGCAAGCTGTCGGGTGCATTTCATCCGTGTTCATTCCCTGCAAGCCGTTTCAGCCATGTGCAGCTTGCTCTCTGATGGGATTACTGTACGGATTACTTCTCCCGCATAAAACGCTTTTTTTATTATATTATATACTAATTTTTAGATTTGTCTACTTATTTTCCAAAAAATTCTTTATTTTGGATCAGGTAATTTGCACCGGATATTACCGATAAAACTGTAGCAATCCACAATAAGACACTGTCAAAAATGCGGATTCCAGTTGCAAAACTGCCCGTTATAAGTCCCAGTCCGATAAGCCACTCAAAGAAAATTGCCGCAATGGTAGCAACCATTTGGCTGACTGTCTTTAATTTGCCCCAAATATCCGCAGCAACAACCTTGCCGTTGGTAGCGGCCATATACCGTACCGATGTAACAAGGAATTCTCGAGTAAGGATAATAAAGTTTATCCACAATATGCCCCAACCGATATTGAGATATAAAAATCCAATGAAAGCGGCGTGAACAATCATTTTATCGGCAAGAGGATCCATGAATTTACCGAAGTTTGTGATAAGGTTATATTTTCTCGCAATTTTGCCGTCTGCAAGATCGGTGAGCGATGCGATAACGAACACTATAAGTGCTGCTAGGTAGTGGTGAGGAAAATTAACAACCAATAATATAAGGAATATAGGCGCAAGTATAACTCTTAGAATAGTTAATTTGTTTGGTAAATTCATGTTTATCCCCTGTTCTCAATCTGCTGTCCGAGCAAATCGTATTCGATTGTATCAAAAATTTCAACTTCTATAATATCGCCTTCGTTAGGTCTGGGCGACAGCGGCGTAAAAAAGATTTTTGCGTCAATTTCGGGTGCATCTGCATATGAACGACCGTAACAACATTTAATGTAGCTGTCATAGCCCTCTACAAGCACCTCAAGCTTTTTGCCTATTTTCTGCTCATTTTTCTCGGATATAATGCGAAGCTGGTCATTCATAATTACTTCAGCCCGTCGCTCTTTAACGCTTGGCTCAATTTGATTATCCATTACGGCCGCCTTTGTGCCCTCTTCAGCCGAATAAGCAAAACATCCAAGACGATCAAATTTGATTTCATTGATGAATTCGCACAGTTCGGTGAATTGCTCTTCGGTTTCGCCGGGGAAACCGGTAATCATCGTTGTGCGAATTGCCACATCGGGCATTTTTTCGCGTATTTTGCTGATAAGCGTGGTAAGAGACTGTCTGTCTCCTTGACGGTTCATGCGGCGAAGCACTTCGCCGTTGCAGTGCTGAAGCGGTATATCAATATAGTTCATTATTTTTGGCTCAGCCGCCATAACATCGAGTAATTCGTCTGTGATGCGGTCTGGATATGCATACAAAATACGAATCCATTCCACCCCATCAATTTTGCACAGTTTTTGGAGCAACTGGGCCAGCATAAGCTTTCCGTAAAGGTCCTCACCATATCGTGTAGTATCCTGTGCAATGACGACAAGTTCCTTAACGCCGCGCTGTGCAAGTCGTTTTGCTTCATCAAGCACACTTTCCATTGTGCGCGAGCGAAAAGCTCCTCGTATAGATGGGATTGTGCAGTAAGTACAGCAGTTATCACAACCGTCGGCAATACGCAAATATGCTGTGTACTGCGGCGATGCAAGTATGCGATCGCTGTCCATGTCCAGCATTTCTTTTGCTGAAAAACATGTCATTCCACTATCGCCCGATAGCACCTGATTAACAATATCGACTATTTTGTTATTTGATCCTATTCCTACTATGGCGTCGATTTCGGGCATTTCGTTAATTACATCAAGCTGATATCGTTCAGCAAGACAGCCTGTGACAATAAGCCCTTTTAAATTTCCGTCATTTTTCAGCTGGGCAAGCTCAAGAATGTTGTCTATTGCTTCTTTTTTTGAGTCCTCGATAAATCCGCAAGTGTTAACAATTACAACATCTGCCTCTGACTCATTGCCCGTAATTTCAAACCCTGCGTCGCGCAGTCGACACAGCATAATTTCAGCATCTACCTGATTTTTAGGGCAACCAAGCGACACCATACCTATTTTATTTGCCATTATTATTTGCTCCTAATCATAAAATTCGTCGCCGTCACAGTAGTGACTGATAACAGTGCGAATATCCGAAAATAAATATCCTTTTCGCGCAAGTGCGTTTGTAACACGAATAACTGCTTTTGGGTCATTTGTTGCTAAAACATGCGCATATTTTTTATCAATAAGCTCTCGTATCATATCACGTGGGTCACAGTCAACCGCTGCTACTGCCTGCTCGGCAATGTCTCGGTCAATACCCTTTATAGTTAGCTCGCGAATTGTCTTTGACGGAGACCATGCTTTAACATTAAGCATAATTTCAGCATAGCGAGTCGCGTAGCTTTCATCGTCGATAAATCCCAGCTCTACCATTCGTTCGGCGGCAGCAGTTGCTGCTTGCTCACCAAACTCTCGTCGCAATTTATTGACCATTTCCTTTTGGCCATAGTCTCGGTTGGACAGATAATACAGCGCTCTTTCTCTGGCTCGGTAGTACGCCGATTTGTTAATGAGCTCGGTCAATTCCTCGCACCCAAGCTCACTCCCTGCCGCATAACCCGTCTCGTCAAAGGCGGTACGGTCAATGAGCAGATAGCCGCTGTCATCAAATTTTGCTCCGTCCTCCTCCACCGTTTCGCTCAGCACAAGTGCATAAAGCGATTTGCGGCGTGTACGGACTTCAATTATTTTCATCAGTCTTCAACATCTACATCAAGGTTGATTTTTGAGCTAGCGCGAGGTTTCGGTTCAGCAGCCGCTTCAACTACAGCCGGTTCAGCCTCAACTGACTTTGGTTTGCGTGAAAGCTCGGCCTCTCTCCTCGAATTCATCTGCTCAATAACCAGTGCCTTTAGCTCGTTTGTAAGCTGCGCGTTTTCTTCAAGTATATGTTTAACATTATCGCGTCCCTGACCGATTCGGTTATCGTTGTAGTAAAACCATGCACCGCTCTTTTTTACTATATCAAACTGTACTGCAAGGTCTAGAATTTCGCCTTCAGCGCAAATACCCCTGCCGTACATGATATCAAACTCAGCTGTCTTAAACGGTGGTGCAACCTTGTTTTTAACAACCTTCGCCTTTGTATGCGAGCCGACCATTTCTGTGCCAACTTTAAGTGTTTCCCCACGGCGGATATCGATGCGCACAGACGAATAGAATTTCAGCGCACGTCCGCCCGGTGTAACCTCTGGATTTCCGTATACAACACCGACTTTTTCACGAAGCTGATTAATAAAGATAACAACACAGTTAGATTTTGAAATAGCAGATGTCATTTTGCGAAGTGCCTGTGACATAAGGCGCGCCTGTACGCCAACATGGCTATCCCCCATGTCGCCTTCAATTTCAGCACGAGTAACCAACGCCGCAACCGAGTCAACTACTACTACATCAATAGCACCCGAACGCACAAGGGATTCGGCAATATCAAGTGCCTGCTCACCTGCATCCGGCTGCGACACGAGCAATGAGTCAATGTCAACACCCAAATTGCGTGCATAAACAGGATCGAGCGCATGCTCAACGTCAATGTATGCTGCGTCGCCACCGAGCTTTTGAGCTTCAGCAACAACATGCAAAGCGACAGTGGTTTTACCTGAAGATTCAGGTCCAAATATTTCTATAATTCTGCCGCGTGGAACTCCGCCGACTCCTAGCGCCATATCCAGTGCGATGGAGCCCGTGGAAACAGCCTCAACATTAAGCGCAGAATTTTCACCCAGCTTCATAACAGAGCCTTTTCCGTATTTTTTCTCAATTTGTGCAAGTGCAGTGGTCAAAGCTTCTTGTTTAGCATTCTTTACTTCAGTAGATTTCTTATCTGCCATTATATCCAACTCCATTTTATATTTTATATTTATTATACGATTTATTTAGTACCAACAATAACCCTATCAAGTCCATTAAGGTCTTTCACCGTATCACAAATGAGATTCTTTAATTTAAAAATATTTGTAACTGACTGTGCCTGATCTTCGCCGATTTCTGCAATAATGCAGCCATTCGGTTTTAGCAGCGGCACCCAGTTTTCAGCAATAGCACGATAATAGTCAAGACCGTCTTTGCCTCCGTCAAGAGCGGTTATCGGCTCGCTTTGCACCTCTTTGGATAGTGTCGGGACAACCTCTGCCTCGATGTAAGGAGGATTGGTCAAAATCAAATCAAACATCCCAAAGCCATCGTCTTTTTGTAAAACATCTGCTCTTACAATGTTTATTTCCGAATGATTTCGCTCGGCATTTCGCACAAGAAAATCGTACGCTTTGTCATACAGCTCAACTGCCGTCATATTTACGCTTGGCGCGTTTTTTTTCACCGAAATTGCTATGCATCCGCTGCCTGAGCACAGGTCTATTACATCGGCATTTTGCCGTGTTTTTAAAAAGTTAAGTGCGCAGTCAACCAAAACCTCAGTGTCGGCACGCGGTATCAAAACGCCGTCGCCAACATAAAACGGCAGACCATAAAATTCCCATTCACCTAGAATGTACTGAAGCGGTTCTCCTGCTATTCGGCGTTTAGCAAGCTCATCGAGCATACTAAGCTGTTTTTCATCGACGTCCTGATCAGGAAAAAGACTCATTTGTGTGCGGTTTACACCAAGCGCATAGCATATCAGCTCATTGGTGTCAAAACTTGCATCAGCAACTCCACCGAGCTCCAGTCTATCGCAAATATGGCGTCGCACCGCAGATATTACCATTGATCATCCTCGTTATTTTCGGGTATAACCTCTTTCATTGCACAAATGGCAACCTCGATCATGCTGTCATCGGGCTCACTTGTGGTAATTCGCTGAACCCACATTCCAGGTGCTGCAATAATGCGTGTCAAAAGATTATCATGACGGCCGCAGAATTTAATAAGCTCGTACCCAATACCTACTATAAACGGCAGGCATACAAGTTTAAGTCCAACCCAAACCAACTTATTTACAGCTAAAGCAGGAAAAATCCTGTCGATAATGGTATAAAAAATTATGCTGACAATAAGCATCAGTATTAAAAATGATGTTCCGCAGCGAGGATGGAAACGGCGCTCTTCACGAACATTTTCAACGGTCAATTCCTTGCCGTTCTCATAGCAGAATATAGTCTTATGCTCTGCGCCGTGATACTTGAACACACGTTTAATTTCATTCATCTGTGCCACAATGGTTATGTATATAATGAAAATGGCTATTTTCAGCACACCCTCGATAATGCCCCTGAAATCACCTATTTTATTGGACGAAAGTGAGTTTATATTGTCGAAAATAAAGGTTGGCAGCCACATAAACAGACATATGGAAAGAGCTACGCCCAAGACCATTGAAATTGCTCCGATAATGGTCATTAGCATACCGGAGTCTTCTTTTTTCTCTGGCTTTGCTACTTCTGTTGCGGTCGGTTCTTTATCTGCGTTCTGGGCTGTTACCGCTGTATCCGCTTCGGCCGTATCAGTCAATGCGTCTGCTGCTGTTTGCGTGGGCTGTTTTTGCAAATTCTGCTCGACTGCACTTTCCTTTTTCGCCTTTTTGGCTTTTTTCTGGGCTTTTGTCTGCTTTTCAGCCTCTTCCTCTTCGAGCATTCCGGACATATCAGCCGATTTCATCAGCGCTTTGTAACCAAAAACCATTGATTCGATCATTGAAACAGCGCCGCGAATAACCGGCCAACCCAAAATCTTATACTTATCCTTTATCTGCGTTAAATGCAGGTCCTCGGTTACAATATTACCATCAGTGCCGCGCACTGCCATAACCGTTCTGTGCGGTCCGCGCATCATAATACCCTCAATCAGCGCCTGTCCACCAATACTCGTTTTTTTACAGCAATTATTTTTTTTCATAAGGATTCCTCCGAAATGTCATTAAGTTTTGATATATCAGCATTGCTCTGTTCTAAATTAGCCTTTTTTACCGTTGGTAGAACCACAGTAACAGTAGTTCCAACGCCCTCAGTGCTGTCAATCAGCAACAGACCATTGTGATGCTTAATGATCTCATCAGCAACTGCAAGTCCAATACCTGACCCGCGAACAGTACTGTTAGCCTTAAAGAATTTTTCTTTTACGCGGTCGATCTTGTCTGATGGTATTCCTGCTCCGGTATCAGCAATACAAATACGCACGCAGCCCTCCTCCGGTATAATATCCACATTGATGGCACCGCCCGATGGAGTGTATTTCATCGCGTTGTCAATAATATTTATAAATACCTGCTCAAGTCGATCGGCATCGCCCATAACTGGAGGTACAGACTGTGGCTCATGGTACGACAAAACAATATTATTCTGCTTTGCTATCTGCTGATAAGCACACACTGCCTCTTCCACTTCCGCAAGTATATCAATTTTTTCATTTTTATAGGACATTTTGCCTGTCTGCATGCGGCTAAAGTCAAGCAGTTCCTCGACCAGCCCTGACAAGCGCGCTGTTTCGTTTAAAATAACATTTACGCCCTTTGTGACAAGCTCACGGTCTCCGCCCGAATCCTTAATGGTCTCGCTCCAGCCCCGAATGGCCGTCAAAGGCGTACGCAATTCGTGTGACACGGAAGAAATAAACTCGTTTTTTAGTCGGTCACCCGATTCAAGTTCGCCCGCCATATAGTTTATAGTATCGCACAGCTCGCCTATCTCACTGTTTGTTTCCTGAATTTTTATACGTGCACGGAAATCCCCAAGGGCTATTCGGCGAGCAACATTGCTTACATCACCGATCGGTTTTATAATTGAACGAACAAAGAAAATACCCGAAAATGCCGACATAAGCTCCAGCGCAATAGCTACCGCAATGATAACAATACTGATAATTAAAATATGTCTATCAAGTTTGGTAAGGGAGGAAATGCAGCGCACCGCTCCGTTTGACCCTTTGCCATAGTCAGGTAAAATATAAGTGCTTGCCATGACATGCTCATCACCGGAATTTCTGCCTGTCCACATTCCGCTGACGCCGTCCGAAACAGCCTTGTGATAATCGGGCATTGCCTCATCTTCAGGCGGTAAAAATCCGTTAGTGGACACAATGACCTTGCCGCTTGAGTCGAGAATCTGCACCTCAACCCTGTTTTTAAGGGTAAACTGACCCGAAAGCTCACGAGCTTCGGAATAATATGTCGAACTGTCGCAAACCGCAAGTCGATCAAACGAAGTTGCAATTCCATCTATATAAGATGCGACAGAATTGTAGTAATTGTTATGAACTGTTGCAATTATTATAACTACAAGAGTAAGCACGATGATGGTTAGCAGCATCAGTACATTTGTAACCCAGTTTCTTGTAACGGCTCGCACCTTAATTGCTATGTCCATTCGTGTTTTCTCCTTTCGTAGTTGTTTTTACTAAAAAATTTATTCGGTTGCCCACTTATATCCCATGCCCCAAACGGTAACAAGCCGCTTTGGTGCAGAGGGTTCATCCTCAATTTTCATACGAAGGCGGCGAATATTTACATCTACAATCTTTTCTTCTCCTACGTATGAATCGCCCCACACGCAACTTAAAATATCAGTGCGGTCAAGTGCTGTATCTGGATGAGTGAAAAAATATTCTATGATTTGAAATTCCACCTGAGTCAGCTCAATTTTTTCACCATGCTTAAGCAATACACGACGGCGTAAATTAAGCGTAAACTCGCCCAAATTAATTTCCTCAACAGGTTTTTCTGCGCCTGGACGGGTGGAGAGCATTTCAACCCTGCGATAGAGTGAGTCGACGCGTGCGACCAGCTCCGACGGGCTGAACGGTTTTGTAATATAGTCGTCTGCTCCGAGCATGAGACCTGTAACCTTATCCATTTCCTGCGTGCGAGCAGTCAGCATGATAATACCCATTGTGCTTGAATGCTTGCGCAACTCTTTGCATACACGCAATCCGTCAATTCCCGGAAGCGCAATATCAAGCAATGCTATCTGAAAGCCATCGGGATTTGCTTCAAACAGCTTTATTGCTTCTTCACCCGAACCTGCCTCAATTGTGTTGTATCCGGCGCGCTTCAGATTGATTACCACAAACTCGCGTATTGCCTCCTCATCTTCAACGACAAGTATTCTTTTCATGTTTTCCACTCCCGTTTTTTTATAATAAGCTAAACATCGATTTTAGCGTTTCTTCAGATATTGAATATTTGCTTGTTGTGTTGACTATTCGAGCAACATAAACATAGTTATCATCGCTTGCAAGCTTTATGAAGACTGACTGATCAACCTTCTCAAAGTCCTCTGTAGTATACCGTTTAATTCGTATAAGCTCGCTCGAAATGGCGCTGAGTATCGGGTCATATACACCGAATGTCAGCATATGAGACGAGGAATCACGCATGACTGTGACAGTATTAATCCAATTAGAAGGATATTTTATCATATAACCGTCAGCTTCATTAAAGTATCCGCATACCTTATCGTGAAAAAGTAACCCATCATAGCTGCGCCAAATTGTCAAATATGCACGCTCAGTGCTGACACGCAGTTCAAATCCGGGCATCAGCTTTGTAAATGGAATATCCAGCACGCCGTCGCCGTCAAAATCTCGGCAAACCTCAGTAGATGAACGCAGTGTAATTTCATTTTCACTGTCAGCAGAGGAAATAAACGGGTTTTTCAACTTTCCATCATCAATATATACAATGTCTGTAATCATTGATGTGGTACCTTTGTAAGCATCAATGTACACAGCCTTTTTTTCGCCTACAGTGCTAACCTGAAGCTTTGCATAACCGGTAACATTGCTATCAAGATAAACTGTATCGTTCAGAACAAGCTCGTTTTTTGATACGCTGTACATCTTTGCGGTAGCTTCCTTCTCAGCGGTTTTGAGGTTGACAATTAAAAGGTCATCCATCCCGCTTTCAGTCAGGTCGCAGAGAATAAAGTCTGTATAATTCTCCTGAACAACCAGCGTAAGCTGAGAATTATCAAGTGAATAAAGACTTAGCTGGTTTTCATTTTTAGTAATCGATGTAAGTCCTACAACAATTTCCTTAACTTCGCTTCCGAAAACATTGGCAAATGAAACCATGTCAACTGCGTTAGATGTGGTGACAACATCATCAATTGAAACCCATGAATTTTCAATTTTGTCAATGATATTTATGTGTACCGGTGCTACGCCGCTTTTCTCCATATCATTAGTGTAAAAGACAATAGCTTCCTTTGAGCCGTCGCCGTCAATATCTTCAAGTGTAAATGCTGACAGGTTATCCCCTCTTGAAGGGTAACAGAGCGTGACATTTTCCCCGACTGAATCGTAAAAAGCATCGGCAATGTCGCTCATATCTCCAACGGCATGCGGCGCAGTCATATAAGCGGTGTAATCGCTGCCCGATATTGAACATGAGCATAAAAGAATAACAGTTATAACCGATAAAGCAACTGTTAAAATTAATCTATTCACTGCATCGCCTCCTTTGTCCGACATATATTTATACAGGATATATTATATCATAAATTAAACTGATTGTATATCTTTTTTTGCTTTGTAAAAGGACGATAAAAAGTTTTACAATAAGTGCGAAAGGTTTTTAAGACCTTACCGCACTTATTTTTTTATGGCTTTTGCCTATAACGAGGATAGAGCAACGCAGAGGTGCGACTCGAGCGCGTTATAGGATTTTAGCATAAGGGAATAGAGGGCGGGCGCGCCCGCCCTCTGCTCTCAAAACAAAATGAAAGGAGTAAACGTAATGACGTGCCGATACCTCACATACGAGGGCAGAAAAAACCTTGAGGCTCTTTATGCGGACGGCGAAAGCCTTACCTACATTGCCTCCAAACTCGGAGTACACCTTGCCACCGTTTACAGAGAACTAACGCGCGGCGGCACGGGTGAGCTTGACAATAACGGGCGCTGCGGTTATAGCGCAGAACTCGGGCAAAAGCGCGTTAGCGAAAATTTCAAACGCCGCGGCAGACGAGCGGCAAATAAATAATAAAACGGAGTGATTTTGTTATGAACAAGGTACGCAGAAAAGAATTGCAGGAACTCTACGACATTATCTCCGAGGCAAAAGAGCGCCTCGAGATGTTGCACGACGAGGAGGAGGAATACAAGGACAATATGCCCGAAAACCTCCAAAGCTCGGAACGCTACGAAAGAGCAGAGGCGGCGGTAGACGCTCTCGACTCTGCCGTATCCTCTCTTGAGGAGGCACTCGACTACATAGAGGAGGCGCAAGAATGACAGAGCAAAAAGAGCGCCTCAAGAAACTATATGCCCTCGCCTTGCGCGGCGTTGGCGGCGAAAAAGAGCAAGCCCAGGCTATACTCGATAAATTACTTAAAAAATATGCTATGACGCTTGACGACCTCGACGACGAGGTTATACAAGAGTACGACCTCGAATACCACGGCAAAGAGCAAGACCGTATTTTAATGCAGACCGCATATAAAGTTACGGACGATAAAAACGCGTTCAACCACTTGCAATATAACCATAGCGGCAGAGCTTGCCGTACTCGCCTACGCGTGCGCTGCACCGCTGCTCAAAAGGCAGAGATAGAGTTTTTGTTTAACTTTTATGTAAGGCTTTGGGAAAAAGAAAAAGAGGCTTTACTACAAGCGTTTTTCCAAAAGCACCGTATTTTTGGAAATCTCAAAGACGGAGAAAGCGGAGCGGAGCTTTCTCCCGAGGAATTGTTAAAGCTCGAACTTATGATGAAAGGGCTATCGGACGAACAGCCATTAAAGCAGCTCACGGACGGAGCGGGAGGTGTTTAATAATGCCGAGTGTATGGTGTTATAACGAGGAGTGTAAATACCTCAAAGACAACGAATGTATGGCGGATATGATAGAGCTTGACGAGTACGGCGCTTGTGGTACCTTTGAAAACTACAAAGACGACAAGGAGTACAAAGCCGAATACTTCATAGCCGTAAATACGAAAGACAAAAGGCACGGGCGAGCCGCAAAGAGAGGAAAGAAAATTACAATTAACGGAATTGAATTTTTTACAGACTCTCCGCCACTCGAGGGAGAAAACGCTATATACATTACGCACGCTCGAACAGGGTTAGCTTGCGGCACCGTTGAATTAGTTAAAAAGCATTGGGAGCAGTTTATAAAAGCTCAAGAGAAAGTCGCAGATATAAACACGCTGCCTCTTGCGGAATATGACGAAAAAACACGTAAGTATTTAATAAAGGAGGTATCACAATGTGCAAACCCGTAAAGTGCCCGCAATGCGGACACGAATTCACACCCGAGAGGGCTATTAAATCGGGAGCCTGGGCTCCCGAGGAGGACGAGCTGTTACTGAACGGCTACCAAAAGGAGCGGAAAACCATTGCCGAGCTCTCGGACGAGCTTAACCGTTCCCAGGACGCAACCCGCAACCGCTTATTTGTTCTCCGCGGCGGAGGCAAGCCTAAAGGCGTTACGGCAAGCGTGCAACTCACAGCGAAAGAATACGACGAAATGAGAGCGGCACGCCAGGAAGTAAAGAGTGCCCGAAAGCTCGTAGAGCAAGCAAAGGACACCGAGCGCGAGCTCGCCGCCTTTTATGCCCTCGGTAAGCAGCTTATAAACGCAAGGCAAAACAAGCGAGTTATCGCCCCTCTGTTTGAGGAACTCGAGCGGCTCGTTAATGCCTACAAGTTTTAGGAGGCAAGCCGTGCGAGAATACAGGCGTAAAGAATTACGCGAGAGGGAGCGCCTCGGCTACTCGTGTATATCGGCAGGGCGGCAATGCTGCTACATAATCAAACAAGCAGTCGCCGCAAAGCTACGGGACTTTCGCTCCCGCTTTAAGCTATGGACTACGAGAGGCAAAAGCTGTAAGCGTTGTTGCTTACGGTGTAAATATTTCGGCTATTGCAGCCCCGATTTTAATAACGATAAGGAGCAAAAGTTATGAACGACAATATTTTACGCGCTATTGAGTCACTTTGCGACGATATAGCCACCAACACAAACGCAGAGGACAACCAAAAGAGAGCAAATGCAATTTTAGCTCTTGCTTTCGGTGGGATATTCACGCCCGATGAAATCGAGGAGGACTACACCGAGGACGACTCCGTAGCGGGAGCGGAAAAAGATAAAATCAAATTCCCGAAACCTGGCGAGCAATTCGAGTATAACGGCGTTAAGTTTACCGCTCTCGGAGAGGAGCAGGGCGGCGTGCTTGCCATTGTTTCGGAACTGCTCGAGGAGGAAATGCCGCTCGACGAAAGCAATAAAAACGACTGGCGCACCTCCTCGCTCCGTAAATACCTTAACGGAGAATACCTCGAACAATTCAACCGCGGCGACCTCCTCCCGTTTGTATCGGACTTGACCTCCGACGACGGTATGAAAGACTACGGCACCGCCGAGGATTACGTTTTCCTCCTCTCGTGCGACCTTTACCGCAAATACAGAGAGTCCGTGCCGCGCTTTAATAATTGGTGGTGGACGCTTACGCCCTGGACTTGCAACCCGTCCCGCGCGAACAACGCGCGCATTGTCCACTCCTCGGGCGGAGTGAACAACAGCGGTGCGTACGACGGTAACGGCGTAGCCCCCGCTTGTCTGTTCAATCCTAAAATCTTTGAATAATCCGCCTCGATAGAGGCGAGAAAGAGGGCAGCTATGACAAACGAGGAATTAAAAGCCGCGCTCGTCAGCGGGTGCCCCGTAGAAAGCGGCGGAATTGTATATAAGTGCGTTTCGGCTATCATTTACCGATACCGCAACGGGAAACTTGACATTTCCGCCGAGGTTACGGACTATTGCGGGCACAGTATTTCAATCATAAGCCCCGAGCGGGCAAAAATCGTAGAAAGCGAGGTAACAAAGTGAAACTAAAGCAAATCGAGGCAATATTAAAAGCCGAAAAAACAATAATTGTTTCCGAAACGTCCGCTTGTCAATGGCTCGGGAACGGCGCGGCATTTTATCCCGTATACAATCTCCCGAAACTCACAAAAGACAATATATTTACTATGTTTGATATTACAGAGGAAAAGCGGGACAAGTTTTATTTTGAGGAGCGCCCGCTCCCGCCACATATAAATTTTGAGGACGGCGACGACGGCGAGCAGTTACTCGAACGAGGAGCAATAGCATTTTATGCACAAGGTAGAACGCTTGAGCCGTTAAAAACCTCACAAGGTATAGCCTTTATAAACACTCGGTACTTAAAAGCCGTTTTCCGATATTGACGCGGGATATGAACTTTACGAGAGAACGACCGCACAAGGGAAACCGTATATCGCGGTAAAGAGCGGGTTTATGTTACTCGGCATTATTTCCCCCTACGACCTCGTTAATGAAACTTTTATAAACAACCTCGACGAAATATTGAAGTTATCGAGAATAGCTCTTTTTAACAAGCAGAAAGACGACTCGATAACAGATACCAACACTCAAGTAAAAATGGAGGATATGGAAGTATGAACGCAATTATTATAACGGCGATTATCTGCGCTACCCTGGTTTTGCTCACATTTATAAATAAAAAGAAATAGGAGGCTTTGCTATGACTTCGGCAAACGGAAACAGACAGCACAGGACAAGCTCGGCTCCGAGCGACAGCAAAAGAGCCGCTCGCGGAAAATGTAAGCGGCAATTTATTACCTTTATTATATGTGTATTCCTCGTGGGAGGAATTGCAGGAGGGCTCATTGTCGGAGGGGTACAAGCCCTCGGCGGGAATGACGCAAAAGAGCAACCGCCCTACGGCACACGTGACGGCAAAAGCGTAACAGAAAACGGCGAGCTTATGCTCATACAAGACGCGGCGGGTTTTACCCCTCTCGATTGCGAGCTTTCGGAGGAACTGCAAGAGTTTACATATTATATGTGCCGCGCCTATTATATCGACTTTGACTTTGCTATGTCGCTTATGTTGTCCGAGTCCTCGTTTAATGCCGCTGCGGTAAGCCAGGATGGGCACGATTTCGGCTTAATGCAAATAAGGGACTGTAATAACGATTGGCTCAAAGAGGAACTCGGCGTTACCGATATGCTCAACCCTTACGAGAATATCCGAGCGGGTTTATATATCCTCCGCGGGCTCTTTGAAAAATACAACGACAGCTCAAAGGTTGTTATGGCGTACAAAATGGGCGAATACGGAGCCTCGGTGCTTTGGGACAAAGGCGTATACGAAACGACCGCCTCGCAGCGAGTGCTCGCCCAGGCGGACAAATTCGCCGCAGAGAGGAACGGCAGCAATGAACAATAAAATAATTCAGTCAATCCACCACGAGCACGGCGAAAATATCCTTAATGGCGTAAAACGCTATGAAATAAGAAAGACCGCCCCGAAAAGCGGAAGTTTCCCATACATTATATATCTATACGAAACCGAGCGCCCATACAGAGGCGCAGACAATACGCTACACCCTGGCGCGGGAGCGGTTATCGGCTTTTATATATGCAAGGCGATTATAAAAACAAACGCTTTCGGCGCAGCTCTCTACAAAAGCAACACGCCCGAGGAGGCGGCAACAAGAAATCGAATAGCATACACGGCGTGTTTAACCGAAAAGCAACTTACAGAGTACGCAGGCGGCAAAGACATTTCCGTCTATGTAGTGAGCAACCCTATACGCTTTCCGAAACCTCGCCCGCTCTCGGACTTCGGCTTAACACGTGCTCCGCAGAGTTGGCAGTATTTGAAGTAAATAAAAAGGGCTTATCAAGCCGCAAACTTGATAAGCCCCGTAGCGCCTTTGTGCTACCGATTAACTACATATATAAGTATAGCACAACGGCAGCGAAAAGTCAATAGTTAAGCACGGAGCGAGCGGCTCTATTTCGGGCTCGTAATGGATAATAACTTAACGACCAAACAGAGCACACAGCACCCCGAGGAGATATAACCCGTCCTACCTCAAAAAAAATAATTATTTTCTTTGTGTGTGTGGAGAGAGGCGGAGGAGTGAGGGGGTGCTCGCAGCGTTGTTGAAAGAGTGCGTAAACTCGTAGAGTTTTCCACGCTTTCAATAATGCGGAGAGTAGGGGGAGAGAGGAGGTGCCTCTCTCTTTAAGGCGGGCTCCGTCCCGCCGCTCTCTTGCTCCTCTCTCCCCCTTTATTGGCTTTGAAATGCAATTACCTTTTGAGGTTAGCGCAATTTTGTTAATTCAAAGGTCGTCAGCGGCAAATGCTCGCTCGACAAATTCCCTTATGGAAAACTAAAGCGTTAAACCTCGGGGCTTGGGGCAGAGCCCCAAAAGGAAACAACGGAGGTAAAACTATGCGCTGTCTATACAGAGAAAAAATACATAAATGCGGCGAGTTTTTGGAGGTCGATATTTTCCCCGTTTTTGAATATCAGCGCGGGCGCAGCAAGAAAAGAAAACCGACAACAGAAACGCAGCAGCGATTAAACCAACGTAACGCCGAAAGAAAGCTCACGCGCCTACTGAACACGAATTTTACAAAGTGCGATATACGCTTTGATTTAACATATAGCGACGAGAATTACCCCGAAACGCCCGAGAACGCACAACGGCAAATGCAAAATTTCCTCCGTCGCGTTAAGCGTTACCGCGCAAAGCATAATTTGCCCGAGCTTAAATACGTTGCCGTTACCGAGGTGGGGGAAGAAAACGGGCGGCTGCACCACCATATCGTTATGAGCGGCGGCGTTGATATAAACACCCTTGCGGAAATATGGGGCAAAGGCTATACGACGGCAAAGCCGTTACAGTTTGACGAGTTCGGTATAACGGGCATTGCGGTATATCTCGTAAAAAGCCCGATACTCGGCAAGCGTTGGAGCGCGAGCCGCAACCTCGAGCAGCCGAAAACGTCCGAACGCGACGGAAGAATACCGCAGTACAAAATCCGCGAGTTTGGAAACAGCGGCAACGACAACCGCGCAGAGCTTGAGCGTCTTTATGAGGGCTACGCCCTGGCAGACTGCAAGCCGTATTACAACGAAATCAACGGCGGCTATTATATAACCGTCCGTATGTATAAAAAGCCCGCTCCGAAACGGAGCAGAAAGCGAGGGAAACTATGACGCAAAAACGAGAGGAGAAAAAGAAAATGTCAATGTATATCTTTCCCGCCGTCCTTATAGCGCTTGACGTGGGAGCGGCTGTTATGTGCTTTATCGGCAAGGACTACAAAAAGGGCGTATACTGGCTCGCTGCGGCGGTGCTGAATATATGCGTAACTTTTTAGGAGGTGCCGTATGAGCTTGCAATTTTTTACACCCGAACAGGAGGCAGCCCTCGAGGAAGTGTCCGCCGCGTTTCAGCGCCTCGGTGAAACGATAAAAGAGTTTGTAGACAACATAGCAAGAGATTTTAAGGAACTTATGGAATTTATCGAAATTCCCGAGAGGGAAAAATACACTCCTTGCCGAAAAATAGGCTTTTCGCAGCCTCCGCAAATTCCCGCTAAACAATGGCGGAAAAATCGAGCTTTATTCAGACCATACAAGAGAGGCGTTTAACTCTCAAAATCAAATCACAAGGGAGGTTTTGTTATGAATTATTTTAAGGCAGCGGAGCAAGTGCTCTCCTCTGTCCCTACTCTCGAGCGGGCGTTGGAGAATTTACAGCATAGGCGCGATAGACTCATAGAAAGCGGAGCTCCTCGGGAGCCTGGCGCGATTGATTACAGCAAGCCGTTTACGGACTCGCATTACGTAAGCGACACTCTTAACGAGCTTTTGGAGCTTACCGAGTGCTCGCGCAATATTGCAGAAACGCAGCGCAAGCTCGCAGAAATTAAGGGCATTATCGACCAACTGAAAGACGAGTATAAAAAGCTCGTCGTTTTGTGGTACCTCGAAAAAAAGCCGAAAGAGGCAGTTATGGAGGAGCTATACATACAGTCATTAAGCACCGTTTATGACCTCCGTAACCGCGCAGTAGCGGAGTTTGCTTTGCTATACTTCGGCGGCTCTGCACTGGGCTCAATTTAGGCAATCGAAATAAAGCCGTATAGAAACTTGCTTTAAGCCGTGCTAAACTGATACCGTAGAAATAGACGGTAAGGCGGGCGGCTTATAGCTGCTCGCTTTGTCGTTGTATCGGGAGCAAATATAACTCACTATACGGCGGAGAGGGCGGGACGCTGTTATATGCAAGATTTCGCAAAGGCATTTTATTTAAGCAAAGCCTGGCGCGATACCAGGGAATATATATACAAGCGCGATATGGGCTTATGCGTTCGCTGCGGCAAGGCGGGCGCAATAGTCCACCACAAAATATATTTAACGCCGCAGAATATAAACAATCCCGCTATCACACTATCGGAGGATAACCTCGAGTTGCTATGCCGTGAATGTCACGCCATAGAACACGAGGGACAGCTACCGACAGCAAGCGGGCTTATGTTTGACTCCGAGGGAAACCTCGTAGAAAAGGAGGGTAAGTATGGGAGCTGATGTATGCGAGCTCGTAGTATATACGCAGAACGGAGCGGTTACGTTCCAGGTCAAGGCTACGGCTGATAACTTCGAGGACAGAGTAGCCGAGGCACTCGAGGAGGGCACCGTTATTCTCGAGCTTGTGGACGGCGGGAAAATTATTCTCTGCGCGATTAACGTTGTAGCAATCGAGGTACACGCAGCGGCAGAGAGCAGCAATTTCTCTGTAAAAAATTTCGCTGCTACACCCCCCACTTAAAAAAAGCTATATGCCTTTTAATGAACCGTGTTTAAGCCCCTTTTATGACCGCCCCAGGCGTGTATAACCCCCCTACCCTTACAGACGAAAGAAAGGAGAAACAGCGTGGACGATACATTATATGCGCGACAGAAAAAAGAGCAGAACAGAATTAAGAAATTGTATAAAAATCTGCCGAAAGATAAGCTCGAAATTGCAAAAAAACTAATGGAAAGAGCCGCCTATATGCTCGTTTCTCTCGAGGATATGGAGGAAAAAATTAACGAGGACGGGCTCGTAGTTAAAATGCCGCAGGGCTCCTACACTATCGAGCGGGCGCACCCGTTATTACAGCCGTATAACGCTATGGTTAAGAACTACAACGCCACCTTAAAACAGCTCAACGACCTACTGCCGAACGCAGACGCAGAGGCAGCGGGACAGGCGCTTATGATGTTTGCAACCAAACCGAGCAGGGCGGCAAAATCGGGTTGAATTGGGTAAAAGAATACTACCGCCGCATAGAGTGCGGCGACATAGTAACGAGTAAGCGGGTTAGAGCTGTTTACTCGCGGCTCGTTGCCGAAATGGACGCAGCTAACGACGACTCGCCGTATTATTTCGACGAGGAAACGGGCGAGCGTCCTATTTTGTTTATCGAAACATTTTGTAAGCAGTCCCAGGGCACCATAGGCGCGCCTCTTGAGCTTGAGCTATTCCAAAAAGCATATATACAACTGCTTTTCGGTTGGCTCGAAAAAGAAACAGGCTACCGCCGTTTCCGCGAAACAATGTTTTTGTGCGGACGCAAAAACGGCAAGTCTACTTTGCTTTCGGGCATTGCCCTTTATATGCTCATTGCAGATTATGAGGGCGCGGCGGAGATATACTCCGTTGCGACAAAGAAAGACCAGGCAAAAAAGGTATTGACCGAGGCTGTCAATATGGTTAAGCAGTCGCCCGAGCTGCGGGCGGTTGTCAAAAAGCGCAGAAATGATATTTATTTTCCCGCGACCTCCTCTATCTTTGAGGCGCTCGCGTCGGACTCCAACACCCTGGACGGCTTAAACTCTCACGCCGTTATAATCGACGAGCTGCACGCAATCCGCGACCGCAATTTGTACGAGGTTATGAAACAGTCTACCTCGTCGCGCCGTCAGCCTCTCGTTGTTATGATAACGACCGCGGGCACCGTGCGCGAGTGCATTTTCGACAATATGTACGAGCTTGCCGCAGACCTTGCGGACGGTAAGAAAAAAGACGATACCTTTTTGCCGATACTCTACGAGCTCGACAGCCGCGACGAGTGGACTAATCCGCAAATGTGGATTAAAGCTAATCCAGGGCTCGGGAAAATCAAGCAGTATAAAACGCTCGCTAACTTTGTTGAGAGGGCGAAAAACTCGCCCGCAGACTTACCAGGCGTTCTATGCAAGGATTTTAACATACGCGAAAATGAAAGCGCCGTATGGCTTTCCTTTGAGCAGATTAAAAACGCGGCGACGTTTGCTATTGACGACGTTTACAATACCTACGCTATCGGCGGTTGTGACCTCTCGGCTACAACCGACCTTACAGCGGCAACGCTGCTTATACGCAAGCCGAACGACAAAACGGTTTACGTTTTGCAGCAGTATTTTTTACCGCAAGCCCGCGTTGAGCACCTCGAGGAGAAAAACACAAACGAGGCACCCTATCGGATATGGGCGGAGCGGGGCTTGCTTACGATATGCGAGGGCAGCCGCGTAAACTTCTCCGACGTAACGGCGTGGTTTGTGCAAATGCGCGACGAGCATAAAATAGACGCTTTCAAGGTCGGCTATGACCGCGCGCTCGCGGGCTACTGGGTGGAGGAAATGAAAAGCAACGGCTTTACTATGGAGCCCGTAGCTCAAGGCGCTTTCACTTGGAGCCAACCTATGCGCGAAATGGGAGCGGCTCTTACCGACAAAATAGTTAATTACAACAATAACCCTATTTTGCTTTGGTGCCTATCAAATACCGCCGTTAAGAAAAGCGGCTTAAACAATATCCAACCCGTTAAGATAACCGATAAACGCCGCATAGACGGCGCGGTATCGCTGCTTAACGCGTGGGTTATCTACGTCAAATACTTTGACGACTATATGTATAACGTGGGGTGACACAATGAAAGAAAGACGAGGGCTTTTTGAGGCTATATTCGGGAAAAAGCCGCAGAAAACAGACGGCTACACCGAGTACAAGCTCTTAAATTCCTATCAATCAAATTTTGTACCATTCTCGGGCAATGCCTGGGAGGTTAATATGGTGCGAGCTGCCGTCCATTCTTTCGCACGCCGCGCGGCGACGGTACAGCCGCGGCACATTAGACGCGGCGACGGAAAGGTGCTTGACGTAGAGAGCAGCACATACAACAACATTTTACAGTTTAAGCCTAACCCGACGACAACGGCTTATAAATTCTATTACCGCCTGGCGGCGCAGTACAAGCTATATAACAACGCGTTTGCATATCCCGTATGGAATGAGGCGACGGGCAGACTCGAGGCAATTTATAATATCAACGCCCAGGAGATTACCTTACTCGACCACGAGGGCGAGCTGTTTTGTAAATTCCGCTTTAATAACGGGAAATCGTACATTTTCCCGTATGCGGACTTGGTGCATATCGGCTCAATGTTTGCAGATAACGACGTTTTCGGCTCCGATAACGGAGCGCTTATGCCCGTTTTGAAAACGGCAAACACCTTTAACCAAAGTATGAGCAAGTTTGCCGAGCTCGTAGCGGTTGTGCGCGGTATTTTGAAAGTGCAAGCCTCCACAAAAAACGAGGACTTAAACCGCCGCCGCGACGATTTTATACGGGACAACCTCAAAATGGAAAGCAACGGAGCGGGCGTTATCGTTACGGATAATAAGTACGATTACACCCCGATTACCGACAAACAAACGCCGTTGCCTACGGGACAGTTGCAGTATATCAAAGACGAGATATACGACTACCTCGGCACAAATGACGCTATCGTGCAAAATAAAGCCACACCCGAGCAGGAGGAGGACTTTTACGACGGCGAAATCAAGCCATTTTACGTACAGCTTGCCCAGGCGCTCACAAACTGCATTTTTTCCAAAAAGGAGCGCGGCTACGGCAACGAAATAACCGTAGAGGGTAACAAGCTGCAATTTGCAAGGACGAGCGACAAGCTCGCCGTTGTAAAATACTTGTCCGATATTGGCGGCTTAATGCTCGACCAGGCATTAACAACGCTCGGCTATCCGCCTATCGGCGGAGAGGAGGGCAAGCGCCGCGTACAGACGCTTAACGTCGTAAACGCAAACAAAGCCGACGAGTACCAGTTAGGCACCGAGACAAAGAAAGAGGAGCCGCCCGAGGACGGCAACGACGACGGAGAGGGCACCGCACCTACTGCGGCACCCGACGACAAGAAAGACGAGGAGGAAACATAATGCCATATAAACCGAACGAGCGGGAATACAGAGCGGCGGAGCCGTTTACACTTCCCGACGAAAACAACGCCGACGAGCTCGTGCTCCGAGGTACGCCTATTGTCTTTGATACCCCTACCGTGCTTTTTGAGGAGGACGGTATCGAGTATAAAGAAGTTATCGCCCGCGGCGCGCTTGACAGCTGCGATATGAGCGATTTTATCTTTAACCGAAATCACGGGCAGAACGACTCTACCGTATACGCCCGCACCCGTAATAATTCCCTCACTTACAACATCACGGAGCGAGGGCTCGATATTGCGGCTTTCCTCGACAAAGAGGACGAGCGGCACCGCAATTTACACCGAGATATTCAAAAACGCCGCGTTGACAAAATGAGTTTTTCGTTCGTTGTGCGTGAGTGCAGCTATGACCGCGAAACACACACTCGGACGATAACTAAAATTAAAAAGCTGTACGACGTTTCGGCGGTGGATTTTGCCGCATACAACGAAACGAGCATTACTACGGCAAGGGACTTTTTCTCCGCGGAGCACGAGAAAGAGTTTAAGGAGCAGGAGCAGCGCCGCCGCCGTCAAATGCTGACAGCAAAAACCTACTGTTAAAAAATCAAAAAAGGAGTAAATCACTATGAAAGAACTTATTAAGAGAATGGCAGAAATCCGCAGCCGCAAGGTAGAACTGCGCGGCGTACTGGAAACCGACGCAAAAGCAGACCTCGACGCTATCGAAAAGGAGCTCCGCGAGCTTGACGAGGAATATACCAACCTCGAAAAGAGAAAAGCGGTTATCGAGGGTATCGGAGCGGGCACCGTTCCCGTAAATGAAGTGCCTAACCCTATTAACAATCGCTCTGCGGACAACTTCGACCAGGACAAGGAGTATCGCTCCGCCTGGCTCAAGCACGTTAGAGGGCTTGACCTTACCGAAAACGAACAGCGAGCACTCACTACTGGTACCTCCTCCGCGGGCGCGGTTATTCCGACCGTGACGCAGAATAAAATCATTGAAAAGGTCAACCAGTATTGCCCACTGCTCGACAAAATCGACCTTTTGCGCGTCCCTGGCGGCGTAAAGGTGCCCGCAGAGGGAACTACCGCAGACGCGGCGGTACATACCGAGGGCGCAACCATTACCGCAGACGGCGACACTCTCTCGAGCGTTACGCTTTCTGCCTACGAGGTTACAAAGCTCGTTACTATTTCAAAGTCCGTTGAAAAAATGGCGATTGACGCTTTCGAGTCCTGGCTCGTTAATAAGATTGCCCGTAAGATTGCCGAGAAAATCGGTAAGCTGATTATTTTCGGCACGGGTACCAACGAGGCGCAGGGTATCAACGCCATTACCTGGGGCGCTACAAACTCCGTAACGGTTGGAAAAACCGCCTCTCTTTCCGCCGCAAACGTGCAGGGCACCGTTGCGCTGCTTAACGGCGGTTATGATAACGGTGCGGAGTGGCTTATGTCGAAATCGACTTTCTTTACCGACTTCCACCCGCTTATGAACAACTCAAAGGACAATATCGTTACCGAGGACAACGGCGTTTACCGCGTTATGGGCTACCCCGTAAACTTCGACGACCGTATGACCGCGCACGAGGCTATCCTCGGCAACCTTTACAGAGGCTACCTCGGCAATATGCCCGAGGACGTTACGATTACCTCGCAGTTTGTAACCCGCGAGAACGCCTACGACTTCCTCGGCTGCGCTATGTTCGACGGCAAGGTGCAGGCGACCGAGGCTTTCGTTAAAATCGTAAAGGCTACGGCTTAACGGAGGGCTGAACAATGGCGGATATTTCAATGCAGTACGTAGCGGGTATTCGCCAGTATCTACGCATTAACCATACACGTTTTGACGCGGAAATTACCGACCTAATAGGAGCGGCAAGAGCCGACCTCCTATTAGGCGGTATCTCCGAAAAGAAAGTAAACGACGAAAGCGACGCACTTATAAAGCGGGCTATCGTCGTTTATGTCAAAGCGGAGTTTGGACTCGATAACGCAGACGGCGACAAGTACCGCGAGAGCTACGGTATGCTCAAGCGGCATTTAATGCTTTCGAGCGAATATACCGAGGAGGCGTAGTTATGTTATGGCGAGAAATCGGGTATTTGTGCTCGGAAAAAGAAACGCTCGACTCTCTCGGAAAACCTTTTAAGACTTTCGAGAAAAAAGAGGTTTTCTGCAATGAAAAGGGTGTTAAGCGAAACGAATTTTACCAGGCACAAGCCCAGGGCTACCGCCCCGAGCTTTGCGTAGAAATTAAGGCTTGCGACTATGCGCGAGAGGGACACTTTGAGTATGACGGGACAATGTACCGCGTTATCCGCACATATCCCGTAAAAAACGAGTGCCTCGAGCTTATATGTCAAGCCCTGGTTGCGGACGATTGACGCAGAGAGGAGGCGTTGCCTATGGCAGCAAATACAACGGCGCTTATTAAAGCTCTGCGGGAGCGGGTTAATAAAATCCTCACGACCTATTACGAGGAGGCACCGTCGAAAGACGCAGTATTTCCGTATGCGGTCATTAACGGAGTTAATATTATTGACCTCGCCGCGGGCGACCTTGCCTCTTTCTATCTCGATATATGGGTAGACGAGAAACAGCCGACCGCGACCGAGCAGCTCGAGAGCTTATGCGACACACTCCGTAATGAGCTTACGGGTGCCGTAATTGCCGAAAGCGGCGTTTTCGCCGCGCATATCGGCTTTGACAATCAAAACGCTATTGCCGACAGCGAATACGATATAGCGCATAGCCGTTTATCTATGTCGGCTCGAACTTTTTACAATTAGGAGGCAATAAAGATATGATTACCAATCTTACTACAAAGCAGATTGAGTCAATCCAAATCGACGAGGGCGTTATTTTCCTCAATTACGGGGAAACCGACGAGCGGCTGCTCGCTCCCACCAGGGGCGGCGGAGAGTTTGCCGCGACCGTTACCGTCCGCGATATTGAATTTGACGGACGACACGGAAAGACAACGGGCACCCAGGTTATCGAGGAGCAGGGCGCGTCCCTCAAGGTAACTACCCTTTGTATGAGCCAGGAAAACCTCGCGCTTGCAATTCCAACTTGCACGATTGCGGCGGACGACGGAAAGACCATTAAAAACCCGCCTACTGGCGTTATCGGAGCGGATAAGTACCTTAAAAACGTTACTATGTTCGCTAAAACAATCGGCGGCAAGTATAAAAAAATCGCGATTTACAACGCTATGCACGAAACGGGCTTTAATGTTAAGGCGGTGCAAAAAGCGGAGGGCGAGCTCGCGCTCGAGTTTTTGGCGCACTACAAGCATAGCGACCTCGACGGCGACTTGTGGGCGGTTACGGAGATTGCACAAGCTCCCGATATGAGCGAAAAGACAACGCAGACTCAAGCCGCAGACGGCACAGGAAAAGCCGTAAGCAAGTAATAATCGAATTTAAGGAGGAGCCAAACAATGCTTACAATCGGAACTATGCCTATTATGCTTAAAATCGTAGGAAAGCTCGATATTAAGCCTATTATCCCTATGCTGAAAAACCTTGATATTTTCGAGGAGCCGAAAAACGCAGAGGACGCAAAAGACGCTCTCAAGAAACTTTCAAAAGAAAAGGTCGGCGTGCTTGCTTGCGAGGTGCTCGCAGAAATTACACCGCAGCTCGGCAAGATTGCCGACGACCTCCCGCCGCTTGTAGCTGCATATAAGGGTATCAGCGTCGCAGAGGCGCAGAAACTCGACGCAGCGGAGGTTATTAACGAGCTCGTCAATGACGAGGGCGTGAGAAGTTTTTTCAAGCGTGCCTTGCGGAAAAAAGCAGGGCAAGGAACCTAACACTCTTACACAAATATTATGACTGGCAGCTTATCGAGAGTCTACCGCTTGCGGCTCTCGGTGGGCTGCTTTCTTTTGCAACCGAGGAGGAAAAACGGCTCGAAAAAGCCGAACAGGAAAAAAGGCTTTTCCCCCTATGGCTTGCAAATTATGCCCTTGCAAAGCTGCAAGGCTCGGAGGCTATGGACTACGAAACGTTTATAAATCAAACGTTTTCGGAAGTGCCTCCGCACGCACCGAAAAAGGAAAAGTCAGCGGACGACATAACGGCGGAGTTTGCGCCGATAATCGAGGCTGACAGACGGAAAGGAGGCTAACCTATGGCAAGTATTTTTTCGGTTTTCGGAGAAATCCTTATCGACAATACAAATGCCGATAAAAGCATAGACAGCACCACCGAAAAGGCAGAAAAAAGCAGCTCAAAGGTGGGCTCCGCGTTTTCGTCTATCGCAAAAGGCGCGGCTGCCGTCGGAACCGCAGTTGTTGCAGGAGCTACGGCAATAGGCGGCGCAGCTTACAAAATAGCGACAAGCACAGCCGAACAAGCGGACTATATCGACAAGTTATCGGAAAGAACGGGCATAAACCGAGAGGAGCTGCAACGTTGGAAACACGCCGCCGACCAAAGCGGCGTTAGCGTAGACTCGTTCAAAAACGGAATTAAGAAAATGTCGGACGTGATAGACGACGCAAATAACGGCTCAAAAACCGCGAGCACCTCATTATCAAGGCTCGGCTTATCCCTTGACGACTTAAATAAAATGTCTACCGAGGAGAAGTTTAACACTATTACCGCCGCGCTTGCGGATATGGAACAAGGAGCAGAGCGTAACGCCCTCGGAAACGACTTGCTCGGAAAAAGCTATACAGAAATGCTCCCGCTGCTCAACGCAGGCTCGGACGGTATGGCGGCTTTGAAAAAAGAGGCAGACGACCTCGGTATTGTTATGTCGGAGGACACCGTAAAAGCGGGTGTTGTACTCGGCGATACGATAGCAAATGTTAAGGACGCTTTCGGAGGATTGTTAAACAGAATAGGGGCGGCTGCTATTCCGCTTATACAACAAATTGCCGATATGATAATAGCGGGATTACCAAAAATACAAGCCTTGTTCGGTAAATTAGTACCCGTAATATCAAGTGTATTCGAGCGACTTTTACCCCCGCTGTTTGAATTGATACAAACCCTATTCCCCGTGCTTATGGACTTAATAAGCTCACTACTGCCGCCGATTGAGTCTATTATTACGGCTATTCTGCCCGTAATAATCAATCTCATACAACAGCTCGTGCCGTTTTTAATTCAAATAGTACAACAGATTTTGCCTATTGTCGTACAGCTCATAGAGGGGCTTATGCCTTTAATAACGGAAATCCTTAACACGGTATTGCCCGTTATTATTCAGCTATTACAAGCGCTCTTGCCGCCTCTCATTGAGATTATACAAGCGGTGCTCCCCGTAATAATCGAGCTTATACAGCTATTGCTCCCTCCGATTTTGCAAATAATCCAGGCAATCCTACCCGTTTTAATTAACCTCATAAATACGGTTATGCCGCTTTTAGTGCAGATTATCGAGGCGATATTGCCCGTAATCACTACGTTAATTGAAACGATTATACCGCCTATTTTGGAAATCGTGGAAATGATATTACCGATACTCACGGACTTACTTAATCAGCTTATGCCTATATTAACAAGTCTGCTCGAGGCGGTATTGCCCGTAATTATAAGCCTTATAGAGCTTATAGCTCCTATTCTCAAACCGATACTTGAGCTTTTGTTTACGCTCCTCGAGCCTTTGCTCGACTTGCTTAACCTTATTCTCCCGCCGCTTATCAGTCTTTTTACGGGGCTTATAAGTAAGGCTCTTACACCACTTAAAGCGGCGCTCGGGGTTGTGGCGGACGTATTGAATACGGTATTTAAGGGCGCATTTGAGGGTATCGGAAAAGTAGTAGGCAATATTAAAAACGTTTTCTCGGGTATTATCGACTTTGTAAAGAACGTTTTTACGGGTAACTGGCGCGGAGCCTGGGACGCGGTAGTAAAGATATTCTCTAACATATTTGAGGGTATCAAAAACGCCTTTAAGGTGCCTATAAACTGGATTATTGACGGGCTTAACGTCTTTATTCGAGGACTTAACAAGCTCAAAATACCCGACTGGGTGCCAGGTATCGGCGGCAAAGGGTTAAACATAAAGGAAATATCCCGCCTCCGTATCGGTATGGAATACGTGCCGTATGACGAATACCCCGCACTACTTCACAAAGGCGAGCGCGTGCTGACCGCAAGCGAAAACAAAGATTATACCAACCTCCAAAAAGCAGAAAAGAGCGCAGAAAACGCCGAGGGCAAGTATGTAATAAAAATCGAGTTCGGCGAAAAGTCAATTTACATTGACAGCCTCAAGGCTGAAAACCCCGACGACGTAAACTCTTTTGTTGAGCTGCTGCTCGAGCTTATAGAGGAGAAAATAAGACGAAAGGGAGTTGTATTTGCGTAATGGAAAAATTACCGTTTTTAATGTTTCGTGAGCATAGCTCCCTCGAGTATGCTTTGCTCATTTCGGAGAAAAGCTCTTACAAGGGAGCGGCGAGGGACGTAACATATACGAGCGTGCCAGGGCGCAGCGGCGACCTCTTGACCGACAACGGGCGCTATAAAAACATCACTATTCCGTATAAGCTATCGTTGCTCAATACGACCGACCGCAGCTTTGCGGTGCTCGCACATCAAATAAAGGGTTGGCTACTCTCCGAGGCGGGGTATTTCCGTTTGTGGGACAGCTACGACGGTAAATACTTCCGCCTTGCCTCTTATAACGACGAAGCGGATATAGAGCAGGAGCTCCGCGAAACGGGCGCGCTCTCGCTCTCTTTTAACTGTAAGCCGTTTAAGTATTCGTTTGAGGGGCAAGCCCCCGTCGTATTCACGGCGGGCGGCTCTTTGTATAATGCCGAGCTTTTCCCGTCGTCCCCGTATATCAAAATAACGGGCAGCGGCACGGTAACGCTCACTATCAATAATGCCTCGTTTACATTTTCGAATATAGACGAGTATATAGAGATAGACTCCGAGGCTATGAACGCCTACAAGGGCACCGTAGCCAAAAATAACAAAATGACGGGAGCGGGCTTTCCGACGCTCGCCCCTGGCAAAAACGTTATTGCCTGGACAGGAAACGCTACGCGGCTTGAAATCGTGCCGAGGTGGTGCTGCTTATGATACCCGCACTCTACAACAAAAGCGAAACAACCTTTACTCATAACGGCGTGGGGCTGCTCTCCGAGGCTGTAAAAGCGACCGTAACGGAGGAGCGCAACGGCAGCTATGAGCTTTCGCTGCAATACCCTATTACGGGACGCTTTTACTCCGAAATTACAGAGGGCGCGATTATAAAAGCAAAAGCCAACGAAACGAGCGAGCCGCAGTTATTCCGCATTTATAAAAGCTCGAAACCTATAAACGGTATCGTTACATATTCGGCGGAGCATATCTCCTACGACCTTAACGGTATACCGCTGCTCGGATTTTCAATTAAGAACGCAACCCCACAAATGGCTTTAACAAAAGCTATCGAGGGAGCGGCTCTCCCGTGCCCGTTCACAGCGTATAGCAATATATCGACGCTGAACAGCACGGAAATATTAACGCCGTGCTCGGTGCGGGCACTCCTCGGAGGGCAAACGGGCTCTTTGCTCGACGTTTGGGGTGGAGAGTACGAGTTTGACAATTTTACAGTAAAGCTCTATTTGCACCGCGGCAAGGATAACGGCGTAGTTATCGAGTACGGTAAAAACCTTAAAGACCTAAAACAGGAAAGCAATATAGCGGAGTGCTATACGCATTTAATGCCGTATGCGGTATATACCGTCCAGGACGAAAGCGGCAACTCCGAGGAAAAGTACGTTTACCTTGCCGAAAAGGTTATACCGCTTACCGAGGCGGAGGACATAGGACATTATAAAGCCTTTATTATGGACTTTTCCGACCGTTTCGGAGATAACGAGGAAATAACCGAGGAAAAGCTACGAGCCAAAGCCACCGCATACGCTGCGGCGGCAGACCTCGGCACACCAAAAGTTAATATTACCGTTTCTTTCGTGCAGCTTTGGCAGACGGAGGAATATAAAAACATTGCGCCGCTTGAGAGGGTTAAGCTCTGTGACACCGTTACCGTGCGTTTTTCAAAGCTCGGCGTAGCGGCTACGTCAAAGGTTATTAAAACCGTATATAACTCTTTGCAAGAGAAATACGAGAGCGTTACCCTGGGCGACGCTAAAAGCTCGTTTGCAAACACCGTAAACAAGCAGCAAGAGGCAATACAAGAAATCAAAAGCTCCGTTAAAAAGGGACAAGCGGAGGCTACCGAACAGCTCAAAAAGGCAATAGCTAACGCTACGAGTCTTATTACGGGACATTCGGGAGGCTACGTTGTCCTAAACCCCGCAGAAAAGCCACAGGAAATACTCATACTCGACACGCCGACAATAGACGAGGCGGTTAATGTATGGCGTTGGAATAGCGGCGGGCTCGGGTATTCCTCGACGGGATATAACGGCGAGTATTCGCTCGCTATGACTATGGACGGAGCAATCGTTGCGGATTTTATATCCGCGGGTATTCTCAACGGCGCGCTGCTGCAAGCGGACAGCGTGCAAAGCTCGGCTATCTCGCAGCACTACAAAGCCGAGGTAACAAACGAAATCGGAGAAACCGCAAGCAGCATAGAGCAAGCCTTTGTCGCTGCCGACGAGCAGTTATTAAGCCTTATAACGAGCGTTCAAACCGTATTAACGGGCGACGTGGAAACGCTCGAAACGACCGTTTCACAACTGCGGCAGACGGTAGAAAGCCTCACGCTGTCCTACACGTCAAAGACGGCGGGCGGAATTAACAATATCCGCAATTCGAGCGGCTTAAACGGCGTTTCGGACGATTGGAGCTATTCGGGCTCCGTCGTAGCACAGCAAACGGCGGAGGCTATCAACAACACCTCCTCGGGCTCTCTCTTTCGGCTGCGTATTGCTACATTATCGCAGGAGATAACCGTACTACGCGGCAAGAAATATACACTCACTTTCCGCGCACGTGCAGCAACGAGCAACAGGTGCTACGCGCTGCTCAATAACGGCGGAAACGATACTTATATTTTCGATACGCAAGCCTCGGGCTCCTGGACGGATTACGCGCTGACCTTTACCGCCTCGGGCGATACCGTAACTCTCACGGCGGGGACAACGGGTTATTATCTTTACGTAGCGGATTTTATGTTAGTGGAGGGCGAGCAAAAAACGCATTGGAGCCCCGCCCCGAACGAAATATATACTACAAACGTAAAGATAGACCGACGCGGAATTAACATTACAAACTCGGAAAGCTCGACCGAAACCATAATAGACAATACGCAGTTTGCCGTAAAGCACGCGGGAAATATCGTGTTGACGGTCAATAAGGACTTAACAACATTGCGTAAAACGGAGGTTACGGACGAGCTGACAATAGGCAAAGGAAAGTTTGTGCCTCATACGGACGGGCTTAACTTTGTACTGCTTGATTAAGGAGGCGACGCTATGGCATTAAGCGGTAGTTTTTATAACTATCCCGTAAAATCATTCGGGCTATATTGTGAATGGAGCGCAAGCCAAAGCGTTACGGGTAATTACAGCAATGTTACGCTGAAAGTTTACTTGTCTTACTGGGATTTATACGTAGGCGCAAGGGACGACGGCGTTATAAACATTGCGGGCAATTCGAGCAATTTTTCGACCGCAGCTATCAGCGAGTCCTCGAGCGGGTGGAAAAAGAAACTCATAGCGCAAAAGACCGTAACAGTATATCACGACGGAAACGGCAACGCTAATTGTTACCTCGGCGCCTCCTGGCGATTTAGCGGCACATACTCGGGTACATCTATCGGGACGATTACGGCGGAGCAAACCGTTTCTCTCGATAAGTTAGACCGTTCGGCTCCGTCTATCAGCATAAGCGTATCAGACATAACGGCAAACTCCGTAAAGCTCTCTGCCTCCGCGTCTACAACGTGCGATATATGGGACTATACAACGAATAACTGGGGCAGTTATAAGCAGTATTCGACCTCTGCGGGCACGAGCAACAGTATCACTATAACGGGGCTTTCCCCGAACACGTCTTATACTATCGCCGTTAGAGCGCGAAAACAATATAATCACGTTGTCGGCTCGTCGGGCACAAAAACAATAAAGACACTCGGCGGCTCGGTGCTCTCCTCTGTAAGCACATTAACGGCAGATAATGCAACGGCAAAAATAACGCTTTCGGCTACCGTTTACGATACGAGCTACAAACACAAGCTCGTATTAAAGGACGGCGGCACAACCGTTTTAACTCTTACGGGGCTTTCGCTCTCGAACGGCTCGAATACAATTACCCTTACAGCGTCGCAGCGCTCGTCTATCCTCGCGGATATGGCGGCAAAAAAGAGCTTTACGGGCACGTTTGAGCTTTCGACTTTCAGCGGCTCCTCACAAATCGGGAGCACCTCAACCAAAACGGCAACGGTACAAACGACCGCGGCAAACTCCGCACCGACATTTTCGGGGTTTACCTATAAGGACACGAACACCACCGCGGCGGGAGTTACGGGAAATAATCAAATTTTGATACAGTCAGTATCAACGCTGCAAGTTACCGCGTCAGCGGCAACAGCTAAAAACGGCGCTACCATTTCGAGCTATTCTGTTTCGGCGGGCGGCTCGACAGCCTCAAGCACAACCGTAACGCTGAACGTCGGCAAGATATACACCTCGGGGACGGTGCCTATAATCGTTACCGCAATCGACAGCCGCGGCTACACTTCCTCGGCTACGGTAAACATTACGGTTATAGCCTATGAAAGCATAGACATAACAACCGCAATTATGCGGCGCGTAAACGAGGTTGAGGACGTAACGCAAGTAACCCTCGAGGGAGATATTACACCCGTTAAGGTTAATAACGTCAATAAAAACACGCTGCGAAAGCTCTATTATCAGTATAAGAGGACAGACGCGAGCGCTTATAGCTCTTTGACCGATATAACGAGCTTTGCAACATTTACCGACAGCGGCTTTACGTTCACGTCGGACGAATGGTTAAGCCTGGACGCTAATTACTCCTGGTATGTGCGGTTTTGTGTTTACGATAACCTAACGGGCGACACGGCAACAATAACCGTATCGCAGGGCACACCCTTAATATCATTCCGCCGAAAAAAAGTAGGCATAAATAAGCGAGAGCCAACCCAGGCGCTCGACGTTGGCGGCAATATAGCCGCAAACGGAGTTATAGTCCTGGGATATGCAGGGCACGTCGAGGGCGACTTTAACAACTACAAAAACGGCGGTATTTTCTTTGCGCCTACAACAAGCGGAATAAGCAACGCACCACCAGGCGGAGCGGGCTATCTCGAGGTACTCTCGGCAACTGACGGCTTTAACCTTATTCAGCGTTACACCGCAACGGCGGCGGGCTGCAAGGTTTATATACGGTCGTTTATCCTTAATACAAACTGGACTCCCTGGACGGAGAAATAAGCAAGGAGGAAACAATATGCAACTTATACACTCTATCGCGCTTGACTTTGGACGCGATACACTCCCTATTACGATTTTTGCAAAGCAGTACGACAAGGAGAGTCGCTTTGTTGAAATTGTGCCCCTTGAGTGCGGCAAGGATTATACGCTCGAAAGCGGAGTAACTGCTCGCTTGCAGCTTACAAAGCCCGACGGTCATACTGTACTCAAAACGGCAACGATTGCAAACGGCGTTATCAAAGTCGAGCTCACGGAGCAAACGCTCGCCGTCGCGGGTACTGCCGTTGCGGAAATCGGGCTTTACAAGGGTAACTCCCTTTTAAGCTCGCAAATTTTCTATATTGAAATTAAGCGAGCAGCTTATAACCCCGACGCACCCGCAAGCTCCGACGAATACCCCGCGTTAATTGACGCGCTCGGCAAGGTTGAAACCTCCGTAGGCTCTGCTAATTCCGCGGCAGCGGCAGCAAACGCAGCAGCAACGAAAGCGGAAACAGCGGCAGGCGGAGCCGATACTGCCGCGCAAAACGCGACCTCGGCAGCGTCAGCGGCTAATAATGCCGCAAGCGGTGCAAATACCGCAAAAACGAACGCAAATAACGCAGCCTCCGCAGCGAATACCGCAGCGGGAGCGGCTAACTCTGCGGCAGCAGCAGCTAACGAGGCAGCAGAGGCAGCAGAGGGCGCGGAAAACGTTAATATCTCCGCTACGCAAACGACAACGGGAGCGGACATTACCGTTACCAACCGAGAGGGAGAACAAACGACCGTACATATTGACACGCTTACAGCGGTTAATACCTGGGAGGATATTAAAAACGCCGTCCGCCTCGGACTCGGAGAAAAACTCTTTCCCGTTGGTTACGAGTTTACCGCCCTCGACGCTGATACTACGCAAAATATTATATGGGTTGTGAGGGCGCACGACCACCATACAGCGGCAAATAATAAGCTCACGCATACAATGACGCTTGAAACAAAGAACGTTTACAGCTTGTCGAGCGGGGCGCAAAAGGCGGTACAGTACGACGCGACCGAGGCTTTTTATTTTGCGGAACTCGGACTCGCGGCGGGCACTTATAACATCACGATTGCAAATCAAGCCTGGTACACCGCCGACAACGGCAAAACGTTTCAATTTGAGCTTACAAAGGCGCTCCCCGTGGGCGGTCAGCTCGTATTTGCTATGACCTATAACGCTACCCTCGAGGGCAAAAGCGTTAAAAGCTATGCAAATAAGACTACGACAACGGCACTTGAAACCGTTACTCTTACGGAGGGCTCCGAGGGTACAAGCCTCGGTACAACGAACGGGAGCAGCCCTAACGTAAACCATATGCACCGCGCTATTTTCGGCAGCAATAACTACGCTCAATCCGCCGTCCGTCAATGGCTTAATAGCGCCGCCGTAGCGGGCTCGGTGTGGGCTCCTACTAACGTATTTGACCGTCCCGCGTCCTGGGCGACAAGCTATAACGGTTTTATGCACGGTTTGCCCGCTGACTTCCTGGCGGTTGTGCAGCCCGCCGTACTTGCTTGCCGTACAAATTCGCTCTTTGAGGTTGAAAGCCTCGACGGTACGGCTTTTGCTATCAATCAACTTTACAGCCTTAAAGCGGATAAATTTTTCCTACTCTCCCGCCCCGAGATTTTCGGGGACTGGGACAGCGCAAGTTACAAAGACGGTACGCAGCTCGAATATTATAACGGTTTGACGGCGACCGAGCGTATCAAACGCGACGCGGCGGGTACGGCGCGGCACGCTTGGTTGCGTTCTCCTTCCCCGTCCTACGCGGGCACCGCGCGCGTTGTCAACTCCTCGGGCGGAGTGAGCGACACCGGTGCGTGCAACGGTTACGGCGTAGCCCCCGCTTGTATAATCGCATAATCGCAAATCCGCCTCGGTAGAGGCGGGAAAAGCGATTAAAAGGAGGTTTTTATATGAGTGTGCGAAAAGGCGACCGCGGCGAGGGAAAGCTGCAAGTGCTTAACAAAGCGCGGGAGCTCAAGAAATACACCCTCGGGCTGATAAAATCGGAGAAACATTTTCCAAAGTCTACACGGTGGATATATGCCTCTCCGATAGTAAACGAAATACGGGAGGCGTGCGTATGTATTCGGCACGCAAACTCCGTATTTGTAACAAACGACGAGGAGTACACATACCGCCGTATGGAGCAAGTCAAGGCGCACGCGCACCTCGACGCGCTTTTAGACCTGGCGGACGACGCATACGACGCGGGCTACATATCGGGAAATCAAGTAGAGTATTGGACGGGCTTAATACTCAAAACCGACGACCTCTTGAAAGCCTGGATTAAGTCGGATAAAGAAAAATATCAAAAATAAATCATAGGGCGGTTGCTATATTTGCGGTACGGCGCGTAACGCTTGGTTGCGTTCTCCTAACCCGTCCAACGCGAACAACGCGCGCATTGTCAACTCCTCGGGCGAAGTGAACAACAACAATGCGTACAACGGTAACGGCGTAGCCCCCGATTGTGGGATTAGTCAGTATTCAAGTAGTCGAAAGACCAAAGCAGCACAGCTCACACAAGGAGCGACCGTCCTAACTCCGAAAGGAGGAAATATTGCGGGCGACAAAGGTACCTCGCGGGGCAGTCCTTTTATATGCGTCCGCTTTTCTTATGGCATACGAGCAAGTAATTTCCTTTGATAATCTGTATAAAGGCTTAAAAGAGAGCTGCCGTAATATCCGTTGGAAAGATAGTACCGTAGGATATGAGGGTAACGCGCTTAAAAATACCTATCGTTTGCGGCAAACGCTGCTTAACGGTACGTACAAAATAGACCGATACCAACATTTCACGATATACGAGCCGAAACGTCGGGACATTGTAGCCACAAGGTTAAAAGACCGACAATTTCAGCGTTCGCTCTGCGACAACGGCTTTTATGAGCAGATTACAAAATCCTTTATAACAGATAATTGCGCTTGCCTCAAGGGGCGCGGCGTAGACTATACGCTAAACCGTATGACCGCACATTTGCGGCGGTATTATATCGCGCACGGTTGCGACGGTTGGGTGCTTAAATGTGATATACGGCATTATTTCCAAAGCATACGGCACGACGTAGCAAAGGCGGCAATACGCAAGCGGGTTACAGATACTCAAATTGCGGAGCGGGCTTGCGAAATTGTGGACTCTTTCGGAAAAATCGGGTTAGGGCTCGGCTCCCAGGTATCGCAGCTTGTAGCTCTTGCCGTCCTGGACGACCTCGACCATTTCATAAAGGAGCGGTTGAGAATAAAGCATTATATCCGATATATGGACGACTTTATTTTAGTACACGAGGACAAAGAGTATTTGCGACAATGCAAAAAGGAAATCGAGGCGCGCCTATTCGCCCTCGGCTTACAGCTCAACGATAAAACGGCGCTTTACCCATTGCGCCAGGGAGTAAAGCTCCTACAATGGCGGTTTATCGTTACCGATACGGGCGCAATAATCCGTAAAATGGGTAAAAAGAAACAAGGCAAGCAGCGTCGCAAGCTCAAAAAGCTATATGCAAAAGAGCTCCGCGGAGAGTATGCGCCAGGGACGGCGCACGAGTCGCTCGTTTCCTGGCTTGCAAATGCCGCCCGCGGAGATACCTACCACGAGCGGCTCAAAATGATAAATTATTTTAAGAATATGGAGGCTACATACAATGCAAGAGAATATCTATAAAAGACTCGCACAGGCGGAGGCAATGGCGGCGGCGCAGAAAGCGGAAACAATGGAGGTACTGCAAGCGGCATATAAGCGAGCTTGCGAGGAACTCAACGAGGAGGACGCGGCAGCGTTTGCCCGCAAAATCCGCGATAAACTCCTTAACGAAACCGATAGCCGCGTAGCTCTCGACCGCTTTAATATCAGCGTGCCGAGCGGGACATCTTTTACCGCCTGGCTTTCGTTCTTAAAATCGCTCGGAGAAATTATTACGGGAGCCTGGGCAATATATCGCCAGGCGCTCCGCGACCTCCCCGAACAAGAGGGCTTTCCGTTTAATGTTACTTTCCCCGCCCCTCCCGAGGTTGAGAACGACGGGACAGAGGGTGAGTAATGGGAAATTATGAGCTTATAGAGGAGCTTTGCAGCGTGGCAAGGCTGCAAGCGGATATTATACAAAAGCAAGCCGAGGCTATCGCTCAAGCAGAAATTGCCGAAAGCGTAGCGGCTGACCTTGCCGAAATGAGAAAACAGGCAGCGGACACTCTCGCCCGCTGCGAAAAAGAGCTTTAAGGAGGCGGAGGCTATGTTAGATACGTTTTTATCCTGGCTTATACCGTTTCTTTGCGGCGGTGCCGTAACCTTTGCGGGCACTATGCTAATTAAGCTCAAGGCAATTAAAAACGGCTTACAATGCCTTTTGCGAGCTGAAATAATCCGCTCATATGATAAGTATACCGAGCGCGGTTATTGTCCTCTTTATGCAAAAGAGGCACTCACACGGGCATATAAAGCATATCACGCCCTCGGCGGTAATGACGTAGCGACAGAATTATATCACGATATTATGGAGCTGCCGACAGAGCCGCACAAGGAGCAAACCGAGAAAGGAGGAAAATAATACAATGGAGAAAAAGAAAGTATCGGTTGAAACCGTAGTACGTACTATTGTGCTTGTGGTAACGCTGCTTAACCAGGTTTTAACTATGCTCGGCAAAAACCCGCTGCCCTTTGCAGAGGACGAGCTGTACTCTATGCTCACGGCTGCCGCCACCGTAGCGGCTACGCTTTGGGCTTGGTGGAAAAACAACAGCTTTACCTCGGCAGCTATCCAGGCAGACGAGTATATGAAAGAAATCAAGCACGAAAACGCGAGTTATACAGAAAGCGAGGATTAAAACAGTATGAACATCATTACGGCATACGCAACAAAGAACGATTGCTACAAGGCGGCGCGGAAAATGAAACCCGCGGGCATTGTCGTACATAGTACGGGTGCAAATAACCCGTACTTGAAACGCTACGTTGACGCACCCGACGAGGTGGGCGTAAACCAGTACGGCAACCATTGGAATAACCCCGCCTCGGTAATGAAACGCTCCGTTTGCGTTCACTCCTTTATCGGCTACGTTAAAAACGGAGCCGTAAGGGTTGCAAACATTCTCCCGTACAATTATTGTTGTTGGGGCGTTGGGAGCGGCTCGAAAGGCTCTTATAATTACAACCCCGCATATATTCAGTTTGAAATGTGCGAGGACGGGCTCACGAACAAGGCGTATTTTGAGGCGGTGCGCGATACCGCTATTGAGTATTGCGCTTATCTCTGCAAGGAGTACGGCTTGTCGGTTGATAATATCGTAAGCCACCGCGAGGCGCACGCTCTCGGTTATGGAAGTAACCACGGCGACCCCGATAACTGGTGGAAAAACTTTTCCTACACAATGGATATGTTCCGCGCCGCGGTAAAAGCAAAGCTCGCAGCACAAGACAAGCCCGCAGAGCAGCCGAAACCCTCGGAGGATAAAACTCTGTACCGTGTGCAGACGGGGGCTTTCAGCAAAAAGAGCAACGCTACCGCCCTTGCCGATAAGCTCAAAGCCGCGGGCTTTGATACCTACATTGTGCAGAGCGGCAACCTCTATAAAGTCCAGGTCGGAGCCTACTCCGTAAAGGCAAACGCCGACGCTATGGCGGCAAAGCTCAAGGCGGCGGGCTACGACACATTTATTACTACAAAGAGCGGTACGGCGGTAGTTGCTGACACCGCGCCGAAAAAGTCCGTTGACGAAATCGCCCGCGAGGTTATCCGCGGAGCCTGGGGCAACGGTGCAGACCGCAAAAACAGGCTTACAGCCGCGGGCTATGATTATAGCGCCGTGCAGAGCCGCGTAAACGCTCTGCTTAAATAGTCCTCCTTAAATTCACATAGGAAAAGCGGCGGGATTGAGGGAAACCTCGCCCGCCGCTTTTTCACTTTCCGAAAGGAGTCGAAGTATGGCAAATAAATATAACATAACCTTTGTAGACAAAAGCGACGAGGCGAAAAAAACAATAATAGGGCTCTCAAAAACAGCTCTGCGAGCCTCGGGAAAAGTTGTGCGGAAATACTTACGCGAAAACGTGCCCGTCCGTTCAAAGCGTTTCAAAAACCATATAGGCACCTGGGTTATGATAAATTATTCTACGGGGCAGCCGACGCTACAAGTCGGCTTTTACTCTTGGCAAAAAGTCAAGAAAAAGAATAAATTACCCTCGCACGCCTCGCCGCATTGGGTAGAGTTTGGAGTAAAACCGCATACTATGCCGAAAGACGGCAAACGGGCGTTTATGAGGTACGAAAACAATATATACGGTTTTCACGTCAACCACCCAGGCACGAGAGCAACAAACGTATTGCGCGACACCGTGCAGAATAATATCGGAGAAATACGCGCAGCACAAGAGGAATACTTAAAAGAAATGACAAAATCGTTTGAGGAGGCAGGCTTAAAAATCGACAAGGGCGACGAGTTCGAGGACGACGACTAAAGCAAAAGGCGGGGGCAATAAGCCTCCGCCTTATTTTTATTTATAAATTTTTATGTGCATTGCTACACACAGCCCGCGCTCGGAGTTAATTATTTTTTCTACCGATACCGAGGCTTTATTATGGAGATATAAGCCCCGTATTTTGTTTAAGTCCTTATACCCTATAAAACCTATTTGCTCGTTCTTTTTAGTAAATACACCTATCGTATCGGGATAATCGGCAGTCGGCGCAGGGTGGAATATTAAATCGTCGCCCACCTTTAACCGCGCTATGTACGTTTGACGGCTCGTGCCGTTTTCGTTTGTGTATGCCGTACCCCATACGTCGCAAGAAAACTCGTCAATTACTTTTTTAGAAAACAACCCCATTTCCATACCTCCATAAAAAAAGTGCGTGCAACTCGTCGCTGCACGCACGAAAAACGCAAGCTCCGAATTGCTACCACACTAATTCTATGTTTTACGCTATAAGACGCAAAAACGAGCCCGCATTTTTACCGAAGTAAAAAAAGCGCACTTACAGCATAAAACAAATTATTAAATTAGTGTGGTACCCTTATTATATCAGAAAACCGCCGCGCTTTCAATAATAATTGCAAAAAACCGCAAAAAGTTTTGAAAAAGGGCTTGACAAATACGCATTAAAGGCGTATAATATAAACATAGAGAGGAGATGATACAAACGAAAAGAGCAGACCTCATAAAGCTACTCGAAAAAAACGGTTGGTACTTAAAAAGAAACGGAGGCGGGCACGACATCTACACCAACGGAAAAGAGAGCGAAACAATCCCGAGGCACAGAGAATTAAAAGAAAATCTCGCAAGGGCAATAATTAAAAGGCGGGGGCTCAAATGAGCCCCACGCCGCCCGAGCTTAATATATATTTTATTGGAGGTAACTATATATGAAAAATTCATATCCTATTTTGCTTATACCCGAGGATAAGGGCTTTACGGTTTATATTCCCGATTTTGATATTAACACACAAGGCGAGGATTTAACCGACGCTATCGAAATGGCGCGGGACGCTATCGGCTTAATGGGTATTGATATGGAGGACGACGGAAAAGCGCTGCCTACACCCCGCAAGCTCGATACTGTTAAAACGGCGCAAGGAGAAATCGTAACGCTTGTAGACGTTGACTTTGCAGAATATCGGCGCAAAAACGAAATGAGAGTAGTTAAGAAAAATTGTACTCTCCCGAGTTGGCTTTGCTATGCGGCAGAAAAGGCAAATATTAACTTTTCCCAGGCTTTACAAGAGGCACTCAAACGGGAATTGAAAATAACAGACAAATAAGCAAAAACACACTTTAGCCCGTCCCCTTTTGAGAGGGAGCGGGCTTTATTATTTTTATGATAAAACGGAGTGATTTTATTATGGGTACTTGCTACAACCACCTTACATTTACAGACCGTCTACAAATCGAGGCTTGGCAAAAAGCGGGCATAAGCAAGGCGCAAATGGCGGAGCTGCTCGGCGTGCATTTAAGCACTATATATCGGGAATTAAAGCGCGGAGTATATACACGCCTCAACAGCGACTTAACCGAGGAGGAGCGATACAGCCCCGATATAGCAGAGGAGAAATACAGAGAAAACCTCAAGGCAAAGGGAGCAGGACTCAAAATAGACCACGACCACGAATACGCTACATATCTTGAATACAAAGTATCGGCAGAAAAATACGCCCCTGGTGCTGTCCTCGGCGAAATAAAAAGAAAAGGTATAGAATTTAATACCACCATTTCAAAAACGACTTTTTACCGATATATCGAGGACGGCGTTTTTCTCACGATAACAAACAAAGACCTACCCGTTAAATGCAACAAAGACAAGCAGAAATACGATAGAGTAAAACCGAACAGGGCACCCGCGGGTAAAAGCATTGAAAAGCGCCCCGAGGAAGTCGCGGAGCGCGATACTTTCGGTCATTGGGAAATGGATTGCGTCGTAGGTAAAAAAGGCACAAAGAAAACTTTTCTTGTCCTTACCGAAAGATACAGCCGCTACGAGATTATCCGCATTATGAAAGACCATACCGCCGCAAGTGTAATAAAAGCTCTTAACGGAATAGAGCGGAGCTACGGAGCGGGCTTGTTCTCAAAGGTTTTTCAAACTATAACCGTAGACAACGGCTCGGAATTTTCCGACTATGAGGGACTCGAGCAGAGCTGCCGCAAAAATGACTCACGCACAACGGTTTATTATTGCCACCCGTACAGCTCGTACGAGCGCGGCTCAAATGAAAATCAAAATAAAATGGTGCGTCGTCATTATCCGAAAGGTATTAGCCTTGATAAAGTTACCCCCGCAGATACCCGAAAACTCGAAAAATGGATTAACGACTACCCGCGGGGAATTTTTGATTATTACAGCTCTGCGGACATATACGAGGCTTGCATAAACAGCATATTAGCCGCTTAAAGCACGTCAAAATAAATTTTTTTGCACTTTTTCGCATTTACCCCTTGACTTTTCATTTGTAAAAGGACGATTTTTAATAAAAAACCGTCCTTTTTGTCATTTAACCAATTCTTTGTAAATATCGCTCCGTTTATGTCCGCTGATTTGCGCTGCCTGCTTGGCTGCACCTGTGGGTGCCACCCCATCTTCAACGCATGAGCGTGCATATTCAACCGCTTGCTCAAACGTCATTTGTGCTTCGTTTTCATCCTTTTGAGCGCCGCTTATTATAAGAACATACTCACCTTTTGGCGAATTTTGCGAAAAATACTCAACCGCCTGCCCAATCGTGGTGTGCATTACGCTTTCATGTATTTTCGTAAGCTCCTTTGTCACGGCAATCGTTCTATCGCCAAACACTTTTTGCATATCTGACAATGTTCCAAGCAATTTATGCGGTGCCTCGTAAAACACCATGGTGCGCTGCTCATTTTTCAGTTCATCCAGTCGTTCGCGCCGCTGTGATTTATTAGCACTGAGAAATCCCTCAAAGCAAAAGCGCCCACATTCGACACCGGATATGGAAAGTGCAGTAATTACGGCGCTGGGGCCCGGCACTGACACAACGGCAACTCCGTTTTCGTGTGCGAGCCGCACCAAATCCTGCCCAGGATCGGATATAGCAGGCATACCGGCATCACTTACAATGGCGCAGTTTTCACCCGCCATTATACGTTCGATTATTCGCGAGCCGCTTTCGCGCATATTGTGTTCATGATAGCTGATAAGAGGTCTTTTTATCTCAAATCTGTTCATCAGCTTCATGGTCACTCTAGTATCTTCTGCGGCAATGAAATCGACCGACTGCAACGCCTCAAGTGCACGTGCAGACAAATCGGATAAATTACCGATCGGTGTGCCTACAACATATAGCTTACCGCTCATTCCCGTCACCGCTCTCTATGTAAAATTCTCCGTAAATGCGTGCTATTTCCTCCGACACTCCACCATCGTCAGCCTCAATATAAAGCGGCGGCAAGTGGACAAGTCCCGATTTTGAGCCACGCTTACCCTCAATCAGTATCAGCTTAGGCGCGCCGCCCTTGCGTTGGCACACAAGCCGAAGTCGTTTTGGTTCTATTTGTGCATCACGCATGGCGCATATTATATCGGCAAGTCGTTCAGGGCGCTGGCACATACACAATCTGCCGCCAAAACGCAGCAAGCGTGCTGCGGCGGCACAGACATCTTCTACGGTACAATCCACCTCATGCCGTGCAGTGCGGCGCTGCAAATCGGGGCTCATCACTCCGTCATTTGCAGCTTTGTACGGCGGATTCATTGAAATAACATCGAATGTTCCGCTGTCCTTAACAGTTTCCGTACTTCTTAGATCACCGTTTACCACCGTTATATTTTCAATACCGTTTTCCATAATTGATCGGCGAGCAAGCTCACACGCATCACTGCTGATATCAACTGCAGTAATGTTGCATTTACTGCCATTCAGCCGCCACATAAGCGGTATAATCCCACAACCTGTGCCAAGATCACATGCCTTATCAGAATTTTTTGGCATAGCAAAATCGGCCAGCAGTACTGCGTCAGTGCCGTAGCGGTGAATATCTGATACATAAATTTTCATTTTTTGACCCAGATACTGGAGCTTAATCATATGTTTTCTCCGTATAAATTCAGAAAGCGGAGCGTCTTTTTACGCTCCGCTAACCTCTTTGATAGATAAACCGAAATTACTCAGCAGCGATAGCGTCTACCGGGCAACCGCCTTCGCAAGCGCCGCAATCTATGCACGCTTCTACATCGATAACATAAGTGTCATCGCCCATAACAATGGCTTCAACCGGGCAAGTGCTTGCACAAGCGCCGCAAGCGATACATTCGTTAGAAATTTTGTGTGCCATAACTACAACTCCTTTGCCGTCGCTGCGCTTACGACTGGTTAGTTTTTTTAAAAAAATTATCACCGCTTATGCGCATAAAAGCGGGTTTTATGGGCATTCCCCACATTCACAAATACATTTTAACACAGTGTAATAAAATTGCAAGTGTTATTTTTAGCCTTGCTCTCCTTTTTCAACCTCTGTTTTTACCACTGTATCATTTTTACGCGGTGCACGCACAACGCGTACATCCTCACACGAATAGGTTTCAAATGCATCTCTTGAATCCAGTCTCACCTTTACCTTCTGACCAAGCACGCTGACGCTGATAACAGTGCCGTCTCCATCAGGTGTGGTAACAGTAGATCCGACTCTTGGTGTAGTTTTGTTGAGCTTTTCATATACGTTCTGCTCATAGTTCAAGCAACACATAAGTCTGCCGCAGGTGCCCGAAATTTTAACCGGATTAAGAGATAGACCCTGCTCCTTAGCCATTTTGATAGAAACGGGCAAAAAGTCATTCAAAAAGCGGTTGCAACAAAACGGTCTGCCACAGATTCCGAGACCCCCCAGCATTTTCGCTTCGTCACGCACACCTATTTGGCGCAGTTCTATTCTCATATGGAAAACCGATGCCAAATCTTTTACTAATTCACGGAAATCAACTCGTCCGTCTGCTGTAAAGTAAAACAGAATTTTAGTTCCGTCAAAGGAATACTCAACCTCAACAAGCTTCATGTCAAGCTTATGTGACTGAATCTTTTCCTCGCAAATTTTAAATGCCTGTTCTTGTTTTTTCTTGTTTTCTTCTCGGCGGCGAATGTCAGCATCGGTTGCCCGACGCACAACCTCACGCAAAGGATGCACTACATCATCGTCGCTGACTACCAAATTACTGTTTGCCACCTCGCCAAGTTCGATGCCGCGTGCGGTATCAACGACAACAAGGTCGCCAGTTTTATAATTATCGCCTTTAGGATCAAAATAGTAAGATTTTCCGTTTTCCTTAAATCTCACTCCTATTACTTCGGCCATATTTGCCTCCAAAAAATTTTATTTAAAATCAGTTTTTTTAACCGTTACGCTCTATTATAAATCAATTTGCTCGCGAATACAAGCACACAAATTGGTAACCATAAGCGAGCCGTTGCAATTTGCTTCACAATCCGACCTCGCTGCTTTGCAAACCTGCATTAAACCAATCAAATGCGCACGCGTAAATTTTTGAGAAAGTATCACACGTATATCGCCATCACTAAGTCGACGAGGTGCACCCACTTTCACCGAAAGTGTGTCACCAAGCAGTTCGGTCATTCGGGAAAGAACATCTTTTGCAAGTAATCTGTCCTTTTCAAGCACCGTAAGTGCTTTCATAAGCATGAGCTCAGAGCGTTCAGGCAGGACTGATAAGATTTCTTTTGCAATCGTGTCGCTTTTGCCGCCGCCCAATAGGATTTCGAGGGCACAACCTATGTTTCCGCACTCGGATGCTACTGCATCGTTTATCATATCACGGTCGTATTCCGGGTATTTTGCAGCAATGTATTCTGCGGCTGCATTTTCACTCGGCGCTGTTAACTTAAGCACAGCGGCACGAGAAACAACCGTTCCAAGAAGCTGCCCCGAATATTCGCAGGTTAATATAAAAGTGACCCGCTGCGGAGGTTCTTCAAACACCTTAAGCAGCGCATTTTGCGCCTGTTCGTTCATTAAGTTCGCATCGGGTATTATAAATACACGCTTGTCCGACTGATTGGGCAGAATGTATGCCTCATCACGCACAGCACGTATACGGTCGACTGTTATAGTCGACTTATCGGGAGTAACGGTTACAATATCGGGGTTGTCCCCTATCCGACAACACTCGCACACACCGCACGGTTTATTATCGCCTGTGCAAGCAATGGCTCGCGCCAGCATGTTAGCAAGTGTGCGGCGACCTGTGCCGGTGGCCCCCTCTAAAATAATGGCGTGTGGTACTCTGCCCGTATTAAGCATAGAATCCAGCCGCTGTACCGTTTCAGTGTTGCCCACAAATCCAGCAAATGCACTCACAGTTTTTCAAACCTCTCAATATCCGTAATAAATACCGTGGCACCGCCCACTGTAGTTTCGATTGCTGCAGGAGCAACGCTAGGATAAGCAGATACGTTGTGTACCGGTTGCATTTTGGTACGCTTACCGGAATATTTTTTAATCAGAGACATTACCTCGTCAACTTTTTCATCAGCAACACCCATAAGCAAGGTTGTGTTGCCCTGTTTGAGAAACCCGCCCGTAGTTGCCAGCTTTGTCACGCCAATCCCCGACTCGGTAAGAGCTTTTGAAAGCGCAGAAGAATCGGATGTGGTCAAAATAGCGATTATAAGCTTCATAATAAACTCCCTTCAAAAATAGGGTTAATAAATTATATTTCTTTTATATAGTAATTATATCATTACATTACACCTTATGTCAAATATGATAAGTTTATATATTTACCACTTGTCAAATTGCAAAATTTATATTATAATATCATGGTAGTATTGCCGTTCGTACATTCGGGCGTGCGGGTGTGTTGGTCCTGTGCGACAGGGGGCTGTGAACCATGTCAGGCGGGGAACCGAGCAGCATTAAGCGGATTTCCTTGTGCGCCGCAGTAAATCTGCACACCCGCATACCCAAGTGGATGACCGGCATTATTATTTATAATGACTGAAAAAAAGAAGGTGACTATATGTATCAGGCTCTTTACCGCAAATACCGTCCGCGCAATTTCAGTGAGGTAGTAGGGCAGAAAAACATTGTACAAACCCTCAAAAATCAGATAAACGAAAATCATATTTCTCACGCATATCTTTTCACGGGCTCGCGAGGCACGGGAAAAACCTCTTGCGCCAAGATTTTGGCTAAGGCGGTCAACTGTCTGAATCCGATAAACGGTGACCCCTGCAACGAGTGCGAAATTTGCCGCGGTATTAACGATGAAAGCATATACGATGTCACCGAAATTGACGCAGCGTCAAACAACGGTGTTGACAACATACGCGATTTGCGTGACAACACGGCGTTTTCCCCTGCTGCCGCAAAATACAGAATTTATATAATTGACGAGGTGCATATGCTCTCCGGAGCGGCCTTTAATGCCCTGCTCAAAACCCTTGAGGAGCCACCTGCACATGTCATTTTCATACTTGCCACAACAGAAGTTCATAAGTTGCCGGCGACCATATTGTCGCGTTGCCAGCGCTTTGATTTTAACCGAATTGCGGCAGAAAATATTGCAGAACGACTTTGTGAAATAGCCGAAAAAGAAGGAATTTCCCTCACGGAAGAAGCCGCCCTTATGATTGCAAAGCTGTCTGACGGTGCCATGCGTGATGCCCTTTCACTGCTCGATGTATGCTCATCTACAGGAAAATCGGTTGACGAGCAAGCTGTGCTTGATGCGGCAGGAATGTCGGGTCGCGAATACCTTGAACGCATTGCCCGTGCCATTGTCAGCCATGACAGCGAGCAGGCATTGACCGTCATAGCCGAGCTGTATGAAAAGTCAAAGGATATGACGCGGCTTTGCTGCGAACTTATAGAATACTTTAGAAACATTATGATGATAAAGGCTCTTAGCAAGCCTGAATCGCTGCTCGTCTGCTCCGCATCGGAAATAGCCGAGATTAAAAACATGGGCGCAAATATGCCGCTTGATGCTGTTGTGCACGCGATAGAAACATTTGAAACAGCATACACCGAAATGGGCCGCGGTGCAAACCGCCGCACGATTATGGAAACAGCGCTTATTCGCTTGTGCGACCCTTCGCTTGATATGTCGGTAGGCGCACTGATCAGACGCATTTCAGCGCTTGAATCAGGTGCTGTCATTGCAGCTACTGTAAAAACTACCGATGTCGGTACAGAACAAAAAGACACTGTAATCGCGGGAAACTACACCGAACCTCAAGACTATGACGATGTAAAGGTATATAAAAAGAATATTACAGTCGACGATATTAAGGTACCGTCAAACTTTGATAATGACACTGCTGCAACAATTGCCTTTACACCTATTCAAGATACAAAACCTGAGCCTCAGTCGGACGACGATAAACCGTATAAAAACTGGAATGATATTTTAGGAGAGCTGGGTAAAACTGATCCCATGATGAGAGCCGCTCTCGAAGGCTCGAACGCCTACATTACAAACGATTGTATGCTCATCGACTTTAAAAACGAGAGTTTTAGGGACATGATAAACACAAGCCCACGGCATAAGTCAGCTCTTAAAGCGGCAATATTACAGGTAACGGGTAAGAATTACAAAATAGGGCCCTACTCACGCAAAAAGTTACTTGAAAGTGATGCCCGTAAGGCAAACGGTGACGATGAAATTGACCCATTAGACGACCTGGTCGCTCGCGCGAGGCAGGCAGGAATTGATAAATAAGCCGAAAGGAAGATATTAAATGAAAGCAAGATTACCACAGGGTTACGGTGGGGGTCCTGGCAACCTCAACCAGATTATGAAACAAGCTCAAAAAGCTCAAGAAGACATGGCTGCAAAGCAGGCAGAACTTGAGCAAAGTGAATACACTGCCACTTCCGGCGGCGGAATGGTAGAAGTAACTGTTACAGGCAAACACCAAATCACCCGTCTGTCTGTTAAGCCCGAAATTGTTGACCCCGATGATATAGAAATGCTTGAAGACCTGATTTTAGCAGCTGTTAACGAGGCCATGCGCACAGCCGACAGCACCAGCGAGGAGGAAATGAGTAAAATTTCGTCCTCTCTAAATATTCCGAACATACCCGGAATGGGCGGTATGTTTTAATATGGGGTACAAAATTCCATCGCTCGCGCGCCTGACTGAACAGTTTGAAAAAATGCCCGGAATCGGCAAAAAATCAGCACAAAGACTTGCCTTTCATATGTTGTCACTGTCTGACGACGAAGCAAAAGGTTTTGCCGATGCTATAATTGACGCAAAAAAGCATATTCACTGCTGTTCTGTGTGCCAAAATTTAACCGATTTAGAGCAGTGCGACATATGCTCTGACCGTTCACGAGACAAAAGTGTCATTTGCGTGGTTGAAGACCCGCGCGACATTATCGCGTTTGAGCGCACACGTGAGTTTTCCGGCACCTATCATGTACTGCACGGAGTCATTTCCCCTCTCGACGGGATAGGTCCCGACCAAATTAAAGTGCGTGAGCTGCTGAAAAGAGTTGCCGACGACGAGGTCAAGGAAATAATTATGGCAACCAACCCCACAGTCGACGGCGAAGCTACCGCGGCATATATTTCTCGCCTGCTAAAACCTATGGGCGTAAAAGTTACCCGCCTCGCATACGGCATACCGGTTGGTGGCAGTTTGGAATATGCCGATGAAATTACTCTTATGCGCGCATTAGAAGGCCGAAGCGAATTTTAATAAATTTGCGCGAACGCCTCTCACACATCAAAAAACATAAAAACACCCGATACAAATTCGTATCGGGTGTTTTTTCATTCTATTATTCTTATTTTTTCGCTATGCCGACTTATTTATTTAGGTATTCGAGAGCGGCAAGATATGTACCTGCGCTCCAACCCATCATTGCGGGCATCTCATATTCGCCTGTAACGTTAACATTTCCTTCGATAACGTTGTATTTTTCCCAAAGATTACCCGTTTCTTTAAAGGTTTTTTCAACCAATAAAACGTATTTTTCTGCAATTCGTCTTGCTTCTTCTTTATATCCGTAATTATCAAGTCCGACAATCGTGATATACTGCAAACAAGCCCAACCATTGGGTGTATCCCACTGGAATGTTCCTTGGACGTCATTTTCCTCGCAGGTGAGCATTCCGTAATCTTTTTCAAGGCGGTCAAGATTTTTTACAACGGCCTTTGCATGCTTTTCGTCAGCAAGACCCACAAACAGCGGATAAATCGAGGCAACCGAGAACACTTCGCTCTGCTTTTTGGATTCGAAATTGTAATCCATTAAAAGACCGTCTTCATTTTCAAGATACTTTATCATTGCTGCCTTGCGATTGGCTGCGAGATTCTCCCAAATTTTGCTTTTGCCGTTACCCAGCTCGTCAGCAAAAAATGCCATGTTGCTTTCAAGCGCGTATAAAAGCGAATTGAGGTCAACTGCGGCATTGTTATAAGTTTCGAATCCGAAACGGGGATTAGCATCCCAGCCGCTTTCACAAATTGCCGCATATTCTCTGGCAATTTGTTCGTTGGTATAGCCCTCAGGCTTGTAGCCAATGCGATTGACGTAACCGGTGACTAAATCATAATTATACGTTGAAGTATCATAGTCGTAATGGCTAAGTCCGATTTCGCTGCCGCGTTTTTCGGTCCAAAACTTATACTCGGTGTCAAGTGAATTATAAGCACGTGCAAGCCATTCCTTGTCACCATAATGCTCATAAACATCTCTTACCATAAGAGAAAGAAATGGTGGCTGTGAGCGGTTAAGGTAATATGTACGGTTTCCGTTGGGCATAAAGCCGTATCTATCGACCAAATAAAGCATATTGTCGGTATTATTCTTTACAAGTTCGTGTCTACCTTCGATTTCAAGACCTTTGTTCGTAAAATACGTGTCCCAATAATACAATTCATCAAAATAACCTAACGCAGGAACGGTATAGGGATATGGAAGACCGATGAGAGTGTCCTTGTCTGCTATATTTACTTTGATGCAGCTATCCCAGTTGCTTTTTATATACTCAAGAACCGCCTTTGTTTCACTTCGTTGGCTGGATTTTTCGTCGCTTTTGCATCCTGTACACGCGCCAATCGTGAGAGTTGCCGCTAAAATAAATGACATAATTTTCATATTCTCGTCCTTGTTTAAAGGTTTTTATTTGATTATACACTTTGTTTTATAACATATCGACATGCACCGTAATAATTTAAAATTTATTTACAAAAACTCACCGAAGCTTTATCAGCCTCGGTGAGTAAACTTTATTCTGAAATACCAATAATATACATCGTCAAGATAGTCATGTCAGTGCCATCAATTACCCCATCATCGTTCATATCGGCATATTCAATTAAATCGGCATCCATTTCACCCATATTAAGCAAATGCTGTTTGAGCATAAGCAAATCTTGGGCATCAATACTTTTATTGTTGCTAAGCCATCCCTTTTGACGGTAGAATTGGAGTATCGATTCGAACGGACTTGTATATACCGTTGTATCAGCTTCGTAATTGCCTACACTACCTACTCCAGCTGACTTTAAATTGCAAATTCCTGTGGTGGTATAGCGACTAATTTCGACCCTATCATCGTATATTTCATATACTACCATACTCAAGTTTTTATCAACCGCGTTGCCCGAATTGTAATATCCCACATAGCCCGCATTTAAGTATGTAAACGAAAGGGTATAACCACTAAAAGAGGTTCTGCTTCCAACATCAGCAATAACGATTTCATCGCCGGGATTAAGACAAATAGAAGCTGCACCAATATAATCGTCATAGCTGCTTGAGTGATTATGGCCGAATAAAAAATAAATGTTGAGTCCCTTTTGAGCCCCATCGTTAAGCACGTCAAAAAGATACTTTGCGTACTGGCTGTCGCCTGCACCTGTGCGGCTTGTATAATGCAACGGAAGATGCGATACGACAAAAATCGGTTTATCAAATTTATTCTCTATTTTTTCGTCAAAATACGCCTTTAAATTATCAGCAGTATTTTTTACCGTTTGTTGATCATCTGACACAGAGGGGTTACCGTTGGAAGTGCCGACGCCCTGCTGCCACATATAATCGTCCTCGTTGATGACGAAAACGCCGTATTTTCCGTCGGCATCGTCATTGTTTCCGCTTTCTGACGCGCCGCTTGTTCCAATCGGGTCATGGTTTCCGCGTATAAAAACCATATCATTATCGGAAATTTCATAGCGAGATGATATGGCGCCCTTTAATGCGGCTAATCCAGATTCGCTTTCTGATGGTCTATTATTAAGTTGTGCAGTTAAATCTCCAGCAAAGAGAAACCCGTCAATTTTGGTTATTCCGCTTTCTTTTACTCTGTTGAGAATGGTCTTCACAGTTGTTGCTCCATCGATATCGGTCGATGCCTGAAAGTCGGAACAGGAAATGATAACTGTCTTTTCCTCGGCGGCTACTGTGCTATAATTGAATACAAATAAGGTGCTGAGCATCATAGTTAAACTTACAATAACAGAAAACACGCGCATTTTCGATTTAATCATTACTATTCTCCTTTATTGAAAATATAATTCATGTAAATCATACCATTATTTGTTCAGCTAATCAATCTATGAAATCAATTATTTGTTAATTTTTTTGTAAAATAAATCACCAATTATATAAATCATTGGTGATGTTTACAATATTATTGCTATTATATGGAAATAATTATAATAATCATTATATCAAGGTCAACACCGCCAATTACCCCAGCATCGTTCATATTGGCAAATTCAATTAATTGGAATATATTTCACTTTTATTCATCAAATGTTGTTTGAACATAAGCAAATCTTCATTAAATATTTCTAGCCTGCTAAAACCTATGGGCATAAAAGTTACCCGCCTTGCATACTGCATAACGGTCGGTGGCAGTTTGGAATATGCGGATGAAATTACTCTTATGCGTGCATTAGAATGCCGAAGCCAATTTTAACTCAGTTTCAAAATAACATTACAAAAATCCCTATGAAAAGCACATTGCTTTTCATAGGGATTTTATTGTGCTGGGTTATATTAAATATTGCCACAGTATTTACTCGCAGAGTTCGTCAGCAAGAGTTTGTGTTTGCACATTTTTCTTATCCTTACTTTGTGAAAGTTCACTAATAACAGTTGCCCCTATAACCATTACCACACCCAGCATGTTCATCCACGTCATGCCTTCCCTTAAAACAGCCATTGACAAAACAACGGCAACTACGGAGTCAATATAGCTAAACAGAGCAACGGTTTGCGCCGACAGGCTTTTTATGCTGCCAAAATATAACGTGTATGCTATTCCAGTGTGCACAATACCCGCAACTGCAAGCATAAAAATGGTTGTTAAACTAAAATCAGACACCGAAACACTTTCGGTAAGCAGCACATATGGCAGTATTGCAACAGCAGCAACGCTAAGCTGAAAAAGAGTTCTGATATTTGCTGATAAATCTCGGATGTATTTATTGAGGACAACGATAGTGGCGTACATTATCGCCGCTCCCAAGCCAAACAATATGCCGACGAAATTGGGCACCTCTGAATCTATTACACCTGACACAAGTACCATTCCGCAAACAGCCGTAATGGCGCACACACCTTTTTTTAACGATAATCTTTCTCTAAATAAAAGTGGCGAAGCTAAAATCACAAATACCGGTGCCATATAATAACAAATTGTTGCTGTTGCAACCGATGTATAGCGGTATGCTTCAAACAAAAATATCCAATTAGTTCCGAGCAAAACACCTGACACGCAAAGCAGAACTAAATTCTTTTTGAGTTCACGCCATGGTATTTTTTCTTTTTTTAACGAGCAAACCACCAAAATGAATAAAGCGCCGATGACTCCCCTAGATAGTGCAACTATGCTCGACGAAAGAGGTATGTATTTTCGCACAACTCCGATAGTACCGAAAATAAACATTGCTACAACAAGTTTTATCTTTGAGTATTCTACATCACGCATAATTAACCTTCCGACGCATAAAATTAATGCGCATTACACCATGCCCGCTTGCATGGGTTGATTTGTTCGATTATAAATCGCTTTCGTGCAGGATCACACCCGATTCAGACAACTTTTTCTGAAGAGCAGCTACATCGAGGGTGGCAAAATCGTCACTCATTGCTGCGGCAATACCTGCCGCCTGACCGGTTACTGCACATGCTGGAATAACGCGAGTAACCTCTACCATTTCGTCTGTTGTTGACACACAGCGTCCTGCAACTACAAGGTTTTTAACCTTTTCACCGTACAAAATTTCAAACGGCAGCTCATATATAGGTCCACGATTGCGCCAATCGCCTACCATACCGATACTGGTATCCATTCTCTTATGCATTTCCTCAATTCCCTGCGTATATTTTCCGACAAGGTGACGAGTTGTACGCACTTGCGGTATAGTCGGCAGGCAAATAGGCGCATATTCAGGATTGGTCTTGCGGTGGGCATCAATATCCTTAAGCATTTCACGGTGTGAAAGGGTCACCATTTCGCTGAGTTCCTCCGCATCTACACCCGAAAATTTGCGATCAACCAGCTGTTGGTGATCATCTGGATTGTCGGGGTCATCGATCGCACCCATAAGACGCAGGCTCACTTTGTCCGACTTAAAATAGTAATACCAGCTTGCTAAACAGTTGCCCTTTTCAAACAGAGCTGTATCCGTTCCGGACAGCTTGCATATATCAGCGTCACCGGTAGCATCAACCACCGACTTGGTGCTAATTGCGCTTCTGCCGCTTTTATTTTCTATCACAACATGGGTAATTTTGTCCTGTTCACATTCAGCGGCAACGGCAACCGTACCGTAAATAATTTTTACTCCCAAACGGCCGAGCAGCTGTTCACATTCAATAGCAAAGGTGTGCGGATTATACTGGGCGGCAAAGCGATATTTCATGCGCTTTTCCATATCAATTTTGTCACTAAGCCACGCTTTCATTGCGGGTTTATCTTCGCCTCTCTCGGTTCCGTAGCGTATGGACAAACGCAAAAGCTCATCAGCAATACCGAAAGAAACCTGGTGACCTTTGCCGTCACAAAGCGGCAGATAAATTGCAATTAGTCCAAGAGTGGCAAGTCCTCCAAGCATATATTCACGCTCGATAAGTGTAACCTTTGCTCCCTGGCGCGCCGCAGCCATAGCTGCTGAAATTCCGGCTATTCCGCCGCCTGCAACAAGGACATCGCATTTATCGGATACAGGAATTTCTCTTGCTTTTTCAGTAATGTAGTTCAAACAAAACACCCCTTAGAAAATTTAGTGCTAAAACTATTGTAAAGAACTAAATATAGTAAATTTTAGCACATTATTACTGCAATTACAACACAAAAAGCTTTTTATATACATTAAAGCCACCTGTAAAATAACAGGTGGCTTTTATCAGTCTTTAAAGACTTCCTTTACCTTTTCAAAAAAGCTCTTTTGCTTAGCATAATTTTTATCTGATGACTGCGACTCAAATTTAGACAAGGTATCTTTTTGCGCCTTTGTCAAATCCTTTGGTACTTCAATATTAACTATGACATACTGGTCGCCACGATATGTCGAATTGGTGCGAACAATACCCTTTCCTTTGAGACGGAATTTATCGCCTGGCTGAGTGCCCTCGCGAATTTTAAGGTTAGCCTTACCGTCAAGTGTCGGCACCTGAATTTCTGCACCGAGAGCCGCTTGAACAAAGGTAATCGGCACCTCGCAATAAACATCTGTGCCGTTACGCTCAAATATTGGGTGCGGACGAACATTTATTGCAACATTCAAATCGCCTGACGGACCTCCGTTTGCGCCTGCATCTCCTTTTCCGCGGACAATGAGTACCTGCGAATCGTCGATTCCTGCCGGTATATTTATCTCCTCGTCGCGTGTGCGGCGCACTTTACCCTTTCCTCCGCAAGTGCGGCAGGGCTTTTCAATGATTTTACCTGCTCCGCGACACTGCTCACATGGACGCTGTGTTTGCATCTGTCCAAAGGGGGTGCGCTGAACAACTTTTATCTGTCCTGTACCGTGACATGCCGGACAGGTTTTTGGGGACGACCCCTCAGCTGCGCCGGTGCCGTGGCAATCATCACAGCCGTCAATTGATGTAACACGGACTGTTTTTTTGCAACCCTTTGCAGCTTCTTCAAATGAAATGTTAACCGATGTGGTTACATCTCCACCGCGACGTGGGGCGTTAGGATTGGAGCGTGAGCCGCCCGAAAATCCACCACCAAAAAAGCTGGAAAAAATGTCGCCTATGTCTCCAAAGTCGCCAAAGCCACCGAAACCGCCTGAACCACCGAATCCGCCGCCTGCACCGTAATTAGGATCAATGCCGGCATGGCCGAACTGGTCATAACGGGCGCGTTTTTCCTTATCGGACAGTACCTCATACGCCTCGTTTGCCTCTTTGAACTTTGCCTCAGCCTCTTTGTCGCCGGGGTTCAGGTCAGGGTGATATTTTTTGGCCGCCTTTCGGTACGCCTTTTTAATTTCGTCATCAACTGCTCCGCGGTCAACGCCGAGCACCTCGTAATAGTCTTTTTTGTCTGCCAAGTGAAATACCCCCAGCGAAAAATCTAAAAATTAGTGTGGAGTCTCTGTTTTGCGGCAGAGACCCCATCATTATATCACAATTACTTTGTTTCGTCTACATCATTGTACTCAGCATCGTACACATTGTCACCGTTTGCACCTGCTGCATCGGGATTTGCTCCCTGAGCCTGCTGTGCCTCCTGAGCTGCCTTGTAAACCTTTTCAGAAACAGCATAAACCTTTTTCTGAAGCTCTTCCTGAGCAGTTTTGATAGTCTCAATATTCTTCTTCTCTACCTCAGCCTTAAGAGCGTCGATTCCTGTGCGAATATCTGCCTTTTCCTCGTCGGAAAGTTTATCGCCCATATCTGTCAACATTTTCTCGGTAGTGTAAACCAGCTGATCTGCGCTGTTTATGATGTCAACTTCCTCACGGCGCTTCTTATCTTCGGCAGCATACTGCTCTGCTTCCTTAACTGCTTTTTCAATATCGTCCTTGGACATATTGGTGTTTGAAGTGATTGTAATGGACTGCTCTTTGCCTGTTCCGAGGTCCTTTGCCGAAACATGAACGATACCGTTAGCATCAATATCAAATGTTACCTCGATCTGCGGGATTCCGCGAGGAGCGGGAGCAATTCCGTCAAGGTGGAATACACCGAGAGTCTTGTTATCTTTTGAAAACTCACGCTCGCCCTGAAGAACATGAATTTCAACAGAGGTCTGGCCGTCAGCAGCAGTTGAGAAAATCTGTGATTTCTTTGTAGGAATAGTTGTATTGCGGTCAATAACCTTAGTTGAAACGCCGCCCATTGTTTCAATACCCAGTGAAAGCGGAGTAACGTCAAGGAGCAGAAGTCCCTTTACATCGCCGCCAAGAACGCCGCCTTGAATGGCTGCGCCGACTGCTACACATTCATCGGGGTTGATGCCCTTAAACGGATCTTTGCCGATGAAATTCTTAACTGCTTCCTGAACAGCAGGAATACGAGATGATCCTCCTACCATAAGAACCTTGTTGATATCGCTGGCTGACAGTCCGCTGTCGGAAAGTGCCTGACGAACAGGTGCCATTGTCTTTTCAACAAGATCTGCTGTCAATTCATTAAACTTAGCTCTGGTCAGTGAGGTCTCGAAATGCTTAGGACCTGTAGCATCAGCTGTAATAAACGGCAGGTTTATATCGGTAGTGGTCATGCCGGAAAGGTCAATTTTAGCCTTTTCAGCAGCCTCTTTAACACGCTGCATAGCCATTTTATCGCCGCGCAGGTCAATTCCGCTTTCGGCTTTAAATGTGTCGCAAATGTAATCCATTACACGCTGATCAAAGTCGTCTCCGCCGAGACGGTTGTTGCCTGCGGTTGCAAGAACTTCCTGAACTCCATCGCCCATTTCAATAACGGATACATCGAATGTACCACCGCCAAGGTCGTAAACCATGACCTTCTGATCATTTTCCTTGTCTACACCGTATGCAAGAGCAGCAGCGGTAGGCTCGTTGATTATACGCTTAACATCAAGACCGGCAATTCTGCCTGCGTCCTTTGTTGCCTGACGCTGTGCATCTGTGAAGTATGCCGGAACTGTGATAACAGCTTCGGTAACGGGAGAGCCGATATAAGCTTCTGCATCCGCTTTTAGCTTTTGCAGAATTATAGCAGAAATCTCCTGCGGAGTATAGTCTTTTCCGTCGATAGATACCTTATAACCAGTACCCATTTCGCGCTTTATAGACGATATTGTGCGGTCGGGGTTAGTAATAGCCTGACGCTTTGCAACCTGACCTACAAGTCGCTCGCCGGTTTTAGAAAAAGCTACAACAGATGGTGTTGTACGCATTCCCTCTGCGTTTGCGATAACTACGGGTTCTCCGCCTTCAATAACCGATACGCAAGAGTTTGTTGTTCCTAAGTCAATACCAATAATTTTTCCCATAATAAATTTCCTCCATATAATAAATGTATGTGTGAACTGAATATTTGGCAACCCCAAACAATGTTAACTCAATGTTTCTGTGGTTGCCTTATAATAAACTGATAAATCAGTTTGCTACCTTGACCATTGCGGGACGAAGTACTGTGTCACCGAGCTTGTATCCCGCCTGAAGCACCTCTGTCACTTCGTTTTCGCCATAATTTTCGTCATCAATGTGCATAACAGCCTCATGAACTGTGGGGTCAAACTGCTGTCCTATCGAGTCAATTTCGCAAAGCCCCATTTTTTCAAGTACTTCTTTAAGTTGCTTTACTATCATTTCGAGCCCTTTTGTATAATCAGCTGATGCAGAATCGCTTTTGCTCGCAAATGTAATATTATCAACTACCGGCAGCAGCTTTTTAACCGTGTCTGCTTTAACAAATGCTGTAAGCTGCTCCCTCTCTCTGTCCGATCGCTTTTTAAAATTATCGTATTCTGCGGCAAGACGAAGAAGTGAATCCTTTGTTGTTTCCAGCTCTTGTCTAAGCTGTTCCTCCACCGAATTATTGTCTGTTACTGTTTCTTCAGACGCTGTCTTTTCGGTTTCGTTAGCCTCTACCGAGTTCTCTAAATTTTTTTCTATATCTTTATTTGATTTTTTTGCCACTTAAGTCATTCCTTTCCGTTCATGATGGCGCCTAACCCTCGTGCAAAGTATTCCACGCACGGTATCATTCGCTCATAGTTCATTCGCCACGGGCCGATTAGCCCAACAAAGCCAAAATGTGTGCCGTTTCCAAGTCGGTAACGCGCCGCAATAATGCTTGACGTACCAAGTACGCTGTATCCTGTTTCGTCTCCAAAAATTACTCCGGCGTGATCGGACGAGCAGTCATTCAGCAGTTTCATTATAGTTTGCCTGCGAGACATAAGGTCAAAAATTTCGCGTGCGGCTATCGGAGACATTCCTCCGTAGCACATCAAATTGGACTGGCCGTTCAGCTTCATTTCGGCACTGCTTGCCTCGCTTACCAATGACGAAAGTGCAGTTACAAGCGGCACTATTTCATATGCATATTCTCCTGCTGCTGCCATTATATTTTTTCCTGTTTCAGCAGCGTTGAATAAAAGCAGCTCCTTGCCGTTAAGCTCGGCTTTTGCAAGGCGTATAAATGTTTCTGAGCCCATTGTCGTCAATTTGTCTTTAAAATTAAGTTTTCTTGAAATAACATTGCCTGCCGAAGTGATAAGTATAATCACAGCAACCCTTTCACTGATTGGAACAAGCTCGACAGTGTGAATACGTGTGGAATGGTCTGCCTCCGATGTGATCAGCGATGCACATTTTGTTATTTCGGCAAGCGCACCGGCAGCCGCTTCCAGCATATTATCCTGTCCGGCAAGTCCTGGCAATATTGAGTCTATAAGATACTTATCCGATGGGTGTATAGTGCATTTGCCGAGCAGGTTGCGAACATAGTATCTCAGTCCCGCCGCGGTTGGCACTCTTCCAGCTGATGTATGCGGTTGGTCGAGCAATCCCATTATTACCAAATCGCTCATTTCGTTTCGTATTGTCGCAGACGAAACATTACCAATAATACTACATAGCAGCTTTGAGCCGACCGGTTCGCCGTTTTGAATGTAAATGCTTACAATAGACGATAGTATATCCTGTTTTCGAGGAGTAAGATCCATTTACATCACAACTTTTCCTTCATTTTTTAGTTAGCACTCTATTGCTTTGAGTGCTAACTGAACTTAATTTACCACTATTATTGCCATATGTCAATAGTTTTTTGAAAATACTCTAAAAAATACATTAAATATTTGCTTATTATTAAAAATGCTGCATCAAATTAAATAACCACAGTGCCAAAATTAAATAATATAAAAAAACGCCCTGTATAACAGAGCGTTTTTAAAAAAATCGTATAGCTTATCAGTTAACGATGGTTTTTTCTGTATCAGCATCAAAGAGGTGAATGCACTCGCTCTTGAATGCGATAGAAATATCATCGCCTGCACGTGTAGCGGTTTTAGGATCAACACGAGCGTTGAGGTTGAAGCCTTCGCAAGCCATGTAAAGATAGGTTTCTACACCCATCATTTCGGTAACGTCTACATGTGCCTTAACTACTGATTGAGGATGAGCAGCGACGTAATCGTCTGAGTCAGAAATGTGCTCCGGACGGATACCGGCAACAATAGTCTTTTCCTCTTCGATGTATGAGTCAAGCTGACCCTTTTCATTCTTTGAAGCAGGGATAAGAATCTTATACTTAACACCCTTGCGTGTCTTAGTATCTTCTGTACCAAACTCGAAGTAAATGTTTCCGTCTTCTTTAAGAAGTACACCTTCTATAAAGTTCATCTGCGGTGAGCCGATGAATCCAGCTACAAACTTATTTGCAGGTTTATCGTACAACTTTGTAGGAGTATCAACCTGCTGAATCAAACCATCCTTCATAACAACGATACGGTCAGCCATGGTCATAGCCTCGGTCTGGTCGTGGGTTACGTAGATGAATGTAGTACCTATTCTCTTGTGAAGCTTAGCCAACTCTGTACGCATCTGTGCACGGAGCTTAGCATCCAAGTTGGAGAGAGGCTCGTCCAAAAGGAATACTTTAGGCTCACGAACGATAGCACGTCCCAGTGCAACACGCTGACGCTGACCGCCGGACAAAGCCTTCGGCTTTCTGTCAAGCAGGTGTTCAATATCGAGTACACGGGCAGCCTCTTCTACGCGGCGCTTGATTTCATCCTTAGGAGTCTTGCGCAGCTTGAGTCCAAATGCCATATTTTCAAAAACTGTCATGTGTGGATAAAGAGCGTAGTTCTGGAACACCATTGCAATATCTCTGTCCTTAGGTGCTACATCGTTTACAAGCTTATCTCCAATGTAAAGCTCGCCGTCGCTGATTTCTTCAAGTCCTGCAATCATACGAAGGGTAGTTGACTTTCCGCAACCGGAAGGACCAACGAGAATAATAAATTCTTTATCCTTTATGTCAAGGTTGAAGTCAGATACAGCAAGAACGTTACCTGAATATTTTTTACAAATGTTTTTCAATGTTAAACTTGCCATTGAAATATACCTCCATTTTTGCACGCGGATAGCCTTCCGCTTTTTGTATAAACGTATTATAACAAAGTATTATTGCGATTACTATTCCCTAATCAAACAAACTTAAATCAAGCTATTTATTAATATTTACTAACGAAAATTGTGCATTTAAGCGGTTTACACAAAAATAACTTGTCAAAGTAGCTTCAAGGTGTAAAATTTAATAACTTATTACTAATTTATTAACGATTGGGTTAACTCCATTCTTGTGCCTGAAAAATCAATTCCGTGCATAAAACCGCTATCCATTGTAGATTGTATATCTCCTGCAATAATATTTCCGTCATAAACGATAAAGCTAATCCGCATGCCCTCTGGATTATTCGGATAGTTGTACAGCTCATATGTGTATCTGGTGACCTTACAGCCCTTAAAGTTACGTAAGTCCAATCCCTGTGCCAACTGAATTTCATTGTACAGCTCCATATTTTTGTCAAAATTGTCTGGAATTGTAAAATTTTGTTCAGAAACTGGTTTTTTGGATATTTTCCAGCCGCGCGACTTTGCATACTTTGCATGGGCGTTACTTGAGTCAAATTCGCCTGCCAACCCTCCACCTTGTATCACAAAAGCTACTATTATAAGCAAACCAATTATGCAAATCGACCAAATTGCAAATTTTTTGTTTGACGGCATTCTCACAGTCATGTTAAGCATAATATTTTATCCCTCCGCACTGCATATTCTCAAACAACTTTATGCGAAAAGCTATAAAATATTACCTGCCCGTTTCATTTATTTTACCGTTGTTTTCTGCAAATAATACATTTAACGAATAAAAAAAGGAGTTGAATATTATGGCGGTTGCCATTCGTGCAGTATTTGACCGAATTGAAGAGGCAGAAAATGCGGCAAGCAAACTAAAATCATTAACCGGGATAAACAAATTTACCATTACAAAGCGGACATATCATAAGGATGTCGCTTCCCCGTTCGTATTGCCGTATCCGCCCGTATACGGTCTTGATGACGACATTTTGCGACCACGCGGCTATGGTTATGACACTCACAGCGGATACTTTGAGCCGGCACTAAGTGATAAATGTGAACTTCGTTTTACAACTGAAAACAAAAATGAGGTCACTTCAATTTTGCGCAACTCGGGCGCAAGTGAAATTTCAGCCGTTTCCGTTATAGTATAGCCATTTTCGGCATATATTTTTAAGACAAATAAAATAAGCCCGCTTGCAAGCGGGCTGGAAGGGCTGGAAAACAAAATGGAAACATTCTATCCTGAGGGATTTATACTGGATACACCCGAAAACGCGACATCTTGCGGATCGCTGAGAGGGCTTGAGGAGGCGCGCGACAAGGGCAAAATTCTTGAAGCAATAGTCTCCATGTGCGATTATGAGCACAACATGATTGTCGAGCTCGAAAAAATAAAGGGTATTATTCCGCGAGAAGAAGGTGCCATCGGGATTTCAGACGGCAGTGTTCGTGACATTGCTCTTATTTCGCGCGTGGGAAAGGCAGTCTCGTTCATTGTATCCGATATAAAAGTTGAAGATGGCAAGGTTACTCCAATACTTTCGCGCAAGGACGCTCAGGAAAAATGCACCAAACACTATATTCAACAACTTACTCCCGGAGACATTGTTAATGCACGAATCACTCACCTTGAAAATTTTGGTGCGTTTTGTGACATCGGTTGCGGAGTAGTTGCTCTTATGCCAATTGATGCCATTTCTGTATCAAGAATATCTCACCCATCCGACCGATTCAAATGTGGGGACTGCATAAAAGCAGTGGTAAAATCGGTTGATAGTCTTGGCCGTGTTTCGCTATCCCATCGCGAGCTGCTCGGAACATGGGAAGAAAATGCAGGCCAATTCATGCAAGGTGAGACGGTTGAAGGAATTGTAAGAACAGTGGAGGATTACGGTATATTCATTGAACTTGCACCAAATTTAGCCGGACTTGCTGAACCAAAAGATAATGTAGAGCCGGGACAAAAAGTGAGCGTCTACATAAAGAGCATAATCAGAGAAAAAATGAAGGTAAAGCTGATTATCATTGACGTGTTTGACGCTGACAAAACCACTGCACAACTCAATTACTTTATTGACAGCGGTCATATCGACAGGTGGCAATATTCACCGGACGGCTGCCGCAAAATGATAGAAACGGTATTTGAATAATAAAAAAACAGAGCTGGATTTTGTGACACAGGCTCAGTGGTGAATGCCACTGAGTAAACATCATAAACTCCCGGCTCTGTTTTTTTATATTTTAGTTATGCAGCTTTCTTTGCTGGCAGCTGGGCTAAAATGATGGCAACAAACATAATTACGCAACCCAATATTTGTCGCTGAGACATCATTTCCCCTAGTATCAGCCAGCCTGAAATTGCCGCTATCGCCGATTCAAGACTCATAATTAATGAAGCAACAGTGGGGCTAAGCTCCTTTTGCCCTACAATTTGCAGAGTATATGCGACTCCGCTAGACAGCGCACCTGTGTACAGTATCGGTTTCCACGCTGCTATAATACCGGCAAAAGTAGGCTGTTCAAATATAAACATCATTATTCCGCTAAGCAATCCGCACACAAAAAACTGCACACAAGCCAATTTTACACAGTCAACATGTGGCAAAAATTTATCAATTGCAATTATCTGCAATGAAAAAGCTACCGCGCAGGCCAAAAGCAGTATATCGCTTTTCTCAAACCCAAACGAGTCGGTCATACACAGCAAATACAGTCCGCAGGTTGCAAGCGCCACAGCAAACCAAATGAATGGTGAGCAATGTCGTTTCATAAACAAACCGATAATCGGCACAAATATGATGTAGCAGGCAGTAATAAAGCCGGCTTTACCCGTTGTTGCGCCGTTATCAATTGCAACCTGCTGCAAGTTTGCCGCAATCATAAGCAAGGTGCCGCAAACAGTTCCGTAAATTAGCAAACGTTTATTATCCGTATGGCGCTGCGTGCGGTCATCAGACGGTTTTTTTCCGAAAATTGCAATTACAGGCAGTAATACAATGCAGCCGATAAAACTGCGCACACAGTTAAATGTGTATGCACCGATAAGGCCCACTACCTCTGACTGTGCAACAAATGCAACCCCCCAAATTGTGGAGGCTATTAATAAGTACAATGAGCTAAGAGCCTGTCGTTTTTTCATAATTTAATACCTTAATATTCTGTATTTATCTTTAAATTATCTGTCACATCAAATGTAACCGTGCCGTTGCAATCGGTGCGGAACATCTGAATTTCGCTGCTGTGCAGACGGTCGGTGACCACTTTGTTCGGATGGCCAAAGGAATTGTCTGCACCGACAGAAACCACCGCATATTTGGGCTTCACACGGTTTAAAAGTTCCATGGAGGTTGAAGTTTTACTGCCGTGATGTGCCACCTTTAGCACATCAGCAGAGGTGTTGATTTTTTTGTCCGATTCCGAGACATCGCCCGTAACCAAAAAAGAAACGTCATTACATTCCAGCCGTATTACAGCCGAGCGGTCGTTTTCGTCCGACGCATCGCTGTCGCAAAAAACAGGTTTTACGGTAAAATCGCCAAATGAAAATTCAGTCATTTGTTCAACCTGCTTCTTTTCTCCACCGTAACTATCCATGAAGCTGTGGTACACCGATCCGTCCTTTTCATCTTCAGGAGGGTTTTCGGTAATATAAACGCTTGCTACAGAAAGCTGAGAATTTAGATATTCAAGCCCACCTAAATGGTCTGAATGAGGGTGCGTTATTATCACCGTATCAATTTGATCAAAGCCCAGTGATCGTATGTATTCGCACAGCTTAGCGGCGTTATTTTTATCCCCCGTGTCAATAAGCATTACTTTTCCGCTACTCTGCACCAAAGTACAGTCTCCTTGACCGACATCGACAAATCTTACAAAATTGCCTTTATCCGGAGCATTACGCAACCCCAGCGTACAAAACACATTTTCCCACTGGCCCAAAAATGAAATTACTGCGGATATAATGCATACCGCCGCAAAAATTGCAGCGGTAGTAATTTTATTCTTCATCAGCAAGTCGCTCATCTGCTCCGGTTGCCTGCATTTCCATCCACTGTGCTTTTGTAATAAGCACCTCTCGTCCCTTTGCGGCTCCGCCATAAGGACCGACAACGCCCTTTTCTTCAAGCTGGTCAACTATGCGTGCGGCACGCGCGTAACCAAGCTTCAGCTTACGCTGCAGCAGAGATGTAGAGGCTTGTCCGGCTTCAATAACCACTTCAATTGCGTTGGGCAACATCTCATCATAGTCGCTGTCACCGTCAGCAGACGAAACAGCGGCTCCTTTTTTACCCTTTTCCTGGGCAGCCTGTCGTTCAATTTCCTGTTGAATATTTTCATCATATTCGTTAGACTGGCCTTTTTTAAGAAAGTCTGCAACCGCCTCAATTTCACTATCAGATATCCAACAACCTTGTATACGAATGGGTTTAGCCACTCCGACAGGATAATAAAGCATATCTCCCTTTCCGACCAAACGCTCCGCTCCTGCCATATCAATAATGGTACGGGAATCAACTTGGTTAGATACTGTAAGCGCAATTCGCGAGGGTATGTTTGCCTTAATAAGTCCGGTGATAACATCTACCGACGGTCGCTGTGTAGCGATGACTAAGTGCATACCTGCTGCTCGCGCCTTTTGCGCCAGTCGGCAGATTGAATCCTCGACCTCATTCGGTGCTGTCATCATTAAATCAGCAAGCTCGTCAATGAATATTACTATCTGCGGCAGAGGCTTCAGTGTGTCGCTCTTGCGCGCCATTTCGTTGTATGCGTCAAGGTTACGAACGCCGCTGTCACTTAAAATTTTATATCTGTGTGTCATTTCTGTAACCGCCCATGAAAGTGCACCTGACGCTTTGCGCGGGTCAGAAACAACGGGAACAAGCAAATGCGGTATGCCGTTGTATACCATCATTTCTACTGCTTTTGGGTCAATCATGAGCATACGAACCTCATCAGGAGTCGCCTTGTAAAGAATACTCATAATAATTGAGTTCAAACAAACAGATTTACCTGATCCGGTAGTACCTGCAATCAGTACATGCGGCATTTTTGATATGTCCATAAAGCAATTTGCACCGGAAATATCCTTACCCAGAATACCTGTAACCTTGCTCTGCGCAGACACAAACTCCGCAGACTCGATCAGCTCTCGTGCACCGACAGAAGTACGCACTTTGTTGGGTATTTCGATGCCTACAGCCGCCTTATTTGGTATGGGGGCTTCAATACGCACTCCAGCAGCAGCCAAATTCAGTGCAATATCGTCAGCCAGATTTGTAATTCGGCTAATTTTAACGCCTGCGGCAGGCTGTAACTCGTAACGAGTAACCGATGGGCCGCGACTGATATTTATGATACGTGTTTCTACTCCAAAAGAGCGCAGTGTATCCACCAGTTTTTCGGCGTTTGCTGTAAGTTCACTGCGTATGTCTCCTGAATAATCATTTGCCGGCGATTTAAGCAAGTTAATAGGTGGGTATTTATACACCGGTGCTGCGGGCTCGTCTTCAGCTTCATCATCGCCGATTTTTATTCCGCTGCCTACCTTTGTTTTTGACTTCTTGTCAGCATAAATCACCTCTACCGACTCGTCCAGCTTTTTAAGCAGTTCTTCGTCAATCACGCCGCTGTTTGCGCTATCTTCTTGTGCTGTTGCCTCTGTTACAGACGCGTTTTCAATCGCTTCTGCATTATTATCCAGCACATCATCCTTTTTGAAAGATTCAACCACCCTTTTACCCTTTTTACGTATTTCTTCAGGGCTTTGCGGCTTTAATTCATAAGCATCACGCGGTGTTTCTCCCGGAAGTGGAATGTCGTATGCAAAATGTGTGTCCACCTCGACATCTAAGCTTGCCGATTTTTGGTTTTCTTTGCGGCGCTTGTGTTCCATATATTTGTCCGCAGCAACCGTGCGGATTTTGTCAGCCGGTTTACTTGCGTTTGATATAAACTTAGCAAGTGTAGTGCGAGATATAATCATGATAATAACAAATAAAATGAGCACAAATATGATGCGTGCACCGATCTTACCTGCAACGGCAGAAAAGGGATGGCCGAACAGTGCGCCAAGGAATCCCGAACGGAAAAATCCATTTGTCGTATATGACTGTGAAATGTGCGCCCAAAATCCGTCTGCCTTAATCGGACCAAAAACATCAATTGACGCTGATAAATACAGCAAAACCAACGCGCCGTAAATCAAGCGTTTGCGTCTAACCTTTGGCTCAATATCCAATGACATCTGCACCGCCGCGTAGCCGATATATAAAGGCCATATGTATGCGCATATACCTAAAAATGACTGAATAAATGTGTGAAGAAAATTCCACACTGCCACATCCTCTTGTGATATGACAGCGAGCGCTTCTATAAATATTGCAACGGCAAATATTACTATGGGGTATATGTACGAATTTGCAACCGAATCCTTTTTCGCCCTCGATTTTGATTTTGGGGGTGCTGGTTTTTTCTCTGGCATTTATTTTTAACCTCCGCTTAAATTATCATGGCCAATTTTATGCCGATGGTCTGATGATAAAATAAAGTATAACTACAATTCCGAGCGCTATGCGGTACCAACCAAACGCCTTAAAATCGTGTTTACGAATATAGTCGAGCAGGAATTTAATAACAATAACCGATACAATGTATGAAACAATCATACCGACAATAAGCACCGAAAGACTTGCCACATCAAAAGCAAAGTCAAGCTTAAGTAATTTGAGAAGGCTTGCGCCGAACATAACCGGTACAGCAAGGTAGAATGTAAATTCTGCCGCTGTTTTGCGTGAAAGGCCAAGCAACAACGCCCCGATGATTGTAGCTCCGGAACGTGATGTTCCGGGCAATGCAGCGGCAATAAGCTGCCACACGCCGATAATAATCGCGTGTTTATAAGTAATTTCGTTAATTGAGTTTATAAGCGGCTTTGCGTGCTTATTTCTGTTTTCGATAACAATAAAGAAAATACCGAATACAATAAGCATGACAGAAACCGTAACCCAGTTGTATAGGTATTTATCAAAGATATCTTCAAGAAGTAATCCTATTACCGCCGCAGGAACACAGGAGACAAGCACCTTAAACCACATTGTCATTACGCTTGGCTTTACAGCGACGCCGCCCTTAAATTTAAACGGCCACAGCTTATTCCAAAACATCGTGACAACAGCCATGATTGCACCAAGCTGTATGACCACGCTGTACATATCCCAGTATTCCTCACCAAAATTGAGGTTGACAAATTCGTTAAAAAGTATTAGATGTCCTGTGCTGGATATTGGTAACCATTCAGTAACACCCTCAATAATTCCGAAAAATACAGATTTAAGTATTTCAATAAATGTAGACAACTTAAAGTCTCCTTATATATGTATTTCCGCAAAACTAATTGCGGATTTTTACCTCAGTGGCTGAAAGAAAATCCTGTGGATTTGTCGACAGCACTGCCTGTGGTAAATCGGTTTTGCATTCTGCATTTTGCAAATTAAGCATGACAATTTCGCTTGGTATAATGCTGTATAACATCATGACCCATTACCCGACTTTCTTTGTTCGATCATGTCGTACAGCGCACCAAGTGCATCCGAAAGGCTGCCAAGACGATCAACCAAGCCGACCTCAACTGCTGCATTTCCGTCAAGCACTGTACCAACATCGGTTATCAGTTCCCCAACGTTCATCATCAGCTCGCGGAATTTTTCGCTGCTTATATTTGAGTTATCGGTGACAAAATTAGAAATTCGTTCCTGCATTTTATCAATGTATGACAAGGTTTGAGGCACTCCGAGCACCAAACCGCTCATGCGAACGGGATGTATAGTCATAGTTGCCGACGGAGCGATGAAAGAAACTTTTGCAGAGACAGCAAGCGGTACTCCAATAGAATGTCCGCCACCTAGTACCAGGGATACTGTCGGTTTACTCATACCTGCAACAAGCTCAGCTATTGCTAAACCTGCCTCGACATCACCGCCAACAGTGTTGAGGATGATGATCAGTCCCTCTATTTCCTCGTCCTCCTCAATAGCAACCAGTTGAGGAATAACATGCTCATATTTTGTCGTCTTGTTCTGCGATGGCAGAATGTAATGTCCCTCTATTTGACCGATAATGGTCAAACAGTGGATGATTCCACGCTTGCCAACGGTAGTAACCGACCCGCTTTGGCGTATGGCTTCTATCTGGTCAATGGACATGGCCTCACGCGTATTGTCGTTATCCGATCCAGTCGACGGCTGATTATCAATATCAGGCGGCAAACTGTTTGGATTTTGATTGTTATCATTCATTATCCGCACCTCTGTTTCGGATTTATTTTATCCGAAAAGGTGCTGAATAATACGCATAAACATACGCAATTATTATATCACCGCATTGTTGTTATGTAAAGCAGTTTTTTATCTAATAAAATCCAATAAAATACGTAAAATAACCTTAAAGACAAACAAGGCGGATTATCTATAATGGAAAATTTTAAAAAAGCGGTTAATTTTGCGTTGATTTTTACATTTGGCGGTATTTGTTACGGTCTTATCGAGATCATTTACCGTGGTCGCACACATTACAGCATGGTCATTGCCGGGGGTGTTTGCTTTGCCGTTATAGTGGCTATTGATAACCGATTTAGCGGTAAAATATCGCTATTTACCATATCCATAATGAGCAGCGCCGCAATAACAGTTGTGGAGCTTTTATTTGGTATTATTTTTAATATTTGGCTAAAAATGAATATCTGGGACTACTCTGCTACACCCCTTAATTTGCTGGGCCAGGTTTGTTTGCCGTTTTCACTTGCATGGATAGCTGTAAGCGCAGGGGCAATACTATTTAATCGACATATTTTTAAACACGCACTTATAAATTAAAAATTATGTTGAATACTCAAGCGAATTGGTATAATATTGTATTATTATTTTAATTTTATTCGGAGGACTACCACTGCTATGACAGAATTCTTAGGCTATACCTCCACAGTAGGAATGAACGTTCTTATACTTTTTATTATGATCGCCGTTGGATTCATTATTTCAAAGAAAAATCTGATTAACGCCGACGGTGCCGCTCAAATAACCAACATTCTACTGTATCTGGTCACACCGTGCGTTATAATCAATTCCTTTGAGTCTATGGAACTAAGCGAAAAGTCAGTTGGTGATCTTATCGTTGCCGTTATCTGCGCTTGTGTTACTCACTTAGTAGGATTTTCAATATCGTTTCTTATTTTTAGAAAAAATGAAAAAAAACTGCGCACCATCCTCATTAACACAGCCACTCTATCAAATTGCGGCTTTATGGGAATACCTATGGCTGATGCTTTGCTCGGCAGCCACGGCGTATTTTTAACTTCGGTATATATTGCAGTATTTAATGTGTTCGTCTGGACTATCAGCTATTCAATGTTTAGCGGAGGCAAATTTAGCATTAAAAAAGCAATCTTAAATCCCGGTGTACTGAGCACTTTGCTCGGGCTAATCATATTTTTCACAAAGGTTCAGTTTCCAAATATTATAGAATCGCCTGTAAGGTACATTGCGGGGGTAAATTCACCGCTCGCCATGATTGTAATTGGCTTTTATTTATCGGCCACACCATTAAAAATTACAAAAGATGATTCCAAAATGTTTTTATCGCTTGCTTTGCGTTTGTTAGCGGTGCCGCTAATATGTCTTGCGCTTTTCAGATTTGCAGGGGTGCGTGGCAACCTTCTGACCGCATGCATTATTTCCGCCGCTGCTCCTACCGCCGCTTTGGTAATGATGTTTGCGGCAAAATCCGGCTATGGTACTCAATTGGCGTCTAAGGCAATGGCCTATTCTTATATTTTTTCTATTGTAACCATGCCGTTAATATTGACTGTTTGTCAAATGCTCATTTAAATTGACAAATTGCATATATTAGTATAAAATGTTAATAATAAGACTAAATTGGAGGTAAAAACAATGAAATCAAATAAAATGAATGTATTTACAATTATAGGCATTGTTATTGCTGTCGCTGCTGCTATGGCAGGTATCGCTTATGTTATTTATCGTTACCTCGGATGCAGATGTCTCACCGATGATTGCTGCTATGAATATGATTACGACTGCGACTGCGACTGCGATGATGACTGCGACTGCGGCTGTAAGCAGGGTGGCGTTTGCGACTGTGGTGATGACTGCGACTGTAATGATGACTGCGACTGTAATGATGATTGTGAATGCGATGATGATTGTGACTGCGAATCTGCAGAAAGCAACTGAGTCTAAATAATCAATAAAAATTCCCGTGATATCTGAAAAGGATATCACGGGATTTTTTTATTTAAGCTCTATAATTGTTACGCCATCCTCGCCCTCGCCGAATACGCCGAGGCGATAAGTTCGAACGCTGTTATGTCCCCGCAAAGCGTCATGCACTGCTCTGCGCAGTACGCCCGTCCCCTTACCGTGAATAACGGTGACAATGTTGATACCTGATAAAACGGCGGAGTCAACAAATCGCTCAAGTTCCATTACAGCCTCATCTGCAGTCATTCCGCGCAAGTCAAGTTCGGTACGCACCGGTTCCTTTGCACGAGACAGTGTGCGCCTTCCTGTTGAACTGTCGGGTTTCTTTTGCGCTTGTTCAACAAGTCGTAGGTTGTCAATGTTTACCTTTGTTTTAATAATACCGGCCTGAATAAACAGGTATCCGTCAGAATCGGGCAATGATAAAACATCGCCCTGCTTATCTATATCCGCAATAAGCACACGGTCGCCTATTTTTAGCGGTCGAGGCAGCTTGTAGTTTGATTTTTGTTCTATCTTTTCGGTTTTTTCAAGTTTATCAATGCCCTGCTTCATTGCTGCACGTGCCCGTCTTGCCCTGTCATCGCCTTCTTTTGCCGACTCTTTGCGAATGCGTTCAATTTCATCTATCATCGCATTGGCACCACGGGTTGCTTTTTGAACAATGTTTTCAGCCGCTTTGTTGGCACGCTCTATTATTTTCTTACTCTCAGCCTCGGCTGTCTCTCGCATATTTGCGGCATCCGCCTCTGCCTTATCAAGCATCTCGCGCAGGCGTTTTGCTTCCTCGCGCTCTGCATCGGCAGATGAGCGTGCCTCCTCTAATGTACGAACTACGCTTTCAAGACGTGCATCGTTTTCGGCAATCAGTGCATCGGCACGCGCAACGATATCGTGCGGAAGCCCCAGTCTTTCTGATATTGCAAATGCATTTGAGCGTCCCGGAACGCCAATCATCAATCGGTATGTCGGTCGCAAAGACTGCACATCAAATTCACAGCACGCATTTTCAACACCCACAGTATCAATTGCGTATGATTTTAGTTCCGAGTAATGTGTAGTAGCGGCTACACGGCAACCTTTTTGGCGAAGGCGTTCAATTATCGCCATAGCAAGAGCTGCACCCTCAACAGGGTCGGTGCCCGCACCAAGCTCATCAAGCAGGACAAGCGTACGTCCGTCAGCCTCAGCGATAATATCAATCAGGTTTACCATATGAGATGAAAATGTCGACAATGACTGCTCAATCGACTGTTCGTCGCCGATATCAGCCATCACCATATTAAAAATGGACACCTGACTCTCATCAGAAACGGGTATTAAAAGACCGCTCATGGCCATAAGCGTAAGCAATCCCAGCGTTTTGAGTGTAACCGTTTTGCCGCCTGTATTAGGGCCTGTGATTACAAGTGTATCAAAGTTTTTCCCGATTTCGATATCAATCGGCACAACCTTATTTTTATCAATCAGCGGATGACGCGCGCGCCGAAGCACAGTTACTCCGTCGTCGGTCACTCGGGGACGCACCGCCTTCATTGAATAGGCTAAATTTGCCTTGGCAAAAATCACATTCAGCTCAACAGCACAGTCATAACTGACGCAAATGGTATCTGCAAAACCGCCTGCGGTTGCCGACAATTCTGCAAGTATGCGGTCAATTTCCGCCTCTTCCTTTGAAATAAACACCTTTATGTCATTGTTTGCTTCGACAACCGATGACGGTTCAATGAAAACCGTTGCTCCGGTTGACGATGTGTCATGCACAAGTCCCGAAACAGATGAACGGAACTCACTTTTTACCGGTACTACATATCTGCCCGAGCGCATGGTAACAACCGGCTCCTGCAAATATTTTTGATACTGTACCGACCGAATTATTTTTTCCAGTCTCTCACGAACTGATGCTTCGGCCGCGCGTTTTTTGCGGCGTATGTCGGCAAGTGCGGTTGACGCATGGTCACTGATTTCGTCAGGACTGATGATAGCGGTAAAAATTCGGTCCTCTAAAAATCGGTTAGCAACAAGCGAATCAAACAGCGGAGCTATCGCCGGAGATGACTGTTCACTGCGGCCAAACCATTCCTTAAGAGACCGATAAACACGCAAATTTTCAGCTATATCAAGCAATTCTGCCGCAGAAAGTGCTGCTCCTGCCGCAGCTCGAGTTGCCGATCCCTTAACATTGCTAAGCGAGCCAAACGATGGCGATGCGTAACGCTCGGTTAAAACATATGCCTCGTCGGTCATGTTAAGCAGTCGATTAACCTCGTAAATATCGGTAGACGGTGTAATTGACCGCGCAAGTGCTGCGCTGTCGGCACACGATGTGTTACTAGCGAGCAAGTCGAGTATCTTATTAAGTTCGAGCAGGCATGAATGCTTTAAAATATCGTACATATGCTCTCCTTAAAGGTCAAAGAGTGATTTATAAAACGAAAGTGCCGCAAACTCACGATCTGTTTGCGCAAGCAAATAAGCTTCCGTAATATTGCTGAGTTGTCGCAAGCCTTCCTCAGGCAAAGAAAAGCTGAAAATACGCTGAAACTCGCATGAACAAATATGTCGCATTGCCGCAAGCACTCCCTTTTGGACGGGATAATGTATTCCGGTAGCACATTCGCTGCAAAAAAGCGTACCATCGGTCACGCTGAAAAACATATTATCGCTGTTTTTTGCACAGTGCGAGCATTCGTGCAGTTCGGGCATAAAGCCGCTTACCGCTGCCATACGAAGCTCAAATATAGCCTTTATCATCATCGGAACACAGGTTTCGTTACGTGCAAGCATGTGAAGGCAGTTAAGAATAAGTCGCAGCTCCTCTGCCGACTCGTTGCCCTCAGTACCAACGGTGCTGCATATTTCACAAAAATATTGAGCTAAAGCCAGCCGTTCAATATCCGACCTCAGTTCAAAAAATATATCAATGGCGTCAGCTTCATCAACGGTATATGTATCGCGGTTGCGAAACAGTGACAGATTTGAATATCCGAGCAACTGTGTTGCGGCCGCGCTTGCCCCTTTTATTCGTCGCGCTTTTTTTACAAATGCGCGAATAACACCGAGGTCAGGTGTGAGAATGGTAACAAGCCTGTCCTCAGTTTGCACCGCTGTGTCCTTTATTATCAGTCCGCGCGTGTTGATTTTCAGGGCTTTTCCCCTCCTCCTCAGCCATGCTTTTATATGCTAAATAATCGGAAACAAGTCCGCTTTTTTCAAAATTTCGCCATGCAGTTTGTGATGTCATATAATAGCCTCATTTCTTTTAAGTCTACATTAACATCATGCGAAACATCCCGGCTAATATGTATGGCAAAATCAGTCTAATTCGAAGTTGTGAATAAGAGCCTGACGGTTGCGCCAATCTTCCTTAACTTTTACCCAGCAGGTAAGATTTACCTTGCATTCAAAAAACGCTTCCATGTCATGTCGGGCGAAAGAAGAAACACGTTTTAACATTGCTCCGCCCTTACCGATAACTATGCCCTTGTGAGATTCGCATTCGCAATAAATTACAGCGTCAATGTCAATTATATCCTCACCGGCAGTAGTCTTTCTATCTTTAAATTTTTCAATAACTACAGCTATACCGTGCGGCACCTCTTTGTCAAGGCTGCGCAGTAATTTTTCACGTATGATTTCTGATGCAAGCGAACGCTCAGTTTGATCGGTGAGCATATCATCGTCAAAAAAGTGAGGTGCCTCATTAGCAAAGCTTTTTAGCTCTTTTAAAATATCCTCGCAACCGTAGCCGTCGCGAGCTGATGCATATACAACTGCGGAAAAATCAAATTCGGCTGTGTAAACGGTGGTAATACCAAGCAGCTTTTCTTTGTCGTTAAGCAGATCTATTTTATTTACAACGAGAATAGCAGGTATTCTCTGTTTTTTAAATTTTTCAATAAGCGACATATCTGCCTTTGATGGCTCGCCGCGAAATTCGGATGCATCCACAACCAACATTGCAGCATCTACATCACTCACCGAATCCTCGATGACCTTAACCATTGACTGACCAAGCACATTGCGAGGTTTGTGCAAACCGGGGGTATCAATGAAAACCAGCTGTGTTTCTTTGTCTGTCAAAACGCCCATTATGCGATTTCGAGTTGTTTGGGGTTTATCGGAAACAATAGCAACCTTTTGTCCTAAAATACGATTCATAATTGATGATTTGCCGACATTTGGTTTTCCTACAATGGCGATAAATGCGCCGCGTGTTTTTTCACTCATTATTTTTCTCCGTTCAAATATTCATATACTACTATTATACAATAAATAATCCGTCACAGCAAGCCGTAACGGATATATGTAGAAATTATCTTTTTAGTCCCAAAACGGTCATTACAGCTTCCTCGGTTTCGCGCATTTCGGCCGCCTCAATACCACCATTTACATGGTCAAAACCAAGCAAGTGCAGCATAGAATGCACAGTCAAATATGACATCTCACGCTCGAAAGAATGGCCATACTCTTCCGATTGACGGACCGCATGTTCTACAGAAATAACAATATCGCCGAGCTGAAGTGCGTTTGTTTCGGGATTTAAGTCATATTCACCGTTTTCGCCCAGTGGAAACGAAAGCACATCGGTGGACTTATCAATATTTCGAAACTGTGAATTAAGCTGATGAATTTCATCGTCCGAAACAAAGGTAACTACTACCTCTGCATCGCTGTTAAAATGCTGATTATTAAGCACTGCAGCACACGAACGCCGTATAAGCATACGCATACCTGTGGGGATTGGCACCGCATTTTGATGATTCTGAATGATAACCTTAACCTTTGGCATTATATTTGCTCCTTTTTTGTTCCTCGTACTTATCGTACGCTTTTACAATGTGCTGCACAAGCTTGTGCCGCACAACATCCTTTTGCGTGAATTTAATTATTTCTATATCCTCAACGTCTTTAAGCACATTTGGTGCTTCGATTAATCCCGATTTTCTGATGTCGGGCAAATCGATCTGTGTGATGTCACCGGTTACGACCATTTTCGAGTTAAAACCCAGTCGTGTTAAAAACATTTTCATCTGCTCATGGGTCGTATTTTGAGCTTCATCCAAAATTATAAAGCTATCCTCTAATGTGCGTCCGCGCATGTATGCAAGCGGTGCAACCTCAATGTTGCCACGCTCCTGATACCGCTGAAAACTCTCTGCTCCAAGCATATCGAACAAAGCGTCATGAATAGGACGCAGATAAGGATCTACTTTTTGCTGTAAATCTCCCGGCAAAAAGCCCAGCTTTTCTCCTGCCTCAACAGCGGGTCGAGTTATAATAATGCGGTTTACGCTGTGTTCACGAAATGCAGCAACTGCCTGTGCTACAGCCAGATATGTCTTTCCTGTGCCCGCGGGTCCGATACCAAATACTATAGTATTGTTACGTATCGCTTCTACATACCTTTGCTGACCGAGCGTTTTTGGCTTTATCGGTCTACCCTTTGAGGTGATACAAATGCAGTCTCCGGCAAGTTCACCAAGTTTGTCAACGTTTCCTTCTTCAGACAGCGAAATAGCATAGCGAATGTTTTGTTCGCCAAGCGTCTCACCCTTTGCCGCAAGGGTAAGCAAAGCCGACACCGCAGAAACTGCACGTGCAACATTCTCGGCATCACCCGCAATTTTTAGTTCGCTACCGCGCAAAACTATTGCAACACCGTATTCTTTTTCAAGAATTTTAATATTTTCATCGAAGCTTCCGAAAAGATTGACCGCATAATCAACGCGGTCAATATTTATAATCTGTTCCGTACTTTTCACTCTCCAAAATCGCATTATTATGTTTTTTTAGTATATCACAATTATTTTGTTATTTAAAGAAAATTATAAAGTTTTTTCAGTCTAAAACTGGTATTGCTGCTTCAGTGGCAATGTTTTCGTCGCAAATGTAGCTTGCGGTTAATATTATCTTTCCGTCCTTTTGTGAAAACTTTATTTTCCGATCCTTTATTTTTATGCCACTCAGCTGCTCTTTTTCAATCATTTTAAGTTCCTCTTCTGCGTTTTGTTTTGCTTCATCGACGCTGATTTTTACCTTTGTTTTTTGAACCTCTGTGAATTCTGCGCTAATCATTGACAGCGGCAAAACAGCATCCCCCGATTTTACAAAGTATTCCTGAGCTTTGCAAGTATAGTTGTACTGTTCTGATCCAAGATACAGCGGAATGTACAATCCAAATATCTGGATTACATACTTTGTTTTTACTTTGCCCGTCGGAATCAACCTTTCCACCGTAAGCGGAGAGGTGACTGTTATCTCACGGTTAGTCTCTGCGTAAACCTCGCCCATTGCGTGACACATAACCGTGCTCAAATCACCGTATTCAACCGTTCCCAATGCCAACAGGTCACCTTTGCGCACCGCATCTCCCACCTTAACCGCGGCGTTACCTTTTTTTACATAAACTGCAGTTATTATGCCGTCCTGGGTTGCGACCAGATTGCACGGAGACTTGTCATCAATTCGTTTTGGGTTAAGTTGTTCGCGCACATCTATTGTTACCGTACTGCCCTCAATATTTATTGCCGCCCACGAAAGTTCTGGCAGTTCTACAAGCAGTTTTGGGCGCAGGTTGTCGGTGTCTATGTCCGAAACTCGCACACCGTTATGTATGCCTGCCTCTTTTGCGGCGGCGATTATTATGGCGCTGTCAACGTTTTCATTTCCGCTGACATTTACGCTCCACACATATCTGGGCATAGTGGTTAAAAATGCTATAAACAGCACAAATCCTACCGCAAGCCCTTTTCTTTTACGGTAGCGATGCACTATGAAAGGCGCACCGCGACGGCGCTTTAATTTAAGCCGTACTCCGCAACGCTGGCGAAACCGCCGCAGGTGGCGATAATCGCGCGCAAACATATCGCACTCAATGGTGTCTGAACGGCGACGCACATTCCACATAGCTATGCCGTTGCTCGCACATAAGTTCAGAAATCTTTCAGGATAATCTCCTGCAACCACTACTCGTATGTATCCGAAAAAGAAACGGACAAATTTTACAAAAAACATCTCCGTTCCCCCCTACATTTGAAATTCTACCGACATAATAAACCCTGCTATAACAGCCGTTGTGTCGGACAATGATTTAATTTCCAAACCTCTGCCTCCGAATTTAACTGTGCCGTTGCCTACATTTATTCTAATGCTCTCATCGCCGTATTCAATCAGACCGCGGCAGCCATCAACAAGCACCTCTCTGTTGCCAGAGATTTGCATATTGCATGTACGTGAAAGTGTGCCAGGAGGCACCTCCAGCGCGCGTCCTATATATTCGGCAGCCCTACTGCCCCTTTTGCGTGTCATCATCGCACCCCCGTTTATACAATGTTATGTGTTTGCTACTATAAAAATACACTCATGCATATATATTAACGGTGGTTTTTATGATAAAAAAGATAATTCTTGCGTTGGCAGCCGTCGGTGGAATTGTAGTGCTTGTAATCTGCGGCGCTGATATTTCGGCCGGCGTACGCTGTGGTTTGTCAGTGTGCGGTGAAGTAGTCATACCCTCGCTTTTTCCATTTATGGTGCTGGCAAATATGATATTGGCAACGGGCGCCTCCGATGTATTAGGAAAGCCGTTGTCGTTTATAACCTGCCCTATTTTCAGGCTTCCAAAAGTTACAGCCGCGCCTATTTTCTTATCGTATATTTCAGGTTATCCCGTTGGTGCGTCTATAGCGGCAAGGCTTCATAAACAAAACCGTATAAGCCGTGATGATGCCGAGCGTATGTTGACATTCACCGTTAATTCATCACCCGCTATGGCTATTTTTGCTGTCGGATTAGGCATGCTTGGCTCAATTCGTTACGGCGTGATTCTCTATTGCACACATGCAGCATCATCATTTATTACGGGTATAATTTTTACTCGTCTGATTTTGAAAAATCGAAAAGATACCGCACACTGCTCATTTAGCAGGAAAGCAGGAAAAAAACTAAACAATACAACGAATAGTAACCGCACAAAAACTAATAAGCTATACAAAAACACGTGTTTACCACAAAAGGTGAATTTTGCCGATGTTTTTGTCAATGCGACAGCCGATGCAGCTTCTGCGATGATAAACATATGCGGTTGTGTTATACTGTTTGCCGGCATAACTTCTGCCCTTAGCAACTGTGCTTGGCTTGCAGCCATTTTAGAAGTAACGGTTGGCTGCCGCTATGCGTCTGAATTTGGGCTGCCGCTGGTCGCTGCGGTGCTTGGGTTTGGGGGGCTGTCGGTAATTTTTCAAATACTGACACTATCAAATGGTTTAATCCGACCGCTTGTGCTTTTAGCAAGTCGCTTAACTCATTCGCTAATCTCTTATTTTATATGTCTTGCGGTAATACGTCTGCTTCCTGATACATTGATGCAAGTTTTATCAACAGGAACACCATCATCCATACATACTGTAAACATAACCGCTCCGGTATCAGCAGCTCTGTTGCTGCTTACCACAGTTGTTATGTGGTCAGCAAAATCAGCAAAAAATTAATACTTTAATTTTTATGAATTATGATATATAATGTAAAATGGTGGTGATTATAAAATGAAAATGTCAAAAGAAATATCAAAAGAGTGTAAAATCTGCACCGTAGGGCGTATATCTCCCGACGGCATGTCTATTCTTTGCCCCAAAAAAGGGATCATGAACCCAGAAGACAAATGTTTTCATTTTAAATATGACCCTTTAAAACGGATACCGCGTAAAAAACCAAAAGCGCAGGAGCATTCATCCGAAGAATTCGCGCTGTGATATTTAAAACTTCGAATTTGCGCTATGTAAATTCACACTTAAATTTAAGATTAAGAATTAGCACTGCGAATTTACACTATAAATATGAGCACCGAAAATTGGTGATTTAGGAATAACGCAGCAAATTTGCGGTGTGAAAATTCACACTTAAAATTTATGATCTAGGATTAAAACCAGGGATTTGAACTATGTAAAATCACACTGAAATTCATAATTTAGGATCAGCACTACAAATTTGTACTATTCAAATGCACACTGACAATTGATGCTGATGGATTAACACTACGAGTTTTCGCTGTGAAAATTTTATTTTAAATAAGATTACAATAATAATATAATATTAAAGACAAAAAAAGCCACACTTTAAAAAGTGTGGCTTTTTTTAGATAAAAAATCGGTCGCGGAACAGTAATCTGTTCCGCGGCCTTTATTTGAGATACTATGAGAAAATTTATGCTAAACGTACTTTGCGAATTGTAACAAGTACTGTTCCTGCTGCTACGAGGATAGCAAGGATGATGTAAATCGGTGTTGACATATCACCTGTGCTTGCAGTAGAGGATGAGCCTGATGTAGAGCCTGCAACAGTACCTTTTACACCTCTAGGTGATAGTGTAACATTGTGTGCATAGCAAGAACCTTCAGTTCCGTAGTTTCCTGCAGCGCCAACTGTTATGTAAGTTCTTTCGAAATCCCATTCATCAACCTGGAATGAGGTAACCTCAGTTTCGGTTGCAGCTGAAACAAACTTAATTGTATTTGTTGTTGCGTCTTTGCTTTCCTTGGCAATTACTGAAATATTTCCGTTTTCAAAGCGAATCGTCCAATTGGCGCTGATAGAATAGCCGCCGGCGGTTCCGCGATCAGCAGTACCAAGAAGAACGTTTTTGTAATAAAGTTGTGCAACAAAGCCGTTTTCACCACTTTTTGCACTACCTACTTTAAGCACGATATCGCCGACACCGAGTGTATATTTCTCACCATAGTAGTTGGTAAATCCATTTGTTCTCATCAGAGAAGCAGAAACATCAAATCCGTTTCCAAAGTTGTAAGGAACAACTGTTGTCAAAATTGGAAGATCTCTACCGTTTGCGAGCAGTTTACCATCTTTATCGATGTTTCCTGTGTTACCCTGCCAGTTCTTTGTGTCGAACTTTTCAAACGAAATTGTCTTAGTGACATTAACAACTGTCGGGTCTATAGGCTTAATTTGGAGATATGGAATGTAGCTGCCTTCGCCTGCAACACCGATTGCTACATTTGCAACATTAAAGTAGTAGTCTGACGGCAATGTAAGGCTAGTAACTGTCTTACCACTTTCAGCATCTATCCAAGAAATAACTTGGTCATCTTTGTAAACTGTTATCTTACCGAGGTTGTTCTCGACACGATAGTTACCTACAGCCGACTTGTAATCTTCTGTAAAGTAGCTTGTTCCAAGCGGTACATCCTGGTAATACAAAGTAGCCTGATATGTACCGAGAGAGCCAACACCAACAACGAGCTTGAGGTCGCCTGCAATAACTGCAAATTTGTCATCTGCTGTGCCACCGACATCAATATTCTTTGCATATGTTGCTGTTATGTTAAACATTGTACCAAGACGCAGAGGTGCAATTGTCTGGAGTTGAACATACTTGCTGTCATTTGCGTAAAGGTAACCGTTTGCATTGATATTCGCTCTGTCGCCCTTGAAATCATTTTTATTGAAGGAACCGCTCCACTTAAGGGCATTAGAAACCTGAGTAAACTGGTCGCCTGTGCCGCGTGGGTCATCACTATTAAGGTCAAATACGGTGAATGTAGACATAACTACATTGTTAATTCTACCGTTTGTGTCATCCTCAATCTGCTGACCGATGAGCATCCAAATTCCCGGTACAGTCAGCTCGAACGGGTTATCACCGTAACCGTTTGAATGGCCATAACCAACCTGAGCCGTACCCATTTCTTTAGTACCACTTCCTGTAACAAGAACGTACTTAAGGTTGAAGATTTTACCGGTATGGACCTGGCCGTAAACGTCGGTGTAATCGAAGTTTATATTTTGCCAGTAACCTGATCCGTTTACGAGTTTATCAGTAACATAGAAAGTGTTATTGTGTGCCTCATCAAATTTAAGGTACTGACCAAGGTCGGCGCTGGTATTGCTTGCATAATATTTAATTTCACGTGGCTTATAAGCATAAATGTGGTCATTTATATTATCATAAACGCCCTGAGGGTTAGTAAACTTACTATTTGGCGGAGATACTGTCGGGGTGGCTGTAACCTTGAAACTACCAAGGTAAACGCTCTGTGCCAATCCTGTCTCTGGAACAACGATATCACCGTAAATAGCATATGTACCTGTAAGTTCAAATGTAAAGAATTTTGACTTAACCTTACTCGGATCATTTACATCAATGTATTTACCATATCCGGTTTCAACATCAACATACTTATCGTTCTCTCCCATTTTCTTAGGGATGTACTGCTTGTATCCGGATACCTGGCCTTCTACGCCATAAAGGTAAACTTTGTCAACGTAACCCTGATGGGTTTTTCCACCGAGGCGGTACTCAAATAAGTAGTTGCTCCATACTTCATTTATGTACAGTGAATCTGTAACATGGATATCAGTAACATCAACGCCGACATAGTCACACATGGTACCTGTTGTGTCGTTTACAACAAGGTTAACATGCTGTTTTTCATAGTAGAAAGAACCACCGTTTTGTGAATTTTCAACCAACTGGTCGATGATATCCTGTGTCGGCCAGTAAACACGGAAACGTGCAATTTCAACATACTTGTTGGATGTGCCTGATTGAACAGTGCCATCAGGCATTATTTTTTTATACTGAACTGTGCCCATTATGTAATATTCGCCGGGTTTCTCAAACACAATGGGGTCATCTATAGCGCCGCTGGTGTGTCCGTAACCGACCTGCATAGATCTGTTGTAGTTATTATCTTCTTGAATTTTAAGGTCAGCATTATATATATTTCCTGTTTGTTTGACTCCATTTTCCTCGAATGTGAAAGAATAGTCTTTCCACCAAAGGGTGTTTTTAATCTTATCACCGACTAAGAATGAAGCATAAACATTGCCACCGATTGTCATTGTGTTGGTTTCAAATTTTACAATATTGGAAGCACTGGCTGTACTTGTTTTATATTCATCAATATTGCCGCCCTTGGAGTAAAAGTTAATGAGTCGTGAAGAATAATCCAATGCGGGATTCTGAGAGCCGTAATCGGCAACGCCCGAAGATGTATTGTTGGATGAAGTGCTACCGGATGAAGTGCTACCGGATGAAGTGCTACCGGATGAAACGCCGCCTGCAGGACGCTCTTTTACCTCAAAGCTGATGAGCGTAGCAGTACTTCCGCTTTTAAGTCTGGCGTAAAAACTATATGTACCAACTTTATCCAAAGTTTTGGCTTCATTACTTATGAATCCATTGATTTTTCCCTGTGTAAGACCAGACCTGAAAGCCAATGTCTCTCCTGTTTGGCCAGGCTCCCTTATATAGCAGGCCGCATCACTTGCCATTTCACTTACAGTTCCCTGCCAATTAATCCCATAATTGAGGTATTCGCCGTTAGTCTGTATTTTGTCTCCTTTATAGACATTATAGTCGCTTAATGTGAGATAGTATCCATTAGCCTGCGGCTCGGAACGAGTTGGATCCGAAGCGCTCTTAATGTTGAGGATTACGGTTTTGCTGTCGTTATCGCTTGCACCGGCAAACGACATAGTTACAGCTACCATAGTTGCAAGTAGGCATACTACCGCCAAAATGGGCAATACCCTCTTTTCTAAAATTCTTCTCATAGTGTTTGCTCCTTTTAATAACAGCGCGTATCTCATTACGCCGTCTATAATATGTATAATATCGTATGTTTTACCCAAACAAGGATAAAATCAGGGACATTAATACACATATTGAATTATACATATTTTACAAATGCAAGTCAATAATAAAACTGAAAATATTTTCTTGTTTTGTGCTTTTTATGCGAAGTTACAAAATGCTGGTTTTTTTTTTGCTATTATTACTATTTTACAGTTAAAAATTATGGTTTGCGGGGTATTTCGCGAATGAAAATTCCTAAAAAAAAGCTGCTCTCCTATTTAGGCTCTGTCGGTGTCGGCATTGTTAACGGATTGCTCGGCGCCGGTGGTGGAATGTTGGCGGTGCCATTGCTAAAAAGTGCCGGTGCTGAGCAAAAACAAGCTCACGCTAGCTCGATAGCTCTGATACTACCGCTTTGCATATTTAGCGCGATTCTGTACCTAATTAATGGCAGAGTGTCGATTTCCCAGTCACTTGGTTATATGCCTGCCGGTGCGGTTGGCGCGGTAATTGGAGCATGGATTCTTGGCAAAATCAGCGACAAATGGCTGCGAAGGCTATTTGCCCTGTTTATGATTTGGGCAGGAGTTAGGATGTGGATTAAATGAATACATTATATATGTGGTTGGCAGGAATACTTTCAGGTATCATTGGCGCAATGGGAATTGGAGGCGGCGGAATACTGATAATATACCTGACGCTTTTTGCTAACATGGAACAAATGACTGCTCAGGGTATAAATCTTCTCTTTTTCATCCCATGTGCCGTTGTCGCGCTGATTATTCATTCACGCAAAAAGCGCATATTGTGGAAAACTGTGTTGCCGATGATTATCGGTGGTCTGATAGGGGTTGCAGCCGGCTCCTATCTTGCAGGTATAATCGGGTCGGATATTTTGAGCAAGGTTTTTGCAGTTTTTCTTGTGTTGCTCGGCTTAAAAGAGCTATTTTGCGGATTTAGGCAAAAAAACCGTGATTGCACGACAGAACATGAATAAAGTCAGCCAAATAAAAATGCGCTATATACTATAGTTTAATAAGCTTTTGTTTTAAATATGCAAAAGCACCGTCTCAAATATTTGAGACGATGCTTTTTATTTGCATTTTAATTAAAATTCTACTTTTTCAATGCCACCCTTGCGAAGTCGCCACACGCAGGTAAACCCTGCTTTTTTGCACTCGATAAGCGCATCGTCAAACGCGTAATCCAGCGAATGAGTGTTGTGTGCGTCGGAGGATAAAATCACCCTGCCGCCATTGTTAAAAATGGCTGATAACATGAGCGCCGAGGGGTAAGGAGACATTTTACCGTTTCGGTACATAGAACCCGTATTTACCTCAAACATCATGCCGGGACGCTGGCGCAGAATGTTATAAATTGCATTACGAGCAAAAGCAAAATAGTGAGGGTCACGGTTATCAAAAAAAGCGTTGTTTTCATTAAACTTGGATATTAAATCAAAGTGGCCGACTATGTGAACACCATCACGCAGAGCCGCCCGTTCGCTTACAGCGTAAAATTTTTCTGCCATAGCGAGTACATCACCATCAAACAAATAGTCTATGCAACGCGCAAACTCCTCAGGTGTATTATCTATGGTATATGTCTTTTCGCCGTCCTCACTGTGAAGCTGGTGCACCGAGCTGATAACATAATCAAATGGCGATAGGTCTACATCGCTGTCAGCATCCAGCTCTATTCCCGACAAAATTTCAAGCTTGCCTTCATACTCTTTTTTTAGCGAAGATATCTCATCGAGATAAAGTGGCAGTCGGGTTTCTTTGATGGCATAATCGTTGTCGTACGGAAGGGGTGAATGTACAGAAAAGCCAAGTGAAACGAATCCTTTTTCGACCGCTTTTTCAGCCATTTCACGCGGAGTAGATATTCCATCGCAGTAGTTTGTATGAGTGTGACAATTTGAAAGTACCCTAATCATTTTTCCACCTCGTGAAGCGTTGATTTTGTTTATTTTACTACATTTTTGGGATTACCGCTAATAAACGCTGCAATGTTGTCACAGACAATTTTCATTAGCCGCGTTCTCGTTTCAATCGGCGCCCAGCCAATATGCGGAGAAAAGGTTATATTCTTAGCTCGACGCAAAACGCAATCGGCGCTCATTGGCTCTATCGTAAGCACATCAACCGCTGCTCCCGACAGCTTTTCGCTTTCAAGTGCATCAAAAAGCGCCTGCTCATCAACCACGCCACCTCGAGCTGTGTTAACAAAATATGCACCTGTTTTGCACTTTGAAAACGCATCGGAATTAAACATTTGGGATGACTGCTCATTTAGTGGGCAGTGAACCGATATAATGTCGCTTTGGTTCAGCAGTTGATCTAAATCAACGAATCTTACAGAATCATCGTCTGCTGGGGTGCGTTTGTAAACCAGCACATTCATATCAAATGCGTTTGCAATTCGTGCAACCTGTTTGCCGATTTTGCCATAACCTATGATGCCAAGCGTCTTTCCCTGCAACTCGGCGGCAGGAAAAACAAATGGAGAAAATGTCTCACTTGAAAGCCAGCCATCCTCCTTGACAAAGCGGTCGTAATCGGATATGCGCGAAAAATGGTTTAGTATAAACCCAAACGCTTGCTGCGCAACCGATGCAGTCGAATAGCTGCCCGCATTACAGACAGTAATGCCTGCACGCTGGGTATATTCAGTGTCAATGTTGTTGTATCCGGTTGCAAAAAGCCCAATATACCTAAGTTTTTTTGCGTTGCAAAGGTTGTCCTCGTTAAGCTGTGTTTTGTTACACAGTACAATATCGGCATCATTTACACGCTCGGCAATAAGCTCAGGCGATGTAAGCTGATACACAACCAGCTCGCCGAATTCCTCCAGCGGTGAAAGTGATAAATCACCCTTTGTCACAGTCTGAGCATCAAGAACAACTATTTTCATTGCTTTTTCTCCAGTTTATGCTTGGACCCATCCTTTTCAACGACCGTAATCGTTCCAAGTTGATCCTCAAGGCTAGCCTTAAACGAATCAATGTAAGCGCGTCGCAGTATTGCCTGTTCCGCCTTTTCATCGTCGGTCAGTCCCTGCTCTCGCTGCTTTTTCGCCAGCTCGTTTATTCTTTTTATCTGTTCATCTGTTACCATATTTATTCTCTATTCGTTAATAAGATTTTTAAGATTGGATTTATTAATCATAATGAAAAGAGGTATGCCCAATATATAACAAGCTACCATCTGCCCTGCGCCGACGCTAAGCGCCTGCAAGCAAAATCCGACAAGAAAGCCTTTACCCTCCAGCGGGCAGTAGATCGCAAGCTCCAATCCGACAATAAACATATTCACAAGCACCGCCGGCAACGGCACCAGCCACGCAATTCCGCCCCATCTGACATTGCGCAGTTTCCGCGCACAAATGGCGGCAACAAGCGTTGCAAACGTACCGAAAACTATATCAATAGGGTTAAAGCTGAAAACATTAGCTATCATGCAGCCGACAGCAAGTCCCGGAACAGCAGCAGGTGTAAATGCGCATAAAACGCACAATGCCTCGGCTATTCGGCACTGAACCATACCGAACGATATGGGTGCGACCACCAAAGTAAGAACAGTGTAAAGCGCGGCAATAACCGCGCTTTTTACTACAAATTCGGTGCTTACCTTTATTTTTTTCATTTTAAATAACAACTCCGTAGTTTTATTTAATGTCAGGATTTTGCGAACTGACAAAATAGTTATTTATTAGTCTCTTCCTCTTTTGGAAGTTTGACAATTTTAATGCGCTCTATACGGCGCTCGTTTATACTCTCTATCGTGAATTCACAGCCCGACACCGTAACGGTGGGGTGCTCATTTTCATCCGGAATGCGTCCAAGCATGGACAATACCATGCCGGCGACAGTGTCATATTCTCCCTGAGGCAACTTAATCCCGAGTTCGTCCTCCGCCTCTTCAATATCGGTAATACCTTCTATTGTATAGGTCGTTTCGTTAAGCTGCTCAAAATCATCTTGCTCGTCATCATATTCATCCTGCATGCTGCCGACAATCGACTCAAGCAGGTCCTCAATGGTAACAATTCCGGCAACACCGCCGTATTCGTCTGAAACGACGGCAAGCTGTATTCTCTTTTCGGTCATTTCAGCAAAAAGCTCACCGCATCTTTTTGATTCAGGCACAAAATAAGCCTTTCTCATCAAATGAGCAATGCCGCGCTTTGGCAGGTCTTGACCGACATATTTAAGTAAATCCTTAACATAAAGGACACCCTTAATATCATCAAGGTCGTCATCATATACGGGTATGCGTGAATAACCCTGTTCAATAGCGGTTTTTACCACCTTGTCATAGCTGTCGTTGATATCTACAGCGGCAATATCGGTACGGTGGGTCATTACATCGGCTGCAACAATATCGTCAAACTCGAAAATATTGTTGATCATTTCCTTTTGACTTTCCTCAATTACACCCTTTTCCTCGCCGACATCAACAAGCATACGAATTTCCTCTTCAGTAACTGCCTGAGGGTCTGCATTCGGATTAATTCCCAGTAAGCGCAAAAGTCCGTTTGTAGAAGCGCTGAGCAAAGCGACAAGCGGGCGCAAAACACTACGCAAACAGAGAAGTGAACCTACTATGCTGAAAGAAATGCGCTCGGGATTGTGCATGGCAATTCTCTTTGGCAGCAATTCACCCAGTACAAGCGAAAAGTAGGAAATAATGAGTGTAATAAGTACGAGTGATACTGATGAAATCAGTCCTTTGGTGGCGTCGCTTGAAATGCTGAATGCATCAGTTAGCCACGCAGTAAGTAATGAGCTGAATGAAGTAGCAGCCACAGCAGATGTCAAAAATCCTGCCAGCGTAACGCCAACCTGAATTGTAGACAAAAAGCGTGACGAATCCTCTGTCAGCTTGAGTATCTTTTTTGCGTTTTTATGGCCGTTCTCCGCCATTTTTTCAATTTTTGAATCGTTAAGCGTAACAATGGCCATTTCGCTCATGGCAAAAAAAGCGTTCACAAGTATGAGTGCGAACAAAAGAACTAATTTCAGTATAATACTCCCGGGGTCGTCCATTATTTATTATTCCTCCTAAAGTTAACACAAAATATGTGCAAATATACAAAGTAAATATATAATCAAATAATAAAATTGTCAATATATTATTGCAAAATAATCGGTATGTGCTTTTTTGCATAATTTTATAGATTGTGACTGAAACGGACAAATCGCAAAGCTTAAATATAACAATATACAGCCAATCAGGCAAAAAATATGTCTTCTTTTGCTGTTTTTTCATCAATTTCTCTATTTACATATTGTAGAAAAAGTGATATTATTTATTTTGTACGAATAAGCATAGTGGGGTTTAATGCCCCCGTTTGCTCTTTTATTTCATTTTTGCTTAATTAATTTAAGGAGGATATAACATGGCAAGAAAAATGAAAACCATGGACGGTAACAATGCCGCTGCACACGTATCATATGCGTTTACAGAAGTAGCGGGCATATACCCAATTACTCCGTCCAGTCCTATGGCCGACTATGTTGACCAGTGGTCGGCAGCCGGCCTCAAAAACATATTTGGCACAACCGTAAAGGTTTCGGAGATGCAGTCTGAAGCAGGTGCCGCAGGTACCGTTCACGGCTCACTCGCAGCAGGTGCTCTTACCACCACCTACACCGCTTCTCAGGGCTTGCTCCTGATGATTCCGAATATGTACAAAATTGCAGGAGAACTTCTCCCGACAGTTTTCCACGTATCCGCCCGTTGTGTTGCCAGCCACGCGCTCAACATCTTCGGTGACCATTCAGACGTTTACGCCTGCCGCCAGACCGGTTTCGCAATGCTTGCAGAGACCAATACACAGGAAGTTATGGACCTCGGCGCTGTTGCTCACCTTGCATCTATCAAGAGCCGCGTTCCGTTTATCAACTTCTTCGACGGCTTCCGTACCTCTCATGAACTTCAGAAAGTTGAAGTTTGGGATTATGAAGACCTCAAAGAAATGGTTGATATGGACGCTGTTAAGGCATTTCGTAAGCGTGCCCTCAATCCTGAGCATCCGACCATGCGCGGTTCTCACGAAAACGGAGATATATTCTTCCAGCACCGCGAAGCTTGCAATAAGTACTATGACGCTGTTCCCGGCATCGTAGAAGAATATATGGATAAAGTTAATGCTAAACTTGGCACTGACTACAAGCTGTTCAACTACTACGGCGCTCCCGACGCTGAGCGCGTTATCGTAGCCATGGGCTCTATCTGCGACGTTGCAGAAGAAGTTATTGACTACATGAACGCTGCTGGCGAAAAGGTTGGTATCGTAAAGGTTCGCCTTTACCGTCCGTTCTCAGCTGAAAAACTTATCGAGGCTATTCCTGCTACCGCTAAGACAATCGCTGTTCTTGACAGAACTAAAGAGCCCGGTGCTCTTGGCGAGCCGCTTTACATGGATGTTGTTACTGCTTGCGCTTCTATGGGCAAGTCTTACAAGATCGTTGGCGGCCGTTACGGTCTCGGTTCAAAGGATACACCTCCTTCAAGCATATTTGCTGTATTTGAGGAAATTGCAAAGGCTGAGCCTAAGTCTCAGTTCACTATCGGTATCGTAGACGATGTTACCGGTCTTTCACTTGATGAAAAGCCGTCACCTAACACCGCTGCTCCCGGTACTATCGAATGCAAATTCTGGGGTCTTGGCGGCGACGGTACTGTTGGCGCTAACAAAAACTCCATCAAGATTATCGGTGACCACACTAACAAATATGTTCAGGCTTACTTCCAATATGACTCAAAGAAGACCGGCGGTATCACTATCAGCCACCTTCGTTTTGGCGACAAGCCGATTAAGAGTCCATACTACATCAATAAGGCTGACTTTGTTGCTTGCCACAACCCGTCATATGTTATCAAGGGTTACAAGATGGTTAACGACGTTAAGCCTGGTGGTGTATTCCTTATCAACTGCCAGTGGGATGCCGCTGAGCTTGATAAGCATATGCCTGCTGAAGCTAAGCGTTACATTGCTAAAAACGACATTCAGCTTTACACCGTTAACGCTATCGACCTTGCCGCACAAATCGGCATGGGCAAGCGTACCAACACCATTCTCCAGTCGGCATTCTTTGCTCTTGCAAAGGTTCTGCCTGCTGAAGATGCTCTCAAGTTCATGAAAGAAGCTGCAACAAAGTCCTACCTCAAAAAGGGACAGGATGTTGTTGACATGAACCACAAGGCTATTGACGCAGGTGCTACCGCATTTGTTAAAATTGACGTTCCTGCTTCATGGGCTGATGCAAAAGATACTGATGTTAACTTTACCGAAAACGGTCCTGCTAAATTGGTTAAGATGGTTGACACCATTCTTAAACCGGTTGGAAAGATGGACGGCGACTCTTTGCCCGTTTCTGCTTTCGTTGACCACGTTGACGGTACATTCGAGCAGGGTGCTTCCGCTTACGAAAAGCGCGCCGTTGCTGTTATGGTTCCTGAATGGAACAACGAGACCTGCGTTCAGTGTAACAAGTGCGCATTTGTTTGCCCGCATGCTACAATCCGCCCGTTCGCTATGACCGAGGAAGAGGTTGCTGCAGCTCCGTCAGACATTAAGCTTGGCACAAAGCCGATCTTCAAAACATCTTACAAATACACAATTGCTGTTTCATCTATGGATTGTATGGGTTGTGGAGTATGTGTTGGCATTTGCCCGACCAACTCCCTCAAAATGGTTCCTGCCGAGACCCAGAGCAAACAGCAGGATGTATTCAATTACTGTGTTGCTAATGTTGCTCAAAAGAACGACATCAGCCCGGCGCTGAATGTTATTACCAGCCAGTACAAACAGCCGCTTCTCGAGTTCTCCGGCTCATGCGCAGGCTGTGCCGAGACCTCTTATGCTCGCCTCATCACTCAGCTCTTCGGCGACAGAATGTACATTTCTAATGCTACAGGATGTTCGTCAATTTGGGGCGGCCCTGCTGCTACATCTCCGTACACAGTTAACAAGGAAGGCCACGGTCCTGCATGGGCAAACTCACTGTTTGAAGACAACGCAGAGCACGGCTTTGGTATGTACCTCGGCCAAAAGGCTCTCCGTAACCGCCTTGTTGATGATGCTGAGGCTATTGTAGCTTCTGACAAGTCTTCTGACGCTCTAAAGGCAGCTGCTCAGAATTACATTGACACCCTGAACGACAGTGACGCTAACAGCGTTGCCTCAAAGGCTCTTGCTGCAGAGGCTGAAAAAGCAGCTGATGTTTGCGACATCTGCAAGGATATTGTTGAAAACAAAGAATTCCTCTCCAAGAAGTCCGTATGGATCTTCGGCGGCGACGGTTGGGCTTACGACATCGGCTTCGGCGGTGTTGACCACGTATTAGCTTCCGGTGAGGATGTCAATATCATGGTATTTGATACCGAGGTTTACTCTAATACAGGCGGTCAGGCTTCAAAGGCTTCTCAGATCGGTCAGGTAGCTCAGTTTGCTGCTGCCGGTAAAGCAATCGCTAAGAAGTCACTTGCCGAAATCGCTATGTCTTACGGATATGTCTATGTTGCTCAAATTGCTATGGGCGCCGACATGAACCAGACCCTCAAAGCTATTCAGGAAGCTGAAGCTTATCCGGGTCCGTCACTCATCATTGGTTACGCTCCGTGCGAAATGCACTCAATCAAGGGCGGCATGACCAACTGCCAGGCTGAAATGAAGAAGGCTGTTGACTGCGGTTACTGGAATATGTTCCGCTACAACCCGGCTCTTAAAGCTCAGGGCAAGAATCCGTTCTCAATCGACTCCAAGCCAGCTACAACAGATTATAAGGAATTCATCATGAACGAGGCACGCTACTCATCACTCATGAGAGCTAACCCCGACCGTGCTACTGCTCTGTTTGAACAGGCAGCAGAAAATTCCAAGGCTCGTTACGAGCACCTGCTCAAGCTTAAGGCTCTTTACGAAGTCGAAGAATAAGATATTCGCAACTAATTTGTATAAAACCGCCGTCATAGTATTATGTCGGCGGTTTTAGTGTACTATCTTTGGCTAATTTGCCTATGTTAAAAATAATGATAATGTGCTATAATTATTAATGTAAGGAAAATATTGCGCCGTTTATTGCGGCACCTCCTGATTTTTGGGGGTACAGATAGGGAGACGAAATGTTAAAAATTAATAGCTATGTTAATTACGGCGCATCGGGCGTGTGCAAAATTGAAGAAAAAAAATCCGAACGTATACGAAATGTATTAAAGCAATACTATGTACTACGCCCGGTTTTTGTAGAAAACTCAGCGGTGTATGTACCAGTTGATAACGAAAATCTGGTTGCAAAAATTACACCCGTTATTTCTGTTGCTGAATTAGACTCAATGATTTCTGATGCTGCTGACAGAAGTGATGAATGGATAGAAAGCGATTTTGAGCGTTCGGAAAAATATAAAGGAATTTTAAGAAGCGGAAATCGAGCAGAAATCATTGAAATTATTCGAGTTATTCACCGCCGGCAAAAAGAGCTTATGAGTAAGGGTAAGCACCTCCACGTTATTGATGAACGTTTAAAGCGTGATGCTCAAACTCCATTGTGCAGTGAAATAGCATTTGTAAAGGATATAACCACTGACGAAGCTTTGACTCTTATTTTAACAAGTCTATAATTGTCAGTTAAAGTTAACCGCACCCAATCAAACGGGTGCGGTTTTTTGTTGTTATTTTACTTCACAGTTTATTTTTTTATTCAATTTATTTATTGTTCTACGTTATAAGCTTACTTTAGTTTTTTTGCAATATAATGAAAAATATATTGACAAACAATTACAATGGGTTTATAGTATAACTGTACTACTTGTAATAGTACAGTTATAACGAAGGGAGATACGATATGTTCAGCATAGACCCTATGTCGCGCCGTCCAGTATATGAACAGCTCGTTGAACAGGTTGAAACTTACGTACTTAAAGGAATTCTTCAGCCGGGCAATCAAATGCCGTCGGTACGAAATCTGTCACTTGAGCTGGCGGTTAACCCCAACACTGTACAAAAAGCATACTCTGAGCTGGACTTTAGCGGAATAATACAATCGGTACCCGGAAAGGGTTGCTTTGTATCCGAAAACGCCGTTAAAACCATCGAAAAGAAAAAACGCTCAACACTACGAGTACTTAAAGATCAGCTTAAAGAGCTGCGTCTGGCAGGAATTGCAAAAGACGAGATAATAGAGATTGTTAACCAAATTTATGAATTAAGGGGTGCTGAAAAATGATTGTAGCAGAAAATGTAGTTAAAAAATTCGACGATTTCACAGCGCTTGATCATATTTCCTGCAATATTCAGTCGGGCTGCATTTACGGCATGGTCGGCTCCAACGGCGCAGGTAAATCAACATTTTTGCGCATGATATCGGGCATTTACCAAGCCGATGATGGAAAAATCACCGTTGACGGCGAGGATGTTTTTGAAAATCCAAGAGTAAAAAGCAAAATCATTTTTGTGCCTGACGACCTATTCTTTTTGCCCGGCGCGTCAATGGACCGCATGGCAAAGCTGTATAAAGCGGTTTATCCAAGCTTTGACGAGCCGCGCTACCGCGAGCTTGCAAGCGGATTTGGGCTGAACACAAAGGCTAACTTAAACACATTTTCAAAGGGTATGCGCCGCCAGGCAGCAACCATTCTGTCGCTGGCAACCCGTCCGTCATACATTTTCTTTGACGAAACATTTGACGGTCTTGACCCCGTAATGCGAAACCTTGTTAAACGGCTGATTTGCGAAGACGTTGTCGACCGCCGTGCCACTGCCATAATTACCTCCCATTCACTACGCGAATTAGAGGATACTTGTGACCAGCTTTCGCTTTTGCACAAGGGCGGTCTCGTGTTCGAAAGTGATATTCAAAACTTAAAAACCAGTCTTTTTAAGGTGCAAATTGCCTTTAATGAAGAGTATGACCGTTCAAAATTTGACAACATAGACATTTTGAAATTTACAAAACAGGGCTCTGTTTCAAACCTGATTGTACGTGGCGACCGTGATGTTACAATAACGGCGCTTCAACATATGCAGCCCATGCTGCTCGATGTACTTCCCCTTTCTCTCGAAGAGGTGTTCACCTATGAAATGGAAGTCCTCGGCTACGACTTTAAATCTGTACTGGAGGGATAAAAATGAAAAAGAGAATGTTTAGTCCGAATCTGTTTCGTGAATTTATGCGTCAGCTTCGGCTTCCGGGATATATTTTTACCGTAATTTTGTGCATTGAAGCAATTCTTATCACTATTAGCGGAGTTATAAGCAGCACTCAATATGAAGAATTTAAAACCATTTCGTGCGAATTTCTTACAATGCATCCCCTTTCTGTGCTGTGCATATACGTAATTGCGCCGATCATGGTGTTGTGTGCGCTGAACTGGGTTAATAAGCGTAACTCAAGCGATTTTTATCACTCGCTGTGCGAAACCCGTGAATGTGTGTTCATAAGCGCTTTTGCCGCTGCAGCCGCATGGATAGCGATCGCATTTGTATCCAGCACCTTTATTTCGGTTATATCGCACATGATTTTCCCGAGTATATTTATTGTGAACTATACATCGGTGCTTGTTTCAAGCTTTGTTATACTGTCCGGCTCACTGTTCATTGCCTCATGCATAGCTATTGCAATGAGCATTACGGGTACCACATTTAACAATATTATCATTTCTGGAATACTGATTTTCTTGCCGCAATCAATTATATTTGCTGTAAGAACTGCCGTTATCGGTAACCTTTCTTTCATGGCACGAGACGGCATATTCGGTCATTCGTACAATGCTCCATTTGCAATGATAGAGAGTTTATTTACAGGGCTTGGTTTTTCGGTTTTCGAAAGCATAGCCGCCGCTGTTTATACGCTTATTATCGCAATCGTTTACTTTGTTATAGCGGTGCGGCTGTTTAAAATTCGCAAAAGCGAATTTGCCGGAAACAGCGCCGTAGGTAAAAAAATGCAGGCTTTTTTCCGCGTGCTTGTGGGCACAGTATTTTCACTCATTCCGTGTGCTTTAATTTATTCCATAATAAATGCTAAAATAAAGTACAATAGTGCTCCCCAAACAGATGAAATATTCATACTGTTTGTACTGTACATTATAATGATTGTAGCGATTTGCGTATATGAGCTTATCACAACAAAAAAGCTTCGCAACCTTATTTCCGCCGCAAAATCGCTCATTCCCATAACACTGGTGAATGTTGTATTGCTCGGCGCCATGTTCGGAGTTTATTACTGGGCAATTTCATTCAAACCCGATGCTGATGACATTAAATCGGTACAACTCGACAGCACTTCCATATCATATTACAGCGATGATAACTACTTTGACGCAATGATAGACGATATTAAGCTTGACAGCCCAGAAATTAAAGAGCTGGTAAGCTCGTCATTAAAGAAAAACATCAACGCTGAAATCAATTATAGCCAAAGCTTTTTCAGTGGTGACGGTACTGAATACACCGTTACAATTAACACATGGTCGGGATCCCATAAACGAAGAATTTACTTAACAAGTGATGAAAACGAATCCCTTATAAACCAACTTAACAGCAACAAGGATTATCAAAATGTATTTTTAAAGCTTCCAAAAGTCAATTCAACATCTATTGCCAGCTTTTACAATGGCGGATTTGAGTTAAATGATAATCAGCGAGAAAAGCTGTATTCGTTAGTTCGCCAGGACTTTGCAAATATGGATTTCCGCGAGAGCTTTGATAAAGTAAATAATATGACTTATAAAAACGATCCCGTATGTAATATTGAAATAACCATTCCGGTTAAGACAAAAAATTACAGATTTGCAATTTCTATAGATGAACAGACGCCACTTGCTTACAACTACTTTATGGAGATTTCATGTGAGCATAACAAAGCCAATATTAGCAAAGTTGCAGATATTTTAAATGAATTTGTTCCGTCCGATGAATATAAAGAAACAGAGCAAACCCGCTTCGTTGATGTCTGCTTCTATAATGTGAAAGATAACGCTGGTATTGCATTTGCTCAACCGGTATACGATCAAGATATAGATTTTAAAAAGCTTGCCGAGTTTGTACGTAAAAACGGTAGCAAGGCTCCTACTGCGGGTCAGCCGATGATTTCGGTCTACTGCGAGGAAGTTAAAGATTGGAATGTCTATAAAGATGATTCATTTGCATGCTACATGTACATTCCGCTTGACAGCGACACTCTGCCCGATTTTTACCAATCAAACGGGAATACAGATGATAAGGAAAAATCGATTAATGAGGATGTTACCTCGGCGACAGATACTATGGAATAAATAAAAAAGCCGCAGCAGTGTAAAAACTGCTGCGGTTTAAATTATATTTAATTAGTCTGCTAGCTTCTTTATCATGATTTTAGCGGCTTTGTAAATATCGCCGCAGCCGAGGGTGATTACAAGGTCTCCATCGCTAGCATTTTCAACTATATAATCGGCTATCTGCTCAAAAGTATCAAAATAAACCGAGCCGTTAATTTTTTCTGCAAGCTGTGATACTTGAATACCGTATGTGTTAACCTCGCGCGATCCCATTATTTGCGATAGCACCACCGTGTCGGCGATAGACAGCACACGTGCAAAATCGTCCAACAGCATTGCGGTACGGCTGAATGTGAATGGTTGAAACACGGCATAAACGTGCTTAAATCCCATTGATTTTGCGGTATTAAGGGTCACTTCCAGCTCCTTGGGGTGATGTGCATAGTCGTCGGCTATAGTTATGCCATGTGGTCTGCCCAAAATTTCAAATCTGCGGCAAGCTCCGCCAAAGCGTGACAATCCGTACTGAACATCAGTTGGAGTTGCACCCGACTTCATCGCCGCTGCTGCCGCCGCAACGGCATTAAATACATTGTGTCTGCCGGGACAGTTGAGCGTAATGTGGGTAAGCATTTCGTTGCCGTGATAAAGGTCAAATTCGTAAAAACCACCCTGGAACATGGCAATGTTTTTAGCATAATAGTCATTGGTTTCACTCTCGCCTACGGTGATAACTGGAATATCAATGCCCGACGCAGCTATCATACTGCGCTCGTCGTCGCCGTTGACAATGGCGCAATTTGTTGCAGAATTAATAAATTGCCTGAATGATGCGATAAGCCGTTCAACCGTTTTAAAATATTCCATGTGGTCCTGGTCAATATTGAGCAAAACCGCGATATCAGGCGATTCTTTTAAAAATGTGTCAACATATTCGCACGATTCGCAGACAAGTGTTTCCGAATTGCCGCAAATGCCGTTTGCGCCGATTAGAGGCAGTTTGCCTCCGATTACCGCCGACGGAGAAAGATTTGCATCTTGAAGAATTTGTGTTATCATAGAGGTAACGGTCGTTTTGCCGTGGGTGCCGCACACGCCGATAACATTATCAAATTTGCGTGTTACTGCGCCGAGCAAATAGGAACGCTCCATGACCGGTATGCCGAGGCGTGCTGCCTCAATTAGTTCGGGATTATCTTTCATAATAGCTGCCGAATGGATAACAATCTCTGCACCGTGAACATTTTCGGGATTGTGTCCCACGGTAACCGGTATACCAAGAGATTCTACACGGGCAAGTGTGTCGGTACGATTATTATCCGAGCCGGTCAGCTCATATCCTTTTTTCAGTAAAATTTCGGCAAGCGGACACATTCCCGCTCCGCCGATACCTATCATATGTATCTTTTTTACGCTGTCAATCAGCTTATCATATTCATTTAATTGCTTCATAAAACCGCCCCTAAATTAAATTCAAGAGTTTATATTAACTCATAATAACACTTTTGCTGCGGTTTAACAACCACAAAGGAACATTTTTATGGAAAAACTTATTATTCCGCCACCGATTGCGGCGGTAATTGAGAAAATTGAACAACACGGATTTGAAGCGTGGCTAGTAGGCGGCTGCGTGCGTGATCTGCTTCGTGGCCAAGCTCCCCACGACTACGATATTGCCTCAAATGCACCGTGCGAGGCTATTTGTGCAATGTTTGAGCGTGTTATTATGACGGGCATAAAGCACGGTACTGTAACAGTTTTATCGGGCGGCGAGCCTGTGGAAGTGACCCGCTACCGCATTGACGGAGATTATGCAGACCACCGCCGTCCCGATTCGGTTGAGTTTACTGGAAGTTTTTGCGATGACCTGAGCCGCCGAGATTTTACCGTAAATTCGATCGGCTACTCCCCTGCCAGAGGCATTTTTGACCCATTTGGCGGCAGGCAGGACATTGAAAACGGTGTACTGAGGTCTGTCGGTGACGCTGAAAAGCGATTTGATGAAGATGCGCTGCGAATAATGCGTGCGGTGCGATTTGCATCGACGCTCGGCTATGAAATAGAAAAAGACACATTACGTGCGGCGGTAAACCTTGCATATACGCTGCAAAATGTCAGTGCCGAACGCATATATGCAGAGCTGAAAAAAACGCTCTGCGGGCACAAGCCATCACTTACAGAAATACTGATCAAAAGTGGCGGACTGCGCCACATTGGACTAAGCGTGTGCGGCAGTTTATCTTTGCTCGACAATACCGACAACAATTTAAATGTGCGCTTGGCTGCGCTTATAGTTTTGTGTAATGCAAATCCGCATGAGGTCATGCAAAAGCTTAAATCGGATAAAGCTACCCGAGCCGCAGTTATTAAAATTTGCTCCATTTTAAATATATGCGAACCGCTTGACCGAGTTTCGCTTAAACGGCTTATGGCTAACACGACTATCGATGATCTGCACGCCGTTCTTACGGCACAAACCGTACTTTTCGGTCGTAATACGGCCAAAGCTAAAACAGAACTCTCGAATATTGTCACTAATAACGAACCGTATCTTATAAGCCACCTTGCCATTGACGGAAATACGCTCGAACAAATGGGACTACAAGGCACAGATGTGGGCGAAACGCTTTCGATGCTGCTCGAGCAAGTATTGGCTGATCCACAGCTTAACACGGCGGACAAATTAAAAAATCTGATTGACAGGCACTAATCTATCACCAGTCTCATAGAATGTTGGTAAGAACATTCTATGAGACTTATTTTTTGGGGTGGCTAGGGTGCAATTTAATATAATTGGCGGAGATAATCGTTTTGAAATACTAGAAAAAATGCTAACTGAATCGGGACACACCGTGAGTAAAAATGCGCGTGTATTTATACTGCCGCTGCCTGTCAGCCGCGACGGTGTAACTGTTAATGCGCCACGCCAAAAAGATAAAATTTTGTTGGCGGACATCATTCAAAACACTGAAGAAGGCGATATTTATTTCGGCGGTCTTATACCGGAGGATTTTGCTCTTAAGCTGCGTGCAACGGGCGCAGTCGTTTTTGATTACAACGCGTGCGAAGAATTTGCTCGTCTCAACGCCGTGCCCACGGCAGAGGGTGCTCTTGCTTTGGCAATAGAAAGCACCGATTATTCACTACGCGGTGCAAAATGCCTTGTGTCAGGCTATGGCAAAATCGGTAAAGTGCTGGCACAATATCTTTCGGCGCTGGGAGCCGATGTAACAATTAGTGCGCGCAAGGAAGCTGACTTTTCAGCAGCAAATCAGCTTGGGTTGAAGCACATTCACTGCAATGAAATTGCTTTGCATATTGCCGATTATCCGCTGATTTTTAACACCGTACCGCATCGCATTTTTACCGACAAAGCAATATCCGCCATCAGTAGCGGGTGCCTGTACATCGAGCTTGCTTCCGTCCCATACGGAATTGACTTTGACACTGCGCGTGCGGCCGGTATAACGCTGATAAATGCTCCGTCACTGCCAGCTAAGGTTGCTCCCGTTACAGCGGCGAAAAACATTAAAAACACAATTTTCCATATCATACGGGAGGAATTTACATGAACACAACTAAAGTGGGATACGCAATGTGCGGCTCTTTCTGCACATTAAGAAAAGCCGTTGACGAAATGAAAGCCCTAAAAGAAAAGGGGTTTGATATATATCCGATAATGTCCCCTATCGTGCTTGAAACCGATACACGTTTCGGTAAGGCAGAAGATTTTTGCAACGAGGTACGAGAAATATGTGGTAAAGATATAATTTCCAGCATTGTAGAAGCCGAGCCGATTGGGCCGAAGGCACTACTGGATGCGCTTATTGTAGCTCCGTGTACGGGTAACACCGCTGCAAAAATTGCAAGCGGCATAACAGACACATCGGTGTGTATGGCAGCAAAAGCACATATGCGAAACGGGCGCCCCGTTGTGCTTGCAATTGCAACCAATGATGCTCTTTCATCATCGGCAAAAAACATTGGTGCGCTTATGAACACAAAAAATATTTATTTTGTGCCATTTGGTCAGGACGATGCTCACAAAAAGCCGACCTCGCTGATATCAGACTTTTCTCTTATTTACGACACTCTGATGGCCGCACTTGACGACAATCAAATTCAGCCGATACTTCTTAAATGAAATTAAAAGACTGCAAACCGATGTTTGCAGTCTTTTGTGCATTATTTTTATTCAGTCGCTTAGCTCTGCCGCATCCCAATCGTATTGGGTAAGCTTGCCCTCATTTTGCAGCTCGGGATAACCCCATTGGCGCAGCGTTTCGTACACACCGACAGCCACTGAATTGGACAAGTTCAGACTCCGCGCTCCCCCTATCATAGGTATGCGGATACAACGGTCAGGATTTTCGTAAAGCAATTTTTCCGGCAAACCGTGGGTTTCAGCTCCAAAAAACAGATAGCAGCCATCCGGATATTCCACATCAGAATAATTATTAAGCGATTTCGTGGAAAAGTAATAAAATTCACCCGTGTTTTTGCTGAAAAAATCGTCCAAATTATCGTAAAAGGTAATGTCAAGAAAATGCCAGTAATCCAAACCTGCACGCTTTAACTTTTTATCATCTATCGTAAACCCCATGGGTCCGACAAGGTGCAGTCTTGCGCCTGTTGCGGCACAGGTCCGTGCAACATTACCCGTGTTTTGCGGTATTTGCGGCTCGACCATTACAATATTAAGCACTGACATTAAAAACAACTCACTTTTTATTATTTGTTTAATATTGTAGCACAATCAAGCATGCATTACAAGTTGACATAAGGCTTGTATTATAGTAAAATAAAGCCGAATATAGATGTTCTTGAAAAAGGGAGGCGAACGGCAATTGATACAGTTGATCGCTGAATATTTCTGTTGGTTGATAAGATTTATCATTCCTGTTGCTGCCGTTGCTGTAATCTACCTTTGCGCAAGAATTTTGCTTTCTCAAAAAGCGGACAAGCACATACTTGCAGAGTTGTCAGACAGAAAAGGAAATGTTTATCCCATTACTTCATACGAAAACGCCATCGGTCGCGGAAAACAATGCGACATTTGCTTACCGTCAAAGCGTGGTTCGCTTCGTTCAGCCGCAATGACACTTAAATCGGACGGTTGGCACATATTCCCCGTGAGCAGTGTTGGTGTGCTGGTAAACAGGGAGCGTATAGACAGCGACACGCTGCTTAATCATGGTGACATCATTACTGTATCAGGTGTCGAACTGGAGCTTGATGACAGAATTGAGCCCGACATTCCATACGATACAACACCTGAGCTTAACCGAGTAAGAGCAAAATGCGCCGCTGTTGCGCTGACCATGCTGCAAATAATGACTGCCATTACACTTTTAATTCACTATTCGTTAGACAGCGATGCCGCTGCTCAAATATGCGGTTGCTTCGGCGGACTGATCATAGTTGAGTGGATATACATGGCGGTAATGAAGTTTAATAACATTGCAGTCGAACTACTCGCATTTTTTCTGTGTACCTTTGGACTATGTGTAGCGGCAAGTGCCGTTCCTACATCACTGTATAAGCAGTTTATTGCCATGGTGCTTGGCTTGGTGCTTTTTCGAGTGCTCTGCCTCATTCTAAGCAACCTTGCGCTCACCATGCGTCTGCGATATGCAGTTGGAATTTGCGCTGTGGGACTTTTAATGTTCAACATTGTCTTTGGCACCGAGCTAAACGGAGCTAAAAACTGGATCGACCTTGGTTTCATAACTGTACAGCCATCCGAATTTGTAAAAATTGCTTATATTTTTGCCGGATGCGCTACTTTAGAAAGACTTATAACCACAAGAAATTTGGTGCTGTTTACGGGATTTTCAGCTTGCTGTCTTTTACCGTTATTCATTATGCGAGATTTCGGCACCGCATCAATATTTTTTATCGGAATGCTCATTATAGCTTTTATGAGATCGGGTGACCTGAAAGCAATATTGCTGTTTGTTGCGGCGGCAGTCGTCGGTGCAGCTGCAATAATTACTCTTAAACCGTATGTTGCAAGTCGATTTGCCACATACCGCCACGCTTGGGAGTTTCCATATGAGGGTGGCTACCAACAGGTCAGCACAATGGTTGCAATAGGCAGTGGTGGGTTGTTTGGCGTTGGAGGAGGCAAAGGAAATCTTGACCTTGTTTCAGCGGCAGATACCGACCTTGTTTTCGGATTCGTCGTCGAAGAATGGGGACTAATCATCGGACTTTGTTGTGTGGCTGCACTGATAATTTTTGCACTATATGCTATAAAACGCGCTTGCGCAACCGAATCTGCATATTACGCCATTGCAGCGTGTGCCGCATCGGGTATGTTTCTTTTTCAGGCGGCGCTTAATATTTTCGGTTCAACCGACCTTTTACCGCTTACCGGCGTTACCCTGCCGCTGATATCAAACGGTGGATCATCCATGATGGCAAGCATGGGCATGCTGGCATTCATAAAAGCAGTCGGACTGGGAGGTAACCGCGAATGAAACAAATGTCAAAGCGAGCACTGTTTTTGCTGCTGTTTACAGCCGCATTTGTTGTAGGAATATTTTCGCTTAGCTATTTATCGCTTTTCCATGGTGACGACTGGGCATCCTTTTCGGCTAATAGACACATTTATAAAAATGGTGTAATGGTAAACGCAGGTGACATTACCGACCGAGACGGCACAGTACTTGCCACTACCGAAAACGGTGAGCGACTGTATAATTCAGATTACAACACACGGGTATCCACCCTGCACGCCATTGGCGATTTTGAAGGGTTTATAAAAACGGGACTGTCAACCAGCCACTGGAACGACCTGACTGGATATAATCCTGTCACAGGTCTGTACGATGCAAAAAACGGCGGAAACAACATTAAAATGACGGTCAGCACCAAATTAAACAAGGTTGCACTGAAAGCATTCGGCAATTACAGTGGTACTGTGGGAGTATACAACTATAAAACAGGCGAAATGCTGTGCATGGTATCATCCCCATCGTACGACCCCACCAAAAAGCAAGATGCCGATGGCGGCATTTATATAAACCGCTTTCTTTCGTCATCTTATCCGCCAGGGTCAACCTTTAAGCTGGTGACTGCGATTGCCGCACTTGAAACCATGCCAGACGCGCAAAGCCGCACTTACGAATGCGACCATGGCACTATTATAGGCGGTGAATTGATTTCCTGCATGGCAAAGCACAATACTCTTTCTATGCGAGATGCACTTGCAAAGTCGTGCAACGCATATTTTTCACAGCTTTCGGTAGGTATTGGCGCGGATACAATGCAAAAATACGCCGACAAACTCGGATTTAATTCACCGTGTGAAATTGACGGCATTGTAGCAAAAACAAGCAGCGTTGACCTATCAAAAATACGCGATGTTGATTTAGGCTGGGCAGGAATGGGGCAATACACCGACCTTGTAAATCCGCTACACTATCTCACACTGATGGGCGCTATTGCCGGTGGCGGAAAAGCAGTTAAACCATATATGATTGATTCCATTACCACCCATGACGGCATCGAAATTTATAGCGGCAGCTTATCGTACACCTCGCGAATGTTTTCTGAATCCACCGCGACCATATTACACGAAATGATGCGTAACAATGTATCCTCCAATTATGGAGACTATCGTTTCCCCGGACTGAATGTATGTGCAAAGACAGGTACAGCCGAGGTTGACAGCGGCGTTACACCGCACTCTTGGTTCGTCGGATTTGTAGAAAACAGCGATTGTCCGCTTGCATTCGTTGTAGTTGCCGAAAATGCAGGTGCTGGTGTTGGGGTGGCAAGAACGATTGCCAACAAGGTGCTCCAGGAAGCTAAAGAAATAATTTAATTAATTATAAAATAAATGAAGGGACGATATATAATGAATAAAAAAATTGTTTATCTTACTGTTGCTGTATGTACTCTTTTAGCTGTGCTGTGCTCCTGCACTGCATCAAGTGGCGACTCCTTGCTGGAAGTCATTGCAGGCGTTGAAGGCGTATCAAGCCAGGAATCTTCCATTGTTTCGTCAGTAATATCCTCAGATATACCGCAATCAAGTGAGCCTGAAGAAAGCAGCGATGAGTCGAGCAAAGCTGTTGTATCAGAGGATGAAACGCTTGACATCATTTATCCCGAAACCAACTACCCCACTGAAAAAAAGGCTTATGTTAACACCGAAACTGATCCCCTTACCATGCGTACTAACCCCAGCTCATCTAATTATACTACTGTCATGATGATTCCTAAGGGCGCAGAGATTTCAGTAAAAGGTGAAACTGGCAGCTTTTACTTTGTTGAGTATGATGGTAAACTTGGATGGGTAAGCAGTGCTTATGTTAGATTTGCCGACAACACATAATTAATTATTCCATACAGCTAAAGAACGGCAAAATCACAAAGTGCAAAATATGTCGAAATATATAAAATTTGGTATCTTCATTATGCACAATCCACATTGAAAACCTCAATGTCATATCAATTGTGGTGCAAATCAGGGAAAGTTTTTGTACTATTTGACATATCCATTTGTTATGAATTATAATATATTTATAATTTTAACAGGAGGACAGTCAGTATGATTAAGACAATTTGCAAAACGGTTTATGACACCGATAAGGCAGTCGTAGTCAAGAAGTTCACCTCTGGCAACTTGGGTGATCCGCAAGGCTATGAAGAGGTACTTTTCCAGACAGAAACAGGCTCTTATTTCATATATGTCAACGGCGGTGCAGAATCCATTTATCCGACTGAGGATATCATGCGCATTGCCAAAACAAAAGTTGATGCTTGGATTGCCGAGCGCGAATAATAAGCTTAAAATTTACAGCCACCGAACTTTATTTTTTGTTCGGTGGCTGTTTTTTTGAAAATGTTTATAAACTATTGCTTTTACATGTAAAAAATGGCATAATAATATAGTAAAAAAGCTTTTAAATATTATAAGGATGGTAAAACGTGAGACGAACAAAAATTGTATGCACGCTGGGCCCTGCAAGCAGCAGCGAAAGCGTTGTAGAAAATATGTTAAAAAGCGGCATGAATGTAGCGAGACTTAATTTCTCCCATGGCGATCATGATTATCATAAAAATATGTTAGACACCTTTCGAAAGGTAAGAGACAGACTTGATTATCCTGCTGCGGTTTTGCTCGACACAAAAGGGCCGGAAGTCAGAATATGCAACATTGCTGACGGCAAAGCCGAACTGACAGAAGGCGCTAAATTTGTTTTGACCACCAAAGAGGAAATTGGAAACGACCAGCGAGTGACAATAACCTATGCCGATTTGCCCAAAAAGCTCAGCGGCGGTGAACGCATATTAATTGATGACGGAAAAATAGCGCTAAAAGTTGACAGCGTCACCGAAACAGATGTTATATGCACTGTTATCGGCGGCGGAACACTGCTGCCCCAAAAAAGCATAAATGTTCCTAATGTAAGCCTCAATATGCCTTATTTAAGCGAACAGGACGAAAAAGACATCCTTTTTGGAGTAGAAAATGATGTTGATTTCATTGCAGCATCGTTTGTTCGCTGCAAAGAAGATGTAATGGCGCTGAGAAAGCTTCTTGACTATAACGGTGGACATTCTATCAGAATTATTGCAAAAATTGAAAACATTGAAGGCGTAGAAAATTTTGATGAGATACTGGAGCATTCCGACGGCGTTATGATCGCTCGCGGAGACATGGGTGTCGAGATTGCATTTGAGCGTTTACCAGGAATACAGAAAAAGTTCATTCACAAATGCTATTCTGCCGGAAAAATGGTCATCACTGCCACACAAATGCTTGAGTCTATGATACATTCAACCATGCCGACACGAGCCGAAATTACTGATGTAGCAAACGCTGTTTTTGACGGCACTTCGGCAGTTATGCTTTCAGGGGAAACAGCCATGGGCGATGATCCTGTTCTTGTTGTTCAAACAATGGCAAAAATTGCAGAACAGGCTGAACATGATGCTTTCGATATGAATATATACCACGACATACAGCAATTTAACAGTGACGACATTACAAATGCAATATGCGATGCCGCATGCACAACAGCACGCGATATAAACGCAAAAGCAATTATTGCCGTTACCAAATCGGGTAAAACAGCTAGACGCGTATCAAAATTCAGACCAAATCAGCCAATAGTAGCCTCCACACCTGATATTAAGACATACCATCAGCTTGCTCTCTCGTGGGGTGTGTCTCCTGTATCGGCACTTTTTCAAGATAGTGAAGAGGCTCTTTTCCGCCACGCCATTGACTGTGCAAAAAAAATTGACGTTGTAGAAAATGGTGACACGGTAGTAATTACTGCAGGCATTCCACTTAATCAACCCGGCACAACCAACATTCTCAAAGTTGAAACAGTTTAACCGTTATTTAATATATCGGTGAGCACTGTAAAATATTAATAACTGGAGTTGTTTATATTGAACATTTGGCATGATATTTCAGCCGACCGAATTTCAGCTGAAAACTTTATAGCTGTCATCGAAATACCAAAGGATTGCAAAGTCAAATATGAGCTTGATAAGGAAACAGGCCTACTGCGTATGGACAGAGTACTGCACACTTCTACTCACTATCCCGCAAACTACGGCTTCATTCCCCGCACCTTTGCAGAGGACAACGACCCTCTGGATGTACTCGTGCTAACTTCGGTTCCGGTATACCCGCTAACACTCATACAGTGCTACCCCATTGGTGCAATCAAAATGACCGATAACAATGAAAATGATCAAAAAATTATTGCAATTCCATTCGGTGATCCCAACTATAATATTTATAAAAGCATAAAAGAACTTCCAAAACACATTTTCGACGAAATGGCACATTTTTTTACAGTATACAAGCAGCTGGAAAATAAGACAACCGCCGTTCAGGAAATTGTAGAGCCCGAAGAAGCTATAAAAATTATTACTCAGTCTTTGAATAGCTATAACCGCATTTACGTTTAAGTTTATTTTAAAATTACAAATAAAACAGGAGAAAAACATGAAAAAGGTTCTGATAATACTAAACCCGTGCGCAGGTGTCAGACGCGCAAACCGTTTTATGACCGATATTATCTCACTTTTTTGTGATCATGATTATGTTTGCACGGTTAAAACAACTACTAAATCATTAAACGGCCATGACATTGTTTTATTAGTAGGAGAAGGCCACGATCTGATAGTTTGTATCGGTGGAGACGGCACCTATAATGAGGTTGTCTCTGGCATGATTGATAAGGGCTTAACCTGTCCGCTGGGATACATCCCTGCCGGCTCAACAAACGATTTTGCTACATCACTCGGTCTGTCAAAAAATATAATGAAAGCAGCTGAAAACATTATTACGGGCAGGTGTCAAAAATTTGACGTTGGCTCTTTTAACGGCAGAAAATTCACTTATGTGGCTTCGTTCGGTGCTTTTACCAGCACTTCCTACTCCACTCCCACCGACATGAAAAATGCGCTCGGTCACCTCGCCTATCTTTTACAGGGAATAAAGAGCTTACCTGAAATTAAACCCCAGCACCTTAAAGTTACAATTGACGGAAATGTGTATGAGGACGACTACCTTTTTGCAGCAATATGCAATTCTACATCTCTTGGCGGCATAATCAAACTGGACAAAAAGTATGTAGACATGAACGATGGTTTATTTGAAGTTTTACTCGTTCGCTCACCCGATAATATTGGCGAGCTTGCAACAGCTATTCATGACCTGAATTGCAAAAACTATGAAAAAAGCCCGATGATCGACCTGTTCAGCGCCGGCACAATAGAATTAGAAGCCTCTGCTTTACATGATTGGTCGCTTGACGGCGAACGCGAGCTTGGTGCTGAGCATATTTTAATAGAAAATTTGCACGATGCTATCACGCTGATAGTACCAAATTAATAAAAATTACCGCCCGTAAGCTATAACGCTTACGGGCGATTTGTTTTTATTCCTACCTAAATACATCGGCTATCTCGCTGATAGTGATGTAGGCTGTTGGGTCTACGCTGTGGACTATATTCTTCATTTTACCAACCTGAAATCGGTTAACTATAAAATATATTGCGCTTTTTAATTTTTTTAAATATCTGCATTCCGCAGTCAACATTGTCACTCCGCTTTCAAATTCAGCCGTCAGCGCAGCACAAATATCATCGGGTTTATCTGTTATAATCATTGCCACCTTTGCTCTGTCAAAACCCTCAATATTGTAATCTATTGTTTTTACCTTAGCAAAATAAGTAACTATTGAACAAACGGGCAATATGTATCTCCGAAAAGTGCACACTGCTATAAATTCACTGGTTTAATTTTTTTAATAAACCGTTTTATCATAATTCCAACTGTTTTTCTTTGTAATATAACAAGCAGTGACAGTAGCCCTCGTAGTCAGGGTCGGCCATTTTTTCACGAAAATCTTTACAAATGCACTTTGTATCATCACTACGATTGAGCAGACACGGGCAGTATCCGCCTGAGCGTTTCAGCCCTTCTTTAACCGACTCTACTATCGTTTTATCCTCATTAAATCTAATCTTCATAGTACATCAATCAGATCTAAAATCTGCTCCTTGTCAACTCCGCCAACGGATACACGCTTCAACTCTCCATTGTAAAATACCATCAGTGTGGGAATGCTCTGTACTCCATAGGAAATAGGTATATCTTCATTTCCATCAATATTGTATGAGCAGAATTTAACGTCGTCTATTTCCTCTGCTACTTCATGTACAATAGGAGCTAACATTTTGCACGGCATACACCATTCCGCCCAAAAATCAACCAGTACAGGAATATTGCTCTCAAGTACTTCGCTATGGAAATTTTCCTTATCCACTGAAATCATACACATATTACCATATCCTTTCGGTTATATTTATATATTTGTACCGCCAACAGCCTGTGCAACAGCTCTGTATTTTTCACATAATTGATCTACATTCATTTTTGCGTTTGCGGGGCTGGTACTCGGCAAGCAAATTGCTTTTATTCCTGTTTTGGGCTCACACAGCCGCTCATATAGCTTATACGCTGTAGCCCCTGTGGTGAAAATTTTAGTTATTTGCGTGTTTTTAATCAGACCTGCAATATCATTCGGAACCGGATTAGAAATTGAGCTGTCAGATGAACCTTCAATATCACAGCTTTTTACAACATCCCACAGTGCAATATGGTGTCGGTGCAGTAAATCAATCTTATCCTGGTTTAATTGCGGCAGGGACTCACCCAGCACAGCCGACAACACTTTCCAAAAGCGGTTTTGGGGATGCCCATAGTAAAAACCTACTTCACGCGATTTTACCGATGGCATAGTGCCAAGTATTAAAACACGACTGTCACCAAAACAGATCGGTTCAATTGTGTGTGTTACCCTTTCGGTCATTTTAGCTCCTTGTTTTAAAAAAAGCTCCGACTTTTGTCAGAGCCTTTTAAAATTATGCTTTCATGCGCAGTAATGCGCCCTTTTTAATTTCCCTTTCAAACGGGATTTTGATAATTTGCATAGGATGAGGCGCGCTGTCAATCATTTGACCGTCAGCATCATACAAACTGTCGGTAGCCACCTCGAACGGTGCGCTGCCCGGTTCAAGGCAGTCAAGCGTAGTGCCACGGAAAAATTTATTTTTAAGAGTGGCAACTACACATCCATTTTCATAACCCTCAACAACAGCTACAACCGCATAATCGCGAATGTATCCACCGTTTTCGTAAGTTTGCATGTTTGGTGTACGGCCGTAATAAAATCCCGTGGAATATGTGCGGTGGCTGATTTTATTCAGCTCTTCCATAACCCATTGGGGAGTGGGTGCATCACTATTGGTATAATATGCATTTATTGCACCCCGATATGCGTTGGTAGTGACAGCAACATAGTAATGGGATTTTGCCCTGCCCTCAATTTTAAGCGAAGTAATACCTGCATTCGCCATATCGGCAATGTGTTCTGCCATGCACATATCGTTTGCGTTTAAAATGTATGTGCCCTTATCGGTTTCAGTCACATCGTAAAACTCTCCCTGTCGCTTTTGCTCCATAAGAGAATAGCTCCAACGGCACGGCTGAGCGCAGTCTCCGCGGTTTGCATCTCTGCCGGTCATGTACATCGACAAAAGGCATCGGCCCGAATATGACATGCACACCGCACCGTGTGCAAACGCCTCCAACTCAAGTGTTTTCGGCGTTTTTGCACGAATAGCGGATATTTCGTCTAGTGTAAGTTCTCTTGCTACAACGATGCGTTTTGCGCCCATTTCATGCAAAACGCAGGCTGTTTCAGCATTAACAACGCCCATTTGAACAGATGCGTGTATCTCTGTATTCGGTGCATTTTCACGCACCATTTTCATTGCGCCAAGGTCTGTAACTATGAATGCGTCAGCGCCTGCATCACGAGCAGCCACAATAAAATCAGGCAAGCGCTCCATTTCGTCAGGGTGCATCAGCGTGTTTACTGTAATGTGCGCACGCACGCCGTGAGAATGTGCATATTCTATACCCTGCGCCATTTTCTCAGCGTCAAAATTTTGAGCCCCTGCGCGCATGCCAAATTCAGTTCCCGCAAAGTAAACAGCATCGGCGCCGAAGTCAACTGCGCACTTAAGCCTGGTAATATCGCCCGCGGGGCAAAGTAATTCCAGTTTTTTTGATTTCATTTATGCCCACTTTCCGTTTCGTCTGAGGCTTGCAATAGTATTCAGGTGTGCAGTATATGACTTGTTATAATAAAACTTCATATCGATATCGGTTACAAAGTAAGTGTAATTGGTGTCAGAAGGCTCAAGACAAGCCAAAATAGCCGATTCAGTAACCGAGCACTGCGGTCCAGGAGGTATGCCCTCACTGCCGGCGGGATAGGTTTTATCCGTGCCGTCCTCAGTTTCAACTGTCATTGGTCCGGCATTTGTATTATAACGATTGTCCGGATAGTAATAGGTAGGAGTAGAACCAAGGAAGTGCGGCTCACTCCAAGTAAGTCTGTTATAAAATACCGAAGCAACATTTTTCATTTCGGCATGGTTACCGCTAGCTTCAAGCTCCAGAATTGAACCGATTGCCAGCGCATCATTAAGCGTCATATCACTCTTTCCAATACGAGTGCCCACAGCAGTAACAAGCTCTTGCCAGTTTTTCGGCAGGCGTGCGTTAAATGCACTGAGCATCTTATCAATTGCTTTCTCAGCGTTTTCTACCGATGGCTCAGCGTAGAAATTGTAGGTATCGGGATAGAGATAACCCTCAAAGCGATAACGCACCTTGTTGGTCGGAATAGAGTTTATCCAGGTGTATTTGTAGTCGCCGCTCTCCATTGCCTTAATAAACTGGTCGCGAGTGCAAACACCATTGTCCTCAAACAGCTTGATAATAGTATCTACGGTTGCTGCCTCGGGAATTCGTATCTGAACAGTGGCGGCAGTATTGCCCTGCTGGAGTGCCCACATAATTGAACCGTAATCCATTTCAGAATTCAACTCATAATTACCCCACTGGTATGTTCCGTCATAGTGCTTTAGCTTTGAATAAACGCGGAAAAGGAATGGATGGTTAATGACACCTTCATTATACAGCTCTTCGGCAATCATTTCAGTGCCCCAGTTTCCATCCTCGGGAATGGTAAAATCAGAAATTTTATGCACACGACTGATTCCAAAAAAGTCGCATACGCCGCTGAGCACAATTCCTGCAAAACAACTTGCAAAAATGAGTATAATTGCGACCCACAGAACACTGTAAAGTAAACGGTGTTTGTTTTTAATAAAAACGCCGACTACTGTCATCAAAACAGCTATAATAAGAAGTCCGACAATCAGCATTGTGTTTGTAATACCGAAAATATCCACTCTCATGCCTGAACCGATTGCCACAATAGCGATTATAGCAATAACAGCGATTACAATAGTGGTTATAACTTTAACTTTGTTTGCTTGGTAAAATTCTGCTATATAATTATCCTTTACACCTTCGGGTGCCGGGCGTTTACGTTGCCCCGTGGCACCGGGGTTTATTTGATTGTTGCGTTTCGGTGCTGCAGCAGAATTACGGCTGGCAGCAGGGCGTACAGATGGCTTTGGCTGAGAATTCGTAACATCTTTCTCGTTTTCTACGCCGATTTCTGCAATTTTAAATCCGTGGTCAAGCTGAAAATCATCATCCAACTTAACTGGCGGCTTTTTCGGCTGCGTGTCATTCTCTGATTCGAAAATATCGGTAGGCAGTTCCTTAGGTGCAGCAGACGCACTTTTGGTGGCAGCATCTACTGGTGTGTTATTAGTGCGAAAAGAGGGGGTCTCCTTTTTAGTACGTGCTTCAGCTGTGCGTTTTTCGCTGCGTTTCTCATTATTTGACGCTCCGCTGTCAACATTTTTCCCTCTGTTATTAGCAAAAAGGTCAAAATTGTATTTCTGTTCCACCGGTACTTCAAGCGGTTCTGCTTTCTCCACCCTGTCCGGCTCAAAAGTAAATTGATTTTTCTGCTCGTCCATATTAGTCCTCCTGCTTTCTATCTTTTCTCTTTGCAAATGGCTTGTTCGGTCTGCGGACAAATCGGTCGGTGACTATCAGTCCGAGTGGGCAGTCATACCTGCCGTGGAACATCCTGTACATATAATCATCGGCATAACAAATGCCGACAGTAACAAAATCGTCTCTGGCAAGATAGCGGTCGTAATATCCACCGCCATAGCCCAGCCGATAGCCGAAGCTATCCAAACCAAGTGCAGGCACTATCATAATTGCGCCGTTAAAATCAGTAACCGTTTCAAGTTCCGGCTTAGGTTCAAGAACATTGAACGTACCGCATTCAAGGTCGTCAAGACTTTGTATATAATGAAACTCCATGTTTCGCGTACCTTTTATACACCGAGGCAATGCAACACGTTTACCATCTTCAAAGGCACGTTTTATTATTTCAAAGGTGTCAACCTCAATAGGTGTAGATGCGTAAATCATCACTGTATGCGCGTTATCATACTGGTGAAGAGAAACCACGCGTCTTGCGATTCGGCTGTCCATGGTGCTCTTTTGTTCTGGAAGCATCGCCATTCGCCGCCGTTTTCTCTTTTCGCGCAGGTTTTTCTTGTATTCTCTTAAATCTATTCCGGGCATTTCATACCCTTTCTAAGCGAATCGGCTTCATCCTTGCCTGCCAAATATTCAGCCAGTGCAAGTCCGAATTCAATTGCTGCTCCGGCACCTCTTGCCGTAATAATATTACCGTCTGTAATGCAGGGAGCGTCTACATACTCTGCTCCCTCCAAAAATTGCTCAAACCCGTCAAAACATGTTGCTTTTTTGCCTGTCAAAAGCTTCTTTCTGCCAAGTATTGATGGTGCGGCACATATCGCTGCCAAAAGCTTTCCGTTTTCGGCTGCTTTATCTATAAATTTCTGCACAACTGCACTTTTTTCAAGGTTAAGAGTTCCCGGCATACCTCCGGGAAGAATTACGCCGTCAATGTTGTTTGGCTCTCCTATTTCGGCATCGGATACATCCGCACCTACGGCTATGCCGTGTGCACCGACAATGGCTCTGCCGCCGATACCTACTGTGACAACACCAACACCTGCTCTGCGCAGAATATCTATTGGCGCAATAGCCTCAGTTTCCTCGAAACCGTCGGCAAGAAAACAGTATATCATTAAATTCACTCCTAATCACAGTTATTACATCGCCGCATTTATGGCTTCAAAAACCTCGTCTGCTATCTCGTCAATCGGACGCATATTTTGGCCGTCAGTGCAACGAATAACCGTCCAGCCGAGGTACTTTGCAGCGAATAGCGCGCAGTTGTAACAATGATCAAGATAAGCAACATCGCGCTCGTGAATATCCTTTTTCTGTTCGTCTCCGCTGTAACGCTCACTCATGAGACGCTGTGATACAGCTACGGGAACATCGAGAAAAATTACTGCGGTTGGCCGTGGGATACCTATTTTTTCAAATTCAATTTCGTACAGCCAATCAAGATAGCATTCCCATTCCTCGCGTGGCATTTTGGACATTTGGTGAACAGCATTTGATGTTGTGTATCGGTCGCAAAGTATGGTTTTGCCGCCGTTGTAGTCATTCTGCCAATGTCGTTTAAAGCTGGCAAAACGGTCAACTGCATACAACAAAGATGTAGCATATGCGTTGACATCGCCTGCTGTGCTGCCAAATTCACCGTTAAGATACATTTTTACCAGTGTGCTCGATGGATCATCGTAGTCAGGGAATTTTACAAATCGCACGCTATCTCCAAGTCGGTTGCGCAACAATTCTGTCTGCGTTGACTTTCCGCTGCCATCAAGTCCTTCTATAACAATAAGTTTTCCGCTCATCATTTTTTCTCCGCTATGCTCTTAAAGAGCGCTCTGACTTCATTGGGCATGCCACACGACATCTTTCCCTCGGTGCATTTGCCCCTTACGCATGGTGGGCCTGCATGTGAAAACATATTAGGCGCAACCCCGATGCACAAACGGTACATTTCGGTAGCAACCTCGCGTATTTCCCACTGTGCGCGATTGCAGCAACGGTGCGAAAAGAAATTAAGCAGGCTGCGAGCGTTCATGGTAACAATCATTTTAGTTGTGCAGGCATTTGGCAGCACAAAACGGGCATCTTCGATCGCCTTTTTTTCGGCGGCACGCAGTGCTGATTTTTCGTCCATGCCTGATGCTATCATATCGGCTTTATGCCGAGCTGTAAGAATTTCCGCCAACTCGTCATATTCACGCTGTGCGTTTTCCATTGACTTTATATATATTTCTTTTGCTCTTTCATCCTTTTCAATTTCCGGAGGAAGAACATATTCAAACTGCAATTCCTTAACATAGCGCTGGCTTTGTACACTGAATGATGCAATGCGATGGCGAGTAATTTGCGCTAGCAATGCACGCGAAACACCCTCTATACCAAAGGTGAACGATGCATGTTCAATTGGACTTTCGTGTCCAATTTGCGCAAGCATATCTACAAATCCTGCTGCCTTTTCCTCATCCAATCCGTCGTGTATGGTATCGATGGTTGCACCGGAATAGCACAGCTTGGCCGCCATGGCAACCGTAATCTCGGGCTCTGGCGTATGTGCAAGTAATGTAACCTTCATTCACAATCCCTCATATTCATGGCATATGACGCCAATATATATTTTTATACATTATATCAAATTTACTTATATATATCAACTTTTTTATACTTTAAATTTGATTCAACCTACATTGACATAAAAAAAATTGGGAATATAATTAATACGTAGTAATATTTCAATTTAAATACAGAGGTAGTTTATTTTTATGGTATTAACCAACAAGCTAAATTTTGTTCCTGTAACCGTTAATCATGCAAAGCTGTTAAAGCGCACTTTTGAGACACAAAGCTACCGCACCTGCGGCTTTACCGTAGGCAGCGCAATAATGTGGCGAAAAATATATAATCTTAAAATTTGTGAGTACGCAGACACCGTCATTTTATGTGCTGATTACCCTAACGAAGGGCGCTGTTTTTCTATTCCCTTGGGCAACGGAGATATAAAATCGGCCATGCTTGCCGTGTATGAAAGTTGCCGCCAAAACGGCGATAAATGCATATTTAGCGATGTTCCAGAAGGTGGGCTTGAGCTGCTTAAAGAGGTTTTTGGCGAAGAAAACTGTGCAGCTGTCCACTCTGATGAATGGGACGATTATGTTTATTTGGCTGATGACCTATCATCATATGCGGGCAAAAAGTTCAACGGTCAGCGAAACCATGTAAACAAATTTAATCGGCTATATCAAGACGCTCAATTTTTACCAATTAACAAAGATAATTACGATCTTGCTTCTCATTTTTTGCGTGAATACATTACTGAAAACAGCGACGGAACTCTTTCGGGCGAAGTCGAAAGTTGTGCCGATATAGAACTCATGAAGCACTACTTTGAACTTGGACTTCACGGTGCCATTTTATGCGTTGACAATAAAATCATTTCAATTTCGGTTGGCGAACAGATTGGAGATACACTGTTCATTCACATAGAAAAGGGAGATACTAAATATCAAGGTGTTTATCAAGTAATGGTTCTTCGCTTTGCGCAGAAGTATGCAAAAAACGCCGTTTACATCAACCGAGAGGAAGATGACGGTGTGGAGGGCTTGCGAAAATCAAAGCTTTCATATCATCCTGTAACCATGATTAAAAAGTATTCCGTAGAAATTAAGTGACATAATAACAGAAAATATTGTATATTATCCCATATTCACTTTTTAACCGATATATGTTAAAATTAACATGTAATCAAATGCAGGTTGATCCTGCAGTAAAAATATAACGCATGGGGGACAAGAAAAATGGCTGATGACATTTACGGCAAGCTTGGCATAATCAGTATGCCCGGTTGTGACAAACTCACCGGAAAAGTTGACAAATACCTTACTGAATGGAGAGAGGCTGAAGAGGACACTTTCGTCATACCCTCTGTTTGCCCAAGATTCGGCACAGGTGAAGCAAAGGCTCTCATCAAACACACCATCCGCGGATATGACCTCTACATCATATGTGACTGCTTTAACTACGGCGTTACCTACCGTATGTACGGCATGGATGTTCCTATGAGCCCGGATGATCATTATCAGGATGTTAAGCGTATTATAGCTGCTATGGGTGGCAAGGCCAGACGAATCACCGTTATCATGCCCATGCTTTACGAGGGACGCCAGCACCGCAGAGTTGCTCGCGAATCGCTTGACTGCGCACTTGCTCTTCAGGAGCTGACCAATATGGGCGTTACCAATATTATTACTTTTGACGCTCACGATAACCGCGTTCAAAACGCTGTTCCGCTGGAAGGCTTTGAAAACGTTCACCCAACCTACCAGATGATTAAAGCTCTGGTTAAGAATGTCCCCGACATTCAGATTGATCGCGATCACCTTATGATCGTTTCTCCGGACGAGGGCGGAATGAGCCGCTGCATCTACTATTCATCGGTACTCGGTCTTGAACTGGGTATGTTCTATAAGCGTAGAAATTACTCGGTTATAGTAAACGGACGCAACCCGATCGAAGCTCACGAATTCCTGGGTCAAGATGTTGAAGGCAAGGATATCATAATCGTTGATGATATGATTTCTTCCGGCGATTCAGTCATAGACATTGCTGAAAAGCTTAAAGCTAAAAAAGCCCGCCGAATTTTTGTTTTTGTTACATTCGGTCTGTTTGTTGAAGGTTTTGATAACTTTGACAAAGCTTACGAACAGGGTGCGATTGATAGAGTATTCTCCACCAACCTGGTTTACTCTAAACCGGAGCTTTTGACAAAACCGTGGTATGTTCAGGTTGATATGGCAAAGTACATTGCACTCATCGTCAACACGCTCAACCACGATGAATCAATCAGCGAACTGCTTAATCCGATTAATAAGATAAAAAAATTCCTCAATATGAAGTAATAAAAAAGGCTCTCCAAAATTCTGGAGAGCCTTTTCATTTGATTGTATTTTTAAGTTGATTATAGTATAATTATAAAAAACGCTAAAAGGGAGATTATATTTATGAACAAGGTCACGCTGGTAGTTATGGCGGCAGGAATGGGTAGCCGTTTTGGCGGCATGAAGCAAATCAATCCCGTAGGCCCTAACGGCGAGATACTGCTCGATTTTTCGGTTTATGATGCTGTGAAAGCAGGTTTTTCTAAGGTTGTTTTCATAATTCGAGAGGAAAACGAGGCTGATTTCCGACGTGTTATCGGAGACCGTCTTTCGAAAAAAGTCGATGTGGAATATGTTTATCAGGACACTTCAATTCTCCCCGAGGGTCGCAAAAAACCGTTTGGCACGGGTCACGCGGTGCTTTGCTGCATGAACAAAGTTAACGAGCCGTTTGCCGTTATCAACGCTGACGATTACTACGGTGCAAGTGCATTTTGCCAGATGTATGAGCATTTGAAAAATGCAAAAGGCACAGATTTTGCAATGGTCGCATTTGACCTTAAAAACACTCTTACCGAAAATGGTACCGTTTCTCGTGGTATATGCGAGTTGGACGGCAATTATTTAAAAAGCGTAACAGAGCGCACCAAAATAAAGGATATGCACTACACCGAGGATGGCGAAAACTGGGTTAGTTTGCCCGATGATACAATGGCGTCCATGAATTTCTGGGGTTTCACTCCCGACTTTTTCCCTGCGCTAAAAGCTGATTTTGAAAATTTTCTTGCTACCGCCAACCTAGAAAAAGATGAATTTTATCTTCCTTTCGCTGCCGACAAAATGCTGCAAAGCGGCATGGCAACAGTAAAAGTACTAAAAAGCCACGACAAATGGTACGGAATGACATACCGCGAGGACATTGACGCTGTTAAAGAGGCTCTGACCGCCAAAATTACAGCAGGCGAATACGACGGAATATAAATTTAACCACACTACATAAACGGAGGTGACCAAAATTGGCTGATAAAAGACTTTCTCGACTGCTTGCAAAGGCACGGAGACTGCCGCTGTCCCCCGGCGTATATATAATGAAAAACAGCTCCGGCAAAATAATATATATCGGAAAAGCGAAAAAGCTGCAAAACCGAGTCAGCCAATATTTTGGCACGCAAAATCGCCATGCTGAAAAGGTGCGGCAAATGGTCGCTAATGTTGACGATTTTGATTATATTGTGTGCGACAGTGAGTTTGAAGCGTTGGTGCTGGAATGTTCGCTGATAAAGCAGAATATGCCCAAATACAATATTTTACTGAAGGACGCAAAGGGTTTTCACTACATTCGTGTGACCCCTCCCCCGTGGACCACTATAAAAGCGGCAAAAATGATCAAAGATGATGGTGCACAATATCTTGGACCGTATTATTCATCCTATGTTGTAAAACATTCGGTCGACACTGCGCTAAAAGCATTTAAGTTACCGCAATGCAATAAAACAGCCGCCGATTTTTCACGCAGGAATCATGCTCGACCATGTCTTAATTATCACATCGGTCAGTGCTCTGCACCCTGCTGCGGAAAAATCAAACAGTCAGCATATGATGAAGCCGCCGCTTCCGCAGTTGAATTTTTAATAAAGGGAAGCAACGATACTGTAAAAATACTGACTGAGCAAATGAATCAAGCCGCAGAAAACCTTGAATTTGAGCGTGCGGCTCGGTTGCGTGACCGTATAAATGCGCTCAAAAGCATGAGCGAGAGGCAAAAAGTAGTTGAATCGACCGTTGCCGAGCAGGATATTATTGCGCTGGCTAATTCATATGAAAAATCATGCGTTGAATTGTTCCGTTTTCGTGGTGGTCTGCTTACCGACAGAGAAAATTTCTTTTTTGACAGCTATGACAGTCCCGAACATATGCGCTACGAGTTTATAACACAGTTTTATTCGGGCGCAGGGGAAATACCACGCCAAATCACCATTGACGGTGAGGTCGCAGACCACGAACTGATAGAGCGTTTTTTAACAGAAAAGCTTGGTAAAAAGGTAACTGTTGCAATTCCCCAGCGAGGTGAACAGGCTAAACTGGTTGCAATGTGCCATGAAAACGCCGCTGAACATTTAGCGGACAAGCTGGGTAGACGCGGCCACGAAACAGCCGCACTTGAGGAAATTGCACGTTTGCTTGGGCTTGCTACTCCACCGCGCATAATTGAATCATACGATATTTCGCACACCGCCGGCAGCGACATTGTTGCCGGAATGGTTGTTTTTCGTGATGGTGCGCCTTTAAAAAGCGCTTATCGTAAATTTACGATCAAATCTCTTGCAAATCAAGATGACTGTGCCGCAATGGCAGAGGTAATTACACGGCGATTTGAGGAATATAAAAAGGGCGAGGACGATTCATTTTCGGTACTGCCTGATTTAATACTGCTTGACGGAGGCAAAGGTCAGGTAGATGCCGTCAACACCGTTTTTATGCAAATGGGCATAAATGTGCCGCTTTTCGGCATGGTAAAAGACGATAAGCACCGTACTCGTGCCATAGTTTCAACAAATGGCGAAATTGCACTTAAATCAACACGTGCCGCATACACTTTTGTCTCTACAATTCAGGAGGAAGTGCACCGATTTGCGATCAGCTTCCACCGAAAAAAGCAAAGCGCAAAAATAGGTTCCACTCTGACAAAAATTGAAGGCGTTGGTGACGTTCGTGCAAAAGCGCTGCTGCGTCATTTCGGCACGATTGAAAACGTAAAACACGCCGAAATAGAAGATATTATAAAAGTTAAAGGCATGAATTCAACAGTTGCAAAAGCGATTTTTGAACATTTTCATAAAAAGTAAATTAAGTTGCTTACACATTAAAAAATGATTTAAGATGCCACATACAATATTTAATTTTAAAATTTGCATATTTAAAAAGACCCGACATCAGATGCTGTCAGGTCTTTTTTTGTATAATGCTCAATTAGATTTTTTACTTCATAGTAACACTGTTGTTCAGAACGAGGGTGCTGTAAAGGAATAAAACATCTGCGTTTTCAAAATCAACATAATTTCCGATAAGCTCGCTGGAAATATAACGGATGTCAATCAACGTAATCTCGGCGTAACCCTCTGTAAGCAACGGCGCAATGCTGCTGCCAAAAGAATCCCTAAAAATAATCAATTTTTTGTCGGTTTTTGCATTTGCGTTTTTAATATTTATTAGTGACTTTGATCCCGAAAGATACATCTCATAAGGGTCTCTTCCGTTTGCCTTTTCCATGTCATAAACAGGAATATTAGTTTCTGTCTCAAAGTCGTAAACTTGACAGCCGTCAATAGTGTTGCTGGTCATATAATACATCTGTTCAGATGGAAGCGGCAGCGCCGACTGTCCGTAATACACACCGTAAAATGGGTTATCAAGCAGATTTGTGGTGTACTTACCGCTGATTGTTGCGCCCATCTCTGAGGCAAGCTTTTGAGCTACATCAACTATTTTTTCCTGACGCCAATGAGTGTCGGTTTTATAATAATCCTCAAGCTCAAGGCAATCGAAAATGTCGATGTACTGCATATATTCTGTCCTGTCTTTTAGATAACTGACGAACTTTTCGTAATCGATTGACGGATAGCCGTTTTGGTTTGCCATAAAGTAATTTTTGTCGGGTATAATCGAAAAATACACATTTGTACCGTCGATGTTTAAATATTTTTCGTAAATACGCTTAAATTTAGCCAGCGCATTATCAAGCGATTCGGTATTCATGGGATATTCGATTTTTGACAAATATCCGTCATTTATATAAATATTATTCATGTCCTTTTGTCCGAAAAGGTAGAATGCAGACAGCGCTTTCAGTCGTCTGAACGAATCTCTTAGCGGGAATTGGTCGGTGGTATAACTTTCGAAATCCTGCATGAAATCGCCGCTAAAAATTTCATCCACGCTAACTTCCGGCATTGTTGCAAGCGGGCGTCTTTCGCTTTCGGACATAGCATCTGCCGGCTTTAAATAACACCAAGTCGAAAATACAAAGAAAAATACCGCCGCCGACAACACAGTTATAATGTTTTTTATTTTTGTTGACATTGATATCCTCCTTTAAAATCTGAAATACAAAAACGGGTTGAAAGATCCATCCGCAATATAGCCGGTTATGATACACAAAAGCACAACCAAAAATATAGGTTCTGCAGTATTTAATATTTTTTCGCCTAATTTGCTGTTGCGCAGTCGCTTTATGCTGTTCGGAATGAGCGGTGTTGCTCCAATTACAGCAATTATTAGTATTACAGCATAACTTTGAAGATAATAAACCGCCTGCACTGAAACGGCAGGAAATCCGCCTGCGCCAAACATGGATTTGATATAGAACCAAGCATTACCTATGCTGGAAGCATCGAAAATAACAAAGCTTACAATTACGACAAGCAAAACATAAGCATGGCGCAAAAATTTAAGTTTTGAAAGTATTTTTGAAAGCCACATTTTTTCTATAATCAGTAATATTCCGAAATATAATCCCCATATTATAAAATTCCATGCGGCACCGTGCCAGAAGCCCGTTAACAGCCATACTATCATCAAATTGCACAGCCAGCGTAAAAGTTTTACTCTGTTTCCGCCAAGTGGGATGTAAACATAATCTCTAAACCATGTACCGAGGGACATATGCCACCGGCGCCAAAAATCCGTTACGCTTTTTGCAATGTACGGATAATTAAAGTTTTCAAGAAAATTAAACCCAAATATTTTTCCGAGTCCGATTGCCATATCACTGTATCCAGAAAAGTCAAAGTAAACATGCAGGCAATACGCTACTGCATACAGCCAAAAGAACATTACCGATTTGTCATTTGATTCGCGGAATATGCTGCAAAGCTCGCCAAGCGTATTTGCAATAAGCACCTTTTTGCCCAAACCAATTACAAATCGTCTGACACCGAGCGCACATTTTTCCATAGAGTGCTCTCTGTGTTCCAGCTGGGCGGCAATGTCCGAATATCTGACGATTGGGCCGGCAATAAGCTGCGGAAACATCGTAATATACGCCGCCAAATTAACAAAATTGCGCTGTGCCGGCACTTCCCTGCGGTAAACATCCACTGTGTAGCTTAAAATTTGAAACGTGTAAAAGCTGATTCCGATAGGCAATGCTATTCTTAAAAGCGGAACGGACAATCCCGTTACAGCATTAAAGTTTTCTACAAAAAAATCTGCATATTTGTAGTAACCAAGCATGCCAATACTGAAAGCAACGGAGGCCGCCAAGTAAATTTTTGCTCGACGACCTCCGCTTTTCTCTATCAGCATTCCAAATATATATCCCTGTAATATCGACAAAAGCATTAAAACGACAAGCTTTGGCTCGCCCCATGCGTAAAACACAAGGCTGGACACCATTAGAACTGCGTTTTTAAGGCTTTTTGGGGATATAAAATACAGTAACAACACACAAGGAAGAAAGTAGTACAGAAACGGAATGCTTGAAAAAACCATACTTTTCTCCTCTTATTTAATTATAACAGCGATTCCTCACAAGCCAGGGTTGCTGACTCATACGCTGCAAGTGTCTTTGTTTTGAATGTGTTTATCAATTCCTCATTGCCAAACGCAGATACTACATAGTTATCAACGGTTATTACAATGAGCTTGTCCGGGAATCCGCACATCCACTGTCTGTTTTTAATGTTTTCCTTAATCGAATCTACAACATTAGTAACATCATCCGCATTTTTTATACGATATACTGCGGAGGTAAAGGTGTTTGCATTCATCATGTGAATCATAGAAGCGGCATCGTCAATTAAAGCTGCCGAATCCTGCGGCAAACCAAGTGTTGTGTCCAGTGCTTCTGCATTATCAGTTGGAAACTTGGCGGGGTGATCAATAAGCTCGCCTGACATATCTCCGCCAACAACTGCAAATTTCTCATCCTCGGCATAGCTACCCCATACATTGTTAAGCAGAGTTTCTGAATCTGCGATTTCTGTCTTTGATGCGGTGTCTTTATTTCCATCTTCAGTTTTGCCGCATGCCGCAATTGCGAACACCAAGGCTACTGCTAAAACTAATGCGAATATCTTTTTCATGATTATTCCTCCGTGGTTTTTTATTTTGTTGTTTTATTAATAATCCATTTCTGGTTATTGCTATAAGAAAGTATGACTTTGTCCGTTGTTTTTTGGTTGGCCAACGACATCTCGAATCGGGTTATTTGCTCGCTTGCCTCAACAGTCCAAATTATAAAAACATCATTTTCTGTTTCCAAATTAACGCCCTCGTATATTAAGGTGCTGGTTTCACTATCAAAAACCTGCATGGTGCCGCTCGAAACAGATATATTGGTATTATTCGCAACATCGATATTAAGAGAAGCTGAAAACTGCGCCGCCTGTTCTTGGTTCCTACGCCGTGCAGCTGCAACTGCATTTGACTCGGAAATTACAAGCGGCCGTGATGTAAGCTGTTTATCTAGCACCGTAATTATTGTATCCCCTTTCGGAAAGTACAAAAACGCGGCTGCAATAATTAATAAAAAACACGCTGCTGCCGCGCACCATCTTTGCCAATGAATTATCTTGGCCGCCGGTACGTTATGCGCATCATTAATCAGGTCGTCGTCTATTTCTGTTATTGCGTTAACCAATGTTTCATGCTTCATACAGTGATTCCCACCTCCTCTAAATACTGCTTTAATTTATTTCGTGTTCTAAATAAAACGGACTTTACTTTGCTTTCGCTTACTTTAAATAAAGCAGCTATTTGCGAAATTGAATCGCAATAAAAGTAACGGCACACAAAAATCCGTCGCACCTGTTCGGGTTGCGTTCGCAAAAAATCACTTATGCTACGGCCTATCATTGCGTTATCCGTCTGGCTTTCCACGGTGAATGAGCCTGAAACGCATCCGTCTAATTCGTCCAGCGATAAAGCAAATTCAGCTGCTGCGCGTTTATCGGCATGACAGGCTTTATACCGATTGATTGCTAAATTTCTCGTAATCTTTGCGAGAAATGCCGAAAGTGAGGTGGGGTGCTGCGGAGGTATAGCCTTCCACGCTTGCATATAAGTATCGTTTACACATTCTTCGCTTTCGAGCTCACTGCCCAAAATGTTTAATGATATTTTCATACAATATGATCCGTATTTTGCGGAAGTCTCCTCAATAGCCTGCTCGTTGCGCTGTAAATACAGCTCTACGATTTCGCTATCATTCATTGCAGTCTCCTTTCCTCTGTTTCGCCGTCCTAATAATATAGACAAGAAAATTTAAGTTTGGTTGCACAGAAAAATATATTTTTTTATTTTTTTATAAATAATTTAATTTTGTTCGCTACAAGCTATTAAATAAACTATATTATATGTAACAGTAAAGGTCAATAAACAAATAATACCCCGTTACAAAATCGACTTTACTTTTAAAAACAAGTTGTTGCCCATTGTGCTTTACATGGATTTAATTCAGGAGTATTATCGGTATGGAATTAATAAAAGCGGCGGTCACAAATTAATGTGATCGCCGCTAATGTTTATATCATAGTTTTCTTTTATTAAAAACGGAAACAGCAACTATTACGTTTATTGCAACAAGCAAGAGAGTAATTATCAGCGAGATAATAAACTCTTTTGGCTGTGCAATTCCGGTCAATATTTCCATGCCGTTGCTCAGTTTAAGCGGAAGAAAGTTTTGTGTTTTTTGAAACATACTGAGGATATACAATGCTAAAACGCAGCCTCCTGTTCCAAGCAAAACTCCTGTATTTGAGTTTGCAATTGCTGAAAACAGTATTACAAGTGAAATTACCCATACCCCAAACACATAATAGAAAAACGTTGCCGTAAAGAGATGATTTGCAATGCCGTTGTCCCAGAAATACGCGTTATAGCCGTATGTCACGGTATATGTGAGCGCGTAACCGGCTGTCCACAGCAATAACATTATAACTGCTTTAGCACTTATCACCTTCCATCTTGAAAGACCTTTTGTCAGCACGGGTATCAGCGTACCTCTATGATATTCATTTGTCATACAACCGCAAAGCATTAAAACAAATATTATCAGCACCATGGGAATGTTTTTGTAAAACTGTGTCCATGAAGTAAGTGCTGTAACCTCAATTTCAGATATAACCATTCCGCTTTCGGCAAGTGTGTCGGACATTAGTTCCATCATCCACGGTGTAAGCTTGGCAATAGCAGGATTCATTATGCCAAACAGCACAAAAATGATAAGCAGGATGATAAGCCGCCCACTTCTGAGCTGCTCCAGCCATTCTTTTTTTAAAAAAGCCACAAATGCTTTCATTTGCCAATCACCTCCATAAATACCGATTCAAGCGTCGGCTCACATTTTTCAAGGCGTGTAAATGAAATGTTTTGTTCAATCAGCAATTTCATGACATTTTCAATTTTATCTCCGCTTTGAAAAAGCAGATGGCAACCGTTAATTAGCTCGGCCGTGGGAAAAGCCTGAGTAAGCAAGTAAGCATCTTGAGGGCTTTCAAGCTCAAGTTCAAAAGAATTACACTTGCGGTTTTGCTTAATGTTTTCAACTGAGCCGCTTTTTACGATATATCCGTTATGTAAAAAAGCAATTTCGTCACATATGCGCTCTACGTCCGACAAAATGTGTGTGGAAAACAGCACCGTTGTGTATTTCTTTGCCGAAACAAGAATATCAAGAATTTCTTTTCGACCGACAGGGTCAAGAGCAGAGGTCGGTTCATCGCATATCAGTAACATCGGCTCTCCAAGAAGAGCCTGCGCAATTCCAAGCCTTTGCTTCATCCCCCGAGAAAATCCTTTGATTCGGCTCTTTTCATTTGAAAGTCCGACAAGAGACAGCAATTCCTCGGATTTACTTAAAGCGGATTTTTTATCCATACAAAGAATGTCGCCGCAAAACATAAGATACTCGGACGGTGTCATAAAGTTGTAAAATTCAGGAACATCCGGCAAATATCCTATATAGCGGTTGGTATTTGTCTGACCGTAATGTACCGTCTCACCGTTAACTTTTACTGTGCCGTCGTCTTTTGATAAAAGTCCCAAAATTATTTTCATGCAGGTTGTTTTTCCGGCGCCATTTTGTCCGACAAAACCAAAAATCGTGTGTTCGGGCACACAAAAGCTAAGATCTTTTAACACCTCACGGCTTCCAAAGCTCTTTTTTACATTAGAAAGTTCTAAAATATCCACTTATTAATCCTCTTTTCCAAGCAGAAAATACAGTATTGGTCCGATAAACTGCATTCCTACTATGCTGACAATAAGCCAAAGTGCACGGTTGCCTCGTTTATATGTTTTGTGGGTTAAAATGTGGTGAATCGTGTATCCTAAAAGCACAAGTTCCGCTATGGCAAGCGGAATCAAAAACGGTAGTAAATCGATTAGTTTATCCATAAAATCATTCCTCCGATTGTAAAGTTGTTTTATTATTTTAATGCAGTGTATGTATGAAAAGATAACAAATGCTTAATATACACAACATATATTTCATTTTCAGACGTTAGGGTAACAGATTTATTGATATTGCCGACTATTTCATTGTAGTTATTTATAATGTAGTTTTAAATATCAGTGACAATCAGTGCTTTTTTCTGCATATCACAACCTTGCCGGAAATGCATTTTTTAAGCAAGTTTATTTATTTAATAAGACAATTTACAGCTATGATTATCATAAACACAATGATTCCCATAATGGATACAAAAAGGCCTTTGCTTTTTGAGTTCTCGTTTTCTTTCATGAAAAAGCCGTATATTGCCCCACCCACACCAAGTGCAAAAGGTAACAGTATAGCAACCAATTTGGGTGCGGCAGTATTCCCGGATGAGCCAATGGAAAACTGAATAATAACCGACTCGGGAAGTATGAAGAAGGACAGGATTGCAAAGCCAATGGATGCAACAATCATCAGTATAGGAACAATATTTCTTTTCATATGTAAGCGTTCGCTTTCAGTTTTATTTTATTACAGCTTGGATTTTTCGTAATTGTACGGAATACTCGTGCCGATAAGAACATCTTCAATTTTATCCACAATCAGCCAATCATCCATATTTGTTTGTTTTTCAAAATTTAAGGCAGGACTAATCGTTGTGGCGGAATCAAATGACACAAGACAAATACACTTCTTACGCCACCTAGTTTCCTGCTTTTGCGTTAATATAAGTTTAGCCTTATTGTCAGAAAAGACCTTATCAATTTCATCTTCGGTCAGTTTCACATAGTTTTTCACATCGGTAACTTTTGCGGTTGCCGTTATTTTCAACGAACCTTTTTCCATGAAATACAATGTATCGCCACTAAAAACTCTGCTATGAGGAATCTTTCGGCCTGCGGCACTCCGTATTACCATAGTCTTTTGTCCGGACATAATCCTATCCAATTCTCGTTCTCCGGATTTTCCCGCATTATCTGTATAAACAACATGGATCATAAATTTTCTCCTTTGTCTACAAAATTTATATGCTTATAAACTTATTCGCAATATGGTAAGCATGGCATCACGGGTTACACCGAGATATTCGTCATGTCTTTCATGGAGCACCTTCGTTCGATTAATAATTCAATTGCAATTTGCTCACTTTCGCACGAGCCTATACTAATTCAAATATATCATACTCCCATATGGAACGCAAATCAATGTTTTATAAGCATTTATGCAGAATTTTTATCAAATGTCACAGCAATGTCGAAATGCATTCTACAAACCAAAATGAACCGCTTTAAGCTACCTTATCGGTATTGCGTAGCAGCCTTTTGTTGTATTAAAAAACTCCCGGATAAAAAATTCGGGAGCATTGAATTAAAGTCCTTTTGTTTTTATAAATCATAAAGTTTCGCAGAAGATCCTTTTGTGAATGATTTTTTTAAATACATATTAGTTTAGCTTCAGAAAGTAGAAAAACAAATCGTTTTGTTATAATTACCTTTTTGAATTTGCTTAAAGTGGCTTCATTTTGAGAACCGTTTAATGCAGTACACTTTATAGCATAAATTGTTACTATACTGATTTTTTCACTCTTAAACGTCTCATTTTTAATTTAAATATATATAAAAGACTATATTTTAGAGAATTACCCCTAAAATATAGCCTCTTAATTTATTCGTACAATTGATTTGCAATAACTTTATTAAATAATTATGCCTTTTTCTTTTTAATAATAACAATGGTTGCTACACCTGCAATAACTACTATTGCGGCAACTACAATTATTATCCAAAGCATATTATTTTTATCATTATTAGTAGATTTGTTGCCTGTACCGTTCACGGCAGTATCAGAAGGAGTCCCAACGTTTGTAGATAATATAGGAATAACCTCTTCTTTAACATCTCCACAAGCTGTACAGGTTACAGTTTTGAGTCCTTCTTCTAAATCGGTAGCTTCTTTTGTTACTACTTCATCGCCGTATGTGTGTCCCTTTGCTTCAATGGTTTCCTTTGTCTTGGTGCCGCAATTGGAACAAGTGCATTCTTCTTCGCCGGCTGTCGTACAGGTTGCTTCAAGAATTACAACCGCATCTGTGAACTTGTGGCCGGTTGCTTTAATTGTCTTTGTGGTGTTTTTATTACAACGAGTACATTTGCCGGTTTCCGTTCCGGTACTTGTACAAGTAGGCTCCTTTGTTACGGTTGATTTTGAGAATTGGTGACCAAGCGCACTTATAGCCTTTGTTTGAGTCTTATCACACTTTGTGCAAGTTCCTGTTTTCTCGCCTTTTTCGGTACAGGTGGCTTCCTTTGTTGTAGTCCATTTTTCCACTGAATGTCCAGTTGCTGCGATTGCTTTTGTTTCTGTATTCTGGCAAACTGAACAAGTTCTTGTACTTTCGCCTTTTGTTTCGCAGTCGGGTGCCTTTGTCTGTGTCCATGCACCGTATGTGTGACTGTTTGTTTTGGCTATGGTTTCAGTTTTTGTTCCGGAACAAACAGTACATGTATAGGTCTTTGTTCCTGCCTCCTTGCAGCTTGCGGCCTTTGTTACTTTGCCGCTGTCCCATGTATGAGCCTTGCTTTCAGTTGCTCCACAATTCGAACAGGTGTGGGTGTGATTAGTAGAATTTGTATTAGTATATTCACCGAAATCATGAGCTGCACAGCTTACGTTAATTGTTGCAGTTGTGTTACCAAAGGTGTTTTTGCCACCATCTGCATCTCGTGATTCGCTAAAATTCAATGTAACAGTTTTATTTCCCGTAGTTGCATTGTCTTTAATTTTAAATTTAATGGTAGCAATTTTACCTGTTTTGGTATTGTTTGTTGTAGCAAGAGATTCTGCCCAACGAAGTGTATAAGGTGAACTAATTGTCGGTGAAGGTGTAGTCCAACCCGCTAAAAGTCCAGAGTCGCTTACTCCTGTGAGCTCCAACCCATCGCCCCACGAAACAGTAAATTTCATTGTAATAAGTCCGGGGTTAGAATTAAGATTTACGTTTAATGAAACAGTTTCGCCTTGCTTGCCTTGTGCTCCGGAAAGAGCCAAGCTGCCTGATCCTGCTGCCGAAGCCGGAAACACCAATAACGCTAATGTTAAAACTAATGTTGCTATGATTGCTAATACTTTTTTCATGAGTAATTCTCCTTTAACCTATTTGAATATTCCAACCAGCGAGGTGGCGGTCTAACATAACGCCGTCCCAGTCGGTTATTTCGCCATCGCCGTCAATATCCAATGCATCAATCACACTAATATCAACATCCCAGCCTGCTAAATATCGTGCCAGCACAACGCCGTCCCAGTCGGTTATTACACCGTCGCTGTCAACGTCGCCCAATTCGCACATCGGCTGTCCGCACACATCACAAATGTCGTCATCACCATAAATATGACCGGTTTCTCTTTCAAAACTGCACTCATTACAAGTGGCATCACAGTCATTATCAAAGGTATGACCTATTGTACCCGTTTTTTCCCAACCGCATTCGTTACAGGTGCTATCAAAGCAGTCAGTATACGAATGCTCATCAGCGCATGTATTATAATGCCAAGTAGCATTTATTAAATTATCGTTGTAACCATAACAACAAATCTCTTCTCTATCCTCTTCAGAACCGACGTACCATACATCAGTGAGATTTGTACAGTCCGAAAATGCTGATTCGCCAATAAAAGTTGCATTAACGGGAAGTTGAATTTTTGTGAGGCTGAAGCATCTAGAAAATGTATAATTTCCGATAATTGTAACCTTATTGGGTATTACGATGCTTGTGATACTCTGGCAGCCGAAAAACGCTCGACTACCCAAGCTGGTTAAACTGTCGGAAAGGGTTACATTTGTAAGTTCTGCGCAGGCTTCGAACGCTTCGTCACCGATACTTGTTACGCTATCGGGAATGGCAATTTCGGTAAGACCTGTACATTCAAGAAATGCTCTGTTACCGATACTTGTTACGCTATCGGGAATAGTAATGCTTGTTATTTCGTAGTTGACAAAAAAAGCGTATTCACCAATGCTCGTCACGGTGCTGTCGGTAGGAATAGTGCTGTTTTTGCAACCTGCAACTAAAATTTTATTTTCAGTGTCGATAATGCAGTTCCCTGAGCTGTGATATACCGTGTTGCCGCTGTCTACCGTCATGCTTTCGAGCCCGACACAGCCGCCAAAAGCATTTTCGCCAATATTTGTTACGCTATCGGGAATAGTAATTCCTTCAAGCTCTTCTGCATAGACAAAGGCATAGTCTGCTATCGTTAATGTGCTGTCTTTTACAATATATGTATCGCAAATAGAGTACTTTGCACTAATTAAATGACTACCAATATACAAAACATCGTTTTCCCAATTATCTTCGTTGAGATAATATTCGGTATCCAAAAACGCGTCAATTCCAATGTTTGTTACGCTATCGGGAATAGTAATCCCTTTAAGCTCTTCTACATAGTAAAAGGCAAAGTCTGCTATCGTCAATGTGCCGTCTTTTACAACATATGTATCGCAATCAGAGTACTTTGCACTAATTAAATGGCTTCCAATATATAAGATATCGTTTTCCCAATTATCTTCGTTGAGATAATATCCGGTGCCCGAAAAAGCCGACATTTCGATGCTAGTTACGCTGTCGGTAAGGGTAATGCTTTCAAGTGCAGAACACTCCGCAAAAGCATAAGCTCCGATGCTTGTTACACTATCGGGAATAATGATACTTGTGAGGTTTATGCAAAATTCAAATGCACCACGTTCAATGCTTGTTACGCCATTAGGAATTGTTACGCTGGTAAGATCTTCGCAACCAACAAACATAAGTTCTCCTATGCTTGTTACGCCATCAGGAATTGTTGCGCTGGTAAGGCTGTCGCACCAACCAAAAGCAATGTCACCTATGCTTGTTACGCTGTCGGGAATGGTAATGCTTGTGATGCTCTCACAATACAAAAATGCACCTTTACCTATGCTCGTCACACCATCAGGAATTGTTACGCTAGTAAGGTTTGTGCATTGAAAAAATGCTCTAACACCTATACTTGTTACCTCATAACCGCCTAATGTTGAAGGGATTGTCACATTACCACTGATGTCTGTGCTAACATTCATAATGGTTGCTTTTCCATCAATTATAATGTATTTGTAATACCCTTCCGTTTCCGCGTTTGCGGTTAGGCTCACCGTCCCCATAACCACCACCAACGTCAAAATAATTGCTAGGATTCTTTTCAATTTATACTACCTCTCCCTTATGCTATTTTTATATCCCAACCGGCGAGATAGCGGTCTAACATAACGCCGTCCCAGTCGGTTATTTCACCGTCTCCGTCAATATCCAATGCTTTCAATTCCGAAATTTCTACATCCCATCCTGCTAAATATCGTGCCAGCATAACGCCGTCCCAGTCGGTTATTACACCGTCGCCGTCAACGTCGCCCAATATGTACTTTGTACGTCCGCATAAATCACAAATATCATCGTCGCCAAAATCGTGTTCAATTTCTCTTATTTCTCCGCATTTTTCGCAGCTGGGATCGCATACATCTTTGTATTCATGCTCGGTTTGTCTTTCATAACTACATTCGTTACAATTAGGGTCGCAATCATTGTCAAATGTATGGTCGCTTACATCGCTTCTTACCCAGTCGCAATTCTCGCAAGTAGCGTCGTCACAACCCGTATACGAATGCTCTGTTACACAGGTGTTATAATGCCATGTAACGGTTTCCAGCTCGTTATTATCCGAAAAGATAGATATTTTTTGTCTATCACTTTGAGAACCGGTATACCACAAATCAGTCAAACTGGTGCATTCAAGAAATGCACCTTCACCTATGCTTGTTACGCCCTTTCCAATTATTACGTTGGTAAGGCCTGTGCATTCAAAAAATGCTCCTTCGCCTATGCTTGTTACGCTGTCAGGAATTGTGATGCCTGTAAGGCCCTCGCAATATTCAAACATACAGTTTCCTATGCTTTTTACGCCATTAGAAATTGTTACACTGGTAAGAGATGTACAGCCAGAAAACACACAATCACCTATGCTTGTTACATTGGCGGGAATAGTGACGCTTTTAAGCTGAGTGCACATGGCAAATGCACCTTCCCCTATGCTTGTTACGCTATTAGGAATTGTGATGCTTGTAAGGCTCTCGCAAAATTCAAACATACCGTTTCCTATGCTTTTTATGCCATTAGAAATTGTTGCACTGGTAAGAGCTATACAGCAAGAAAACACATAATCACCCATGCTTGTTACATTGGCTGGAATAGTGATGCTTTTAAGCTGAGTGCAGCTGGCAAATGCACCTTCCCCTATGCTTGTTACGCTGTCGGGAATTGTGATGCTTGTAAGGCTCTCGCAACCGACAAATGCACCATAACCTATGTTTTTTACGCCATTAGAAATTGTTACACTGGTAAGAGCAGTACATAAGGCAAACGCAGAATCACCTATGCTTGTTACGCTATCGGGGATTGTTATGCTTGTAAGGCTCACGCAACCGCCAAATGCACCTTCGCCTATGCTTGTTACGCCATTAGGAATTGTTGCACTGGTAAGTGCTGTACATAAAGCAAACGCATAATCACCTATACTTGTTACACTATTAGGAATTGTGACACTTTTAAGACTTTCGCAACCATAAAACGCAAATGTATTTATACTTGTCACTTTGTTCGGAATGGTGACGCTGGTAAGAGCATAACACTCAGCAAACGCACCTTCGCCTAAATATGTTACACTGTTAGGGATTGTGGCACTTTTAAGACTTTCGCATAAATTAAACGCATAATCACCTATACTTGTCACGCTGTTCGGAATGGTGATGCTGGTGAAAGCACACTCACTAAACGCAGCATAGCCTATATATGTTACACTGTTAGGGATTGTAACACTTTTAAGACCTTTGCATAAATCAAATGCATAATCACCTATACTTTTTACACTGCTCGGAATGGTGACGCTGGTAAGAGCAGAACACTCAGCAAACACACCTTCGCTTAAATTTGTTACACTGTTAGGGATTGTGGCACTTTTAAGACTTTCGCATAAAGCAAACGCATAATCACCTATACTTTTTACACTGCTTGGAATGGTGACGCTGGCGAGATTACTACACCCAGCAAACGCATAATCACCTATATATGTCACACTGTTAGGAATAGTGATGCTGGTGATATTATAACGATTACCAAACGCAGCTTCGCCTATGCTTGTTACCGTATTGCTGCCGAATTTTGAAGGAATTGATACATTGCCGCTTATGGCTTCGTTAACATACACAATAGTTGCTTTTGAGTTAGCCACTGTATATAAATAATCTCCACTGGAATAATATTCGCTGGTATCCGCACTCGCGCTTAGTCCGGCCATCCCAAAAGGCAAAATGGAAACAACCAATACAAACGCTAAAACAATTGATAAAAATTTCTTCATTTCTGATCTTTCCTTCGTTTATTTGGCTTAATGGCCAAATTAATAATTTGATTGAATAACGATAACGCCGTAAAAGTACTGTGATTATGCTACATCCAACGGTTTAAGATATCCACGTCAACATTTGCAATAACTTTGTCTCTACAGCAGGTTATGGCCTCTGTAATATGACCGTCGGTTATTACAGGGCCTTCTGACTGCTTTTAATTTAACTTTGTATTTCCACATCGGTTTTGTTTACTATTAAGCTGTCGCCAGGAGTAGATTAAAACCGGCAAAACATGACATTATTACAAAAGAAGAAATAATAGCAAGTGTTTTATTTTACATAATCTCATTTCTCCTTTTAAAGAAGGGACTTGCAGTGCACAAACGTTACCTCAATAAACCCAACGTCGAAGCAATTGCAGTTTTTTGAAAATATTTATAATAGTACCAAATATGGCAATTTTTGTCAACAGTTATTTTGGTGTATTTCATTGATATTGAAATATAGATTGTTTATTTTATTATTGTGTGGTTTTACACAACTTCCAAATCTAAATTTAATATGAGTATTTCATACAAACTCAAAAGCGTTTCTGTCGATTTACTCCTTTTGATGCTTTTGCGATAAAAGATATGTATGGATATAAAATTACGCAGGAGTTTGAGAAAAAGTAGCATCGGACGGTACAAACATCACTAAGAAACCAGCTCAGTTGGTAAACTATTATTATCGATTAAATATATTCGTAAAAACATTCTTATATACTTTAAAAAGTGTTGAAGGTGCTTGTGTGGAATGCATATAATATTTATACTGCAAAAACTATTAAATACAGAAAAAAAAACCATTTACCTAAACTTAATGATACGGTATTAATGCCAACTATATCTAATGAACAGATAATTATTAAGGTGATATAACTGTATGAGGTGACTAATAATGAATGAAAATGCATTGACTACATTTAAAAAATTTCTAAGACCGTCTTTGTTTATTCTTGGCGGGTCGTTGCTCGGATTTTTGTACTATATACTCTTTGGTTGTACTAACGGGTGTGCAATCCAATCGAATCCGTATCTGATGGTTGTTTACGGAGCCGTTATGGCGTTTCTTATTTCGGTAATAATTAAAAAGGAGAAATGACAAAATGCAATACATTATTTTATTTCTAGAAGGCATTATTACTTTTATTTCTCCCTGCCTTTTACCAATGCTTCCGATATACATTTCGTATTTTGCAGGAGGAGAAAAAGAGCGACCGTTAAAGAAAACATTAATCAATGCGTTTGGTTTTGTTCTGGGATTTACCGTAGTTTTTGTAATGCTCGGCGCTTTGGCTGGTACTGTCGGCAGCTTTTTAAGGCAACATACCGTCGCTGTTAATCTTATAACCGGACTTATTGTTGTATTCTTTGGGCTTAATTTCATGGGCGTATTCAAGTTGAATTTATTTCATGGTATAAAGAATCCGTTTGCCGGAAAAGAACTTGGTTTTATTTCGGCGGTTCTATTCGGAATCATTTTCTCTATCGGTTGGACACCATGTGTAGGAGCGTTTCTGGGCTCTGCATTGATGCTTGCATCACAACAAGGTCATGTGATTAAAGGTATTCTTATGTTGCTTATCTATTCACTTGGACTCGGCATTCCGTTTATCGCAAGCGCGTTGCTTATTGATAAACTTAAGGGTGTGTTTGGATGGATAAAAAATCATTACACAGTGATAAATATAGTCTGTGGCGGGTTGCTTACCGCTATCGGCATTTTAATGATGACAGGCTTGCTTGGACGATTCCTAGCATTACTCGGATAAAGGAGACTTTTAAATGAATAAAACAACAAAGTTGCTTGCGGTCGTACTAATAGCGGTGATTGCGTTTATTGGTGTATATTTCTTATACACCAATTTATCCGGCAGGTATACCACAGATAATCTGCTGACCGAACAACAGCAAACAGATAAAACGGATGCCGCAGGCAGCCATCAGTCACAAGAATATTCACATAACCCTGCTCCCGACTTTTCGGTTATTGACGGTAATGGCAATAAAATAAAGCTGTCTGACATGAAGGGCAAACCAGTCGTTATTAACTTCTGGGCGACATGGTGTTATTACTGTAAGGTAGAGATGCCGGATTTTGAGGAGATGTATAAGCAGTACGGCGAAGACGTGCAGTTTATGATGGTCGATTTGACCGATGGAAAACGCGAAACCCTTGATGGTGCAAAAAAGCATATAAGTGATAACGGATTCACTTTCCCTGTATATTTTGATACCGATTCAGAAGCCGCGAAAGCATACAGCATTTCAGGAATACCTGCGACATATTTTATTGATGCCGAAGGTAATCTTATTACCTATGTAAACGGTATGGTTGATGCGGAATTAATTGAAAAAGGAATTAAAATGATTACCAAATAACTTCATTCAATAGAAAAAACGAAGTGATTGCTTTGACCAAAGAAACCCTTACTAAAGAAAGACTAAAAAGCGACTTATGTGTGACCGCCTGCTTTAGTGAGACGGTTTGCAGAATCATACTCGTATTCAGAGTAACCATTGGACAACATATTACCATCCGAATCGTGAGATACTGTCTTGCCGTTGAATACTGCCAGGCGGTTATTGGTATCATAGCCAAAACGGTCATTAGGTGCATCGGTAATATTACCTGCGGCATCGTAGGTGTAATTTTCTTCAGATACTACACAATCACAGCTAAGGCTGATAATCTGACGCTTTGTTACCTTGTTTAAATTATTATCATTTTAACATATTTTGGTATTTTTTTTGCAAGATAAAAAAGAACGGTTGGATCTTACACCAACCGTTCTAGTTAGAAAGGAGTCTTTTAAAACGAAAACTTGAATAATTTTTGTTAACACAAAAGAACCGTACCTCTGTGTTAAGTGTCAAAGGCTATATGAAGTTTTTTTATATAATATAGTTTAATTGCATCAAAAACTCCTAATATAACAAACACCGATGACAGAAGTATCAATAGTGCACTACAAAGCAGCAATGCAACATTTTGATCCATAGCAACATTTAATTTTTTTAAAATTATATATGTAGCAATTGATATTGATCCTGATATATAAGCTAATGAACCATTTTTACTTTTAGTTGACGTTGCTTTTTCCTTTTTTATGTATTTCAAAGTAAATAGTATTGTCAGTGTCGCCACTAAAATGAGTGGTAAAGATAACAAAATTAAGCTTAATTGCACTTTGTTATACATAGAATACAATATCATTGCAAATAGTAAATAATTAATAGCAGTAAACACATTTAAACATATACTAGATTTAATTGTACGAATAACAGTATACTTTTTTGTTAGAATAACAATTAAAATAAATGAAAAAAATATTGAAAACGCTATTACAGCAGAGAACACTTTGTAAACATGGCCTAATATTATACCACATACAATACTAATAATTGGAAAAAAATTGACCAAAAATAAATTTAAACGCATTTTTCTAGGCTCTTTATCCAAGGTGTTTTCAATAAAAACTCTAATGCTATCTTCCAACTCAATCACTCCTAATCAAACCATCCGCGTATTCCGTCAACAACCCAATCTAATCCTTCTTTACCCCAGTCAACTACTGTTTTTCCATTGATCTTTAAGACATCGGAAAGCGCATAACTTACTAAGCCTACTCCTACACCAACGGCAATACCAATCGCTGTTCCCACACCAGGAGTTGCTACTGTTCCGATGGCTCCAAAGATTTTTGTCAAGACCCAGAACTGCCCGCTGTTTTAGAACCGTTCCTGTGTATTCCGATTACTGCCGAACCTGTTCAGCTGGGTTAATTCTAATATACCAATTATCATCAATTAATGTGACATCAAAATCTTGACCAATATAATTCAATAAATAAGCAAGTGATTCTCCCTCTTCTTCTACGTAAAACATTACTACTTCATGATTATTGCATAGAAAAACAAAAAATAATGAACTTTGTGTTTTCCCTATTTCATATGGTCGACATTGATTTAGAAAAAGACAAATAGTTTCATATTCTTTTTCAGTAAGGTACTCATCTCTTTTAGGAATTTCTGGACTAAAAATTGATTTTCTATTTATAGAATAAAGGTAATCGAATATTTCGTTATCTTTTAGTATACTAGTAATTTCTGTGAACAATTCTCTTTTGTTAAAAAAACTTCTTCTACAGAATCAGGGGTACTGTAAACTTGGGGATCATACTCATCTTCATGAAAACATGAACATAATACAAAACTTATAAATATCAATATTACAATAACAAATATAATTATTTTGCTTCTATGGGAGTGTTCTGTTGATACCAGGTTTGGCGTTTGGATAGTCATCATAATAGAAATCTATTCCTTTCTTTATTGCGATATGGTCTTTCTCTGAATCTCCATAATATATTGAAGCATCTCGCACTTCTTCCGAAAAAATGTTTTTTAATCCTTTCGAAGGAACTCCTCCACCCCAGTACAATGTAACATCGCCAATACCCATTGCGCTACCTAAATATCCATAGGTAATATTGCCGGCCGCTTCGAGGTGTAATTTTCTTCAGATACTACACAATCACAGCTAAGGCTGATAATCTGACGCTTTGTTACCTTGTTTAAATTATTATCATTTTAACATATTTTGGTATTTTCTGCAAGATAAAAAAGAACGGTTGGTTTTTAATCCAACCGTTCTTTTTTCAAATTGTTACAAAGGAGACTCATTCCCTGTCTCCCATTCGTTTTGATATCCACATCATTCGTAAACGCAATTTATTTGTTTCTCAAAGCATAATTTATTTATTCGTTGTTTTAGGAACAATTTCAATATAATCAACAAAAAACAAATATTTATTATTATTCACCTTAAGCTCTCTAACACGATATGCATCAGCATCTGCAATTTCACTTTGCGTTAAAACAAATCCTAAATAATATTCGCTTACTGGGCTTTTTAAACAATAATACTCCCCTAAATCAAGGTCTTCCTCTATCGAAAGAATGTCAACAGTTTGACTATTGTCACTGAATACAATTTCAACCAGATGAATACAATTATTTTCAACTATCAATCCAAGTGAATCCACAAAAATCTCATCTTTGTACAAATTAAAATAATCTAATATTATAGCATCTTCATAATGCAGAGTTACTGCACGACTTAATTTTTTTTCAAAATCACTGATGTCACTATCATTTTTTACATTCAAAAAGCAACCTACCACTGAAAAAACAACAACTATAACAATGCCAATTCTTTTTACCAATTTACTTTTTTTTATTCTTTTTTCAGTTTTATTATCATATATTTGAAAATTTGTATCTGGAAGAACTTCTACATCAAATAAGGAAACCGGCTGTTCCTGTTCTATTGCCATAAGATATTTTTTAGAAAGGGTTGCATAGTCCATCCGAGGCGCAATGGAGATAATATTTTCAAAAAAGCTTTTTGCCTCCTTAAAATCTCCATTTTCATAACAAGCTATTGCATAAAAAAAATCATTTTGCAGTTTTCGCAGTTTTATATACCACACATTAGGTTTAAGTCCCAAATTTCTTTCCTTGCATACAATTTTACACGCTTCGTAATTTTTATCCAAAAAATACCTATAATAGCTCCATACAGAATTAGATGAACTCAGGAAAGATTTTGATGGATAGTTTTCTTTATATTCATCATATTTTTTTAATAGAATTTGCAGTTTTTCAAAATCTCTTAATTCAAAATATATTAGAGCTAAAATACCTAAATATGAATACTTGCCCATTATTGAACTCTTTTTTTTTCGCATTTGAGTAGTTGCAATATTAACAGTTGTTTGATAATCACCCGTGCACATGGCAGCATTAATACGATAATCTAATGGCGGTATAAAAAATTTTCCTTTTATTAGTTCCTGAAATCCTATTGCATCGAGCTTTACAAACAAAACAGACGCTATTGTTTTATTAGCAACTATTCTTATAAGAAGTTTTACAGGAAAATAGAGTGCTGTACAAAACAATATAGACCAAACATTAGGATAAACAAATATACACGGAATAACTATGGCTATATAACATATTAAAATAAGAATACATTTGAAATAATATTGGCGCAATATGGCTTTTTGTGATGATGATTTCATTATGAATCTCCTATCAAAACGAATAAATATTTATGTACACATCCCATCAACAAGAGAGTGATGGGATGTGTTTTACAATTTAATTTTCACGATTGAAATCTATACCGTAAACAACTGGACAAATTTATCTATCCAGCGGTTGCGGTTGCACCAGTACTTGTTATCCAATTCCAAAAACTTGATGCCCAAGCGGAAATTTGATTACCCACGGTTGTGAGAGATTGCCCCGCATTCGCCCATGCTGTTGCTGCAGCTCCAATAGCAATAGGGTCATTCCAAGCTCCCATTCCGCAAGTTGCAATAGTTTCAGCCACTGCTACTCCTGCAACTGCTGAAAGTCCTACAGCAATTCCTAAATTTAAGAATATACTGCCCCAATCGGTAGACTCTTCTTTTCCAGGAACAGTGCCTGTCTCAGATTTAGAACCCTTGTTTTGATTATTTTTATTATTCCAAGAAGTCATCTCAACACTCGTTGACACTGAATTACCAAAGTTATCCGATGTATTAATGGTATAACCAACAGACAAAGACGAGCCAGGAACCCCAGAAATATATACTGCCACTGTAGAATATCCATCAATATCAGCAGAGTATTCTATTTTAATTCCATCATCACTAACCGACATACTTCCATTCGACATATCAAATGAAATGCTACCCAGAATATCTATTTGATCAGAAACCACTGCAGATATTTCAGCATTTCCTAGTCCACTGCTCGCCTGTACAGAAAAACTTCCCTTACCATTCATTCCTATCAGGAACGAGAAACTCATCCCATTAGAAACACTGAAAATATTTTTAAAACTCATAAGTTGATCTAATGTACTTGCTAACAAATTGGTTGCAATTTTCAAATCATTTGGAGATTCAATATTACCCAAAATTTTATATAAAGAGTCAAAATCAACCGATCCTCTCTCCTCAGCCGCCAACCCAAACGGGTCAACATAGGAAACGGGGTTGCCGTTGACGTAGGAATAACGGTTAAGCGATGTGGAATTGGATATTTCACCGTGAAGAATATCGGCATTGATGAAACGGCGCATTACAGGACTGTAGTAACGAGCTCGCATATAATACAAGCCGTTTTTATCGGTAATTACACCGTCACGACCGTTGTAACCGAAGATTACGAAGCTATTACCTGTTCTGGAAATAAGCTTACCATAGGTATCATACTTAAAGGTATCGGTAATGTTGCCGTTGATATCGGTTATAGCTACTGTACTGCCTCTATAATCGAAATGGTAGGTCTTAAAACAACCTTCCTTTTCTTCGCCAATAAGACCGTGACCGTAAACATACTTGGTTGTAATATCATTTGTAGTCTTTTGTAACAACTGACTTAACTTACAGTTGGTATTATAGGTATAAGTAGTATCAGCATCAGAGCAAAGATTGCGGATTCGTACATCCTCTGCATTATAAGTATATGTGTGGCCATCTGCTTTGATTAATCGATTTGCAGAATCATACTCGTATTCAGAGTAACCATTGGACAACATATTGCCATCTGAATCGTAAGATACGGTCTTGCCGTTAAACCGTATGAGTTTGTTATAGAAATCATAGCCAAAACGGTCATTAGGTGCATCGGTAATATTACCTGCGGCATCGTAGGTGTAATTTTCTTCAGATACTACACAATCACAGCTAAGGCTGATAATCTGACGCTTTGTTACCTTGTTTAAATTATTATCATTTTAACATATTTTGGTATTTTCTGTAAAGTGTTTTTCCTCGACAATTCTCGACAATAGGTCGTAAGCATACTCAAAGCCCGTAATCACGACACCACCCGATGTTTTTTCCACCGTAGAGGTAATTCGCTGTTTATTATCATAAACTGTAGTTGTAACACTACCGTCAGGCTTGGTTGCCCCTACTACCCTGTTATTTTCATCTTTTCAGAAAAGCTGAACTGCTTAATTTCTCAACTTCATCGACTTGCACAACTTTTCTCAAAAAGCAGTAAAACATTTGCAACAGTTATCTTAGATAAAGCAAATAATGAAAAGTGAAAAGCAGTAGGCATAAAAACCTACTTCTTTTTATTTGGCAGAGACGGAGAGTCTGATACAAAATGCACAAGGTATTCATGCTTGCGTTTGATAAGTAAACACCCTCGGAATTTTCTATTTGTTCCGCGTGCAAGGGTGAACATTTCTTATTGACGATGATAAATGGTTTCTGTGATTCGGGTGTTCCTGTGAAACAAATGCTCGAACATTATTTTGCCGTTACGCCTGTCACCGTATGAGCCCGTGAAAACGGACTTTCTCTCTACATAATATATGGTTAAAGAATTATTTTTTAATTTATATGAAAACTATTGACATTCATACCAATGTGTGCCATTGTAAATTTATGTATTTAAAAGGCGAAAGTTCTTATGGTTCCCTATTTTCCGCGCACTATCGCAGATAGAAGGAAAAAAAGCCCTTCCGAATTCTTATTAGATGTTTTTTATGTTACAAAAGGGCTTATGTTATTACAGGTTAAAGAAATAACCGGCATTGGAACCCCATTAATACAAAACCGGGCAACCAGAGGCTGGATACGAAAACCTATTGAAAAAGGTATTCCGTCGACCATCTGGCAAAGATTATGCTTTTCGATATGTTGCGGGGAGTTTTACAAATTAAAAATATAGCCTGTATTATACCTATATCAACGGACAGACAAATGACAGGGACGATGACATAATTCTCGAATTGCAGCTGTATGTTTACATATACGAAATACTTCACAGCGTGGATATAAAACGATTCTGTCTGGTGGAAAATTAGAGGCTATTATTAAACAAGCCGTTAAAAGCTATAAACAACCATACAATGGTGCTTTTAAGAAATTGGTGTCTGGCTTACCCATTATTTTAATTTATTATGCTTCTGCTATTAAAAAAGCAAAAGCTGATAGAATGTTAAACTAGAGAAATATTTATGAAGGGAGGTAGAGCTATATGTTGGAATGGTGGAACAGTCTTACGCTATTTGGTCAGATTTATGCAGCAATCGCTATACCTGCAACCATTATTTTAGTGCTTCAGTCCCTTTTGTTGTTTTTAGATTTAGGCTTTGACCATGACGCGGACTTTAGCGGAGGAGATCACGACGTTGGTGAGGGAGATCATGGTTTTGACGGTGACGACGGTCTTTCCCTATTTACTATAAGGGGAATAGTGGCATTTTTCTCAATAGGTGGATGGACAGGACTTGCTTGTGAAATGGCTGGATCAGGTGCAATTTTATCCATACTGATTGCTTTTGGTGCAGGAACTATAGCATTAGTCGGCATTGCTGTTTTGTTTAAGTATTCCTTAAAGCTTCAGAGTCAGGGCAATTTGGATATTCATAATGCTTTAGATAAAGTGGGAAAGGTATATATTCCTATACCCGGTAACAGAAACGGAATGGGCAAAATATCCGTTATGTTTCAGGCAAAATACACGGAACTTGACGCTGTTACCGAAGACAAGCAAAGCTTAAAAACTGGTGAGATGGCAAAAATAACAGCCTTAATTGACGAACAGACTGTTTTGGTTACCCGCAAAATTTCTAACAAAGAAGATTCCCGTAAGACATCATTAAATGAAATTGGAGGTATCTCAAAATGAACCCAGTAATTATCGTGTTAATATCCGTGGCGGCGGTTTTAATCTTTACAACCTTTGTAGTAATTCTATCAAGGTACCGTAAATGTCCATCCGACAAAATTTTGGTGGTTTACGGAAAAATAGGCACCAATAAGGACGGTACATACAGAAGTGCAAAATGTATTCACGGCGGTGCGGCCTTTATAGTACCTGTGCTTCAATCCTATGAATACATGGATTTAACACCAATGTCCATATCCGTTGACTTAAAAAATGCCCTTTCAAAGCAAAATATCCGTATTGATGTCCCTTCAAGATTTACCGTTGGTATTTCGGTTGAGCAGGGAGTCATGCAAAATGCGGCAGAGCGCCTTTTGGGCTTAAAGCTTACGGAAATTCAGGAGCTGGCAAAGGATATTATCTTCGGTCAGCTAAGACTAATTATTGCGACAATGGATATTGAGGAAATCAATACCGACCGTGACAAGTTTTTGGCTGCCGTGTCTAATAACGTAGAGTCAGAGCTTAAGAAGATTGGTCTTCGCCTTATAAACGTTAACGTAACCGATATTACCGACGAATCGGGATATATCGTTGCGTTAGGTAAGGAAGCGGCGGCTAAGGCCATTAACGATGCAAAAATTTCTGTTGCAGAGGCTGACCGTCAGGGTGCTATTGGTGAAGCCAACGCTAAAAGAGACCAGAGAATTTCCGTATCCCTTGCCGATTCAGCAGCTATACAGGGTGAAAACGAAGCTAGGGCACTGGTCGCAGACTCAAACGCAACCTTGAATGAAAAGCAGGCCGAAGCCCTTCGTCGTTCAACCGCATCGGAAAAAATTCAAGCCGCCAAAGCGTTGCTTGAAGCATATTCTGCAGAGCAGGAAGCGGAAAAGGCGCGTTTTGCTCGCGAACAGGCCACCTTGGAAGCCGATATTATTGTTAAGGCCGAAATAGATAAGAGAAGAAAAGAAGTGGAGGCCGAAGCCGAAGCCGAACAGCTAAGACGCCGCGCAAGAGGTGAAGCCGATGCCATATTCGCAAAAATGGAAGCCGAAGCGCGTGGTTTACAGGAAATTATGACCAAGCAAGCACTCGGCCTTTCGAAAATTGTGGAAGCTGCAGGCGGAAATGCCAACGATGCCGTTAAGCTTATGATCGCGGAGAAAATTGAAGATCTTGTTAAAACTCAGGTTGAAGCAATTAAGAATATCAAGATTGACAAGGTCACCGTTTGGGATAGTATGGGCGGCAAGGATGGTACTCCGGCAACAGCAAACTTTCTGTCGGGTATGATGAAGTCAATTCCTCCGATGAACGAAATGTTCAATATGGCAGGAATGGAGCTTCCCGAATTCTTGGGAAAGAATAAAAACGAAATTACAGAAATGATAGAAAACGAGATAATTGCGGAAGCAAAACACGAATAAACAACATAGATAAAAACAAAATTTGTCAGTTAAAGGCTGCATCTTAGCGGCTTTTAATTGCGGGAAAATACCGGCATAGTTTGATAGCTAATATCTAACATGCCGGTTTTTCTTGTTTTGGAGTGAATGCAGAACCTGATGAATTATAATTTAAACACTTTTTAAACCATTTTTATACGTTGTACTCATTAGCTATACAAGAACTGACGCAGAGAAAATGATAGTATATTGGATATTTGGAGAAACTTAAGGCAAGCGGAGAAACCCAGCTTCTGACCGCTGACCCTAGGACTTTTTGAAATGCCACCGTTCACCACGATGGCAAAAATACAAGTCAAGAACGGAGCAGAAATTTAGGTTGGATTTTAAGACCCAACCTCTTTTTTGCCCCTTTGCAATCTATAATTTGCAAAGATGTACACCACTCCAAAAAAGTGATCATCCCTCCTGTAAATTGTAAATGAAAGAGGTATTGACGAATATATTGCATCGTGATATAGTGACAATGTGACACGTCGCACTAAAACGAGAGGCGATGTTTTAAATATCGAAAAACTGTTAAAATCATACATTCCTATGACAGAAACTGCTTATTATATATTACTTTCACTTAGTAGTAAAAGGCACGGATATGGAGTCATCAAATTTGTTGAGGAACTAACAGAAAGCAGAATAAAGCTTGTATCTGGCACGGTTTAAAGTACGTTGACGAAGATGCAAAAAGACGGAATCATCACTATTTATTCTGATGAACAGCGAAAAACAGTATATCAGATTACTTCAATTGGAAATCAACTAATTAAGGTTGAAATCGGCCGAATCAAAAAGCTTTATTCAGATACAGTTTCACAGGAGGAATATTTTAATGATTAGAAAATTTAGACCGTTTTGGAGCTATGATATTTTAAAAACAGAGGCATGGTTAAATAAGATGAGCTTAAACGGGTATCACTTGAAACATATTAATTTTATATCTAGAATATTTGTTTTTGAAAAAGATAAAAGTATGAATATTCGTTATCATATTTGCTATGAAAAAAGTTTTAATGGACAACTTTCAGCCCAAATGGTTAATGCCGGGTGGGAATGTCTTTTAACCAACTCTCGATTCTGTGTTCTCAGAACCACCTGCGAAAACCCAACTGCGACCCCGTCTTATGAAAATATTTTGGAGAGAAACAGAAAGATTAAACTTGTTGTTGGTATTATATTATTGATAATAATTTGTTTGCAACTGCCAATGCTTCTGATATTTGGTATTGTATTCCTTATTGTGCTTACTGGAAACTTTACTGTGGAATATAGTGAATCTCTTGAAAATGCTCCCCAAGCAATAGATGTTATTTTAGGGACACTAATACCTTTTGCCGTCTTATTATCTATTTCTTGGCTTGTTTATACTTTCTTTAAATTAAGAGCATCCAATAAGTATATTGAAACTAATTATTCTGTCATGCCTAATCTAAGCTTTACAATACCAACTGCTGGACTTATGAGTAAAATTGATGAAAAATTATTAATTAAATCCAAAAAAATGATTCGGAAAGGAAAACTGGCTTGGTTCTATGCCCCCGATAAAGCTGAACATTGGCTTGAGGAGATGGAATTAAAAGGATACAATTTGTATCGAATGAGTAAAACAGGAAGCAGTTTTTATTTTATAAAAGGCGCACCAAGAAAGATGAAATATGCCGTTGATTATCAAAATAAGACGGGACCTTCATATTTTGCTTTTAATACTGAATGTGGTTGGAAACTGGTGTTTACATCTTTATCAAGATCTCAAGCCATCACAGTATGGTCGCATGAATATATTGAAGACGAAAATATACCGGAATTTTATAGTGATGATCAATCAAAAATAAAGCACGCAAAAAGATTTGCTTTAACATATTCACTTTGTTTCTTACCGGCATGTATTTTATATATTGCAATTATAATAATTGAGTTATATACCAGTAATGGCAACACTATCCCTTGGGCAACTTTGCTAATTTTTACACTTTTAGTTATCGAGTCTGTAGCATTTGCATTTACAACAATATTTTATTATTTTAGGGTCAAGAAAAAGTTGGAAACCAAGTGAGTATCGAAAAAGCTCATTTGATTTATAAATCAAAGGTATCATCGGCAGAAGCCATGGCAGGATGGCTTGTTATACCGGAGTTTACAGGCATAAAAAGCAAGTGGTCTGAGCAGCTTTCACTGCTCAGACCACTTGCTTTGGCGGAGACGGAGAGATTCGAACTCTCGTGCGATTTCTCGCAAACGCATTTCGAGTGCGCCCCGTTATGACCACTTCGATACGTCTCCATATTATAAATCGGCGAGAATGACTCGCGCGACCTTAATATTATAATTACATTTTCCATTCATGTCAAGATAATTTGCATATACGGCTGTATTTGTTCAGCCAAATGGTCTGAATGGTTAATATTATTATGATGTTCATGCGATAAGTTGTACTTTGACTGCAATCTTTGCACGAGCCGAGCCCTGCATTTTCTCGAGCAAACAACATAACCCCGTAATGCGTCCCTCTTTTGTAACTGATTTAACTGGAATCCCTCCCTCCACGGGTGATTTACTTTGCCTACCACCGCAAATAACATTTGCGACTGCTCATTCACCACACCTAAAAACATTATTTGTGCATTCCAGCACAACGGCCAGACTTCGCATTTTATCCGCTCGAATTTCAGCTTTTTAAAACCGGCTGAAAGCCCCATGCCCTTTTTTATATTTTACCACTAAATTTCCTATCTAATAACCTCATTAATTTGTTCAAAAGACTTGAAATAGCATGAAAAAAGGGTTAAAATTAATTATATTGTATTTTTTGAAAGGATATGTTATAAATGGCAAAAGTTTTAGTTGAAACCTCTGCTCGCCACATTCACCTATCACGTAAGGCACTGGACATTCTGTTTGGCGAGGGCTACGAGCTCACCCCCAAAAAGGAGCTTTCTCAGCCCGGTCAGTTTGCGTGTGAAGAAAGAGTCACCGTTGTCGGCCCTAAAAAGGAGCTTGCCGGTGTATCAATTCTCGGACCCGTACGCCCCGATACTCAACTTGAGCTGTCCCTTACAGACGCTCGTTCAATCGGTATAAGCGCACCTATTCGTGAATCAGGCGATATTAAAGGATCTGCCGGCTGCAAGCTGGTCGGACCTAAAGGAGAGCTTGAAATTAGCGAAGGAGTTATCATTGCTAAGCGCCACATTCACATGACTCCCGAAGATGCTGAGCTTTTTGGTGTAAAGGATACTCAGGTCGTAAAGGTCGCTGTTGAATCGAACGATCGCAGCCTCATTTTTGGTGATGTAGTTGTTCGCGTCAGCCCGAAATATGCTCTCGCTATGCACATCGACACCGACGAATCCAATGCCGCGGGCATGGCTCCAGGCACAATGGGCGAAGTTATTACAGACTGATTTTGCATAAACTAAACAGAAACATTAAATTTTAATTTTTCTGTTTACATATGCTTTGCCCCATTTTGAACCGCAAAAATAATAAAACCGCCATTTCAGCACATAATATTGCCGAAAGGCGGTTTTTTTATGGAAATGTTTATGGAATACCTTTGGGCATTCGTGATAGGCGGCGCATTTTGCGTGGTTGGACAGCTACTTATTGACTTTACAAAGCTGACCCCCGCACGAATTTTGGTCGGTTATGTAGTCGCCGGTGTTATAATCAGCGCATTAGGTCTGTATCAGCCGCTGGTTGAATTTGCAGGTGCGGGCGCAACTGTGCCGCTGACCGGATTTGGTCATTTACTTGCAAAGGGAGTACGACAGGCGATAGGCAGCGATGGTTTCATCGGTATTTTGACCGGCGGACTTACGGCAGCAGCCGGCGGAATTGCGGCAAGCGTATTTTTCGGATATGTCGTTTCCCTGATTGCAAAGCCAAAAATGCGAAACTAATATATTAAAACTCCGCCGAAAACATTCGGCGGAGTTTTTTCAGTAAATTACCATGATGCATTCGAAATCTCAGCAATTTGTTTCCAGTTTTCTTTAATCAAATTGGCCGCTTTTATGTGACTGGTATTATACAAACGAAAATCGCTATTTTCTTCGTACAATTGTATATCAGATACTATGAACCATTCATAGTCATCAGTGTAATCCTCTTCATAATCACCATAATTATAAGCTGAATTAACAAGAGCCTCGGCGGCTTCTTGTTTGAACTCTGGCTCATTAAGCAGGTCAACAAGATACGGCACCCCTGCATCACCAAGATAACCGAAATATTCCACATCAAGATCATTCACTACTCCTGCACGGTATGCTTCATGATTGTAGTAGGCAATGACTGTGTTCACATCTGCAACCGAAACGGCAACACCGATCGCTGCAATTATTGCGGCGCAAACCTTGAAATACGGGAAGCGACGAACGCAGAGTCGAATTAAAGCACAAATAAAAACTACTGCAAGCATGGCACTGAAAATGGTCGTATAAACCCTCATTTTTGCCAGCCCAAAATTATTCATATACAGCGCTAGCTTTGCACATACTGTGAAAATAATAGCGAGCGAAAATGCGATTATAAACACACATAGTCCTTTGGTAGCGCGGGGAACTTCTCCTCGCTCATTTTTTCGTGTTAGTATAAACGTAATGCCGACCAAAATTAGATTTATTGCGCATATTACAGTCATTTCAAAGAATCCACGACGAGCGTACTCTGCCACTGTAAAATTTTCCGGTAATAGTCCCGAAAATGCGCTAAAAAAGTATGTCATCTGCGACAGTATATATACTGCATATACAAACGAAACAACCCCAAAAAAACTGTTGACAGCAATGGGATTAAGTCCCTTGACTTTTGTTGTTTTGTTGTCGTCATGACGCACAACTATCTTTTTTGTCGCTGCAAATATTGAGGTGAAAACCAGAACGAAAAATACGCAACCAAGCACTATTGACCCAAATAACCGAGGCAGGTCGGAAAATATTGTGTTCTTAAGCAGTTGCTCAAACGCAGCATCGGAGGCCACTAGAAGAGGCAATATTATAATCAGCGCCGGCACAGCACACGCCAAGCCTATAAGCGCCGCAGTGTAACGCTTGCGCCTTAACGAAATGTTATTTTCCGATGCACACACTGACCCGAAAAATGTTTCCATGCGCTCAAACGGCGTTACAAACATAATACGCAAAACATCAAGTGCACCACGCCAACCGTTTTGTGAATATTGACCGCTTTTTGTAAAATCAATAAGTGAAATTGTAAGCAGTATCCACACAGCGATTACCTGAATGAACTTTGATTCTAAGCTGTTATAAACAGTAAATGTGGCTGCAATGGCCACAGCACAAATGGCACAATAACCACCGAACAGGGTAAAACGGTTGCCTCCGCAAGCATAAAAGCATATGAACACCGTAACCAGTACAGTTGATATTGAATATCCCATGTTGAATCCGCCAAACAGCCCCAAATCAACCGATACAATTGACAGCACACAGAAAATTATTGCAAAAACGGCATCTCGTGCGGTAATGGGTACACGCAGCTTTGGTTTTGGAACATATGCTGAGTAATATCCATTACCCTGTGCCGGCTGTGCATTTTGTGCCGGCTGCGCAAAAGGCGGCGCTGTTGCGTAAGGCGTCTGAGGCGGCAAATTTTGTTGTGACTGATACGCGGTATCTGACGAATATACTGGTTTTATATTTCTACTTGGCGGCGCTTCGTTTGGAGCATTAACATTATTAAACTGATTATCCATGGTCATCCTCCTTAAATTCCAGTATATCTCCAGGCTGGCATCCCAGTTCTTTGCAAATGGCCTCCAGCGTAGAAAACCGTATTGCCCTTGCCTTGCCCGTCTTTAAAATCGAAAGGTTTGCAGGTGTAATGTCAATTTTCTCGGCAAGTTCGAGCGATGAAATTTTATTCTTTGCCATTACTACATCTAAATTTACTACAATCATATCTTTTTCCGCCTATATGGTAAGTTCATTTTCGTTTTTTATATTGACAGCATAATCAAACGCGTTCTTCACTACTCTGAGTATAATTGCAATGAAGCCTGCCGCGGCGCAAACTATAATTAACGGCAAATAATATATCCCTGCCACTAATGTAATAACTGCTACCGCAACACAGCACCACGAAAGTCCACGCAATGCTGACACATTTTTAGCGGTAAAAACATCACCGCGGCGTATTCTGAAGAGCATCCGTATAAGTAAAAACAGCGCAACAGCCGCAAACGGCATACACGCATAAAATGCAATGCAAACGATTTTTGTCAGGTAATCAAGCGTATAAATTCCTAAATTCCTGACTTCGCCGAAATACCAGTGAATTAAAGACGGAATTGTAAAGCAAATTACCGCAAGAATAGCGGACAAAGCGAAACATAAAACAAGTGACAGCGTAACTGAGAAACTTTTTTTAATCATACTTTCACTCCCTTTTATTCCCATATTATAACTATTATTATCGTTTGTCAATAATTATTATCTGTTTTAGAAAAATAATAGTAAAAAATCACCGCTGCACATTACTGTGTAGCGGTATAAATTAATTCTTATTTATTTTTAAGCAATGCCTCTCGCTTTTTATAGTCAGGCATGTATTTTTCTATCAAACGGTAAAAATTCGCAGAATGATTATGGTAAGCGATATGTGCAAGCTCATGCACGACTACATAATCAATCGCCCGTTCGGGATAGCGCATAAGCTCATATGAAAAGCACAGCGAATTTTTACCCGAACAGCTACCAAATCTTTTTTTCGCCGATGTTATTTTAACTGCGCTTGGTGTAAGCCCCATTATTGCCGCAAAATGAGCCACCTTTGGCGGTATTTTCTCTTTTGCCAGTGATTTTAACGCGGCTACATCCTCATGTGACAGCTCGATTTTATTCTCAACTCGCTCTCGCATTATAGCGATCTTACTCTCTACCCATTTTTCATGCCGTTTTACAAATCGGTCTATACTGATTTTGGGCATAAGAAGCGGTGCTCGCACAATTACGGTCAAATCGCGCCCAACTTCAAGCGAAACAGTACGGCGCTTTGAACGAACCAATGTGTATTCAATCATCATTTAAATGTAACCGGGATCTCGTTGCGTTTAGCGGCAAGATATTCTTTGTATCGCTCTAAAAGCCATTCCTGCGTTTTTTCTCTGCCCTCTTCGGTCAAAGGAAATTGCGCTGATTTATACTCACCCGGTTCATTTTTTGTCAGCACATCATACGACTGAGCTAAAATAAAGCAGTTGTCGGCATCCTCCTTGTTAACGCTCAACTTGTAACAAAAGGCGTTGAAGCTGAGAGATACTGAGTCGACGGAGCCGGTGTATGTATTACCATGGCTTGAAAATTTATCTCCACTGAGCCAGACAATTTTTGGCACAAATATTTTTTCTCTGATATCCTTTTTCATGTTCGTTACCTCAAATCAAAATCGTTATTATCTAATAAATTTTATAACAATATCATTTTAAACCATACTGCCTATGTTTTCAATAATTTATTGCACATGATATCATTGTGTGTTAAAATATATATATAAACAAATTACTCAGGGAGATGTTTAAAATGGGTTGCAATCATGACTGCTCAAGTTGCTCGGAAAATTGCTCAGATAGAAAGTCTGAGAGCCTCATTGCTGAGCAAAATCATATGTCAAATGTTAAAAATGTTATTGCTGTCGTCAGCGGCAAAGGTGGCGTAGGTAAATCGCTGGTCACCTCCATGCTTGCTGTTACCATGCAAAGAAAAGGATTTACTACCGCCATTCTTGACGGCGATATTACCGGTCCATCCATTCCAAAGGAATTCGGTGTTCACGAAAAAGCTCAGGGTACCGAGGATGGCCTTTATCCTACCCTTACAAAGTCGGGTATTCGCATCATGTCAACTAATTTGTTGCTCGAAAACGAGACCGACCCTGTAATTTGGCGCGGTCCCGTAATAGCCGGCATGGTTAAACAGTTTTGGACCGATGTTGTTTGGGGAGAAGTCGATTATATGTTTGTCGACATGCCTCCAGGAACAGGCGATGTCCCGCTGACTGTTTTCCAGTCGCTTCCGATAAAAGGCATTGTTGTTGTCACTTCTCCGCAGGAATTGGTCAGCATGATTGTTGAAAAGGCAGTCAAAATGGCTAACATGATGAATATTCCGGTACTCGGTATCGTCGAAAATATGTCATATTTTGAATGTACCGATTGTGGCAAACGTCACAACATTTACGGCGAAAGTCACATTGACGAAATCGCCTCAAAGCATAATATTAAAGAGGTTGCCAAACTTCCCATTTGCGCCGACATTGCACGCTGGTGCGATGAGGGACTGATGGAGCTGTACGAAGGCGACTGGCTCGATAAACTGTCCGACTCAATCGAGGAGGCGGTGACCGAGTGAGCCATGCTAAAAAAGCGGCGGAGCTTTTCCGTCAGGGTTACAACTGCTCACAAGCGGTATGTGCCGCGTTTTGCGATGTTTCCGGACTTGATGAAAAGACAGCTCTGATGTTATCATCATCGTTTGGTGGTGGAATGGGTCGCATGAGAGAAGTTTGCGGTGCTGTAAGTGGTATGTTTATGGTCGCAGGCCAGCTTTATGGCTACTCTGACCCATGCGATAATCAAGCAAAAAAGGAGCACTATGCGCTCATACAGAGCATGGCGGCTAAATTTAAGGAGCAAAACGGTTCTATCATCTGCCGCGAATTGCTCGGAATTGCGCCAGACGGACCTGTACCTACCGAGCGTAACGCTGAATTTTATAAAAAGCGTCCATGTGTAGAATTAGTCGCAATGTGCGCCCAAATCATGGACGAAACAATTGCTGAAAAAGGACTTTAATTTTATATTTCCTACTTAACAACAACAGTGCGTGAGGTTAATTATCTCGCGCACTGTTTTTTTATAATTTTATTTGCCCAATTTTCTCATTTGCCAAATATCTGTTGGGTTGGGTATGTAGTTTTCGAGGTACTGGGTCAATTCGTCGGCAGAACTGAAGTCTGCACACAGCTTTCTACCCTGTTCGGTCAAAAATTCGCCGTCAACAGCCGTGTCAAGCATGGCAAACATATTATCATAGTACCCGTTTGTGTTAAGCGCTGCAACCGCTTTTGCATGTCTGCCGAGCTGCTTTAGCGTTAAGACCTCAAAAAATTCCTCAAAAGTGCCTATACCGCCGGCGGTGACAATAAAAGCATCAGAAAGATCCTCCATGATTGCCTTTCGCTCACGCATTGTTTCTGTTTTAATAATTTGGTTGCAATGCGGAAAAAGCACTCCGTCGGGAAAAAACGATGGTACTACGCCGATAATTTCTGCGCCGGCACGGTAAAATCCGCGTGCAGTAGCACCCATCATTCCGCTGGCCCCTGCACCAAAAACAAGCGTATGTCCGCGCGCGCCTAACATTTCTCCAAGTTCTTCTCCTGCTTTGATATAAGAAACGTCGATATCATCCGACGCACTACCGAAAATGCAAATCTTCATCGTAAATCTCCCTTTTTATCCATGTGGCTAATATTATAACACATAATTGGATGCAATAGAATATAATTTTTATATATAATATAAACGGCAGACACAATTATTTTGTGTCTGCCGTTTTTTAATGTTAATTACAAAATGCAGTTAAGAAAATCGCGTGTGCGCTGTTCTTTAGGCGCAGTAAAAATTTCGCTCGGGGATCCTTGCTCCACAATAACGCCGTCGGACATAAATATTACTCGGTCAGCTACATCGCGTGCAAATCCCATTTCGTGAGTTACGACAACCATTGTCATCCCCTGCTCTGCAAGCTCCTTCATTACTGCAAGAACTTCACCAACCATTTCCGGATCGAGCGCCGATGTCGGTTCGTCGAACAGCATTATGTCGGGATTCATGGCAAGAGAGCGTGCAATTGCTACACGCTGCTGCTGTCCTCCCGAAAGCTGACGCGGATATGAATCAGCCTTATCCTCAAGTCCGACACGACGAAGAAGATCGTAAGCTCGCTTCTCAGCTTCCGCTTTCGACATTATTTTAAGGTCGACAGGCGCAAGCATTATATTTTTTTTAACGGTCAGGTGCGAAAACAGGTTAAACTGCTGAAACACCATTCCGATATTTTCCCTAACCTTATTTATATTAAGTTTTTTATCCGAAATCTCATATCCGTCAACCTCAATTGTACCTTCGGTTGACTCCTCCAGACGATTAAGACAACGCAAAAAGGTCGATTTGCCCGAACCCGATGGTCCGATAAGGCAAACAACCTCGCCCTCGTCAATTTCTAAATCAATGCCGTTAAGAACATTGAGATCTCCGAAGGATTTATGAAGATTTTTTACTACTACTTTTTTTGTCATATCTGAACTTCTTCTCCACAAACTTTGAAACAACCATAAGAGCTGATATAACTACTAAATAGCATATACCTACAAATATATATGTTTCAAAATAAATATAAGTGCTTGCGGAATACTGCTTTGCCTGATTGCATATTTCCTCCAAAGCAATAACCGAAAGAATGGATGTATCCTTAACTGTAATGATAAACTGGTTTACGATAGACGGTATTGTAATTTTAAACGCCTGCGGTAAAACTATGCGCGCCATCGTTCTTGAAGCAGGAATTCCGAGACTGCGTGCAGCCTCAACCTGTCCGACATCAACAGCCTGGATACCGCTGCGAAAAATTTCTGACAGATAAGCCCCTGCGTTTAAACTAAGAGTAATAACGCCCGCCATGAACTCCGATATAATAAAATTGGGGCTAACAGGCCTAATCATCATCGGTACACCGTAGTATACAATAAAAGCTTGTACAATCATTGGTGTGCCGCGTATAAGCCAAACATATACGGCGGAAATTGACCTCAGCACTTTGCTCTTTGACAATCCGAACAAGCATGAAATTAGACCAACTGCCATGCCGATTGCAAGCGAAACAACTGAAATCAATACAGTGACCTTTAAGCCACTTAAAATCATGGGCGTTGCTTCTTTTAATACAACTTCAAACTGCATATCTTTTAATCACTCAAATACATCAAAATTGATTCGCATGGCAACTGTGTACCATGCGAATCATGCGGTTAACTGCCAATATATGATTACAGGCCGTATTTTGCCAGAATCATATCATATTCGCCGCTTGCCTTAATATTTGCAAGACCGGCATTAAATTTTTGAATCAATTCTGCGTTTGTGCCCTTCTTAACGGCAAAACCGTACTGGCTGGGGTTAAACTTTTCACCGACTGTCTTAAGAGCGACGCCGTTTTTAATGGCGTGGCTGATAACTGAAAAATCCTCGAAACAAGCAACACAGTTTCCGTTGAGAATTGCTTGATACTGCTCATTAGAGCCCTCAAAAGCCTTTGTTGTGTAGCCGTATTTATCCTTATTTTGCTCCGCAAACTTACCGCCCATTGTGCCATTTTTTGCGGCAACAGCCTTGCCATTTAAATCCTCAAGGCTTTTTATATCGCTGTCGGCGGCAACAACCATAACCTGGCCGTCCTCAAAATATCCATCAGAAAAATCAAAGATTTTTTTGCGTTCATCATTTATAGTCATACCCGCAATAACGCCGTCTGCTTGGCCTGCCTGAACCTTTGCAAGAGCTGGGTCAAATCCAACATTAAGCATTTCATATTTAATGTTCTGATCCTTTGCAACAGCTTCCATAATATCCATGTCAATGCCTACATATTTGCCGGTTTTCTGGTCATATGACTCGAAGGGTGCAAATGCATTATCAGAAACGATTGTGTAAACCTTTTCTCCAGTGTCAGCGTCAGTTTTAGTGGCTTTGTTACCACAGCCTGCTGCGCATGCTATTAACATAAGCAGTGAAAGAGCGAGAGCAAGTATACGAGAAACTTTTTTCATATTATTACCCCTCCATGAAATATTAATTTTATTTTACATTATATTTATTAGTATGTCAAGAAAAGGCATGACAGTTCTGAGTCTCATAATAAATTGTTATTGCACGACAGAATTCATATATTTTTCAAAACGGAACATGCCCTCAAAATATTTAATATCCGGAAATTCATCTTCAGTTTCATTTGGATCTTTATGATATTTATTAAAAAACTCCACAATATGAAAACCGCAACAATTCACATAAAAATGAATATTGCGTTTTTGAAAATACGGAGTGCATGTCTCCCATATTTTTGTTTCAGGGTGCAATTGTTCAATTGATTCCCAAATCTTGTGACCAACTCCCCTGCTTTGCTCCCCAACTTTTACATACAAAAAATCAAGATGGTTGTGCTGTTTTTTATCATCAATTATTACAATTGCACCGCCGACTACATTTCCATCCAAAACCGCTTCATAAGCTCTGGCGCCGTTAGCCATGAGGGAACGGTCAATATGGCTTTCGGGAAGGATTTCTTCGTTCATTTCGCCAAATTCCTCAACTGCGCCCTTCTGAAATGCAGCCTGCATGTCCTGTTTGAACTGTTTTACATGTTCCTCGCAAAGAGGAATAAGCTCAAACCCCATATTATTCATCTCCTAATTACAATTAAATTAACAATTAAATTATCGCCAGTCAAAAATCACCTTTGCATAAAAGTGCACGATTAGGCTATACTTTCTACACCGCTGTCATTAATAAAATGTTTCTATTATAAAAAACGATACCACATATTCGTACTGGTTGCAAGTATGGAGAAGCTCTCCTTTTAATGTTATCCGTGAAAAAATATATGTCGCGGCGCTTGTGACTCACCCTCGCATTTGTCACCTGTGTTTAAATTGCATAAGCACAAAAAAACAAGCGGAGACGCAAAATACGTCTTCGCTTGTTTGGCGCAGAAGGAGGGATTTGAACCCTCGCGCCGGTTACCCGACCTACTCCCTTAGCAGGGGAGCCCCTTCACCACTTGGGTACTTCTGCATGGTGAAAAACTTTTGTAAAATATTTATCAGGCTGTTGCCTGTTAAAGTCGTTTGGCGGAGAGAGTGGGATTCGAACCCACGGTGCCTTGCGACACGACGGTTTTCAAGACCGTTCCGTTATGACCACTTCGGTATCTCTCCGTAGATGCACCCCCGTAGATGCAAAAAATATATTATCATATTAAAGACTGTCTGTCAAGCATCAATCGGGATTTTATGATTAAAAAATCAAATTGCCAAAATATGTTTAACCGCTTCTTTTTTTCACATTATTTCATTTGGATTTTTTGTTTTCATGATAAATATTTTTAGTGAAACCATATTGTTAAAACAGCAATTAATACTGTCTGTATATTTAAAAATTTCTTGATTTATATTAAAAAAGGTTTATAATACTAACATAATATATTCTTGTCATATCTTATGACGAAATTAAAAAAAGGAGTAGTTTAAATGGATTACAATAAAAGGCCGGACGATATGGCCCGAATTACCACCAAAGAACTCGCTGACAAATTTATTGAAGAACAGGTTGAGCTCATTCGGAAGCAGGTTGGAGACAGAAAAGTATTGCTTGCTCTTTCCGGCGGTGTTGATTCATCAGTTGTTGCCGCATTACTCATTAAAGCAATTGGCAAACAGCTTGTTTGCGTTCATGTAAACCACGGTCTCATGCGCAAAGGTGAAAGCGAATCGGTCATCGAAGTTTTCAAAAACCAGCTTGACGCTAACCTAATTTACATTGATGCTACCGACCGTTTTCTAGATAAACTGGCCGGCGTTTCCGACCCTGAAACAAAGCGTAAAATCATCGGTGCTGAGTTTATCGTTGTTTTTGACGAGGAAGCTCGCAAACTTACTGACGTTGATTTTCTTGCACAGGGAACAATTTACCCCGATATTCTTGAAAGCGACGGCGTTAAAGCACACCACAACGTCGGCGGTCTGCCTGAAGATATGCATTTTGAACTTGTTGAGCCGGTTAAGCTGTTGTATAAAGATGAAGTTCGCGTTGTCGGTTCTGCCCTCGGTCTCCCCGACTCAATGGTCAACCGTCAGCCCTTCCCCGGCCCTGGACTTGGCGTTCGCTGCCTCGGCGCTATTACTCGCGACAGACTTCACGCTTTGCGCGAAGCTGATGCAATTTTAAGAGACGAATTTGATAAAAATGGTCTTGCGGGAAAAGTATGGCAGTATTTTATCGCAGTTCCTGATATCAAAAGCGTTGGTGTTAAAGATTCAAAGCGTTACGAAGGTTGGCCTGCTATTATCCGAGCCGTTAACACAACCGACGCAATGAGCGCAACCATTGAAGAAATCCCATACGCTATTTTGCATAAAATCACCGACCGCATCACAAATGAGGTCGACGGAATAAACCGCGTTTTATATGATCTTACTCCAAAGCCAATCGGCACCATTGAGTGGGAGTAATAGCAAAACGCCGCAAAGCCTTGATATGACTGGATTTTTCAGTTTCAAAAAAGGCGTTTGGCAACGTTTTGGCAACATCTGAATTATTTATATAAAAAGAGCTAACTGATTTTTGAAGTCAGTTAGCTCTTTTTTTCCTTTGCATATGTAGATAATTACCAACTCAAAAAATCAAATGTATTGGCCTTTTGTAATTTCACCGCTACGATACTTTTTCAGCTTGCTCTGCCCCGGCGGCCATTTACAAAATAGAATCAGATGCTATTCTGCTATTCTCAAGCTTAAAAGCAGCACCGTTTTCGGTTGCGGTTATTGTAGCTAAATTTTGATTATTTTTTGCAATATGCTTCTATTGCTGCAGAGGCAAACTCTGCAGTACCATCAGCATGCTTATCAATGTTATTCTTGAAGCGTTCATCAAGTACATACATCTGACCGAGACCAGCTAAAATCTCATTTGTACAAAGATAGTAATTTTCGTCTATATAGCTCTGCAGCGATTTCACAAGGTTCTGAGCCTCGGTAGAATCTGGCTCTTCACCATTTTTCATACATACTGCAAACTCTGCGAAGATATCATTCAATCCCTCGACAAAGTTATTCCATTTGTCTTTTGAATAATCCTTCGTTTTTTCTGCATATTCCTTGTATGCGTTAGTTTTGCCCCATTTTTCTTTTGCCTCTGCTTTGTATTTTTCAAATTCGCTATTATCAAATGCTCCCATAATATTTTCTCCTTTTACAGCATCGTCAATGGAAGAAATTAACCTCTCCAACCGTTCTTTTTTAAGTAAGAGCAGGTTCTTTTGTGCTTTCATTGCCTTTTCCTTATCATAATTCGGGGATGATAAAATCTCTGCAATGCTCTTTAAAGAAAAATCCAGTTCACGATAAAAAAGAATCTCTTGCATGCGAAGAAGTGAGCTTTCGTCGTAATAACGATAGCCTGTGGTACTGTCAACATAGGCAGGTGCCAGCAATCCTATTTCATCGTAATAATGCAGTGTGCGCACACTTACACCAGCAAACTCGGCAAATTCTTTAATTTGCATTTTCAATTTTATCACCTCACAAAACAGAGTATACACTATGACGGAGCGTGAGAGTCAATACCTTTTTTAAAGTTCGCTTTTTATTTAAAGCAGAACTGTTTTACAGATTTTACTGTATACGGCACTGAGTGGGAAATATGGAACTTTCGACATCTTAATTAAGTCTTTACTGCTCATTTTATTTGGCCTAATACATCCTCAATATTCGCAACAATTCCATAATCGGCATACTCAAATAACGTCGCATCTTTGTCAGGGTTTATAGCGATAACCGTGCCCGACTGTTGCATACCGACAATATGGTGAACCGCTCCCGATACGCCTATTGCAATATATACCGGCGGACTTACTGTTTTCCCGGTAAGTCCCACCTGTAAGCTATACGGCAGGATATTGTTATCAACTGATTTTCTCGTGGTTGACATATTGGCACCAATTTGATCAGCAAATGCCTTAATTTTTTCAAGACTATCTTTAGCACCCCAACCTGCCGCAACAACAATATCTCCGCTGTTTTGAGTTGTTCTTACGGTTGCCATCGCAGGTATGGTAACACTTTCTATTTTTGCAATTATACTGCCCGAAAGCGCAGGACGGTACATATACAAAGATTTTCCGTCGGTTTCGAGCAATGTGCAGTCTGCACAAAGACCTAATCCGAGTTTAGCGGCAACCTGCGCCGATAATTTTTTAGAGAGAGCATCGCTACCCCAAAGCACAGCGTTTGGTTTAAACTCGGTTATTTTTTCGGCCAACTCATCCGCATTGCCAATAGGCAACACGGTTATATCATCGCTTATTGTCTCGGCAAAACTTCGCGGAGTCTCTCCAACTATACATACTTTGGAAAGCTTTGTATCTGAGCTGTTTAAAACCTCAACCTTTTCTCTGTCTTTTTTAAGTCCCGCGTCGATAGCATTTTGCAGTTCGGAAAATGAAATGAACTTGCATTTTCTTTTGCCCGATTCGTTATTAAAGGTTTTTAAAACCCTTGTAGGCGAGCCTTTAAGACCACATTTTTCCTCTTCTGCGCCAATATCGCAAGCATTCCAAACCTCTACCTCACCTATTTTTGAAAAAATACTTGGTAGTCTTAAATTATTTATTCTTTCTATGGTAAGTAGTGCCGGCAGTGTAACTGTTTGGTTGCCCATATCTCGTGTGGTGCAGCTAACGCTCTCACCTATTTCATTAATACTCATAACATTGGTTATAAGACTTGTGTTTGCCATTACTGAAAGCATAATTCCAGTCTGTGCGGTATCTCCGACAAGGGTCTGTCTTCCGCAGAAAATAAGATCAGGTTTTATTTTTTTTACCGCCAAAGACAAGGCATATGCGGTAGCAATCGTATCCGCACCCGCAAAGGCCTTATCTGATAAAAGTATAGCATTTTTAGCACCAAGGCGGGTCAATTTCAAAAGAAAATCCTTTACAGTTAGCGGACCCATGCTAATAATTACAACCTCGGCATTTTTTATTTTTAAAGCCGCCTCGTACGCGCAGGCATCAAATAGATTAATTTCACCGTCAATTCCCTGACGAATACAAACAAGTATTTTCATATTATCTCTCACTGTATATAGGTGCTAATGCATCGTGTATCTTCTTATAAACTTCGAATACCTTACGATATTTAGGTGTATTTTCGGGGTTTGGATATGTGATATCAGCCTGTTTCACACACTTTAGAACTGCGTCTTCCGCATCCTTAAATACTCCTGACGCAATACCTGCAAGCATAGCCGAACCAAAAGAAGAGTCACTGCTTTCGGTAGTTTTAAGAGCAATACCTAAAGTATCGGCAATCATTTGACGCCAAAGTTTACCCTTTGTACCACCACCGATGGAGGTTGCCACCGAATTATAAGGTATATTAAGACTATCAAGGTAAATCTTACTGTCAAGTAAAGAATATGCCACGCCCTCTAAAACAGCCCTTGTAAAATGCGCCTTAGTGTGGGTAGCACGAACGCCAGTAAAACTTCCGCAAAGCATTGGGTCGGCATAAGGAGTTAATTCGCCATTTAAATATGGATGAAAAATCATACCATCACATCCAATAGGAAGTTTAGCAGCTTCGTCATCAAGTACTTTGTAATCTCCTCCGAAGGTATCTCTATACCAACGATAGGATGATGCGCAAGATTTTGTAGCAGTACCCGGATACCAAAGTCCCTCTGCAATATGGGAATAGTTCACCAAATGTCTATCAGGATAAGGCTTATCTGTAATAACACAAATTCTACCTGCTGTTGCAAGTTTTACCGTTACATCACCTTTTTTAACTGCACCACTTGCGAAAACCTCCATAACAGTATCAGTTGTACCGCAAACAACAGGTGTGCCAACCTTTAAGTTTGTGGCTTTTGCCGCTTTTTCGGTTACATTACCAATAATATCAGTAGGCTTTACAATGGGCGGAAGCATATCTGGTGTTATGCTCGCAAGAGCACAAAGTTCACTATCCCACTGCATTTTATTGCAATCAAACAGCATACTGCCCTCTGCTTCAATAAAATCAGTGCAGAAAACATCTGTTAAAAAGTAACGAACATAATCCTTTTCAAAAAATATGTAGCTTACCTGTTCAAACATTTGGGGTTCGTTCGCCTTAAGCCATATAAGTTGAGGAAGGGTCCAGATAGTATCAGGCTTATGAAATGTTATTTTAAATATGTCTTCTCCTAATTTTTCTCTTAACTTATCCGCTTCAGCTCGGCTTCTTGTATCGGTCCAATGAATAGCGTTTCTGAGCGGTTTAAAATTTTTATCACATACAATAGATGTGTGTGTGGCAGAGTCAAGTGCGACAGCCAAAATATCCCCTGCATCTATACCGCTTTTAGAAAGCAACGACTTACTGTTTTCGCAAAGAGCTTCAATCCAATGTTGAGGGTTTTGCTCGCAGGCGCCGTTTTCAGGATAAAGCGTTGGATATTCTACAGTATTTTCAGCAATAATACTGCCGTTTGTATCAATAAGCGTTGCCTTTGAAGCTCCGCCGCCAAAATCTATGCCTAAAAGGTATTTCATTTTAAATATCCCTTTCTAAAATAAATATAGAAAACATAATCGAAATTGTTATAAACATTAAATTTCATATTAAGCCATAAAGATAAGCAATACAAGCATCTGATTTATTTAGAACGCAGAACACCCACTCGGTTTCGTTGTAATCGAGACTTTTAAGCTCTGCACCAATCTTAATAATTATTGCTGTTATAAATTTGATTTTATTGTAATTATAATACTACCTATTTTAGCACAATAGAGATATGCAAAAAAGCATATCTCTATTTTTATTTTTTATCTGTGTACTATCCAGTCGTGTTCGGGGTCGTTACTGCGGTTAAAGCCCTGATAATCGCCCGCCATAATCCATAAGAAATAGCTATTATAACCGGGGGTGGCAACAGTGGTGTGGTAACCGTATGGGAATTCAACCAATTCGTCATTCTTAACTCTGTAAGCCTCATCAATTTTGCCGTCTGCGGTATAAAGGCACTGCACAGCAAAACCCTGCTTGGGGTCAAACAGGAAGTAGTAAATTTCTTCTGCGATACACTCGGTAGGCATTTTGTCCTCATCATGTTTATGGGGCGGGAAACCTGCCCAGTTACCTTCGGTACAAAAGCACTCACCAATAGTAAGTACTTTAGCGTTAGAATTTCCATCAATAAGGAAACTGGTCTCTCTTTCAAAAGGCTGCGTACCCAAAACCTTTAATACAGCATGGTCTTCACGAAGAACTTGAGGCTCGGTCTTCTCTGAAACAGGAGTACCGCATACAGCAATCTTAATATGGTCAATTGCCTCTATTACCAATTCTTGCTCGCGGGGCATATAAAAACTTTCAGCCTTACGGTTTTCAAAGACCGACATTCTTGTACCTACATTTTTGTAGGTTTCGTCGTTTACATCTACATTGCAATGACCTTCGAGCATAATAAATGCAAATTCCTTGTCCTCAGTATAAAACGATAATTTCTGTCCTGCATCAAGTTCGATTATACCAAACTCAAGTTTTTTCAAAGAACATTCACCTATTTTGCATACAGGAGTATATCCGTTTGTAGGTACATAAGTCTTTTTATAATTATAACTCATAACCATTCTCCTTTAAGAATTTCTTAGTAGTATCAAAATCGGGTGCACTTTCACGAGCGCCAACACCGGTACACTTAAGTCCTGATACCGCACTTGAGAAATGACAGCATTTAAGGTAATCATAACCCTTTACAACCGCTGCCGCAAATGCGCCGTGAAACACATCGCCCGAACCATTCGAATCTACAACAACAACAGGATAAATTGGGTACGAGGTGGTTTCCTTGCCGTCATAAATGATGCCGCCTTTTTTACCTTGTGTTATTACAACAACTTCAGGATTATAGGTTTCATATAATTTTTTAGCCGCTTCTTCAACAGTTTTGCAACCCGTATGACCAAGCGAAAACTCCTCGGACGGAATCATAATATCAGTGAGAGCCAACAATCTCTCAACGCCCTCATAAAGTCCGCCGCAGTCATAAAGTACCTTTGTGCCATTTTCCCTTGCGATTTTAGCACCGTCAACAGCAGCATTCATTTCGTTGCCGTCAACCATAAGTATCTCGGCATCGCGAATAGCCTGCTTTCCAGCATCGTTCAGCTCTAAAGGCGGCAAATTGCCCTTATCAAAAACGCAGGTACGGCTTGTGCTGTCTGCACAAAGCCAAAGCACCGATGCAAAGGAACGATAACCTGATTTTACATCAATGTACTTTGTTTCAACGCCGTATTTTTCAAGATCCTCTTTAAGAAATTTACCGCCGTTATCGTCAGATAAAACACCGATATATGCAGTATCCTCACCTAACTTTTGAGCCGCTACAAGTCCGGTAGCAGTAGGGCCGCCGCCAGCAGTTTTGCTGGCGGTGGCTCTCATTTTTGTATCTTCAGTTGGGTAAGTAGGAATATTGTAAAGGGTATCAAAAACATTAGCACCTATTCCAACTATTTTAACCATATTTTTATGCCTTTCCGTCTGCACCGACCAACTCAATTCTTGAAATACAGAAATCCCTAACGGCCTCAATAGGCGCTTTCATAAAGTTATCAATAGCAATTGCTCTATCAGGTTTTTTTAGTTCTTCAAAACAGCAATCAAGAAAAGCATAGCAAATATCGGTTGCAAAATTCATTTTGCGAATACCCGCCTTAACTGCCTTTTTGATTTCCTCATCAGGGACACCCGAACCACCATGCAAAACAAGGGCGGTATTATCGGTAGCCTTTCTAATAGCCTCAATTCGCTCAATATCAAGTTTGGGGGGCTTGGAATACTTGCCGTGAGCGGTGCCTACAGCAACAGCCAGACAAGCAACGCCTGTTTCTTCTACAAATTTCTTTGCATCCTCAGAAGTTGTAAACTCGTCCATATTGGTATCGGCAGTTGTTCCTACGTGACCTAATTCACCCTCAACCTGAACATCCACAAACTTGCAGGTCTCAACAACACGCTTTGTAAGAGCAATGTTCTCCTCAAAGGGGAGTGTTGAACCGTCAAGCATGATGCCTGTAGCACCGTAACGCAAGGAACGGGTTGTTTCAAGCTCGGAAGGACCGTGGTCGAGATGGAAGCAGACCGGAACACTTGCTCTTTTTGCAGCAGCAAGAATAACGGGAGATAAATAATATCCCGTTTCTTCCTTCATAAGTCGCGGGTAAACCTGCATAATGATAGGAGCTTTTTTCTCCTCGGCAGCTTTTATAACACCCATTGCGCTTTCCATGTTATATACATTAAAAGCAGGGATACAAAAGCTACCCTTTTCGGCTAAATCAAGTACATATTTTAAGTTGACTAACATAATTATTCACCTAAAATCAAATCTTCGATTGAGATGATTTCAATATCTTCAGCCACAGCCTTGAGTGATACATACTCACCAACACAAGCTGTTACTATTGTGTTTGCACCGATGCTCTTTGCATTAAAAATTCTTCTCTTTGCAACAAGCTTTACAACCTCGGGCATATACTGTGCCATCAGGATATTACCTGCCCAAACGGTTTCTGCACGATTGAGAAGCATTTCGCCGAGCACAGCATAAGACATAATGATTTCTCTTGCCTCTTCGGTTTCCTCAAGGTCACGGGAAAGCTGATAAGGATCCTGGAAAACAACATCCTTGTAGCTGTTTTCAGCCTTTAACTTTCCATCCTTAATAAGAGCGGCAACAAAGGAAGTATATGTAACAACATTTGCATTTACTTCGATGCCATACTCTTTATATAGCTGCTTTATAGCCTTTGCATCGTTGGGGTCGTAAACCACAACGGTCTTAAACTCGCCCAAGGTCTTTGCGCAAGCTTCCATTTGAGCCTTTGTTTCGTTAGCTGCGCCGATAAGGAAATCAAGCTGAACGCCGCTTGCAGGTTCGTTTTCCAAAACTGTGAATTCTATGCCTGCCTTATCAAGCACCTTTATTGCCTTTTCAGCCTGCTCGCAAGCCATGAATTTAGCATCTGCACCCAAGAAAATAAGAGTATCCTTTTTATCGGCATGAGCTTTGATAGCATCGCCCAAGCAAGAGCAGGTTGCAGTTTTGCCGTAAGCATTGCCTGTTTCAATGCAGTTAGCAACTAATGTATTTATATATTCGGGAAGTTTGCCCTCTAATGCTGCTTGTAATCTGGTTTCCTTAGTAAACATTACAGGGTCCCAACCGGTTACACAGTCATGTACGCAAGCGCCGCAGGTGCAGCACTCGTAAATATTATCCATGATTTCCTCGAGTTCCATTGCCTCGCGGTTTACAAGAGAAATACCAAGTGCTCTTGCTCTTGCTGTATTTCTTTCCTGACCTGTTGCATTACCAATAGGACAAATATGATGGCACATCCAGCAAAAACGGCAGGAATCAACATGTTGTTTACATTTATTTGACATTATCATTGTTCTTTACCCCCTATCAATTAAAGACCAAGTTTGAACGGATTCATGATACCGTTGGGGTCAAGTGTCTTCTTAAGATTTTCAAATACCTGCATTGCAGGGCCGTACTGTTCTTTCATAAGTCTACCAAGTTTAATACCAACACCGTGGTGGTCATTTACAACACCGCCGTGGGCAAGTGCTGTTCTAACACCGCAAGTCCAGATAGCCTGATGAAGCCTCAGAGCCTCAACCGGATCCTCGGGCACATCCTTACCATCAACTATAAAACGGTCATAAATCATCGCTCCCCACTCATACCAGTGTGAGAAGTGAGCAATAAACTTAGCCTGTGGGAAGTTGGTTTCTATAGCTTCTTTCATAGCCCAGTAGATTTCTTCAATCTTACCGTAAGGAGCAATTGTATCCATAGTACCAAAGCACTGCGGAATATCCATCATATGACCCGGATAGAAGAATGTAATCTTTTCCTTCCACCATTTCTCACCATACTCAGAACCTAAGTCCTCAGCACCATATTTAGCAAATGTTTCAAGCAGAATTTTCTCCTCAACATCAACCATCTCTTTAACGCCTTCGTAAGCGATGTTCATAAATGCACCCTTACGCTCAACGCCTACTATTTTCTTAATAAGAGAAGCTGTTTCTGCCTCGTCATAAAGACGCATAACAGATGGCTTGAATTTCTGTAAAAGTTCGCGTGAAGCCTTAAAAGCAGCTTCCAAATCCTGAAACAGGAAACCGCGGAAGCGTCTGTCTTCAGGCTGGTCGTATATTCGAATTTGTGCCTTTGTTATAACACCAAGTGTTCCCTCAGAACCGATGAAAATCTGGTTAAGGTCAGGACCTGCAGCGTGCTTGGGAGCAGAGCAGGTTTCAATGATATCACCATTAGGAAGAACTATCTCCATTTTGAGCACCATATCATCAATTTTACCGTACTTGGTGGAAACAACACCGATACCTCTGTGTGCCAAGAAGCCGCCAACAGTGGAGCAAGTAAGCGAAGATGGATAGTGCATTGTAGCCTTACCAACCTCATTTGCCGCCCACTCGATATGCTTATAAATAGCGCCTGTACCGCATTCGATATACATACCCTCTGTGTTAACTTCGTAAATTTTGTTCATTCTTTTGGTGTCAAGAATAATACCACCACAAACAGGGATGGCGCCGCCTTGTGTACCGCCGCCGGCACCCCAGGTAGTAACGGGCAATTTGTAGTAGTTAGCAATTTTAACAACCTTTGAAACCTCTTGTGCATTTTCCGGACAAACAACATACTGTGCCTCGGGCATATGGCAACCACGGTCTGCCCACATACGGGACAGCCAATAATAGTCAACGCTATGTGTTACCTTGTCAATCGCTCTTGTTGAACAATTTTCTTTTCCTACTGCATCTTCAAGCTCGGTCAAGATCATTGCAAACAAAAAATCATTCATTTGATACTGCATTTCAATTTATCCTTTTACTCAATTTTTTTATTATTTAATGGTTTCATCAACCTTAAGGTTGGGAAAGTATTTGCAAAACTCTTTTATTTCTTTTCTATAGTCACCCTGAATTTCAACAAAGTGGTGTATATACGGACCATCTATAAGCCTATCTTCTACGGCTGGTAAATCTTTAAATTCACCCCATAAATATGTACCATGTGTCTGCGGACCTTCGGTAGTATTGCAAACAAGGGGAAGAATCATGTAATTTCCGCTTTCTTGATCTATACGAGCAACGGTATAAATTCCGTCTTTGGCTCTAAGCCATGCTCGCTGATTTACAAGACGAGCTTTTGTTCCCTCTGCTTTTTCACTTACGGGGAAAGGTCCGCAATGCCAGAGAAGTTCGGCATTTTTATTTTCAGGATGACGGACAGTAAACTCACCGAAAAGTGGTCTTCCCTCACCTAATGTAGCACACTTAAGAAGGGCCATAGTCATAGCACAATGCATATCGCTTTCACATGCAACCATATATCCCATTTCGTTAAGCAAACCATACAGCGCACAAGGAGCAAGGCCGTTAAACATAACTGGGACAGCCGTCCAACATTCTGCCGAAATAACATCAAGATTGAATTCTTCAAACAGATGCTTATACATAGCTGTCATAGTAGCCATTGGCTTTATGTATTTTGGCGTTAAATCGTCAAGTTCATAGTGGGTCAAGAAATACTGCTCATACTCGGCAATCTCATCCGCATAATCGATTTCGGCAGTTTTCATTCTCTGCTCAATAATAGCAAAGTTGATCGGAATTATACGAACGCCGAATTTTTCCATTAATTCGCCTTCATTCCAAATAACCGAGAAGAAAGGAGCAGGTCGAGCACCGACCTGACCGATGCGCATACCTTTAAAGTTTTTCACCATACAAGTAACTCTTACGAAGCTTTCAAAGCCCTCTCTGAATTCAGTACTTTCAACTCTGCAGCAAGGCAGATGAGAGAACGGAATGTGGTATCTTTGCATTTGACGTGATACTCCGAAAAGTCCACACTGCGAGTCTGTAGGACGCATACCGTCAACATAATACTCATCATCAAGCGGTGCCCACAACAGTACAGGTTTACCCAGAGCCTGAGCAATATCGGCAGCAGCCTCTTCATTACCAAAGTTGCAGTTAATAATCATAACTGCATCAACTTTCTCATTTTTAAAGCGCTCTATAACCTCTTTAGCAGAAGCATCGTCAAAAACAAGATCCTCGATACCAATCCCCTTATTATCAACAAAGCTTACTTTATCGTTTGCAAAGTTCTCCTCAATGTAATCCACAAATCTTTTGCCGCGCTGTTCCGCAGAATACCATGTAAGAAATGTGCCCCTGGGACGATCGGTAGTGTTACGTCGCATTGCAACAAGACCGATTTTCACATTGTAATCAAACATTTACACACCCCTTTTGAATATTTTTATATAATTTATATATATAAAATATACCAAAATCAAACACCTTCCGCAATAGGTTTCCGAAAAATAATTTCATTTTCTTGCTTTTTTTCAAGAATTATGTTAAAATAATGAAAATAATTTTCATATAGAGGTTGCTAATGGAATCAATCATACACAAAATAAGATTTATGCATTCACAGATGGGTCCTGCAGAAAAAAAAATCGCTGATTATATACTTGAAAATACTCAAGAAATAATCAGTGATTCTATTAGTGATTTTGCAGAAAAATGCTGCTGCGGAGATGCAACGGTCGTCCGCTTTGCTCAAAGATTGGGATTCAGCGGATATCAATCTTTGAAAATAGGTATTGCAAGTGAAATCAGCTCTGCATCAAAGGTTAGCAAGGAGATTACTAAAGACGACTCCTGCTTTGATATTTTCAAAAAGCGCATAAGCGATATATCGGTATCACTTGCTAACACCGAAACTGTTTTAGATGCAGAAATATTGGAGCTTACCGCCAAAGCCATAATGAAATCTAAAAGAATTGTAGTTTTTGGATTAGGCAACTCTGCCGCAATTGCTCAAGATGCTGCACACAAATTTTTAAGACTTGGCTTTAATGCGCAGGCATGTTGCGACAACCATATGCAAGCAATTATAGCCACTCATCTTGACCGCGCAAGCGTTGTTATTGGTATTTCGCATTCAGGCTCATCAAAAGATATTGTAGACGCATTAGAGCTTTCAAAAATAGGAGGAGCTACCACAGTATGTATTACAAACTTTGGCAACTCCCCTATTGTTAAGGCTTGTGATTACTCTTTATTTACTCGAGCAGAAGAAACCCAACACTCCATTTTGGCAATGAGTTCTCGCATAGCACAGCTTACCATCCTTGACTCAATATATACATATATTGTAGTTAATTCTGATAAACAAGCCGAGCAGGAGATTTATAAAACCGAATTAGCACTTCAGAATAAAAAATATTAAAGCATTTTATAAATCAACCGTTTTAACCGTTACACCGCAATTATCACTCATTGCAGTAAGTTTAAGTTTTTTCTGTCCATTGGCTACCTTTACTGCAACAAGAATCTTGCCCATGTACATTTTACGCTCTGTGTTTGCCACGTTATTGTGGTCACAGTTATCTGAACCGGTACCGACTATTTTTGCTGGTGCCGAAGCTGAAAATTTAACAAACTCACTAGCATCGGGTACTATATTGCCATTTTCATCAAGGCATTCACAGGTGAATAAAGCAATATCCTTACCGTTAGCCTCAAATTCATTACATAAAGTAAGGCTTAGCGAAACCGGTTTACCGGTTGTAGTGCGTTTATCCTCTGCCACAACGCATCCGTTTATATATCCAATAACCTTAATTTCGCCTGCTTTATACTGAACATTCCACTCACCGTGACCATATTTTTCAATCTGCTTTTTACCTAAGCTTTCGCCGTTAAGGAAAAGCTCTAGCTCATCACAGTTGGTATAAACAGTTACTAAAACATCCTCACCCTGCATACCCTCAAAATTCCAATGAGGAACGATATGTACCATAGGTTCATTTGTCCAATGAGATTTATTTTGATAAAATGCGCCCTTTTTTTGTAAAAACAAATCAAGAGCACCCGATACTGAGCAGATTCTTGGCCATGCAGCCTCTCCCCTATGTTCTACTGCCGCCCACTGGTAGCAACCGAATACATACGGACGCGCTTTCAGAAATTTATATGTTTTTTCACGTCCTAAAAACCACTGGTTAGTATCAACATCTTTATCCCTGATTCTATCTTCGCTATTTGTATCGAAATTCCAGTCCCTTGTAGTGCCCGTAGCACAGCACTCCGAAGAAAACAAAGGTTTATCAGGACTTATTTCGTGAACTTTATCAAAGATATCTAAATTATAATTTATTCCTACAACAGAACAGTCTCCATATATGGTAGATTTTTCAGGATTCCTTTCCTCAGCAGCAGTAATAAGTCTTGTACGATCAAATTTTCTTATATGTTCGGCTACCGCTTTATGTATCCTACGACCGACATCGGATGTGTGGTAAGGCTCCTCGTTGCTGGTTGACCATAATATAACACTTGGGCGATTTCTATCACGCTTGATAAGCGATTCAAGCTGTTCCAACCCCTCTTTTGTGCTTTCAAACCAACGTGCTTCATCCATGACCAAAAGACCCATTTCATCGCAAGCATCAAGATATGCAGCAGTCTGTTGGTAATGGCTCGTTCTATATCCGTTGGCGCCCATTTCTTTTATAAGTTTTATTTTGTATTTAGCAATATTATCAGGCACTGCAAGTCCCGTAAGACCAAAATCCTGATGCGCACATACACCGTTTATAAATGTAGTTTTGCCATTGAGTAATAGCCCTCTGTCAGCCAAAATTTCAACCGTTCTGAAACCAATTCTGGTATAGTTTTCATCAATTTCCTGTCCGCCCATTTTTAAAATGGTTTTTACGGTATAAAGATTTGGATTATCGCAGTCCCAAAGCAAAGGGTTATGTACAGTTGCGTTATACTTTACGATTGCTTTATCACGCGTACAAACAACAGCCTTTCCCTCGCCTGCTGCAACACAATTGCCGTTAGCATCAAGCAGTTGACTTTCTATTGTTACAGCGCTATCAACATAACCGGAATTTACAATGGTAGTTTCAAAATTTATCTTCCATGTGTTTTCATCTATTTTCTCATATGGAGCGTACACACCCCAAAGGTCAATGGCTACGGGCTCGGTAATTGTAAGGTGTACATCGCGGTATATTCCGCCGCCCTGATACCACCAGCCCTCCCATTCCTCTGTATTTACATAGACTGCAATAATATTTTCCTTATCATAAAAAACATTATCACTTATATCTATTTCAAAGGTATTATAAGAGGAGAAGTTATGATACATAAGGCAACCGTTGAGATAAACTGTAGACATACCTGCAATACCATCAAAACGCAGGGTTATTCTCTTGTTTTCACTACCCTCAGGAAGTTTAAAATGATTTCTGTACCAGGCATTATCATAATGAAGAAAGCCAAGCGCATTATTTTCATCACTTGATAAATCCTGGGCTATTACATAATCATGAGGAACGGTAACTGTTTCCCAACGATCGCTATGAAGCGGTTTTCCACAATAATAGGGGTCAGAAGTATCCAGATAGTTATAAGCCGCAGGTCCCGAAAGTTTTCTTTCGGTTTTACTCTGCGTATATATTGGCCCCTTTTGTGTCGGTCTCGGTACAACTATATCTCCCTTATGAAAAAGCCATTGTGTAAGATTTATTTCGTTACGCATTTTAATCTCCTACCATACTTTAAATTATATCATAGTGATATTATTTTTAAATATAAGATGATCGGCATGTCCTGCAGTAATTTGGAACATACCATTTTCTAAAACAAATTTATAATCGTTATTCTAAAATCTAAGCATTTGTTATGTAATATCAATCCTTACAGTCTTGTCTTCATTGGACGTGATACTTTTTTATAATGCTATCAACTACTGTATAGGTCGCAAGCTAAAGATAATATTTCAAATTCTTTTGCCTTTAATTGTTATAACATGAAAAAGAGCTTTAGTCCATAGGTTTGAACGATTTTTTGTTTAAATTGCTTTTCATGCCGTACATCTCTTTCCTCATTATCCATTGTGTCTGAATTATACTATTCGCCTGCGGAGAAAAAATCTTGGTCGCATTTATTAAAAGCACCTATCCAATTAAGGATAGGTGCTTTTGGCTTTTTATCTATTTTTATTTTAAATATTTCTTACGTTTTAATGAAAGAGCGTATACCCCACCAACTGAAATAAAGAGCAATGTTGCCCATAAAATCATATTACTATTATCACCAGTTTCAGGACTGTTTGTATTGGGGTTAGCCGGTGTAGATGTTTTAACAACTTCGAACTCTGCATCAGCAGAACCATTAGTTGAAACAATACTTATTGTATGTTTTCCAACATCAAGTGTTTTAACATAATCCGATTTTAGTATAACAGTTGTACTTCCTTCTTTAAGAATGTACTTATTTGAAGAAACTTGTTTCCCATCTACTAGGACTTTTTGAAAATCTTTAAAATCAGCATCAGATTTAAATGTTGCTTCTTTTCCTTGTTCAACAGTTTGATTTGCACCTTCAACAATTTTCGGATTATCCGCAACAGGCGGGGTTACAGTCTTTAATTCAAGAGCATTGATCGCATCTTCAATAGCTTTTGCATAACTGTTAACTTCTTCTTGTTCCGTAATATCTTTATCACGAACAACGTTATTAATTGCATTATCTACAGCAGAAAAATCTTTGTAGTCCTCTTTGTTTAATGCATTTGCTTTACTTATTGCCTTATCTACTTTAGAATAGTCAGCTCGCAATATATATTGTTCATCACATACGGAATACACAAAATTGTTCTTATTAAAATTGTCTACATAGCTAATCTCAAACTTGGTATATATGCATATCAATTGTTTTGAATCATTGATGATAAAGGAAGGCGATGATGGGAAATTTAGTCTATCTTTATTGTATAGCTTTTGTGAAAGGGCAACAAAATTTTGTGTTTCAGGTTTAGCATAATAAAAACAAGTATCTTGTTGTTTTATCTCTTGGATATTTCCTTCCCCATCCACCCATTTTTCATCATCTGTTTTGGTGTAAGTTTTACCGCCAATATTTATTTGGTTATCATTTGTTTTAAGTGGTTCATACTGAATTGCCGCAATGTACTTTATATCACCATTTTCAGAAACAAAAGAGTACTTCGTATCACCTGTTTTTGACACATCTGCAACTTGTACAGGTGTTAAACCGTCTTTAGCAGAATTGTTTACTACATAAATGTTATTTTTATTATAGTAAAACAAACCTGAAATATCAGAATCTATGATTGATGCATTTGATGCACCATCTGTAAGATTAGTTACGACATTTCCTTTATTGGTAGCCATTTTAATTATGTTATTTTTATACTTATCGGAGTAAAAAGAATAACTTTGTGTAACTACTTTATCAAGCATAATATCAGAAATATGGGTTTTATCTATCGCCTCTTCAAAGATGGTCGCAATTTTACATCCTGTTTCTTCATGCCTATATTCATAAATAGAGTAGTTTGAAATATAATCGCAATTTTTTGCAAAAACCATTGGTACAGGGTTTTCACTTGTATTATCTTCATTATTTTCTGAGTAAAAAGCATTTGTTTTAGGATTATAATACAATCCTTCTATTCCATATGCATTTTTATCATTTTGGGTATTATGACAAACTACCCAAGAAACAAGTATTTTATCGTCAACCTTGGTCACTTTTGGATTATAAGTGCTAATATTATCTGAATCATAAAAAGAAGAATTAGAAATAGTGCTTTTAACTTTCATTGGTTCAAAAGCTGCAACAGAAATTCTCATAGCACTTGCTATATCATAGCCTGTTGATTTTTCATTAAAGCTTTTAGTTGAATCGCTCCATGCAACTAACACATCATCATTTGAATATATAAATGGATGCATATCCCATGTATTATCATCTTTAATGTATTTTGGAACAGCAAAGTAATTGCCATTATAAACGGAATAGCTAATTTGTGAATAATTGTATTTGTCCAGATCGTAATTGTCCATGGTAAATACAAGCAGTTCTTTTTCAACACCGTATGTTTCCGGTAAAGATGCCAGCTTAGTTTCAAAAAAACTAGACGCACCAGTTAGTAATATTGTGTGCGATACATCACCATTTTGTGCAAATGATGTTGTAGAAGTAAGACCTATTAATAATGATAGTGATAAAAAGAACGATATTATCCTTAATTTTCTTGGCTTTTTTGTTGTCATAATTCCTCCATTTGTTGTTTTCAGGATAAAAAAGATAATCGTTGTCCTGAGTGTTATATCCATATTTTGGTATAGACTGTGTTTATTGTACAGGAACTTTAATTAAAAGTAAAGCAAAACCGACTTTCTTATTGATAAATTAAAAAATTGCACTTAAATCACTGCAAATAGTCTAATATTATAAATAAAAAGGTTAAAACATTGGGTGCTGATTTTACGTCATGTATTAACGGTTTTTTCCATCAGGTTGAAAAACAAGATTAAAATGTGTTAGAATAATAAAGCTATGAACATTGGAGGTTGTTTAGATGGATATTTTTGACCTATTAACGCTCATAGGTGGTTTGTGTTTGTTCCTTTTCGGAATGACACTTATGGGCAGTGCTCTGGAAAGAAGTGCAGGCAGTAAACTTGAAATTATGCTTGGCAAGCTTACATCGGGTAAGTTTGCAGGCTTGCTTACAGGTCTTGGCGTTACCGCTGTAATTCAGAGTTCTTCGGCTACAACTGTTATGGTTGTTGGTTTTGTAAACTCAAAACTGATGAGTCTTAAACAAGCCATTCACGTTATTATGGGTGCTAACATCGGAACCACTGTTACTGCGTGGATCTTGAGCCTTAGCGGTATTTCCGGAGACAATATTTTATTAAAATTGTTGAAGCCCTCCTCCTTTACACCAATCCTTGCTTTGATTGGTATTATACTCTTTATGTTTACAAAGAGTAATAAGAAAAAAGATATTGGTACGGTTCTGCTTGGATTTGCCACATTGATGTTCGGTATGGAAACGATGACCGGCGCTGTTTCCGGACTTAGGGATGTTCCTGCGTTCCAAGAACTGTTTGTAACGTTTAAAAACCCAATTTTGGGTGTTCTTGCAGGCGCTGTTCTTACGGCAATCATTCAGTCCAGCTCAGCTTCTGTCGGCATTCTGCAGGCGCTGGCAGCAACAGGTGCAGTTTCCTACGCCGCTGCAATTCCGATTATTATGGGACAAAACATTGGCACCTGCGTTACTGCAATGATTTCCTCGGTCGGCACAACAAAGAACGCAAAGCGTGCCGCAGTCGTACATCTGTCATTCAATGTTATAGGAACGGTTGTATGTTTAGGTGTATTTTCTTTGGCTAAAATACTGTTTGCCCCGGCACTGCTTAACGAATCGGCTACCTTTGCTGGCATTGCGTCGGCACATTCTATTTTTAACATTGCGTGTACCTTACTCCTGCTGCCAATGTCAGGAATTATTGAAAAGCTTGCATATAAACTTATACCCGATTCCAAGTTGCCCGAAAAAGTTTCAGAACTTGATGACAGACTTTTGGCAACTCCGGCAGTTGCTTTAGAGTGCGCACATAATCTCACCTGCGATATGGCTAAAATTGCTACAGATTCTCTTATAAGCAGTATCGAGTGTGTTGCTGTTTATGATAAAGCAAAAGCTGAAGCTATACGGGAAGCAGAAGATAAAACAGACCATTTTGAAGATATTATAGGTAGCTATCTTGTAAAACTGAGTGCCAAGCAGCTTAATGAAAAAGAAGGTGCAATGGCCTCCATGCTTTTAAAAGCTATTGGGGATTTTGAGCGTATTTCCGATCACGCTGTAAATATTGTTGAGTCTGCTGAAGAAATGTGTGAAAAAGAAATTGTGTTCTCAGACAGTGCAAAAGCTGAAATGGATTCACTTTCGGCGGCAATTACCGAAATTGTAGCACTGTCGTATAGTGCATTTGTAGAAAACAATACAGAACAAGCCAACTTTGTTGAACCTCTTGAGCAGGTTGTTGACAGAATGAAAGAACTGCTCCGCACAAGGCACATTGACCGCTTGCGTATGGGCGGATGTGGTATTGAGGCAGGATTTGTATGGAGCGATCTCATTACTGATATGGAGAGAGTTGCCGATCATTGCTCAAACATTGCAGCCTGTGTTGTCGATACGAAAGAGCAAAACATGAATCTGCATGAATCCCTTAAGCTACTCAGAACAGACAATGAATTTTACAGAGAGAAATATAAAGAATACACCAAAAAGTATCTGTCTTTTCTATAAACAACTAAATGTTCAAAATTAATTATTAAAGCGTTGCTTTCGTATGAAGCAACGCTTTTTTTACTATAGTTTTACACTGGTTTAATTACGCTTTTACAAGCGGCGGTAAAATACCGCCGTAATCTCTACACTATCCCCTAATAAATTTTAAATTTCACAGTCTACTTTGACATTTCTTAAAATTACATTGACAATCATCTATATATATTGCATAATATAATTAAAATTTAATTATATATTACATTATATATATTGATAAAGGAGATACATAAATGGCTAAATTTTATGCAGTTTTAGACGAGGCTCGCTGTGTTGCCTGCGGTGCGTGCAAAAAGGTATGCCCGAAAAATGCAATAACAATTCACAGAGGCTGTTATGCAGTGGTCAACAAGGAAATTTGTGTTGGTTGCGGTATGTGCGGTAAAATATGTCCCGTGGGTTGCATGAGCAACAAGGAGCGTGAATCATGATGGCAAAGAAAAAACATTGGTATGATTATCTGTGGATTTGGTCGATTGTTTATTTTGCTCTCGGATTTTTTAATATTCTTTTTGCGTGGCTGGGTATGATTGACTTTCTTGTGCCCATAATCATAGCCGCAGCAGGCGGTAATAAAGTTTTTTGCAATAATTTTTGTGGCAGAGGTCAACTTTTCGGTGTACTCGGCAAAAGCTGCAAATGTTCACTTAATAAACCTACCCCCCGTTGGATTTCATCAAAATGGTTTCGATATGGATTTCTTGTTTTCTTTCTGACCATGTTTGGTGTAATGATTTTTCAAACATATCTCGTAGCATCGGGAGCACAATCCTTACGAGAAGTACTAAAATTGTTTTGGACATTCAAAGTGCCGTTCCAGTGGACATATTCCGGAAATATTGTGCCCGACTGGGTGGCACAGTTTAGCTTTGGATTTTACAGCATGATGCTGACATCCACGCTGATAGGGCTGATTGTAATGGTGCTGTTCAAGCCTCGGACTTGGTGCGCATTTTGCCCGATGGGAACTATGACTCAAACAATTTGTAAAATAAAAAACAAAAATAAATAAAGGAGGTTTTTATCATGAAAAGATTTGATATTGTAAACGGACCTAAAAATGTTCCCGCAGTTGTTCAGGGATGCATGAGAATGCCCAGCCTTACCAAAGAATCGGCGGCTGAGGTGATTCGCACCGCTTATGACTGCGGTGCAAACTTTTACGACCACGCTACTTGCTACGGTTCAGGCGATGCCGAAACACGCTTTGGTGAAGCATTCCCGTTAACGGGACTTAAACGCGAGGACATTATATTGCAAAGCAAGTGCGGCCTTTGCTTTGATCGCAACGAGTTTGACTGGACTCGCGACTACATCATTGAGAGCGTCGACGAAATTCTATCAAGACTGAAAACAGATTACCTTGATGTGCTACTTTTGCACCGCCCCGATGTGCTTTTTGACCCCGAAGAGGTTGCGGAAGCATTCGATCAACTGAAATCGAATGGAAAAGTGCTGCATTTTGGCGTGAGCAATGTAGTACCGATGCAGCTTGAATTGCTGAAAAAATATGTTAAGCAGCCATTGGTATTTAATCAGCTTCAACTTTCGCTTGACCAGTCCCAACTGATTGACCAAGCGCTGTACATGAACAACAAAACCACAGAATTTTCTGTCAACCGTGACGGAAATACCCTTGATTACTGCCGTTTAAATGACATTACCATCCAAGCATGGTCTCCGCTGCAATACGGATTCTTTAAAGGAACATTTATCGACCACCCCGATTTTCCCGAGCTCAACAAGGTGCTGGGCAAAATAGCAGAGCGCGAGAATGTATCGAAATCCGCCGTTGCAATTGCGTGGATTTTGCGCCACCCTGCAAAAATGCAAGCAATTATCGGCACAATGAATCCCGGCCGCATAAAAGCGGCTTGCGATGCTTCAAAAGTCAACCTTTCCCACCACGATTGGTATGAACTTTACCTTGCCGCAGGAAAATTTTTGCCGTAATGCTGAGGATAGAAAAAATGAACGATATCGATATAGTTTCTGTATGCAAGGCTCTGTCGGACAGCAACCGCCTTAAAATCGTGCAGATGCTGTGTTTGGGAGAAAAATGCGCGTGTGATCTTCTGGAAGCATTCGAAATAACACAGCCGACGTTATCACACCACATGAAAATCCTTTGTGACAGCCGACTTGTAACAGTGCGGAAGGACGGCAGGTGGTCATATTACTCACTTAACTGCTGTTTGCTATCCCAGTTCAAAGAATTTATTGCAAAGCTCTCTTGTAAAAATTAAGGAAACTGATTATACAGGCGGTCTATTAATTTATGCGAAAAGCGCATGGTATATATTGGCTGTATGTGTAACCGATATATACCACTGAGCGTAATATTAAAGAAAAAGAAGGAAAGATAAAATGTCTATTGAAAAAGTACGCAATTATTTAGAAGGATATGGAGTTGCCGACAAAATACGCGAATTTGATGTTTCGAGTGCAACAGTTGCATTGGCGGCCGAAGCGCTCGGCTGTGAGGAATGCCGAATTGCAAAAACGATGTCATTTCATGTAGGTGAAAAGGCTATTTTAGTTGTTACTGCGGGCGATGTAAAAGTTGACAACGCAAAATTTAAAGCACAGTTTGCAACAAAAGCAAAAATGCTGTCGTATGATGAGGTCGAGCCTATGATAGGCCACGCAGTCGGTGGCGTTTGTCCGTTTGCAATAAATGACGGCGTTGATGTATATCTGGACGAGTCTCTTAAACGATTTGAAACGGTTTTTCCTGCCTGCGGCAGCTCTAACAGTGCAATCGAGCTGACAATGGATGAGCTTGAAAAATATTCCGGTTTTGTGGGCTGGATTGATGTGTGTAAGCTCAAAGATGCATAAAATACGCTGCCGCCAAAGGCTTACAACAGTCTTTTGGCGGCTTTTTTTATACTATTTTTATAAATTGAATAGTTTTAGTAAAAAATTTTTTTAGGTTTTTAATATAAACTGCTGCGTTGTGGTTAAAAATATTGAAAGAGATGATTATGTGTGATATAATATTCACATAGTGTCAAGTGTTTCATTTGTTTATAAAATAACACAAAAAAAGGAAATGAAGACTTATGGAAAACAGCAATAGAAAAGTGGGTACTGTTTCGCGCGGTATCCGCTGCCCCATCATTCGCCAGGGAGACAACCTTGCAAAAATCGTAGCTGACAGCGTGCTTGAAGCTGCCGAATGTGAGGGTTTTGAACTGCGCGATCGCGATGTTATTTCGGTAACAGAATCAATTGTTGCACGTTCACAAGGAAACTATGCATCGGTTGACGACATTGCCAGCGATGTAAAAGCAAAACTCGGCGGAGAGACTATCGGTGTAATTTTTCCAATCCTTTCAAGAAACCGTTTTGCAATTTGTCTGCGCGGCATTGCAAAGGGTGCTAAAAAAGTCGTACTCATGCTCAGCTATCCTTCTGACGAGGTAGGTAACGAGCTTGTCAGCATTGATAAACTGGACGAGGCCGGCATAAATCCTTACTCTGATATTCTTTCACTTGAGCGTTATCGTGAACTTTTCGGTACAAACGCACATGAGTTCACCGGAGTTGACTATGTTGAATACTACGGCAACCTCATTCGCGAAAGCGGTGCCGAGGTTGAAATTATATTTGCAAATCAGGCTAAGGCCATCCTTGACTACACCGACTCCGTTCTTACCTGCGACATTCACACACGCGCACGCACAAAGCGTATTCTTAATGCTGCCGGTGCTAAAGCCGTATGTGGACTTGACGATATTTTAAACGCTCCTGTAAACGGCAGCGGCTACAATGAGAATTACGGACTGCTCGGCTCTAACAAGTCGACAGAGGATAAAATTAAACTTTTCCCGCATAACTGTCAGCCTTTTGTGCTTGATGTTCAGAAGCGCATATTGGAGGCAACAGGCAAGCATGTAGAAGTAATGGTATACGGCGACGGTGCTTTCAAAGATCCGAAGGGTAAGATTTGGGAGCTTGCTGACCCGGTTGTATCTCCTGCATACACCGACGGATTAAATGGCACTCCGAACGAGCTGAAATTAAAATACCTTGCTGACAATGATTACAAAGATTTGTCAGGTGAAGCTCTTAAGCAGGCAATTTCAGAAAGCATTCGTTCAAAGCAGGATAACCTTGTAGGTAACATGGCATCACAGGGCACCACCCCACGCCAACTTACCGACCTTATCGGCTCGCTGTGCGACCTCACAAGCGGCTCCGGTGACAAGGGCACACCCGTTGTTTTGGTACAAGGCTACTTTGACAACTACACAACCTGATAAAAAAATTGTTAACCCTCCCCGATTTATTTCGGGGAGGGTTTTTATTTTTAACAAACGTTATAATCATTGGCAATAAACGCAAATTTTTTTATCAACAGTCCTAATGTGATGCATATATCAGTAAATTTTATGTACCAGCTCGTAATTAAGTTATTGTGAAACATCCTGCATAGCACAGAATACATAAAATGCTTCAATTTAGTATTCTAGCCATCGGTTGTTTTAACCGAGTAATATTCCCCTGTTTGCAAAAACTGATGTTTTTGGGTTTATCATCAACACAAATCACAGCATACCGTACTGAGTCTAAATTAAGTTAATTGGTATCAGAATTCGCTAAGTCAGATAGGATTTCATTATGTGCTTTTTATATTCCACATTCCGCCCAAAGCCGAAACATTAACTGCATACAGCTAATATTTTATGCTTAACAATATAAAAAAGCATTGTGGCATAGTCTTTTACAGACTAATTATACCGCAATGCTTTCTTTGTTTATATTGTTATGTCTTTATTTCAGTGCTTTTGCTGTTTGAGCCAAATTTTCATGATAAGTCGGTGGGGCAGCATTTTTACCATTAAAACCTGGCGCTTTATTGCGCCGCCGTGAATGGACACATCCTTGCCCTTGTAAACGTCCTTTATTGCTGTGCGTATAACTTGTTCAGGTGTATAAACATGGTTAAAATATGTTACCGCCGTGTTTGATGTTGTCTCGGCGCGGTCAAAAAATTCGGTTTTTACCCAGCCGGGACAAACCGCTGTTACACTTATACCTCTGTCGCTAAGTTCCGCATTCATCGCACGCGAATAGGAAAGAATAAACGCCTTTGTTGCAGCGTAAACATTTAGGTACGGCACCGGCTGAAAAGCCGACAGCGAATCAAGATTTACAATATGAGAACCGCGTGACATGTACGGAAGTGTAAGCTCGGTCATGTTGACATAGGCCTTAACATTTAAATCAATCATGCCCATTTTATCTTGCAGCGAAATTTCGTCATATCTCCCAAATTTTCCGTAGCCGCTGCAATTCATTAACATTGCAACCTCGGGCATTTCATCGCTGAGCATGTTCTTGTATCGGTCAAAAGACTGCTGCTCAGTCAAGTCCATAGAAATCACACGTGCTGGGCAGGCAAGCTTATTTTTCAGTTGTTCAAGCCGATCGGCTCGACGTGCAATGAGCCATATTTCATCAAAGTGCTCCTTTTCTGCGATACGCAAAGCAAACTCTCTGCCCATGCCGCTGGAAGCGCCTGTAATAACCGCTATTTTCATTGTTTTTCCTTTTTTAAGCATTTTTCGCGAAAATCATCCATTGTTTCACGATATGACCGCTCGGTGTCCACGTACAGTATTCCGTGTTCAGTTTTTTGTTCGCTTTCAGGCGGAGTGGTCATGTAATCTCCAAACACGTAATTAAGATATTTTTTATATCCAACAGGTGCCGCCACTGTCATTCCCTCAAACTTAATAGGGACAACAGTCGCAAACCATTCCTTTGGATACTTATTATCCATATACTTTATTCCCGAACACAGTTCGGTAATATGAATACACTCATCAATACGATGACTGCTCATCAAATTCTCATACTTTTTATATAGTTGTTTCTTTTTCTTCTCCGGCTTCATGAGCAACAATTTCGCTCCTAGGCGGCTGAGATTACCGTGATTTTTCGGCAACATATTAAGTATATACAATGAATAAAGAAGAGCATACCGCTTTTGCTTTTTGCGGTCAGCTTTTGAGAAAGGACAGCCGTCAAGGGGTATAATATCCATAGTTATGCCCTGCGGGATCGGCAAATCCTTAGTCAGCTCTCTGATGCATGTTGTTTCGGTGTCACACAATGTCATGAACTGGCTGCGTGTATACATCGTGTCGGTTGTTCGCAGCAGCTTAAATCTGCCCGATGAATTCCATAACCTCCACAGGCGCTCGTAATCGGCACGCGGCATAAACACATCAATGTCGTCATCCCATGGTAGAAATCCACCGTTTCTGACCGCGCCAATAAGACATCCCCCGATTAAATAGTACCGCAAAAAGTTGTCATCGCAAAACTTAATAAACTCTGCCAGAGTTTCAAGTGATTTTAACTGCAATTGGCGAAGCTGCTCGGATTTCATTGTTTCACTATCCTTTAAAACAACTTGTTTTTCACTATATTTTATCACATATAAATAAAAAAGCAACTATTTTATATTTTGGTATATGAATATATAAAACGGACAACATTTATTATAAATATAATGGCGTTGTTAACATAATAAATTGTTGAAAACTCTGTTGAAAATGTTCAAGAGTGGCTATTTCAAGCGGTTTTTAACCACATTTACCAATTATATCAGGTAAAAATAAATGATTTTATGTCAACAATATAATTTAGTGGTTAAAAGCTTATAGTCTTTAATTTTTTAATTATTTGACAAAACAATAAGCAAAAACTCCGTTTTCTATTGCAATCCTCGTCAAAAAATTGCATAATAAATTATGAAAAAATATGAAAGGTGGCGACATTTATCATCATGAAAACCGTGCTTGTTACCGGTGGAAGCAGAGGCATAGGAAAAGCCATATGCCAGCTGTTCGCAGATAAGGGATGGACTGTGGCATTTTGCTACTGCAATGACGATGTTTCCGCAAAAAAACTGACTGCCACCTATCCCAATATGCTGAGTTATAAAGTTGATGTCTCAATTAAGCACGAGGTAGACTCAATGATAAGCGACATAATAAACAAAACGGGTGGTATTAATCTGCTCGTAAATAACGCCGGTGTCGGCTGCATTAAGCTGGTTACGGACATTAGCGAAATTGAATGGCAACGTATAATTTCTGTTAATTTGACCGGTGCTTTCAACTGCTGCAAGGCAGTGCTGCCCGATATGATACGCCGTCACGACGGCAATATCATTAATATAAGCTCGATGTGGGGTGTAACCGGCGCGTCATGCGAGGTTGCATATTCCGCATCAAAGGCGGGCCTTATCGGCATGACAAAGGCGCTTGCTAAAGAGGTAGGCCCATCAAATATTCGCGTAAACTGCATTGCACCCGGTGTTATAGACACCGACATGAATTCATCACTGTGCGCCGCTGACATAGATGCACTTGCCGAAGAAACACCGCTTGGCTGCATCGGCACACCCGAGGATGTGGCAAACTGTGCCGCTTTTCTCGAAGAAAGCAAATTCATTACAGGTCAAATAATCGGCGTAAACGGTGGATTTGTTATTTAATATTTATTTTTAGAAAAGGCGATATATATGGAATTTTTCAAACGATGCTGGGTCGAAATCGACCTCGATAAAATTGAACACAACTATCGCATTATTAGGGAACTTATTGGCGATAAGAAAATGATATCGGTTGTCAAAGCCGACGCATACGGTCACGGTGTCGAATTTGTTGCGCAAAAGCTCGAAAATATGGGCACCGATATGTTTGCTGTCTCCAACATGGAGGAGGCTCAACAGCTTTGGCGCGGTGACATAGATAAACCTATTTTTATTTTAGGATATACTCCTCCCGAGTATGCTAAAAGATTAAGCGAGCTGCGCATAAGCCAGGCGGTCTTTTCCGCTGAATATGCAAAACAGCTCAGCGACGCCGCAGTAGCAAGCGGAAAATCAGTTAACATACATATTAAGTTGGATACAGGTATGCACCGAATCGGTTTCGACTGCTACTCTGACGAGGGCATAGCCGAAGCCGCTGCTGCCTGCCGTTTACCCGGACTTGTACCTGAGGGGGTATTTACCCACTTCGCATCAGCCGATCGCGATGGCGACCCTGACGGCAGCTACACTCACGACCAGTTTGAGCGTTTCATAAATGCGATTAACAAAATTGAGGAAACAGGTGTTAATTTTAAAATTAAGCACTGCTGTAATTCGGCCGCGATTTTTACTCAAAAAGATATGCACCTTGACGGCACCCGACCGGGCATAATTATGTATGGTCTTATGCCGTCCGATATGCTCAACAATCCCGGATTTTTGCCGGTCATGGAGTTTAAGAGCGTTATTTCAATGATTAAGCCGCTTAAAAAAGGCATGGACATCAGCTACGGGCGCACATTTACAGCACCGCACGACATTACGGTTGCCACAGTTGCGGTGGGTTACGCTGACGGATATCAGCGCAAACTTGCCGAGGACGGCTATGTTTTGCTCCACGGCAAGCGTGCCAAAATTATTGGCAGGGTTTGCATGGACCAAATGATGATTGATGTATCCGACATTCCCGAGGCCGCTGTCGGTGACACCGTAACCCTGTTTGGAAGCGACGGCGATGAGCAAATTTTGGTCGATGACCTTGCAAAGCGCCTTGGCACAATAAATTATGAGCTTGTCTGCATTATAGGCAAGCGTGTTACCCGCGTATTTAAAAGCGGCGGCGAAATAGTTGCCGTACGAAGTTTAATTGGTTAACAGTACCCGAAAGGAGTTTAAAATAATGAACGTTCCTCACTATTTTGAAGATTTAAAAACATTGCACCTCGGTACCGAAAAACCCCGTGCATACTACATACCCTATGCATCTGCGCGTGACATTTTTACCAAAACACGCGAGGAGTCGACACGATTTGGCCTGCTCAATGGAGACTGGGATTTTCACTACTACGAAAATATTGACGCTGTGCCGGATGACATTGTTAACCCCAGACGCGCTCTTAATAAATCAAGCATGGTAAAGGTTCCGTCCATGTGGCAGTTTAACGGCTACGATTCGGTTCAATACGTCAATGTTCAGTACCCATTCCCGTGTGATCCACCGTATATCCCGAAAAACAATCCTGTCGGCGTTTATTCTCGTGACTTTGCCTGCCCCGCTGAATGGGACGGACTGGAAATGTACCTCAATTTTGAAGGTGTAGACAGTTGTTTTTATCTTTATATAAACGGTCGCTTTGTCGGATACTCACAGGTATCCCACTGCACAAGCGAATTTAACATTACATCCCACCTCCAGCCCGGTCACAACCGCGTCACCGTAATTAACCTGAAATGGTGCGAGGGCTGTTACTTTGAGGATCAGGACAAATTCAGATATTCCGGTATATTCCGTGATGTTTATTTGCTTGCCCGTCCGCGTGGTCACATCCGCGACTACGAAATTCGTACCGAGCTTGCCTACGATCACTCGGTTGCCACAATCACACTTGATTTTGACGCTGCGCTGCCTGACGATATTGTTGTTTCCTTGACCGACCCCGACGGAAATGATATTGCATCGGCGAAAACAGACAAAAACGGTCACTGCGAATTCACAGTTAAAAATCCTATACTGTGGAACGCTGAAAGTCCGGAACGCTACTCGCTGTTAATTGACGGTATGGGCGAGTATATTGGCGAAACTGTCGCCATTTGCCGCAGCCAGATTACCGACGGCACATTCAAATTTAACGACCGCATGATTAAGCTTAAGGGCGTAAACCGTCACGATTCCAACCCCCTCACCGGCTATGTTTGCTCGGTAGAGGATATGATGAAAGACCTTAAGCTCATGAAAGAGCACAACATTAACACAATACGCACCTCTCATTACCCCAACGACCCGCGTTTTCTTGAAATGTGCGAAAAATACGGTTTTTATGTCATTGATGAGGCCGACATTGAGTCGCATGGAATGAGCGACATCGACCTTCACCAGCTTGCCAACGACCCCAATTGGTATGATACCATTCACGACCGTGTTGAGCGCATGATTGAGCGTGATAAAAACCGCCACTGCATCATTTCGTGGTCAATGGGTAACGAATCAGGCTTTGGCACAAACTTTTCAAAGGTTATTGCCTACACTAAAGAACGCGACGCTTCACGCTGGGTTCACTACGAGCCGATGCTTGATGTAGATTCGCCCACACGCCTCGTCACTCCCGACGCAAGCGTATATTCGCGCATGTACACCTCGCCCGATTGGTGCAAGGATTACTGCGAAAATTCACAAGATCCACGTCCCTTCTTCCTGTGCGAATACTGTCATGCAATGGGCAACGGCCCAGGCGATTTTAAGGATTACTGGGATGTTATTTACACACATGACCGCTTCATCGGTGCTTGCTGCTGGGAATGGTGTGACCACTCCTATTACGCAGGCATTGATAAAGAAAGCGGCAAACCCATTTATACATACGGCGGAGATAACGGCGACTTTGTAAACGATGGCCCCTTCTGCGTTGACGGTTTGGTATTCCCCGACCGCACACCGCACACCGGTCTTAAAGAGCTCAAAGCCGTAATTCAACCTGTTAAGGTTGAGGCAATCGACCTTAAAAACGGTGATTTCAGAGTTTACAATCTCTACGACTTTTCGTTCCTGTCACGTCTTGAGGCACACTATCAAATTACACGCGATGGAAAAGTTGTCGAGGATGCTTCCCTCGGCGTAATCGCCATCCCTGCCCACAAAAATGAAAAAATCCACATTGACTACAAGCTTCCTGCCGACGGCAGATGCTTTATTAAAATTTATTTTACTGCACTTAACATGGTCAGCTTGGTTGAAGAAGGCACCGAGCTTGCATTTGCCCAATTTGAACTGCCAGTACAGAGAGCTCGCGTAAAGGCAATGCTGCCGCGTCTCTCACTCGACGTTACCGAAAAGGGCAAGTTGGTAAGAATTAAGGGTGACGGTTTCTGCCACGTTTACAATAAGGACCTCGGCGCATTCAGTGAGCTGTCCTTTGGCGGCAGCAACCTGCTCAAAAAGCCGATGAAATTCGGAATTTGGCGTGCCCCCACCGACAACGATATGTTTATAAAGGGAGCATGGTATAATTCTCGATTCAACCTTATGAAACCGTACACATACACAAATGAGATCGCTCAGGAAAACGGCGAGGTTAAAATTCATGTTACATTCAGCTTAACTGCCCCCTCAAAAGCCGTTTATATACGTGCTGATGCCGTTTGGACTGTAAACCGTGCCGGCGAAATCGACCTCAAATGCGATGTTGACAACAAGCATCCTATTTATATCCCCCGTTTCGGTATCGAAATGGCTATGGATAAATCGTACAACGATGTTGTTTACTTTGGCTACGGTCCGACCGAAAGCTACATTGATAAGCACCTTGCCTGCACAATGGGCCGCCATCACGCAAAGGTTAACGAGCTGTACAATGATTACATTCGTCCGCAGGAAAACGGTAACCATCACAACACCGAATGGGCTGCAATTCGCAACGCAAACGGCGATGGTATTGTGCTGTGTGCAGATAACGGATTTGAATTCCAGGCACTACCCTATACCACTGAAGAGATCGAAAACGCCGGCCACAGCTACAAGCTGTATAAGCAAAACGTTACCGCTGTTCGCTTTGATGCAAAGGTAAGCGGAGTCGGATCCAACTCGTGTGGTCCCGAAGTTCACGAAAAGTACAGAGTTCCGAAGCAATTCACTATGAGAACAAAAATTCGCGGCATTCGCGGTGGACAAAAGCCGGTTGTAATTGCAAACACCGTTTACGACAGTGACGATGCCGAGTGTTTCGGTCAAATTAAACTGTAATGTCAGCGCTTGTATTAAAGATAATTGCCTGTGCCGCGATGCTGATTGACCACATCGGCGCGGCATGGGGAATTACCGAATTTCGCTACATTGGCCGTCTTGCATTCCCGATATTTGCATTTTTGCTTGTAAACGGATTTCGACACACCCGCAGTACCGGCAAGTATATGCTTCGTATGGCGATTTTTGCCGTCATATCAGAGGTACCATACGATTTGCTTTTCAGCTGGAAATGGGTGGATTTTTCGCGGCAAAATGTTTTTATTACTCTGTTTTTGGGACTAGCCTGCATTGCAATGTTTGACGAAGCCAAGAAAAAGAGCATTTTGCTTGCTATGGTACCGGTTGCCGTATGCTGTGCGGTCGCTATGGCATTAAACTGCGATTACTCTTACATAGGCATATTAACTGTTATGGCTTGTCATCTTTTTTACGGTGACGACTTTAAAAATCGCGCACTGCTTGCCGCTGCCATGCTGCTGCTTTCGTCATGGTATGCTATCAGCTTCCATGCGGCAAATTTTGTTTTAGATACTACGGGATTTGACCTTCATGCGCATTTTTACAGCAAGCCATTTTTCTTTGCAAGTCCTGGATATAAACAAATTTTTCGGGTATTTGCTCTTATACCTATATTTATGTATAACGGTAAAAAAGGAGCAATGCCCCGTTCAAAAGTGGCGGCAAAGGCCGTACAGTATGGATTTTACATTTTTTATCCCGCACATATTTTAATCATATTTCTTGTAAAATATTTTTTATTTAGGTAGAAATGAAGGTATGCAACATGAATAAAAAACGCGTTATGCTCATCGGTGACTCTATCCGCCTTATGTATCAGGATAAGGTTGCCGAACTGCTGGGTGATGATTATGAGGTAGTTTGGCCAAGTGAAAACGGCCGTTTTTGCAAATATATGTTAAACGAGCTGGAGCGCTGGTTTGAGGCTTGCGGTGAACCTGATATTATTCACTGGAATGTTGGACTTTGGGACACCTCGGTAGTTTGCAAGGAGGACGGAGCTTTTACTCCCATCCCCGAGTTTCTTAAATATGTTGATTACACATTGCGTGAGCTGCGCAAAAAGACCGACAAGGTCATTTTTGCAACCATAACTCCGGTTAAGGTTGGCTCGCCAAATCAAAAGGTCGAGTATATTGAGGAGTATAACCGACAGCTTGTTCGTTTTATGAAACAAAACGACTGCCCGATAAATGATTTATTCGAACTGCTCAACAAGGACAAAGAGAATATGATAGGCCCCGACTGTATCCACACATCGCCCGCCGGTGCTGAGATTTGCGCCAAGGCTGTTGCCGATGCTATAAGAGCAATTGATAAGTGAGGTTTTTTATGAACAATAATGAAAAAGAGTTTGTGGGCGCAAAAGAAGCCGCAAATGAAGCTGATGTTGCACACTTTCAAGATGCCGAAATCCCCTCGGAAGCCGCACCACAGACCACAAACGAGCAGATTTTTGATTTACTTACGCTGTTTCTGCTTATTTTTATTTTATTTACCCTGCTTGCTCTTATTGTAGGAGCTTTATTTAATAATTGGTATCTGGGTCTGATTCTTGGCGCGTTTTTAGGTACATTATGCGCACTGATTGCAATCACTATCTGCCGCAAAAAAAGTAAATAAATTTAATTCTGGGAGGTAATTATGAATTCAGTAAAACCCATCAAGTCTCCGGTCGAAATGTATAACTCCGCTCGCATAAATCTACTGGTTATGCTTGCACTTACAGCTGTTAACATTATTATGTTAGTGACCGATTCTAGCTACAGCTTTCCTTTTTCGGCTACCGCCCCAATTATTTCGGCCAGTGTGGGCTACACATACGCACTAATGACCGGTTTAAACACGGCTCTATACATTGGAATTGCAATTGCCGCTGTTATAGTAATACTATATCTACTGTGCTTCATTCTTTCTAAAAAATCAAGGGCATGGATGCTTGTAGCTCTCGTATTCTTTTCCATTGACACTGCAATTGTTATACTTTGGGCCATGTTGGATTTTGTTTCATCTGATATAATTGATATTGCATTTCACGCCTGGGTCATGTATTACCTTATAATTGGTGTAAAGTACGGTAAGACAGCCATTGCAATGAAAAACGACCCCGCCTATCTTGCACAAGCGGACGCTTTAAATGCCCAGTACAGTGGTGCATACATAAACACTGAAACCGGTGAAACACAGGTGAATAACACCGTACAGCAAAGCGAAACTGAATATTCAACCACCGCAGTTATTGAAAATAATAACGAAATTTTATAATTTTGAATTATTTTCTTTAAAATCAAGTAATAATATATAATGTATATATAATATATTATTGCCTGAGGTGTAAAAATGAATATTGCTCTTATTATAATAGGTGCGCTTTTGACAGTATCAGCTGTTCTTATATTTATCGCATTCTATAAATGGATTCGCCCCGAATGGTGTGCCGAAAAATTTATGAGGGAAAAATATGATGCTGCTAAAAATACAAAAGAACGAGCGGCTATTATACGCGAAGTCAGACAGGTATTCGTTTGGATGACCTCATCTGTGTTGTTTATTTCAGGACTGTTTCTTATTATAATTGGTATAATTCTTATATAAAAGCGCGGAGTTTTGCTCCGCGCTTTTATTATGTTGTCACTGTAAAAACACATTGTTGGTGGTAAATTAATCTCTAAAATATGCCTATTTTGTAAGGAAAATGGCGCAAATGTATAATTTTTTCTTGCATAAATCGCCCTAAATTGAAAAAATTATTATTCTAAAAAAGAAATATAGCCTATTTTTGCATTTTTTGTATTGGAAAAAACATGGAATTTGCATTTTTACGACTTAAATTTTTTTAATTCGACAAGTGGCTTTTATTGCAAAAAAGCCGATAATATCAAGGTTTTTAGGCATTTCAGTACCACCGTTAAATATTTTTGGAAGGTTGCACAAAACAAAACCCAAAAATCCTTTAGTTACGAGCGGTTACAAAGGTTACAAAGGTGTAACACTTTGTTTTATTTTTCTAAATTAGAATTATCTTTGTCTATTTTGCACAAATAGAATATTCATTTTCGGGTTGACATTGTTGATTGGTTTGCATATAATGCCCCACAGGTCAATAAAATAGCGATAACGGATAAATGTTCCGCTACGACCTTAATGTTACAGAGAGATTACAAATCAGCCGCGAATAATTTATGAAACGCGGGGAAATGAGGATCAATCACAATGAACCAGTTGTTAAAAAGAGTGCCAGCTGTTGTCCGTCATTGTATAGCAGTTATGCTGTGTATGACAATCGTTCTTATAACTGTTTTCACCGGAATGAGCGCGATGATAAACCGCGTAAAAATCATCGACAGCAGCTTCTTTAAAGTTATTTACACCATTAGCACCAACCCTGCCTCAATTCTGGCAAACGCCGGAATAAAGCTGGATGGCGGCGACACCTATTTGATGAATTGGCTCAACGGCCGCGAAGGTGAGCTTATTCTTAAGCGTGCACTGGATGTAACCGTTAGCTACGGCGACAAAAGTGTAACGCTAAGCATGCCCGATGCAACCGTAGGCGAAGCTGTTGACAAGGCAGGATTTAAGCTCACTGACGACATGGTGCTTAACTGTTCTGTAAATGACGCTATCACAGACGGAATGAAAATTGAAATTTACGATATTATTAACGATACTGTTTACAAAGAAATGGCAATTCCGTTTGAAACAGTTACCGTAAATTCATCAAAACTTGATAAGGGAACCACCAAAACCACGGTTGAGGGTAAGGACGGCGTAAAGAAAATCACCTACTCCTGCACCATCATAAACGGTGAAATCGTTTCAAAGACGGTTGTCAGCGAGGAAATCATTTCAGAGCCCGTTACTCGTAAAATCACTATTGGAACAAAGGTTGATACAAAAGAACCTGCTTCCAAGCCAAGTAAACAACCTTCTTCATCGTCAGGCAGCACATCAAGTGATGCTTCAAGCAACTCTTCATCGTCAGGCAGCACTTCATCAGAAGATGAGTCAATTAAAGTTGACGGAACTCCTGTAGAGCCGGATGAAACAGAAAGCTCAACTGTTTATTACACAAAGGCGGGTTACAAGTACATTTCAACACTTACTCCGTCTAATGACTTTAAGCTTGACAAAAACGGTATTCCTGTAAGCTATAAGAAAGTTATTACAGGTAAGGCCACAGCGTACTCTTACAGTGCAGGCAGCGTAACCGCTACAGGCCGCAAGGTACGCCCGGGCTACATTGCCGTAAACCCCAAGCAGATTCCTTACGGTACTAAAATGTTCATCCGCTCAAGCGACGGAAAGTACATTTACGGCTACGCATCGGCAGAGGACACCGGTGGATTTGCAAAAGGAGGCAAAATTATTGCTGACCTTTTCTTTAAAACCGACAGTGCCTGCTACAATTTTGGCGTACGCAATATCGAAATTTATATTCTTGACTAACAGTTTTTTATTGCGCTGCCCTATTGGGCGGCGCAGTTTTTTTTGCAAAACTACCTTTGTCCACCGTAAAAGCGCTACATATTGCGGTTTAAAAAATGCGTGGTACAAGCCAAAAAAGACCTTGACCTTAGGTGACATTTGTGGTAAAATAATCAATACCTCTAAGAGGGTTTATTTTTTTGCGCATAAATTCTCTTATTTCGAGGAAGGCTAAATTTTTCCGTAAAACGGGAGGTGCCGTCAATGAGAGTAAAAATTACATTAGCTTGTACAGAGTGCAAGCAGCGCAACTACAATACTATGAAAAACAAGAAGAATGATCCTGACAGACTTGAAATGAATAAGTATTGCAGATTTTGCAAAAAGCACACTCTCCACAAGGAAACAAAGTGATTAGGAGGGCTAATAATGAAAGTTGCTAAAATAATCAGTCGCATTCTTGCGGTAGGTTGTGGTATAGCGGCCCTCGCAATGTTCTTCTGCCCGATTGTTAAAATCGTCGGCAATGAAACATTCGAGCTTTTTGGTTACCAGCTCGCTTTCGGCATGAAGGCTACTTCATGGCAAGGCAACGTTGTTGACCTTCAGGTCTCTTCCTACTACACCTTCGCTTTCCTGACAGTTGCTTTTTCTGCTATCATGGCCTGTTTTTCTTTCAAGAAAAGCGGCTACATGGTTTCGGCATTTGTGTCGAGCATCATTTCGGCAATACTTGTGCTTCTGTTCAGATTCAATACTCCGGGTGCTTACGTCGACTTCCGCCCCATAACAGGCTCTACTGTCGATACTCGTGAGTATCTACTTTTCTTCCATCTTTTGTTCGCGCTTGTTTTGGCGTTTGTTGTTCTTTCTGCCATTGCTATTCTTGTCGCCGACTATGTCGCCGTACACGAATCCAAAGGTAACAAAAAGACCATTTTCGCCCGCATCATTTCATTCATCCGCGAATATAAGAGCGAGATTAAAAAGATTGCATGGCCCGGCATGAGCACGGTACTCAAAAATACTTTGGTTGTACTTGTTATGTGCGCCATCGTAGGTTTGATGATATTCCTGCTCGACTCCGGTCTTGTTTGGATTCTTGACTCTATTCTCAAGCTCAAAAACGCCTGATTGCCTCGGCAATTCATTTGACTGGAGGTACACTCATGGATGAATCTAAATGGTATGTTGTCCATACCTATTCGGGTTACGAGAACAAGGTAGCGCAAAACCTTGAAAAACTTGTAGAAAACCGAAATATGCAGGATGTCATTTTTGACATTAAGGTGCCGACGGAAACGGTTACCGAAATCAAAGAGGACAAAAAGCATGAATACGAACGCAAGGTTTTCCCCGGTTATGTGCTCATAAAAATGATCGTCACAGACGATTCATGGTTTGTTGTGCGCAATATCCGCGGAGTCACCGGCTTTGTCGGACCTTCGTCCAACCCCGTGCCCCTCAATGACGACGAAGTTGCCGCTCTCGGTATTGAGAAGCGTGTAATTGAAGTCGGTTACAGTGTCTCAGACAATGTTCGCATTGTCGATGGACCTCTCGAAAGTTTCGAGGGTGTAGTTGAGGAACTTGACACAAACAAAAACTATGTCAAGGTTAGAATTTCAATGTTCGGCCGCGAAACTCCTGTTGAATTGGAGCTTGACCAGGTCGAACGGTTAGACTGATCGATAGTCTGACAGATACTGCTATTTAGCGGTATTATCCGCTTGACGCGTGGGAGGGCAGCACCGCGATTTTTCGCGGAAATGAGAGCTGTACCGCCATACCACAATATTTCGGAGGTGTTCAACAATGGCTCAAAAAGTCGTTGGTTATATCAAACTTCAAATTCCTGCAGGCAAGGCCACTCCGGCCCCACCTGTTGGTCCGGCGCTCGGACAGCACGGTGTTAACATTATGGCGTTCACTAAGGAATTCAATGAACGTACAAAGAACGATGTAGGACTCATCATCCCTGTCGTTATTACGGTTTATGCAGACCGTTCGTTCTCGTTCATCACGAAGACCCCGCCCGCCGCTGTTCTTATCAAAAAGGCTTGCGGTATTGAAAGCGGTTCTGGCGTGCCGAACAAGACAAAGGTCGCTAAAATCACCAGCGAGCAGGTAAGAAAAATTGCTGAGACAAAAATGCCTGACCTTAATGCTGCTACCATCGAGACCGCTATGAGCATGGTCGCTGGTACTGCAAGAAGCATGGGTATTGAAGTCGTAGACTAATATTTATCTGCTCCCGGGCTTCAATCCCGGGTGGGAGGAAAATTCCGATTTAACCACTCTATTGGGAGGTCACATTTAATATGAAACATGGTAAAAAATATACCGACAGCGTTAAACTTGTCGAAAAAACAAAACTTTATGATGTAAGCGAGGCTATGGACCTTGCCGTTAAAACCAAAACAGCTAAGTTTGACGAAACTGTTGAAGTTCATGTTCGTCTGGGCGTTGACTCACGCCACGCTGACCAGCAGGTTCGCGGCGCTGTAGTTCTCCCCAACGGCACAGGCAAGGATGTTCGCATCCTCGTTATCGCTAAGGGCGACAATGTACAGAAGGCACTTGACGCAGGTGCTGACTATGCAGGTTCCGACGATTATGTTGCAAAAATCCAGAACGAAAACTGGCTTGACTTTGATGTTGTTATCGCTACACCTGACATGATGGGTGTTGTAGGCCGTCTTGGTAAGGTTCTTGGTCCGCGTGGACTTATGCCTACTCCTAAGGCCGGCACAGTTACTCCTGATGTCGCTAAGGCTGTTGAAGAAGCTAAGGCTGGTAAGATTGAGTACCGCCTTGACAAAACAAACATCATTCACTGCCCGATTGGTAAAGTTTCCTTTGGTGCTGATAAGCTTAAAGAGAACTTTGACACACTGCTTAGCGCTATCATTAAGGCTAAGCCGGCAGCTTCTAAGGGTCAATATGTAAAGTCCTGTGTTGTTGCAAACACAATGGGCCCCGGAATCAAAATTAACCCCTCTAAGATCGAGGGCTAATTAAAATTTAAAAAAATATTGACAGACCGCAAGGTTTGTGATATTATAACCATGCTGTTCTTGACCTGAGACAGCAGGTGCCGCTTATTTTAAGTGGTTTAATGGACTGTTTTCAGTCCGCCTGCCGAGGGATGGATTTCAAATTTAGATTTTCGGCGCATTGCCGTTTGTTTTGATTTGCAAATGCCTGTCACCTCGTCGGGGACAGGCGTTTTTATTTACCGGAGGTGAAACCAAAGTGCCAAGCGAAAAAGTTTTACAAGCTAAAAAACAGCAAGTTGTCGAGTTAAAAGAAAGACTCGGAGTAGCTGTTGCAGGCGTTCTTGTTAATTACAGCGGTATCAGCGTTGCTGACGATACAAAGCTCCGTAAAGAGCTGCGTGAAAACGGTGTCAAATACTCTGTCGTAAAGAACTCCCTGTTAAGCATAGCTGTTGACGGTACTCCGCTCAGCGGATTGACAGAAGTCCTTAACGGAACAACTGCTATCGCCACCAGCACCGATGACTACACATCGGCTGCTCGTATCCTCAGCAAATATGCTGAGTCGAGCAACACATTTTCTGTAAAGAGCGGCTTCCTTGACGGAGAAGTCATTAGCCTTGAAAAAATCGAAGCTCTTGCTAAGCTTCCGTCCAGAGAGATTCTCCTTGCAACCGTTTGCAACGTATTCAACGCTCCTATCGCATCCTTTGCCCGCGTTGTTCAGGCAATTGTGGATAAGAATGGTGAAGCTGCACCCGCCGCTGAATAATAGCGGAACATTAAATTTTAAAACAAAACAAATTTTGGAGGTAAGTTAAAATGGCATCTGAAAAAATCACTGCTATTATTGAAGAACTTAAGGTTCTTTCTGTTCTTGAGCTTTCTGAGCTCGTTAAAGCTGTAGAAGAGGAATTTGGCGTATCTGCCGCTGCTGCTGTTGCAGTTGCTGCTCCTACTGCTGGCGCTGCCGCTGCTGAAGAGCAGACTGAGTTTGACGTAATCCTTGCTGAAGTTGGCCCGAACAAGATGCAGGTCATTAAAGCTGTTAAGGATCTTGCTGGTCTCGGCCTTGCTGAAGCTAAGGCTTTCGTAGACGCTGCTCCTAAGACTCTTAAAGAAGCTGTATCCAAGGATGAGGCTGATTCCATGAAGGCTAAACTTGAAGAAGTTGGCGCAAAGATTGAGATTAAGTAATTTACTTAAATCAAACTAAATAAAAACGCGACAAAAAGCACCGTACGTTCTTCGTACGGTGCTTTTATTTTTAAGCTCCTTTTCGGGGGCTTTTTTATTTTCACGGCTTAGGTGGGATTTTCGGCAAGATTCAAAGCACCGTACAAATATTCCTTGGCCTCATTAATCCAGCCGCCGATATCGTCTGCAAATGACGACACAGTCACCTCAATAGTAGAACGATAATGTGTACCTATAATGCGTCCGTACATGAACGAGCCGACAATAATCATAGCGCAAGCAACGGTTATAACAATAGCCGAAACAGCACGATTTATAATCGATCTGCCAAACATTCATTTCATCCTTTCGGCTTAAATTTCACATACTATTCTATTATACCTAAAAATTGTCCTTTGTCGATAAAAAAAGCAATGTTCCATTATTTTTCAAAGCCTATTTTTTCTTAAAAACGGTTGTGCTAAAAGTGTAAATGGTGTATAATCATATAATGTAGTATTATATCTTGAAGAGGTGCGTTTTTTTGATTCATTATCTCGATAATAGCGCGACGACGCCCCTTTGTCAAGAGGCGATAAGTCGCATGACCGACTATATGAAAAACGATTTTGGAAACCCTTCGTCTCTGCACATGCTCGGAATTGAGGCTCAAATAAAATTAGAAAAATGCCGTGAGATTGTGGCGGACAAACTTGCCTGCGACAAACGAGAGCTGTATTTTACCTCATGTGGCAGTGAAAGCAATAACACCGCCATTTTTGGAGCTGTACGTGCAAAACGCCGAGATGGCAAGCGCATTGTAACCACCGCAATTGAGCATCATTCAGTCCTGAATTGCATGAAGCAGCTTGAAGAAGACGGATATGAAGTGATTTACTTAATGCCTGATTCCGACGGTCACATTTCTGAAGAAAAGATTGCATCCGCTGTCACTTCCGATACAATTTTGGTAAGCATGATGGCTGTAAACAACGAAACCGGTTCCAAAATGCCGATAAACTCCGTTTATCGAGCTGTAAGGGCGGCAAACAGCAACGCTCTGATACACATTGATGCCGTGCAAGCTTTTTGCAAAATTGACGTTTCACCTGATAAAATCCACGCTGACCTTATGACAATCAGCGCACACAAAATACACGGGCCAAAAGGTATTGGCGCAATCTACATTCGCAAGGGTGTACGTATACTGCCGCACATAGTTGGCGGAGGACAAGAGCGCGGCATTCGCTCCGGCACCGAATCAACCATACTTGCGGAAGGATTTGCTGCGGCTGTTTTGGCAATGCCCGATTACAAACATTCGCTGAGCTACGTCGAGGCTCTTAACAGCAATTTGCGAAAGCAGCTTGCGGACATAGACGACATTACAATAAATTCACCCCACGACGCTCTGCCATATGTGCTTAACTTTTCATGTGACGGCATTCGCTCGGAAACCATGCTGCACCATTTGGAACGCAGCGGCGTATATATTTCAAGCGGATCAGCTTGTGCAAAGGGAGAAAAAAGCCACGTCCTTAAAGCGCAGGGATTGTCAGACAGTTTACTTGACAGCGCAATTCGGGTCAGCTTTTCCCGTTTTAACGCTGATGAGGATGTTGAAGCGCTGGTTTGCGGAATAAAAGACGGACTAAATAAACTTACACGGAGTAAAAGATGAAAGAAGTTATACTAATAAAAAACGGCGAAATCGTTTTAAAAGGATTAAACCGCAGCAGTTTCGAAGATGTTATGATAAAAAATCTGCGCCGCGCAATCAAGCCTTATGGCTCAGCAAAAATATCAAAGGCGCAGTCCACAATATATGTTGAACCGTCAGACGACGATTTTAATTTTGACCACGCACTTGAGCGTGTTAAACGCGTATTCGGCATTGCCGGATTTTCTCGTGCGCTTCAATGCGAAAAGAGCATGGACGATATACTTGCAAACGGCGTGCCTTACCTTGCCGATGCACTCGCCGATGTTCGCACATTTAAAGTTGAGGCAAAGCGCGCAGATAAGCGCTTTCCTGTCAAATCGCCCGAGATTTCAGCCGAAATGGGTGGCAAACTGTTAGAAGCTTATCCGCATTTGCGAGTTGATGTTAAAAATCCGCAAATAGTCGTAAATGTTGAGGTACGCGATTTTGGTGCATATGTCCACGCAGGTCAAATTCAAGGTGCGGGTGGCATGCCCACCGGTACTGGCGGCAGAGCAGCAATCCTTATTTCCGGCGGAATTGACTCCCCCGTTGCCGCATGGATGATGGCAAAAAGAGGCATTGAGCTTACTGCCATACATTTTGCATCACCGCCGTACACTTCGCTGCGCGCCGAAATGAAGGTAAAGGAGCTGCTTGGCAAAGTTGCCGGCTACTGCGGTGCAATAAAACTTGGAATTGTACCGTTTACCGAAATACAGGAGCAAATCAGCAAGGAATGTCCTGAGGATTATTTCACTCTGATCATGCGTCGGTTTATGATGACAATAGCAAACCGACTTGCGCGCCAAAATGATTGCTACGCACTTATTACCGGCGAAAGCGTCGGTCAAGTTGCAAGCCAAACAATTCACGCGCTGGCCGTTACCGATGCCGTTACCGATATGCCTGTTTTCCGTCCATGCATTGGAATGGATAAAGAGGAAATAATTACGATATCTCGCAAAATTGATACATTTGACATTTCGGTACAGCCGTATGAAGACTGCTGCACCGTATTCACACCAAAGCACCCACGCACTCGGCCGACCGCTGAAGCGGTTAAAGCAGCCGAAGCTCCTCTTGATTTTGAGCAGCTTGTAGAGCGTGCGGTTGCAGGCACCACATTTGAGTGGATAAAGTAAGCTGAAGGGATGATCGCCGCATGAACGCAGAAATTATTTCGGTAGGCACAGAGCTTTTGCTCGGCGAGGTTTTGAACACTGATGCACAGCATATTTCACGCTGTCTTGCCACGCTTGGAATTAATTGCTATTACGTTACAGCGGTCGGTGATAATCCCAAACGTTTACACTCATGCCTTAATCAGGCTATTAATCGTAGTGACATTGTCATTTTGTCTGGCGGTTTAGGCCCCACAAACGACGATATTACCAAAACTGCCGTATGCAAGGAACTGGGTCTTGAGACTTACACCGATGAACGACAGCTCGGCAGGATAAAAGCACATTTTGAACGCGCAAACAGAAAAATGACCGAAAACAATACCATGCAAGCTGTTTTGCCCGTAGGTTGTACCATTTTTGACAACGATTTTGGTACTGCTTGCGGATTTGCGGTCGAGAAAAACGGCAAAATAGTCATTTTATTACCAGGCCCGCCACGCGAACTTAACCCAATGGTTGACAACTTTGTTGTCCCATATCTTGCTAAACTTGCAGGTGGTGTAATCGTCACACATGACATAAACATTTTTGGTATGGGTGAAGCAAAGATTGCCGAAATGCTTGGCGACATAACCGAATCAACAAGCCCGACAGTTGCACTGTACTGCGGTGACGCAGAGGTTCGCGCACGAGTTGCCGTACAAGCTAAAGACAATGAATCGGCCGAAAAAATTTGCCAGCCGATGATTGAAAAAATTTGCGATATCATGGGCGACTCTGTTTACGGCATTGACGCCGGCAGTTTAGAGGCTACAGTGGTTTCTGCACTAAAAAGCACCGGCAAATCGGTTGCGACTGCCGAATCGTGCACAGGCGGTCTGTTATCAAAGCGGATCACCGCCATTTCCGGCGCGTCGGATGTATTTGAACTGGGCGTTGTATCCTATTCGGGAAAAATTAAAAATCAAGTTCTGGGCGTTGACGCCCATACGATAGAAAAACTGGGCACAGTCAGCGCACCCGTTGCTCGAATGATGGCTGATGGTGTGCGCAAAATGGCAAATGCTGATCTTGGAGTCGGAATCACAGGTGTCGCCGGCAGCACATTCGAAGGCAAGCCGACAGGCCTTGTATTTATTGCAGTTACCGACGGTAAAAAGGTTTATTTGAGGAGGCTGACTGCCGGAAGACAGTCATGCGAGAGAGAATATATAAGACATATTGCTTCATCGAATGCACTTGATATGCTGCGGCGCTATCTGTGCAATGACAGCGACTTCTTGTCGAGCGGGTTGTCCGCTGACGAGTCGGACAGAATTTATGAGGTGTGATCACATGGACAAAAACAAAATGCAGTTTGACCCGAACAATATCGGCTTTGCCGAGGAAGAGACGACACACGTTCCTGCCGATTCCACTGAAAATGGGAAAAAGCAGAATTCACAGTCTGTAGACAGCAAAAAATCAGCAAAAGCACTGCCTACCGATATCAATTTTGATGGCCCCATTGAAGAGGCGGAACCCATTACAGAGGCTGAGCCCGTTACAGAGGCTGAGCCCGTTGCAGAGGCACAGCCTATTGTAGAAGCACAGCCTATTGTAGAAGCACAGCCTATTTCAGAGACTGAGCCGGTTGCAGAAACTGAGCCCGTTGCAGAGGCTGATCCGGCACAATCTGCCACACCCAACCTTACAGATGAGGGTGCAGCCATAATTGCTGCTGCAAATGCCGCTGCAAGCAAAGTCGATGAAAAGACCGACATTGAAAGCACCGAAAACAAGCAGGAGAACGGAAAAAAAGACAGTCTTGGCAAGCGTTTTCTTAAATTCTTTATTCCGTGGAAGGGTGATCCTGCCCGCGAAATTTTCCGCAAATCCGTATTCCTCGTTGCGCTCGCAGTATTCATCGGTGCGCTTATATATCTTGGCGGATATCTGGGCAACCGCATTACATACGAAGGTGCACAGCAGCGTGCCGAAGAAATGGTCAATGAGACCGATACAACAAGAGGCGAGGACGGCATTTTAAACAAATACCGTGCCCTATACAATGCTAACAATGACTTCCGCGGTTGGTTAGATATTCCCAATACAAATGTTCAAGGCCCAGTTTATCAAACCCTTGACAATTCATACTATATTGACCACAACGGTGAAAAGAAAGATTCAAACTACGGAGCATTTTTTGCCGATTACAAATGTACATTTTCACCACAAGATAACAGTCAGAACATAACGCTTTACGGTCACCATATGAGAGACCAAACGATGTTTGCCCAAATCAGAAAATATAAAAACGTTTCATTCTATAAGGAAAACCCAACACTTACATTTGACACCATGTACGGTGCCGGAACATACAAGGTTTTTGCGGCATTTATTACAAACGCTGACCCTGCTGATGATAACGGCTATTTCTTTGACTTTGCGGTACAGGGCTTCATAAATCAAGAGGATTTTCTTGCTTGGGTTGAGCAAGTTAGACGCCGCTCATTGATTAATACTACGGTTGATGTAGTCAAAGGCGACGATATACTTACACTCAGCACCTGTACATATGAGCTCGGCACATCAAAGGATATGCGATTTATCGTAATGGCACGCAAGGTTAGAGAGAACGAAAGCGTCACGGTTAATGTTGCCGATGCTAAACAAAATTCGTCTCCCCTCTACCCTGCTATTTGGTATGAACGATACGGCTCAAAAAAGCCGACTTTCTCTGACGGTCTTTACACTTGGGGCGAAACCTCATCTCAGACTCCAAGCAGGGTTGAGCATGTCGATATTCCCTCCATGTCAAGCGAAGAGTCTTCTTCGGCACCAAGCATTCCGTCATTTACTAACCCATTTTCGAGCAACTACACGCCATCTATTGGCAGTAGTTCTAGCGACTTTAACGGCACTGCCACGATCGCGCCTGACCCGTGGGTAACAAGCGCAGAATCGTTTGATTTGCCGTGGGCTTCATCAGAACCTTATCGCAGCCAGTAATAAAGCACATAGTTATAAATAGATTTTATCAGAGAAAATGAGGGGCAAAGAAAAATGTATATTGAGGGCATTTATCTAAATACAGATGTTGATACCACTTTTGACAACATGATGAGCTCCATCGCTGACTACACCGGCAGCGTAAAAACAGAGTCACCAAAGGAGTTTCTGAAAACGCTTGCCGCCGCGGTTGAGCGGTCAAAAATTATTATGGCGCTCGGTCCGCTAAACGGCAAAAATGGACTCATTAACATTATGTCAAAAGGTCTCAACCTGCCGATGACCGCTGTCGACTGGAAAACGATGGGGATAGCTCCGATAATAGACACCCTTTTACCAAAGGGTGCTGTTCCTCTGCTGTCTAGTGACGATGAAATCGTCGGAATGATCCTTGAAAGCGGCAGCCAAAGCATTATTGTTCTAAGCGATAGCATCGATAAACGTTCAGAAACGCTAGAAATATACATTGAGCCGTATATCGGAGCAAAATCACTAGAGCAGGAAACCAGCAAAACAGTGCTTTGTCACAGCGCTGATAGTGCGGTTTTGGAAGATCAAAATGCTCAAAGTTTTGCTGAAGAAAGCGGCTATGTTGACCTTGGTGAAAATACATTTGATCAGTTCTATGCTCCTGAGCCTCAATATACTGACGCCCCAGAATATACAGATGATCCTTATATTTACGATGATTTTGAGGAAGAGCCGATTATAAATCTTGACGAAATATTTGACATCAAAGCATCAGGAAACCATATCGGATTCATTGAAGAGGAAGATTTTATCCTTGAAGAAGAGCCGAAAAAGGTAAAAAAACATAAAACGAACCCCAAGTTTACAATTTCCTTTCTTGCGCTGCTGCTTGTGGCAACTATAATTGCAGGATATTTTGGATATACGGGTTACTATATGCCCAACAAGTGCCGTGAGGACTATATTACGCTGCGCGGATACAAAGAAGATATGGGTGACGGCAAGCTGCCCGAGGGAAAAGACATTGTCCAGTACGGAAAGCTGTATCAAATAAACAACGATATGATAGGCTGGCTAAATATTGCCGACACAAAAATTGACTATCCTGTTGTCAGCGCCGCCGTAACGGGCGCCGAGCATTATAAAAAACATACGTTTTCGGGTGTGTACGGAAGCTACGGCACTCCCTATATTAACGATAAATACGATATTCACGAATCATATCCGTTAAATCTTGCTATTTTTGGCAACAACACCGGTGACGGTGAAATGTTTAGTGAACTTGAAAACTATCTTGATCTTGAGTTTTACAAAAGCCACCCGATCATCACCATGAATTCAATTTTTTACGACGATTCATGGAAAATTGTAAGCATTATGCCCATGGATAAAAGCCTCACTACTGCGGCTATTGACTACACATACAACTACACAAAAGAAACCTCGATTAGTAAAGATTACATTAATGCGCTCACCACATACTCCTTTATAAACTGTGCCGATACAGCCGACACAGACGATTATTTGCTAACTCTTATAACTCCATATTCTAAGGACAGCGATATTAACATTGTCGTTACAGCCCGACGTGTACGAGAAAATGAGTCGGCAGTTACTAACACTGACAGTGCTTCGTACAACAGCTCGGCAAAAATGGCCAGCACTGTTACCACAGCTATTGGTGACAATGCAACCACTGAGGATTATTTCAGCTTCTTTTCTAACAAAAAATTGAATGGTCAACCCTTTGCTCGCTCTGTGCACGCTACTAAAGGCTTGACCTTGGACCATTATCAATCCATCATTCCGTCTGCCCAGTCATATTTGAGCGACTTTTTGGGAGAAAATGCATACGGCGACATTTCTCAGGCTATCATTTCTCAAACAGTAGTTAACGGCGACAACCAAACCGGCAGAGATTTAGATGTCGGAAATTCAAACCAAGATTTGGAAATTATAGTTTTACCATCAGACAAAAATACATCATCCAACAAAAATACATCATCAAACAAAAACACATCATCAAACAAAAACACTTCATCTAATAAACCGACATCAAGCTTGCCTAATGCACCTCAATCAGACAGCCAGACTTCTACTCCGGGAAGCAGTGCATCGTCGCCAAAAAATGATCAGTCAAGCACAACGCCCGATAATCCCGATAATTCTTCATCTTCATCAGACAATTTGCTCTATTATGACCCTGATTACAAAAGTGGCATAACATTGCATATTACAACATCAAGTGGCAATTCCTATACTGGTGATGCTGTTGATTTAATAGCCGAAATAGTTGAGGCAGAAATGGGTTCGCGTTACTCTGTCGAAGCGCTAAAAGCGCAGGCAGTCGCGGCATTTACCTATGTTGTATATCACGGCGGCACCAAAAGCTTCGTTGATGCCCCCCTAAAGGAAGCTTCGCTTATATCAAAGGCCGCTACTCAGGCGGTAATAGGCGAAATAATACAATATGACGGCAAAAACATTAACGCTGTGTACAGTGCATGCGCAGCAGGCTATTCCGCCGACGCAAGCACAATATGGGGCAGTAAAATTCCATATCTCGTTTCAGTTGATTCGCCCTATGATTACGAAAGCTCAAAATTTAAAAAGGTTAACACTTTTACACCTGAACAGGTTGTGAAAATAGTTGATAACAAGTTCAAAATTGACATAACTAAGAATGCGGATAAAAACAAATGGTTTAATTTGACATATGATGCCAACAATAAGTATGTTTCCGGTGTTGTTTTCGGAAACGAAACCAAAAGCATTCGTGGAAACAATGTCTATTCAAAATTTAACCTTGGCTCAGCTGCTTTTACAGTCGAATACGACAGCGTAAAAAAAGTATTTGTAATGACAAGCTATGGTTGGGGACACGGTGTAGGCATGAGCCAGATTGGTGCAAACGGCTATGCAAAAAGCGGTTATACCTATAAGCAAATTTTAAAACATTACTATTCAGGAATTGATATAGTAAATTATAAAGCAAATTAGGAGATAATTAATGCAGGAAGCGATACAGCAATTCCTTGAAAAGTTTTTTACGCCCGAATCTGTGGTAGCGGTGCTGTCGTTAATTCCGGTATCGGAAATCCGCGGCGCTCTTATTGCTGCTCGGGCATATGACCTGAATGTAATATACGCATTTATAATCGGGTTTATTGGCAATATGCTTCCTGTACCGTTCATATTGCTGTTTATTCGAAAAATCTTTGACTGGATGAAAAAAATCCCGAAGCTTGGTCCTATTGTAGACCGTCTGCTTGCGCGAGCTGACAGAAAATGCAGTGCTTTGGGCAAATATGAACTATGGGGTTTATTCATCTTTGTGGCAATACCGCTGCCGGGCACCGGTGCTTGGACAGGCGCATTAGTCGCAAATGTTGCAAACATGCGCTTTAAAAAATCATTGCCCATAATAGCTCTGGGCGTTTTTGTCGCCGGACTGATTATGTCCTTTATACTTTATTTTATCCCGTGGCTTATTGCCACCGTATTTTAAACCGAAAGTGAGGACTCCGTAATGAGCGAAACATGCTGTGTTCATTCAGAAAGAGTTAGCCGCACACTTAAAAAAATGCCAAGGCAAGAAACCTTATACGACCTTGCCGAGCTATATAAAATGTTTGGTGACTCAACACGCGTGAGCATACTATGCGTGCTGATCGATGGTGAAATGTGCGTTGGAGATATAGCCGCTACTTTAACTATGGGTCAGTCAGCAATTTCTCACCAGCTTCGTTTGCTGCGTTCGTCCGGTTTAGTGCGATCACGCCGCGACGGTAAAACCGTTTATTACTCACTTGCCGACAGCCATGTACATGATATATTCTCGCTTGGCCTTGAGCATGTTATGGAAAAGGAGACCCTCTAATGATTGATAACCATAAGCAGTGTGTCTTTTGTAAAGCACTGCTTTTCGAAGATGATGATGTGGTTTATTGCCACATTTGCGGAGCACCCCATCACCATGAATGTTATAATTCGTGCGGTCATTGTGCTGTGGAACAGTACCATGGCACCAAAAATGAGTACAACCCCCACCCCGAAAATAATGAGAAAAAACAAGAGGGCATCCCTCTTAACCGCGAGGGGCACACTTGCCGCCGCTGTGGTAAAGTGAGCAGCATGGATACAATATTCTGCCCGTACTGCGGCACGCTGTTTTCCGATGGTAAAAATCAAACCTCTGCAAGTGCCGACATTGACGCAGGTTCGCCCTACTCCATTGCAATTGATTTACTTGGCGGTATAGATAAAAATGCAAAAATCGACGATATAGAGGTAATAGAAATTGCCTCATTTGTACGGGTTAACACCCGTCGATATATACCGCTTTTTGCATCAATGGCTGAGCATAAAAACAAAAAAGGATGGAACTGGTCAGCCTTTATTTTTCCTGCCGCATGGAATGCATACCGCAAAAACTATATTGCCGCTGGCGTGTTTATGGCATTGCTTTTTTCTGCACTGTGCCTTGTCAGCTCGCTTGTATTTGCGCTAAACAGCTATGTTGCCACGTTACCAGTTGATGCCGCATTAACTACATCGGTGCTTGCTGATGCATTTGCCTCGGTAAGTACGCCGCACTGGTTGCTTTTCGGTGTTGGCCTCATAATTGACTTTTTATCACGAATTGTCAGCGCATTATATGGCGACTACTGGTACAAAACCAGAGCTTTTGAAAAAATTAAACAAATAAAATCTGACGATGAAGTGGAAAATGTTGCTCAAGAGCTGCAAATTAAAGGCGGAGTAAACCAATTGCTCGGTATGATTACGCTTTATCCGTCAGTTTTGCTGCTATATCAATGTGCCACCCTGCTAATGCAAATATTTTCGTGGTTTATGTCCGGCGGAATGATGTGAAAGGGGTCGGAAAATGAATAATAAAATATGCCGCCGATGCGGCACTGAAAATCAGCCCGACTACATATTTTGTAAAAAATGTGGCTCACCTATTGAGGGCGATAATCCCCCGCCATACAGTAACGGACAAGCATATGGTCAGCAAGGATATGGTCAGCAAGCATTTCACACCGAAACAATTGACGGCGTCAAAATCAACGATGTAGCTATGTTCGTGGGCAAATCCGCGCCTAAATATATACCTAAATTTGAGCGTATGGAAATAACGGGCTCTTCCGTATCACCAAATTGGCTCATACTAATCTTGTCTATGCTCGTAAGTCCTTTGTTTGCTGCATTTTGGTTTGCAAGCAAACGCATGAATAAGATTGCTATTACAATTTTTACAATTATCAGCGCACTCGAAATTGCATTTTTTTATTTTACCGTAAATGAATATATTTTGATGTTTTCTCAACTTTTAAGCAGTGGTGCTGATATAACTGAAATTGTTGCAAACTTACCCTTGTTAATTAGTAACGCACCGCAAAGCAACACAACAGTTATAATAGGTTACGTCTATAACTTAACTGGTTTGGTTGTGAGCGCTTTTTATGGTATGTTTGCAAATTACCAATATAAAAAGCACATTATAAAAACCATTAAATCAATAAAAGCCATAAATGAACAAGATTATTGCGCACAGCTTATAAAGCGTGGCGGCACACGCAACACGCTTTGGATAGTTTTGCTTATTGTTTCTATACTTTCCAGATATATTATCTGTTTTGCGCTTTTTCAAACAATCTTTTAAAAGGAGAACATATAATGACTGTAAAAAAGGCTGTTATACCCGCTGCCGGACTAGGCACGCGCGTTCTTCCCGCTTCAAAAGCGATGCCAAAGGAAATGCTTACAATCGTTGATAAACCTGCTATTCAGTATATTGTCGAGGAAGCCGTCAATTCAGGTATCACCGATATTTTGATTATAACAAACCGCGGAAAAGGTGTAATTGAGGACCATTTTGACCACTCATATGAGCTGGAAGCTAATTTGCGTGCAAAAGGCAGGGACGATACCGCCGATGACCTTGCCAAGTTAGCTAATATGGCTAACATCTATTTTTTGCGTCAAAAAGAGACTAAAGGACTCGGCCACGCAATTTTGCAGGCTCGTTCTTTCGTCGGAAATGATCCATTTGCCGTGCTTTACGGCGACGATGTTATCATAGGTGAAACCCCTGCAACCAAGCAGTTATGCGATGTTTACGACAAATACGGAAAAGGCGTTGCAGGTATAAAACCCTGCAAACGATCAGAAATTCACAAATATTGCTCGCTCGGTCTTGAACCTATTACTTGCATGGGCAGTTTTGACAATGTGTTTGAAGTTTACGACATGGTCGAAAAACCCACCGAAGAACAAATTATGTCGCTGTACGCAATACTGGGCAGGTGCATTCTGACTCCTGAAATATTTGATATTCTGGAGCAAACAAAGCCGGGAACAAACGGTGAAATTCAGCTAACTGATGCTATGGCTCAGATTGCGCGCACAACTGGCATGATGGGATTTGAATTTGAAGGAAAGCGCTATGATATGGGCAACAAGCTCGGAATCATGGAGGCGCAGGTCGAAGTAGCTCTGAAACACGCCGAAATCGGAAACGATTTTAGAGCGTATCTGAAAAAATTAGCCGAAAGCCTATAATAATATTTAAAAAAAGCCCCGTTAGGAATACAGAATTTACTGCATTTCTAACGAGGCAATTATTATGATCTAAAATCATTTGGTTGTAAAACTTTAGTTCTCAAACCAAAGTCTAAAAACTTTGAGTTTTAATGCAAAACCATCTTAGTTTTTTCGTAAAAAACTAAGATGGTTTTATGCGTTGTTAATATTGGTAGCTGTCGTTTTTTGATCTTATCCTAAAGCTACCATGCTGAAAACAAGTGCAAACAATGCAACGGTTTCGCAAAGGCCGACAACGGTGATGTACTGTGAGAAACCTTTTCCTGTTTCAGCTAGAGCATCTGCGCCTGCGGCACCTGCCTTACCCTGATAAACGGCCGAAAATGCCATTGCTAAACTCGAAGCGATTCCAACACCGAGCAAAAATGCAGGATCGGCAGTCGATGCCTTCATCTGCTGCATCAAAAGAAAGCCGTAAATGGTCTGCGTCAAGGGTGCACCGGCAAAAACAGTAAGAATAAACGGTGCTGCTTTATTGTTCATATAGCACTTTTTCCAAGCTCCAATTGATGCCTGACCTGCAATGCCGATACCGATAGATGAACCGATTGCGGCAATACCCATTGCCAAAGCTGTTGCCAATATTCCTAAATTCATAATGATTCTCCTTTATAATCAATTTATTCTTTAAAAGGTTTAAATTTATGTCCGCTCCAGGACATATCCAAATGTGACGAGAACTCTAATGTGTTTAGTCTGATTCCATGAACGATAACAGATAGAACATTTAAAATCATATTCAGGCCGTGTCCAAATACGAGAAGAACGATAGCAAGTATCATAAACATAAAGTTTCCAAGCAACGGTCCTGCCAGTTCGTTTACGGTAGCAGAGATTGCTGCACCAGCAAGTCCAACTGCCCAAAGTCGTATATACGAAACGATGTCAGAAAACACATTTACTACACCAAGTAATACTGACACGATATTGGTAAGGCTGGAAAGTATAGATTTTATAACGCTTCCTTCATAGTTTGAAAATACAAAACTTAATATAAAACCTATTCCAATCAATGCTATAGCAACCGTTCCTACAGGAATTCCTGCAATTACGAGTCCAAAACTAAATACCGTGGGATTTACAACAAGGCTAAGCACCAAATAATAAATACCTAAAAGCTGTAATATTGCTCCAATATCACCAAGTATTTTAACCGAGCCTTTGTTTCTTACAGCACCCTTTATGTGAGCAACTGTAAGCTGTATCAGAGCCAGCGAGAAACAGAATATCTGTAGATTTTGAGCAGTGGTAAGCCCTGCTGCTCCGCTCGTCCAAAACGGGTACCATATCTTATCGGCATATACATTTGAAATTGCCGGTACTGATAAGCTTTGCAACCAATGCGGTAACTGCTGGGCAGAGAGACCAAACCAAGTACAGGTAAGCGTTCCCCACACAACTGTAGATAGACCGAAAAGACCTACAAGCAGAATGGCGGGTGAAATCGCCTTTTTGGATATAAGCGATTTTATAATCGGAATGGCTGCAACGGCACATATCAGCAGGCCGTATCCGCCGTCACCGAAAATAATACCAAAGAATATGAGTATAAACGCCAAAAACCAACCGGAAATGTCATACTCAAAATATCCGGGAACGGTGCCCAAAAAGTCAGTCAGCGGATAAATAAGACTTACTAACTTATTGTTTTTAAGCTTGGTAGGTACATTATCCTCCTCGCTCGGATCCTCCACAACAAGTCCCCAGGAATTACTTGCCGCAGTTTGTTTTAATCTGTCAACATTTTCGGACTCGATATAACCTTTAAAATAGGCAACAGAAACCGCTTTACTATTATCGGGCGATAGTTTTTCATATTCCATACCCGTAACAAAGGTTTCAAACTCCACTTCCTTTTCAAAGTCTTTTATCGCTCTTTTTATACTCTCAACATAACAGACATAGGATGTAATCTGCTCATCTATTTGATCAATTCGTGTGCTTAATTCGATATTTTTTTGTCTCATTTCGTCAGTGGACAATTGCGGCAATGCTAAACGGTAACCGCTTAATGAGGAAATGATTTTTTCCTCATCCTCCAAATCGGATTTGAGTAATAGGAATTTAACCGAGGATTTGTTTGTATTAAGCCTTATAGTTTTGACACTGTCAGGCAATGCTTCATACTCAGCTTTTGGCATCTCGTAAAAAGATATTTGAATTCCTTTTGACACCAAGTTGCTTATGCTGTTTGGGTCAATATTGCCCCAGCTTTTTAAGCGTTCAAGCTCTGCATTAAGTGAAATACGATCAGCCTGATATGCCTTTTTTTCCTCATCAAGAGATGCAATCTTGGCTGCAATGGACAGCGCCTCGGCAGCACTTGCTTCTTTTTGCTCTGCATTATTCTTTTTTCCGATGGTGAAAATCGCACTTTCAAGCAAAGCAATCTGCTCTTGAAGCTCTACAATTCTTTCGCCTGAACCTTCGGTTATTTGGATATGGACAATCCCTAATTTGCGAAGTTTTTTAAGAGTTTCCTCTTTTTTATCTCCCATAATAATGAGGGATACTTTTTTCATAGGCACGATCATAATGAATAAACCTCCTTTTGGGAAGCCACAGCATTACGAAGGGCAATTTTACGTTTGGATATTTTTGAACGCACCACGGCACTAACCTGTTGGTCTGCCATGTAAATCGATATTTTCTTAATATTTTCCTGTGTTTCAGGAATTTTAACCTTTTCAAACAGGTTGACTCTTTGTGAAGTTGCAAGTAGCTCGGCCTCCAAAAGTCTGACCTGCTCATCTAACACTTCTGCCTCTAAATCAAGTGACATTGCCTTTTCCATATGGTTTGCGGCTATATCCACCCAAAGAGGCGTTTCGTACAGATCATAGTCTCCTCTGGAAAAATCCGCCCCCTCATATATAGGAATATCAACACCTGCAATATTTCCTTTTCCTTTACGAATATTGCTTACTGTTATTATTCCTTCGGGGAAAGCATCCTTTTCGCTAAAAACAGCAATCCAATCTTTAAAGCCATTTTCAAGCTCTTCTCTTTCTTTTCTTGCTGCATTCGCCTTAGCTTTTATCGTGCGGATTTCTGCAAGGAGTTGCTGCTTTTTCAGTGTCAGAGTAGGCAAATATCTGCTGTACATTTTGAGTGCGTCTTTTTGTACCTTTAACTCGTTTTTAGTTAGCTTGATTTTTGCCAAAACTACAGCACCCCCTAACTTTTAGGCCAAAATTCATCAGTAAGGTCTGATTTAATTCCGGTTTCATCTTTCTGGAAGCAATCGGCTAAAATCTCCCAGCCTAAATCAAGTGCCCCTTCAAGCGGCAAATTAACCGACAGAGCCATTAGCTTGTTTTCAAAAAGCTCGCCGTATTTCAGCAGCTTCTCATCCCAACGGCTCATTGAAAATCCCATATTCTTCTTTTCAAGTGTTTCCTTATAGGAAGAATACATACGGATCATTGCATCCATTAGTGCACGATGGTCTTTTCTTGTTTTTCCGTTTACGTTTTGCTTAAGTCGTGAAAGAGAACCAAAAGGTTCAATTCGGCCGCCTTTAAGATAATACTGACCCTCTGTAATATAGCCGGTATTATCGGGGACGGGATGTGTTACGTCATCGCCCGGCATAGTAGTAACCGCCAAAACGGTAACCGATCCCGAATTTGCAAAGTCAACCGCCTTTTCATAACGGGCAGCAAGCTGAGAATAAAGGTCGCCTGGATATCCGCGATTAGAAGGAACCTGCTCCTGAGTAATAGCGATTTCTTTCATAGCATCGGCAAAGTTGGTCATATCGGTAAGAAGTACCAATACATCTTTATTTTGCAGAGCAAACTGCTCTGCCACAGCCAATGCCATATCCGGAATCATCATACATTCAACGATCGGGTCGGATGCAGTATGAATAAACATAACAGTTTTACTTAGTGCTCCGCCTTTTGAAAGCTCATCCTTAAAATACAGGAAATCGTCATATTTAAGTCCCATTCCGCCAAGCACGATTACATCGGCTTCTGCCTGCATTGCAATACGGGCAAGAAGCTGGTTATATGGTTCTCCCGAAATTGAGAAAATGGGCAATTTTTGAGAAACAACCAATGTATTGAACATATCGATCATAGGAATGTTGGTTCTCATCATACGATTGGCCAGAATACGTTTTGTTGGATTAACAGAAGGTCCGCCAATAGTCTTCATATTTTCCGTAAGAGCAGGGCCTTTATCTCTCGGCTCGCCTGAACCGTTAAATATGCGTCCCAATAAATCCTCGCTAAATGACACTCTCATTTCGTGTCCCAAAAAGCGTACCTCATCCCCTGTGGAAACACCTTGACCACCGGCAAACACCTGAAGGGATACAATATCTCCCTCAATTTTATTTACCTGTGCCAACGATTTGCCAAAACGGGTATGGATTTGTGCCAATTCCTTATATTGAACGCCGTTTGCTCTTACAGTGATAACATTGCCGGTGATAGATTCTATTCGGTTATAAACTTTATTCATTATCATTCACCGTCCTTTAACAAGTTTTCTGCCTTTGCGCCTAATTTACCGCTGCCCTTATAATACAGATCATCAATTTCAGACTCTGCCTTATTAAAAGCATCACTCTCAAACTCGGTATAATTCCAGTCAATAAATTTTTGGCGCATACGGTTAAAGAAGCTCCGTGCATCATCTTTACTTTCTAATGCATAATCGCTGCCTAAAACATATATGAGTTTATCGGTAACATAACGCTGACGTAAAGTGCCGCAGTTAGCATCGATTAGATCAAAAGAATTTTGCTGCAAATAAACTGCGTCAAGCATTTCGGATTTTAAATAGGTAATATAATCAGAAAGCGTTGTACCTTCTTCACCAACAACCTTCATCATTGAACCGATTTCGTCGCCGTGATAAAGGATGCTTTTGCAAAATTCTGATTTTTTGCTGTCGATAACGCTTTTATACTTTGACCAAGAAATAAGAGGATCGATAGCAGGATACTTTCTTGCATCGGAGCGCTCACGGGAAAGACCGTGGAAAGCGCCAACAACCTTTAATGTTGCCTGTGTTACAGGTTCTTCAAAGTTTCCGCCTGCAGGGGAAACAGTGCCGCCAATGGTAACCGAACCGGTGCTTCCATCGGGCAAACGTACATAACCGGCTCTTTCATAAAATGCCGCAATGTAGGATTCCAAATATGCAGGGAAAGCTTCTTCACCCGGGATTTCTTCAAGTCTGCCGGACATTTCACGCAGAGCCTGTGCCCAACGGGATGTTGAATCTGCCAACATTAAAACATTCAGACCCATTTGACGGTAATATTCAGCAAGTGTTACCGATGTGTAAACTGATGCTTCACGGGAAGCAACCGGCATAGAGGAGGTGTTGCATATAATAATGGTGCGCTCCATAAGAGAGCGACCTGTTTTAGGATCTATCAGTTCGGGAAACTCAGTTAATGTTTCTACGACCTCACCCGCACGTTCACCGCAAGCGGCGATAATTACAATATCTACATCTGCATATTTTGAGGTGGTGTGCTGTAATACGGTTTTACCTGCACCAAACGGTCCCGGAATACAATAGGTACCGCCCCTTGCTACGGGGAAAAACGAGTCGATAAGACGGACCTTTGTTTCCATTGTTTCAACGGGTGCTAATCTTTCGCTGTAACACTTTATTGCGCGTTTAACCGGCCATTTGAAAGACATTGTAACGGTAATCTCTCGGCCGCGTTCGTCTAATATGACTGCAATGGTTTCCTTTACCGTATATTCTCCTTTTGCTGCAATCGATTTTACTGTGTAATTTCCAAACAGATAAAAGGGTATAAAAATCTTATGTGTAAACGGGCCTTCGGGAACTGTTCCGATATATTCTCCTGCACGAACAACATCGCCGACATTAGCAGTAGGTGTGAACTCCCACTTTTTCTCGGCGTTAAGTCCGTCGGCATAAATTCCGCGCTCTAAAAACCAACCCGCTTGTTCAGCCAAAATAGGAAGTGGATTTTGAAGCCCGTCATATATTTGGCCAAGCAAACCTGGGCCAAGATCTGCGGACAACATATCTCCCGTAAATTCGACTTGATCTCCGCATTTAATGCCATCGGTCATTTCATAAACCTGTATTTGTGCAATATTGCCTCTTATGCGAATAACCTCGCTTTTAAGCGCAGCATCGCCAACCTTAACAAAGCAGATCTCATTCATGGAAACATTGCCGTCAAACTCAACCGACACCAAGTTTCCATTTATGCTTACTACCTTTCCTGTATTTTCGGTCATTGTATTGCCTCCAACTCATCTCCATGTAAAATGGAGTTGTAAATATTTCGATAAACTTCTTCTCCTATTTGTGTGTCAAACTGTCTTATGCGGAGAATCAGCTTCAATTTAAGTGCATAATAAAAGATGTAATCCTCTGAAAAACTATCAATTGGTCTCAGTGATTCTAAAATTTCCAAACGGTAGCGATTAAGATATTTTTCTGCTTCCATCGGATTTTCCATCTCAGTAGCGGTGCTTGCCGCCTTAATATATTCCAAAGGCAAAGTCTTGTTTTTGGTATCAAACGGCTTTTTCATTTTCTCTGCACGAACTTTACCCAAAGCAAACCGCAAATTCCGCTCGCTTTCATTCCAAGCATCGATTAAAGCAGAATCCGAGCTCTCACAATTCTTTGGCGGAAAAAGAGTCAGGTTTTTTATTTGGTTCTGTGCTTTTTTTGCTAAAAAACGATTACACAGTTCTGTAAATCGCTCTTCGGTAATTAAAAGCGGTGAGTTTTCACTTATTCCATCCAAAGACGGCAGCTGTGAAATTAAATAATATTCTGCCATAATGCTTACGCCTCTTTCAAAAGTTCGGTAACTTTAGGGCTAAGATAATTTGAAAGCATATCGACAACCGCCTCGGCTGAATAATCATAATAGGCACTGCCGTTATTTACAGCAATACGGAATCCACCGTCAAAATTATCGTTTGGTTTCAAGGTGATATTATTTAACATTTTTTGTTTAAGAGCGGCAAGTAAGGTATCTTTTAACTTGTCCAAATCCTCACTGTTCAAAATCACGGCGATATCCTCGGCATCGGGATTATTTGCCCAACTCTCCACAACATTAATTATTAGTTGTGAAAGTGTTTCTGGTGAATATGCGGCAACAACATTTTCGCCAATGATAGCCTTGAGTTCTCTTGTTACACTTTCTCTGAAAGATATAAGTAGATTTCTTCCCGCCTGGCGAATAGCATCCTCGCTTGATTTCGTCATTCGTTCATTTTCGGATTTCGCATTAGCCAAAATCTGATCCGCTTGTGTCTGCGCATCAGCAATGATTTTTTCAGCTTCTGCCTTTGCTGCATCTAGTATGGTCTTTGCTTCTGTTTCAGCAGCTGCCACACCATCTTTTTTGATCTGTTCAATAAGCTCTTGGAGTTGAATTTCCATAATGCTATCTCCTTTTTTTAATCTAATTTACTTGCTATAAAAAAGCATAAGGGAGCCAGCGCCCTCTGCAGTCAGCTAGTTCCCTTAAATATTATTATAACTATTTTTTACAGATCTATTATACCACGCTTTTATTTTTCCGTCAAGATATTAAGAAGTAAAGGCATAAAATGCTATTCATAAAAAGTGATCTTATTCGTTGCATTTTTCTTTATCTGCTGCGCCACAAAGTTGCTTTCGTATTATTGACAAATTTTCATTTTAATATCAATAAACTACAAACATTAGTGGAATGCACCAATAAAAAAATACCGAAAAAAACCTTTATAGTTCTTGTCGGTATTCATATTTTGTTTTGCTTTCGCCGCGCCCAATAAAAAGTGTATTTTGATAATTTTCAATTCACAATCTTATGGAGCGGTGGCAACAGAGACGCTTTTTTTGCTTTATATCTGCTAATTAATCGATGATAATGGATTCTCCGTCCATTTCCTTCGGCTTTTCCATGCCCATTATTTTAAGCATGGTCGGTGCTATATCGCAAAGTCTGCCGCCCTCACGGAGCTTGCAGTCCATACCGACTACGGTGAATGGAACGGGGTTTGTTGTATGTGCGGTAAATGCTGTGCCATCGGTGTCATACATACGATCGGCGTTACCATGGTCGGCTGTAAGGAGCATTACGCCTCCCATTTTAACTGTCGCCTCAGCAACTCTGCCTACGCAGGCGTCAACAGTCTCTACAGCCTTTACAGCGGCATCAAACACTCCGGTATGTCCAACCATGTCGCAGTTTGCAAAGTTAAGAATAACAACATCATATTTGCCGGTTTCAATAGCTTCGCAAACCTTATCACAAACAGGCACTGCGCTCATTTCAGGCTGCATATCATATGTTGCAACCTTTGGTGAGTTGACAAGTATTCTGTCCTCGCCGTCAAACTGGGTTTCCTTACCGCCGTTAAAGAAGAATGTTACATGAGCGTACTTCTCGGTTTCGGCAATACGAAGCTGAGTCTTGCCGTTATTTGCAAGATATTCACCCATTGTATTATTAAGTGACTGCGGCTTAAATGCAACCTCAACATTAGGCATAGTTGCATCGTATTGGGTCATGCAGACATAGAAAACATCCTGTCTGCCGCCTTTACGTTCAAATCCGTCAAAGTTCGGATCTACAAATGTGCGTGTAATTTCTCTGGCACGGTCAGGGCGGAAATTAAAGAATATTACGCTGTCGCCGCTTGCAATTCTCTTTGTGCCATCAACAACGGTAGGAAGAACAAATTCATCTGTAAGGAATTTGCCGTCCTCGTCCTTAACGGTGTATGATTTGCGAACTGCCGCTGCAGCATCGTCAGTATGCTCGCCTTCGCCATAAACAAGTGCAGCGTAAGCCTTGCCTACTCTGTCCCAACGATTATCGCGATCCATACCGTAGAATCGACCCATTACGGTTGCAATTTTGCCGACACCGATTTCCTTTAGCTTTTTGTTGCAGTTGTCGATGAAATGAGCTGCAGAGGCAGGAGGAACATCGCGTCCGTCAAGCAAAGCATGAATGTAAATTTCAGTAACACCGGCGCGCTTTGCCATTTCAACCAAGCCGTAAAGGTGGTCAATGTGGCTGTGTACGCCGCCGTCAGACAGCAAGCCCATCAAGTGAAGTGCACTGCCGTTTTTCTTGCAGTTTTGGATAGCGTTCATGAACGCCTCGTTTTTATCAAGCTCGCCATCTCTGACAGCCTTGGTGATGCGAGTAAGCTCCTGATAAACAACACGACCTGCACCTATGTTGGTGTGTCCTACTTCGCTGTTTCCCATCTGTCCGTCGGGAAGTCCCACATCCATGCCTGACGCACCGATTTGAGTCGATGGGTTTTCAGCAAAAATTTTATCCAGTTGGGGTGTAGAAGCGGATTCTATTGCGTTTCCCATTACTCCGGGGTTAATGCCGAATCCATCCATTATAGTTAAAACCAATGGTTTTTTCATTCTGCTCAGTCCTTACAATATCCTTATTTTGGATTGCTTTTTTTGTGACTTATTATTTGCTTGCAGCCTTTACAATTACAGAGAAATCCTCTGCTTTAAGTGATGCACCGCCGATAAGTCCGCCGTCAACGTTGGTCTTTGCAACCAGCTCGTCAGCATTGCTGGCATTCATGGAGCCACCGTACTGAATGGTCATTGCTTCTGCAGCAGCTGTGTCATAAATTTCTGCAACTGTGTTGCGGATAACAGCACAAACCTCTTCAGCCTGCTCAGAAGTAGCGGTTTTACCTGTTCCGATTGCCCAAACCGGCTCGTAAGCAATGATTATGTTTGCAAGCTGCTCTTTTGAAATGCCGCCCAGTGCAATTTTAACCTGCATAGAAACAAGCTCGGATGTTATGCCTTGCTCGCGCTGTTCAAGTGTTTCGCCAACGCAAACGATAGCGGTAAGTCCGGCATTTATAGCAGCAACGGTGCGCTTATTAACAGTAATATCGGTCTCGCCAAAATACTGACGGCGCTCGCTGTGACCGGTGATAACATATTTTACGCCCATAGCGGTCAGCATATCAGCGCTGATTTCGCCTGTGTATGCGCCCGATTTTTCCCAGTGGCAGTTTTCAGCACCAATTTCGATGTTTGATCCTTTTGCAGCTTCAAGTGCAGCGTGGATGTCAACATACGGAACGCAAAGAACGACCGAGCAATCAGCGTCAGCTACAAGCGGCTTCATTGCATTAATAATTTCAGTGGTCTCTGCTGGGGTTTTGTTCATTTTCCAGTTTCCGGCAATAACTGCCTTGCGTACAGCTTTATTCATAGTTCTTAACTCCTTCATATTATGAAAGCATACCGCATAGGGTATGCTTTCTTTGATTTAATATTAGTTCTTGTCGTCCATTGCAGCAATACCGGGCAGTTCTTTACCCTCAAGGAACTCGAGAGATGCGCCGCCGCCGGTGGAGATGTGAGACATCTTATCACCGTAGCCGAGATTGTTAACTGCTGCAGCAGAGTCGCCGCCGCCAATAATGGTAACAGCGTCGGTTTCAGCCAGAGCCTTTGCAACCGACTCGGTGCCGTTTGCAAGGCAGGGGTTTTCGCTTACGCCCATAGGACCGTTCCAAACAACAGTTTTAGCTGATTTAACAGCTTCTGCAAATATTTCAGCGGTCTTAGGTCCGATATCAAGTCCCATCCAATCATCGTCGATGTTATCAGAGGGGAATACTTTTGTTTCAATCGGAGCGTCGATCGGATCGGGGAAATTCTTTGTAGCAACATTGTCTACCGGTAAAAGAAGCTCAACACCCTTTTCCTTAGCTATTTTCAGCATTTCAGCACAGTAGTCAAGCTTCTCGTTATCAACAAGAGACTGACCAACTCTGTGTCCCTGAGCCTTTAAGAAAGTGTATGACATGCCTCCGCCGATGATAAGTGTATCAGCTTTGTTGAGAAGGTTTTCGATAACGGACAGCTTGTCAGCAACCTTTGCACCGCCAAGAATGCATACAAACGGACGCTCGGGATTATTAACAGCGTCGCCAAGGAACTTAAGCTCTTTGCCAATAAGGTAGCCAACAGCAGCTTCGTCAACATAGTCAACTACGCCAACTGTTGAGCAGTGTGCGCGGTGAGCTGCGCCGAAAGCGTCATTTACAAATACATCTGCAAGAGAGCCAAGCTCTTCGCTGAATGTAGCAACATTTTTTGTTTCCTCTGCGCGATAGCGTGTGTTCTGAAGAAGAACTACATCGCCGTCATTCATAGCGGCAACTGCAGCCTTTGCATTTTCGCCGACTACATTGTCGTCAGCAGCAAAAACTACTTCCTGTCCGAGCAGCTCGGATAGGCGCTTTGCAACAGGTGCAAGTGAAAGCTCTGGCTTTGGCTCACCCTTCGGCTTGCCAAGGTGAGAACAAAGTATAACTTTTGCTCCGTCGCCGATAAGTTTTTTAATAGTCGGCAGTGCGGCAACAATTCTGTTTTCGTCGGTAATTACGCCCGCTTTAAGCGGAACGTTAAAATCACAGCGAACGAGAACGCGTTTGCCCTTAACTTTGAGGTCATCTACAGTTTTCTTGTTGGTAGCTGTCATTGATTTTACCCTTCCTTTTTATATCATATAATTTAAAGCATTTAATCGCGCCATTCGGCACATCTCATATTTTACCCTAAAATGCAAGTATTTGCAAGAGTAAAGAGCATTTCGGGTGAAAAATTTAACAATCTTACAAAAAGCGGCTCTCATGCTACTTTATAAAGATTATTTTTAACAAAAAGCTCAAAAAAATGCATAAAAAAACAGAGTCTAACTGACTCCGTTTTTTTAGCTATATTTAATCATTTTTTATCATCAGTTCATAACCCTTTTTATCGCTACCAAACAACGTAATACCTAAATTGCCGTAGTAGTATCCGTTTGCGGTCTTTTTGGTAGATACTTCGGTTATTGCCTCCTGCAAATCTTCATTACTTAGCGTAGCATCCATAATAGGAGAAATTCCTTTAATGAGGGCAATTACTTGATTAAGACTTGTATCTTTGGTATATACTCTGAATTTTATTTCACCTAAAGTAGTTTGAAATGCTACAAAATCAACCACCTTATCAGACAGCAAATAAGACTTGCCAACCGCATCGTTATATGCTGATAGTCTAAACTCTGTTCTGTAATGCCCACTACTCTTGTCGGACGGAGTGAAATTTTCGGCAAATACAAGTTGTTCTGTTGCTTGTGCATTATATTTATTTATAACATCACTTATATAATTATTTATTACAACATCGCGTGTCCCAGATTCTGTTGTTTCTGAACCATCTGTGTTGCTGTCGGTAGAAACATCGGCGGTTTGTCCCCCCTGCACGCTTTCCGTATGTGACGGCACACCGTTTTGTGGGACATCCGTTTCACTATTTCCGGACATACCAATTATAAGATACAGCACCCAAGCACCAGCAATAATACCGTACTTAATCGCAGGTCTGATATCCTTTTTTCTTAACAGCAGAATGGTGAGAGGAATCGGGAAAATAAAAATCCATCCAAGCACCCACAACCATGTCTTTTTATCGGACTTATTGCCTGACCCGTTGTCATTAGGGGTCCAAGTGTATCCACAATTTTGACAAACACCAACAGTTGTATATACCGCCTGACTTTCAGACTGTCTCTTTCTGCCGGTACCGATGTAAATCTTTCGGGATCTGGATTGAGTAGCGGTACCCACTCGCTCTCGTTTAAATGAAACCGTGGAATTGCCACAATTGGGACACCTGCCAACGGCATTAGTAGCATCGCTGCTTTCTTGAGCTGTAGTGCCGCCATAATAGTTATTTGTAATATTTATAGTGGACTTTTCCTGAGGCATTTCGCTTCCACAGTATTCGCAAAATTTACCCTGTGTTTCTCCGCCACAATTTGGACATTTCATGTGTTTCACCTCTGTTCTTTTTTGTGATTTGGGATGTATACGAAAATTCTTATTATCATTATAACATAAATATAAAAAAATTTTGCAGCTTGTTTTAAGTTCCTTAATCTTTTTAATATTACCGTGTAAATTTATTTGTTATTTTAATTTTAAAACAAAACTTCTAAAATTTCTATAAAAATATTTATACATAAACAATCCTATTAATACACCTATTGTATTCAATATCAAATCATCAACATCTGTATATCTTGTTAAAAACAGTTGGCTAATTTCTATAAATAAAGAAAAACAGAAACCGATAAAAACAACTTTTTTGTTTGATACTTTCCATAACAACGGAATGAAAAACCCAAAAGGAATAAACACAATAATATTCCCCAAAAAGTTGATCAAAAAGTGATTTATATTTCCTTTAACTATCACTTCATTATATGTTACAAATAACACCTTAAAAGGAATCAGATTTGTTTTATGCGTTCCTGTTTTAACAACTTTAATACCCGTAGCATCAAATTTAAACTTTGGAATAACGGTCTGTGAAGCTAAACCTACAATAAATATAATTAAAATAAATAAAACAACTTCGTGATACCAGTTTGTTTTCTTGCCTTTTGCTTTTATAAAAATAACTCTTGCAATTAAATAAACGGGTGTTGCTAATACCATATACGAAATCATACTTAACGCATATTCTTTAATAGCATTTATTTTAATCGCTTTCCTTCAAGTTCAATTTTGACTATTCTAAAATGCATACTCAGCTTTGCAAAAAGCAGTTTGACTAATCAGCATGATGATCGGTAGTTTATACATACTTCGTATACCCCAAAAAGACCAACTTCAATCATTCCAGAAGCAGTTTACGGTCTTATGAGAATGCATGTTTTTCACATCGCAAAATTGATCGGCATATTATGATAGTACTAAAACTTGGAGGTTTATAATGAAACAAAAAAGTATTCGTATTATTATATCAGCTATATGCTTATGTATCATATTCTTTTGTTTTGTGCCAATGACAGCTTTTGCAGCCTCTCCTGCCACAACACTTACAGCAGATGGAGTGCTGATTGGCACTTATCCATCGGCACAAGAAGCAGTAGATGCGGTTACGGTAACCTCAGGAACTAATTTTGTTGTTGAAATAGCAGAAGGAACGGTTACTGATCCACTTAATATATTACAGCAACCAAATAAAAATTTGGTTGTACGGCCACAATCAGGGGCATCTGTAACATTTACAAACACAATTACAATTGACGGAAATGGAAATCTACTTAGTCCGGAAACTCTTTTAATACAAGGTTTTACCTTTGATTTTACTTCAGGAACACCTATAAACTGTATTTACTTTAATTTGATTCCACCAAGAGTCGGACACAGCTATCCGCATAATGTTACTATTAACGGCTGCACTTTTAACGGTGTTTTTGATACAACTGTAGCAGTTCAAAGTATAGCGGATGGTTGCAGGAATATATCAATTATAAATTGTACAGCTACCGACATGCACAGTCTTGCACAGCTAAAGGCTGTATCGGGTTATGCGTTTATTCAAAACTGTGTCTTAAGCAATTCCGATGGCGGAGTAAACTTCTATGGCACTGCAAATTTAGTCATTGATAGCTGTAAATTTGATGTAGTGGGATATGCGGTTCGCAGCGGGCAAACTTCGGGTTCAATAGTTAATACAGGCTCTGTAACCATTAATAACAGTGTATTAAATTCAAACTCGTCAGAAGATGGCACCATTGTTTTACGAGGTGACAGCACGAGTAATATTAATATTATTCATTCTAATATAACCAATGCAAATGCAGATGGAGCGTTTTTACAAAACATTAATCCGGCAAGCGAGGACCAATACAACATTAGTATTGTAGAGTCAAATGTAACGGGGCAAATCACCGGCATTAATCTTTCAACTATAACTACAATTGATGATCCAAACGTGGAAAATGGACCAATTTACATTAATAACAATGGGTCGGATAACAGTTATATTATATTGATTTTGTCTTTAATTATGGTTATAGCGGTACTCGTTCTGCTGACTTTGATATTTGCCTATATTATGTGCTGTAACAAATCATGCAATAAACATCATAATGAGCACGGTTGCTGAATACCCTGAGCATAAATGCAATTCAGTATCATGACGTTATTCTGACGCTTAACGTTGCTGTTTTTAATGCTCTTTGTTACAATTTTACTAGTCCATAGCGATAATCCTTTTAGAATTGGCGTGTATTAACTCAATTCTATCATAGGTTCATCGCTATGGACTCTTTTTGCTATTCAAGCTTTATTTTACAATCAGCGTAAATAAAAAATTGATATATGAATCGTCTTTTGTATGGAGCATGTCCATAGTGTAATATTCTGTGTCATAATAATCAAATTTTCTTAAATTCTTCTTTAGTCTAAAAGTTTCTATTCCCTACAAATTGACGTAGCAAATCCTCTAATTACAAAGCTTTTATTATTTACCCAAAACTTTTAACCCAAGTTACTAATGAACCATGGTGTGTATTTTCTCTAACAGTTCCTATCATATAGTCTGTTATCGGGCCGTTTTTGCTCATTTTTTCAAGAATTGCTTCCTGCAGCTCTTCTACAGTCATATCTTCATAGGACTTGTCCCAATCTACGACTGCTTTTTGAGGCTCCGTTTCTTCCTTTACTTTTACAGGCTCTTCTATCGGCTGATCAAGCGGTTTTACTTTAGGCGCTTCGGCTTTTATAGTTTCTTCTTTTTTCGGTTCAGCCGATTTTTGAGTTTCAACGGTTTTAATGGGTGCAAAAGTTTCGTTACACAGTTCTACGGGAATCCAGATTTCACCAAAGTTAGCAGGCACTTTCACCTGAATGCGACCACCGTTTACAGCTACTCTCTCTCCTGTCAATGCACCAACATATTCTGCCGAACATCCCGCTTCCAGATTCATGGAAACATCATTGTCTCCATTATTTACTGTTGTAATTACATATTTTCCATCTAAAATTCTGGCATATGCAAAATGCGCTGTCTGCAGCTCCAATTCTTTATAGTCCCCAAACATAAGTGTTGGTGTGTTCCGGCGAATTTTACCCAAAGCTGCAATAAGTTTTGTACAAGGATTTGTTTCGACCGAATTCTTATACTCATCATAATTGAGTGCCGGTCTTAAGGCATCATCCGAAAAACGATCCTTATGTCCTTCAATTCCAAACTCAGAGCCATAGTAAATAGATGGAATTCCCGGTAATGTATAAAGCATTACATGCACCGGTAAAAAATGTGCTTTATTTTTCAGTTTGGTATAAATACGTTCTACATCATGATTATCCACAAAGGTGTAAAGATTTAATTTGTTCCCAATCATGTCTTTGACATATTTTATGGTATGAGCTACTTCAAAGTAGTTGTGATCGTTGTGAGCGGAATATAACGCTTTGTGAAGCATATAGTTTGTAACCGAGTGAAGAGTTCCTTCGTTTGCCCATCGTGAATAGTTTCCATGAATTACTTCACCCATAAGCCAAAACTCCGATTTCACTTCATTTGCCACATGGCGAAGTGCTTTCATGTACTCAAAATCCATAACATCCGCTGCATCCAGTCGAATACCGTCAATATCAAATTCTTTTACCCAAAAGCGAACTACATCACATATATAATCTTTCACTGCCGGATTGTGCTGATTCAATTTTGCCAGAAGGTCATACCCGCCCCAATTTTCGTAGGAAAACCCGTCATTAAACGAGTTGTTTCCAAAAAAGTTTACATTGCAGTACCAGTCTTTGTACTGCGAATTTTCTCTGTTGTGTTTAATATCCTGAAATGCAAAGAAATCGCGACCGGTGTGATTAAACACTCCATCTAAAATTACTCTAATCCCCTGCTTATGGCATTCTGCTACAAAATTAGTCAAATCCTCGTTCGTTCCAAGTCTGCTGTCCAATTTTTTATAATTTGTCGTTTCATAGCCATGCCCTACCGATTCAAAAAGCGGTCCAATATAAATTGCATTGCATCCGATTTGTTTAATATGCGAAATCCATGGAAGTAATGTATTTAACCGATGTACCGGTTCTTCATAAGAATTCTGTTTCGGTGCTCCTGTAAGCCCCAAAGGATAAATGTGATAAAATATTGCCTTATCATACCACGCCATGTTTTGTGCCCCCAGTTTCAAAAAATTATATACAACGGTTATCTTTTCCGTTTATTTTTTCTATCCGTTTAGGTTTTTGTAGCGTAAATATCTACGTTTAAAATCACCAACAGTTGACTCTGTTTCATTAACCATAATCTCAAGCACATAAGCATATGCAAGCAGCGCAAGATTGTCATCTTACGCAAGCCATCGAGTAAAATCCAATGCTTAATGTGACCTTACCTTTAAAAAGTCTTCAATTTCTTTTAATTTTCAAGATTTAAAACTAAACATTACGTCTTAATCTTATCAAATATAATACAGTAGTCCTATACACTAAACACCCTAAAAATCAGTTGCTAAACTCTGCCCTACATATAAGCAGACTATAGAACAACTGTCACTTTCAAATAAAATGGGATTCCCGGAAGCTCCTCGATTAAGAATATTCCTCGGAATCCCTTGATTTAAACACTTTTCAGTTATTTATCTTTTCTTGACAGCATACAGACCGTTTCTACATGGTGGGTGCGGGGGAATAAATCGACCGGTGCTACACGGCGCACCTTGTAACCTGACTGCTCAAATGCCGCGCAGTCGCGTGCCAGTGTTGCAGGATCGCATGAAACGTACACAATTCGTTCGGGTGAAAACTGCTTTGCAATAAATTCAGGCAATTCGGATTCAAGTCCTTTGCGCGGCGGGTCTACTATTACCACTTCAGGTCTGATTCCCTCGCTCTCAAATTGCCGTGCTGCTTCATATGCATCGGCGCATATAAATCGTGCATTTTCTATGCCGTTAGACGACGCATTGAACCGTGCGTCCTCGATTGCCTGCGGTACTATATCCGCACCAATAACCTCTCTCGCTCTGTCAGCCATAGAAAGTCCTATCGTGCCTGCTCCGCAGTAAAGATCAAGCAACACCTTTCCATCACATTCGGCAAACTGTGCTGCTATACGGTACAGGCACTCCGCCATCGTTCGATTGACCTGATAAAATGAAAGTGCATTTAATCTAACACGCACGCCGCAAAGTTCGTCGGTAATGTATCCATCGCCAAAGAGCGTGATACATTTTGCCCCAAGCACAACATTGGTTTGCTCACGGTTGATGTTAATAACCACAGTTTTAAGGCTGTTGCCCAGCTTTTCACACAGTGCGCTGACAAGCTTTTCACTATAAGGCAGTCTTTTGCCATTTATGACTGCACAAACCATGATTTCGCCGGTAGCCTCAGCACGACGAACATAAATATTACGCAGCAATCCCTTGCCGCTGCTTTCATCGTAAATGGATACACCGCAGTCGGCGATATATTGCTCAAAAACCGCCAGTATATCTGAAAATTTATCTGGCTGAAGTGCACAATTTCGGCAATCGATAATTCTATGGCTGCGCTCGGCATAAAATCCGATTTTAAGCGCACTGCCTTCTGCGCCAACGGCATACTGTGCTTTATTTCGATATCCATGCGTATCCTGACCAGTTATGATATCATCCACCGCAATATTTATACCGCCGATACGGGTCATCGCATCCTGAACTCTTTGCTTCTTTATTTTTGACTCTGCTTCATATGTAATATGACGAAAAGCACAGCCACCGCACGATGGAAAGGCTGCGCAGTCGTTTTCAGCACGGTCGCGTGACGGAGAAACAATGCTCTCAATGCGCGCAACAGCATATTTTTTATTGACCTTTATAATGCGTGCCTCAACTGTGTCCCCGATAGCAGCGCCCTTGATAAAAACGGCCATTGAATCGGAATGTGCTACGCCAGACCCCTCTGCCGTCATTCCGTCAACTGTTACGGTTAAAATGTCATTCTTTTTCATAATTTTCTCCATTATTGGTTGATAAAACCACATATATATTTTATAATGATAATCGAATTATAGCACATAAGGGGACGATTTCAATGTTATTAAAAGAAAATGATCGACTTTTATTTTTTGGAGACTCTGTAACAGATGCTGACCGCTGCCGTCCCGACGGCGAAGGACTTGCAGTATTCAATCCGTGGGGTAACGGTTATGTATCAAAAATTGCCGGTTTCATCGGCGGTATTTACCCCGAACTCAACATACGTGTAATAAATAAGGGCACAAGCGGAGACCAAACCCGCCACTTGCTCAACCGCTTTGAAGCAGATGTACGTAATGCTAACCCAAATGTAATTGTTGTTATGATTGGTGCTAATGATGCTTGGCGTTGCTTTGATGAGCCGGACAACCCCAGCCAGCATGTATCGGTTGAGGAATATAACCAGAACATGCACAAGCTGATTGATTTGTGTCTCGAAGTAACCGACCGCGTTGTCATAATGTCACCGTTCATGATAGAGGGCAACCCGAATGATGAAATGGTACAGAAAATTTGTGCTTTCCGTGACATTTGCCGTGAGCTTGCCGACGAAAAAGGACTTCCATTTGTAGACACAATGAGCGGTATGCAGGATCTGTGCAAAGTGCATCATCCTTACTACTATTCTTGGGATAGAATTCATCCGTCGCCAATGGTACAATTCAAAATTATGAGCTTATTCTTAAAATCCATTGGAATTGACCTGAACAAATAATAAAAAAACCGCAACGGAAAATCCCGTTGCGGTTTTATTTTGCATAAAATTTCTGTTTAGCTTACAATACTTTTGCAAGGAAGGACTGCAAACGCTCACTTTTAGGGTTATCGAAAATTTCTGAAGGAGTTCCCTCCTCGACAATTTTGCCTTCATCCATGAACATTACACGGCTGGCAACCTCGCGAGCAAAACCCATTTCATGGGTAACGCAAACCATTGTCATACCGTTTTCTGCAAGTTTTTTCATAACATCGAGTACCTCGCCGACCATTTCGGGGTCAAGCGCAGATGTCGGTTCGTCAAACAGCATTACATCCGGCTGCATACACAGCGCACGGACAATTGCAATTCGCTGCTTTTGTCCGCCCGAAAGCTGATTCGGATAGGATTCGGCTCTGTCTTCGAGTCCTACCACCTTGAGCAGCTCCCGTGCCCTTGCTTCAGCGTCGGCTTTTGACAATTTAAGCAACTTAATCGGTGCCAATGTCAAATTGCGCAGAACTGTCATGTGTGGAAACAGGTTGAACTGCTGAAACACCATGCCCATTCTTTGCCGGTGTATGTTGATATTTGTTTTTTTGTCGGTGATGTCAACGCCCTCAAATAAAATTTGTCCGCCGGTGGGGTTTTCCAGCAGGTTAAGAGAGCGCAAAAATGTTGATTTTCCACTTCCCGAAGGGCCGATTATAACGACTACCTCGCCTATCTTGATATCAGCGTTAACTCCGTCAAGAGCTTTTACTGATCCACCGTTATAGTGTTTTTTGAGGTCGCGTACCTCTATAAGAGAATTAGCGTTCACTTCTACGCAGCCTCCTTTCGAGCTTGCCTACAAGCCATGTCAGCAGCATTACCATTAACAAATAAATTATAGCCACTGCAATAAGCGGCATAAATGCCGAATAAGTACGGCCGCGGATAAGGTCCCCCGCTTTTGTCAAATCCATTATTCCAACATAACCCGCAACCGATGTTTCTTTCAGAAGTGTAATAAATTCATTGCACAGGGTCGGCAATGTTGCCTTAAATGTCTGCGGAATTACGATGTGTTGCATTGTTCGAGTGTAGTTAAATCCCAGCGAACGACCGGCTTCAAACTGCCCAGCATCAATTGACATTATACCGCCACGGAAAATTTCGGCTACATATGCACCAGAATTGACTCCAAATGTTATCATTGCGACCAACATGCCGTTATTCGATGATGCAAGAATGATAAAGGTACATATCATTAACTGAATTACTACAGGTGTGCCACGTATTATAGTAAGGTACACTTTGCATATCCAGTTAAGTATGCTCATAAGCGGATATCCAACTCCGCCTCTTGCAGCAAGCGATTCCCTATTTTTATCATATGATGAGCGAACTGCGGCAACAAATATACCGATGGCAACACCGATTAATAGGGCCACGGCTGTGATTTTCAGCGTTCCAAACAGACCGTCAAGCAGCCATTGCCATCTCGCGTCTTCAATGAAGATTCGTATAAAGTCTTTTTTTGTTTTCTCAAACCATGTAGAAACAGAACATGTAATTGAATTTAAACAGATAATTTTATCTATCAAGTTATTTATTCCTTTCGGCGAAAATAAGGGCGGAAGTTATCCCGCCCTTAACTTTATCAAATTTTGGTATTCCCTGAATTATTTTGCAGGAATGTATTTTGCAATAATTTTGTCAACAGTACCGTCGGCCTTAAGCTCGTTGAGGGCTTTGTTGATCTTCTTAAGCAGGTCAGTGTTTTCCTTAGCTATACAAATTGCATATTCTTCGTTAGTGTACTCACCATCGAGAATCTTAAGCCCTTCGTTAGCAGCTACAAAAGCTTTAGCCGGCTCATTATCAATGATAACAGCAGTAACCTTACCGCTTATAAGTGCCAGAACTGCATCTGAGCCGGTCTTGTATCTAATAACATTATCTTCGCCGAAGCCCCATTTTCCAGGCACGTCAGATGCGTAAATATCACCGGTTGTATCCTGTTGAACTCCAATTTTGATGCCGTCTTTTACGCCGGTGGGGTTTCCTTCAGCATCAAAGCCAGTATAAAAATCCTCAAACGATGCATAAGTGCTGTCAGCTTTAACAATAACGGACTGAATGCCTGTTGCATATGTATCAGAGAAATTAACACTTTGCTTACGCTCATCGGTAACTGTCATGCCGGCCATACCAATATCGTACTTGCCGGTCTGAACACCCGCAATGATTGAGCCGAATTCGGTGTCAACAATTTCAAGTTCCATGCCGAGTTTCTCAGCAATTTTTGCTGCGATTTCAGCGTCTATACCTACAACAGCGTTGCCTTCAAAGTATTCATACGGAGGAAATGCTGCGTTTGTTGCCATTGTTAATTTTTCTTTTGACTGTGTTTTATCATTGCCACCGCAAGAAGCTACGCAGGCCATAATCATGGCTACTGCAAGTATAAGTGCTATAGTTTTTTTCATGATAAATTACCCCTTAGTTTTGTTTAAGTATAATTATACACTAATTATATGAATATGCAAGTGTATTTAGACTATTTTTTGCATATTTATTAGTTTTCGACAGAATATACAAACAAAATTGCATTACAGCGCCTTGTCTTCAACACTATTATGTAAAAAAGCGGCGGTTTTTGGGCTTTTAGGATTCTCAAACAGCTCCTGAGGTGTACCCATTTCTTCAATTACACCATCAGCCATATACATTATTTTGTCGGCGACATTGCGTGCAAAATTCATTTCATGTGTAACAATTATCATTGTTCGGTCGTTATTTTTAAGTCCCTTTATTGCTTTAAGAACCTCACCGGTAAGTTCCGGATCAAGTGCCGATGTTGGTTCGTCAAAACAAAGTATATCCGGCGACAAAGCCAGCGCACGCGCAATAGCTACTCGCTGCTGCTGACCGCCCGAAAGCTCGCACGGAAAATTATTCAGTCGGTCGGAAAGTCCAACCATGGCGAGCAGGTCTCGCGATTTTTCCTCAATTTCGGCCTTTGTGCCGACGCGCAGTAATTCCTGGGCAAGCATAACATTTTTAAGTGCTGTATACTGCGGAAAAAGATTGAACTGCTGAAAAATCAAACCAAAATGAAGTCTCATTTTGCGCTTTTCGCTGTCGGAATATTTCTTTGCATTTTCCGCATTAAATACTGTTTTGCCGTTTACGATTATTTCACCGCTGTCAGCCGTCTCCAAAAAGTTGAGACAGCGCAGTAATGTCGTCTTGCCGCTGCCGGACGAGCCGATAATTGCAAGAACCTCACCCTTTTCAAGCGAAAACGATATATCACGTATAACCTCTGTTTTACCAAAGGATTTTCGTATGTTTTTTACTTCAAGCACTGCCATAATTCAACTCCTGAAATAATTCATTTTTTTCTCGATGTATCCGAACAACAATGTAAGCAGGCCATTGAACACCAAATAGAATACGCCGGTGTAGAAAAGCGGCCAAAGCAAACCATCAGTTTTTGTAAATCGCTGTGCATTCCAGATGATTTCGTAAACTGAAATTGTGTTTACGAGCGCTGTATCCTTGACCAGCGTAATGATTTCGTTGCTCATGGGAGGTACTATGCGCTTAATTACCTGGAGCAGTACAACCTTAAAGAATATCTGCGTTTTGGTCATGCCAAGCACCTGGCCTGCCTCATACTGACCACGGGGAATACTCTCTATGCCGCCACGATAAATTTCAGAAAAGTAGCATGAATAGTTTATTGAAAAAGCGATGAGCGCAGCAGTAAGTCTTTCCATAATGGTCCATGATGCGAGCCAGTCGATAAGCCAGTTGATAACACCAATATCGCTGACCGCTTCTCCTGCCCAAACGCTGACAAGCCCCGGAACAAAGTAGATTACAAAAAGTTGAAGCATAAGCGGTGTGCCGCGGATTATCCACACGAACAACTTTATCAGTATTCGCAGGGGCGCAAATCTGCTCATTGCACCAAAGCTGATAATGAGCCCGACCGGCAACGAGAAAAGTAAAGTCATGCCAAATATTTTTAAAGTATTCCCAAATCCCTCAAGAAGACTGAGGGTCACCGTCCAAAACATATGTATTTTTTTCCTTTCGGTAAACAGTCAAATAAGGCAGAGGGCGTTTTAGCCTCTCCGCCTTATATTAATTTTTAATGCTCTAAAGAATTACGCCTCAAGTGCGAGTGTAAGTTCGTACTTCTTAGCAAGTTCCTTCAGCCAGCCGTTTTGATAAACTTCCTTCATGAATGCATTGAACACTTCAACCATATCGGAACCCTGTCTGAAAGCTACGCCGTATTCTTCGGTAGTAAGCTCGATACCCTTTGCCAAATCTGCGTAGCTTGTGCCCTCACCTGTCATGGCGTTTGCCATTGTGATGTCGATTACGCAAGCGTCAGCCGAGCCGCTCTTTACTTCGAGAAGCGCAAGAGCCTGAGTCTTTACTACTGTGCTATTTGCAAAACCGGCATCCTTAACAGCCTTTTCACCGGCGGAACCACTTTCTACTGCAAACTTAAGATCCTTTAAGCTGTCTTTTGTGGTGTAGTTTTTAACCTTATCTGCTGCCATAACAACAACCTGAGCATTTTTAACATAAGCATTGGAAACATCCATTGTCTTCTTAACTTCATCAGTAATTGTCATGCCGTTCCAAACAGCGTCAATGCTCTTGGATTTAAGTTCCATCTGCTTGCTATCCCAGTCGATTTCTATGAACTCGATTTCAACACCGATCATTTCGGCAAACTTCTCAGCAAACTCGGTATCAAATCCTGTCCACTTATCGCTGCCCTCTTCCTTGTAGTTCATGGGAGCATATTCGGTAATGCCTACGATAATTTTGTTCTTACCCTTGATATATTCCAGGTCAGAAGTTTTCTTTATACTTTCTACTGACGACGTATCGCCGGTATCTTTCGTTCCGCAGGAAGCGAAAGCAACAAGCATAACTACTGTTAAAAGCAAAGCAATAATTTTTTTCATAATAAGTACCTCTCTCATAATATGTTTTAATATTTTTTACTTCGTGCACGTGTTTTAGCGTGTTAACGCTTTACTATGCTAAAATTATAGCAACACCGTGAGTAAATTGCAACCCCTTTTTTGAAATTTTTTTAAGTTTGTATAAAATGTACATAATTTACCGCTTTACCACGCTAACATATTGATGCTTTTGTTGAAAAAACTCCAAATATTCTAACTCATTCTTTATTTAAAGCTAAAACTGACTGTTTTTAACATGTTTTAAATGCGCTGTGTTGCAAATTTTTGCATACTACGCAATTCGGCGAGTAACACTTTTAACTTTACCGCAATTAAATAATCATGGTACATATATTATTATAATATAATAGCGTCTGTACCGAGGCACAGACGCTTTTTTTATTTATCTGTCACTTTCTTTTTTGTAAACTATACCTTCGCCTGAACGCAACGCATCACAAAGTTCCTTGCTTGTGCGTACTCGGTGGTCGAATATCAGTCCGCCAACATTGCCCTTTTCTAACGTCCATACATTATGATTGTCCGAGCCGGCAGTAAACTTTAGTCCCGACTGCTGCATTAACTCTACAGCCTTCTCATTGTGCTCGCTTTCATTTGACGCATTGTATATCTCCAAACCGTCAAGCGCGGTTATATCCATGCGCTTGTAATCTTTTGGAATATAGTCGCGTTCGCGAAACGGGTGGGCATGCGACGAAAATCCGCCGTATTCCCTTACACGCTGGCAAAGCTGCTCAATAGGAATTTCGCACATATCAGGGTTTGCAAGCAAAAACTCGAGGTCGATGCCGTAAAAAAGCACCTCCTGTGCCTGTCCGTATCCTTCTTCAATGCCGAAAAGCAAATCAATATCAAGCTCATCTGCAACTTTTTTCGCTTCAATATATACATCCCAGTACATGTGCATTTTATCCGCCCAACTAAGCTCCGCCGGGATCCAATTGTATCCCCGCAGAAAATGGTTTGTTACAGCGAATCCTGCAAATCCCGCCTTTTTATATGCGTGTACAAGGTCGACAAGCGACGACGAGGCGCATTTGCTGCATTCGTTTGAATGAACATGCAGGTCGTAAATATATCCCATTTAATTGTTCGCTCCTATTAATAGTTAATGTTCAGTTCTTCGTTTAGCCATTCCATGCACAGTTCTAACCAATGAGCAACATGTGGCTTATTAAGGTCCTTTACTGAACCGGGATTGCTTGCAACGGTGTAATCAGCAAGAGATGCGCCGTGGTATATTTCACGGAACATATGCAGCTCGCACTTAACGCCCAAATCAAGCATTTTCGATGCAATCATAATCGAATTTTGAGCAGGAACGCAGTCATCTGTAAATGAAGTCCAAATGAATGTCGGCGGTGTCGATGCGGTTACATTTTCAATAATGTCCGATTTTTTGAACGTTTCCGGATCCTTTATTCCGTCCTCGCCAAGCAAATTTTTAAATGAATCAAAATGACCGTATTTGCCCGAAGAAAGAACGGCATAACTGAGCACCATCGCATTCGGTCGTACCTCATCGGCTGTAACGCCGAATGTATCTAATACAACCTGCTCACCGTATAGTGTGCCCATCATGCCTGCCATATGACCGCCTGCGGAAAATCCTATTACGGCAATTTTATCGGTATCGATGTTAAGTTCATCAGCGTGCTTGCGCATATAGTCAATAGCCGCTATTCCTTCTAAAAGCTGTTGAGGATATATTGCATCCCTTGCCTTGTCCTTTGTGCTGTAACGAACAACGGCTACCTGATAGCCGGCACTAGCAAATTTAAGTGCAATCGGCTCTGCCTCACGGTCGGAGGTCATCCAATATCCGCCACCCGGAAAAACTACCATTGCAGGTCTCTTACCAAAATTTATTTCAGGTGATTTCTCAGTAAAATATGTAGTTATGTATGCGCCATAATCAGAAATTTGAGGATATATTTCCGATATTTTTAAATTTTCTATTCTCATATTGCATTGCCTCCGTTTTTTTATATAATGCCTTATCATGATAACACTAATCCAAATTAATGTAAATAGTTTGCAATATGAAAATTGCTATGTTATAATTCAAATATTATAATGAAGGGGTTATAACACCATGATTGTAATTTTAAAACAAAACACTTCTGCGGAAAAAACCGCCGAATTTATAGATTCGATAAAAGCCAAGGGTCTCAATGTTCATATTTCACACGGTGAACACACCACCATTTTGGGATTAGTCGGTGATACATTAAAAATTGACATTGAACAGCTTAACCAGCTTGATTTTATTGACACCGTTCGCCGCATTTCTGAACCTTATAAGGTCGTTAACCGCAAATTTCACACTGAAAACTCAGTTATCAGCGTGTCAGATAATGTAAAGGTCGGCGACAACAGTTTTGCTGTTATTGCGGGTCCGTGCTCGGTCGAAACCGAGGAGCAAATCATTGAAGTTGCACAGCGAGTAAAGGCTGCCGGTGCTACCATGCTGCGCGGTGGCGCATTTAAACCACGCACATCTCCGTACGCTTTTCGTGGCCTAAAAACCGAAGGTATCGACTTGCTTCTCAAAGCCAAAAAGGTCACGGGGCTTCCCATTGTTACCGAACTTACATCACTTTTATATATTGATTTGTTTAATGATGTAGATGTTATTCAGGTAGGCGCTCGCAATATGCAAAATTTCGATATGCTTTCTGAACTGGGAAAATCCAACAAAACCATTTTGCTTAAGCGTGGTCTGTCCAGCACAATTCAGGAATGGCTAATGTCGGCTGAATACATTGCAGCAGGCGGTAATTCCAACATTATTCTGTGCGAACGCGGCATACGCACATTTGAAACGGCAACACGCAACACGCTTGATATTTCATGCGTTCCGGTTCTTAAAGAAAAAACGCATTTGCCGGTTATCATTGACCCATCTCATGCAACGGGCAAATCCGCTCTTGTTCGCCCAATGGCAAAAGCGGCTGTTGTTGCAGGTGCTGATGGTTTGATGGTCGAGGTGCACAATCATCCCGAAAAAGCTCTGTGTGACGGCGCTCAGTCGGTCACTCCTGATCAATTTGACCAGATTATGGCTGATGTTAAACGTCTGTGCGTAAGCGAGGGCAGATAAATATAAAAATGGCTTGATTTTTTTGCGAGTATAATGTATAATCATTTTGCTCGGAAAATTGGACACTTAGCTCAGCTGGTAGAGCATCCGCTTGACGTGCGGAAGGTCGGGGGTTCGAGCCCCTCAGTGTCCACCATTAACTAACCAAAGTTTTAATGCCATTGGTATTCGAACTTTGGTTGTTTTTTTGTAAAAAACCTTGCTGCACAAGACTTACTTGCATTTCGGCTCAAAGGAATAGTTTAATTTTTGCGAGATTAGTTACAGCGTAAAAGAACAACCATTCCCACACAGCGACAAAAGAATAATCTTTCGATTCATAATTAAACGGACGACGCGGCTGGGGTGAATAAATCCCGCCTTTTTTGTTGTTATAGAATAAACCACATTTATGTGATATACTGTATTCGAAGAATAATTTAATGAGGAACGTGCCATGGAACTTAACGAAAAAATATTAGCGTTGAGAAAAGAAAAAGGATGGACTCAAGAAGAATTAGCAGAAGCGTTATATGTTTCTCGCACCGCCATTTCAAAATGGGAATCAGGCAGAGGCTACCCCAGTATAGATTCACTAAAAGCAATAGCAAAGCTTTTTTGTGTTTCTGTTGATGAGCTTTTATCAGGCGAAGAACTTATCACAGTTGCTGAAACAGATGCTAAAGAACAGGCGCATAAATCACATGCGCTTGTTTTCGGACTTGTTGATTGTATGGTTGGACTTTTATTATTTTTACCCTTCTTTGGCGAACAAATAGCTGACGGAAAATATATAACTGTCTCTTTAATGCAATTATCCGGAATAGTCCCTTTTATGAAGATTATGTATACGGTTTCAGTTGTATTATCTGTCATTTTCGGGGTGCTGCAACTTGCATTTCAAAACGCAGAGAATAGATTTTGGATAAAAAACCAAACATTCGTGTCTTTACTCATTAGCGTTATTGGTCTGCTTGGATTTATATTAAGCAATCAACCTTATGCAGGTGCATTTTTGCTGTTTATCATAATAATTAAAGGATTTTTTGCAATAAAAGCACGATGATACATTGCGTGTCAAGTGTGTAACCCAGCGTTTCTTGAGTGTCTCAGCCCCTTATCATACGATGATTACGAGCGAAAGTTCAAATCAAAAATTATAAGGGATTGTTGTTATGAAAGAAAATACAAAAAGAAACTTTGCACTTGCAGGAATTTTATTTGCGCTATTTGGCATCTTAACATTTTTAGTTTTAAATGCGGATGTTCAGCCCATAGGTCCTAATGGCTCTACTATAGGACTTGCCACCATCAATCAACTCGTATGGAATTTAACAGGTAAAAATATCATTTGGTATCATATTACAGATTGGCTTGGTTTTGCAGCAATCTTTACCACGATTGGATTTGGTGTTTTAGGACTTATTCAGTTAATTAAAAGAAGAAGTTTCTTAAAAGTTGATGCAGATATTTATATTCTTGGTGTATTTTACATTTTAGTAATTGCTGCTTACAGCTTCTTTGAAATTTATATTGTAAATTACAGACCAGTGCTTATGAATGGATGTTTAGAAGCATCATTCCCCTCATCGCACACAATGATTATATGCTCAATAATGGGAACTGCTGTGATGCAGTTTAATAGTCGCATTAAAAACAAGACGATTTTAAAAATAGCAAACGCGTTATCCATAGCTGTAATTATAGTAACAGTTGTCGGCAGAATGTTTTCCGGTGTGCATTGGTTTAGTGATATTGTTGGTGGACTGTTTTTAAGCGGTGCATTTATTATGCTTTATTATTCTTTTGTAAAACTAATAAGCCATTCTTATGCCGATTTGTCGGTTTAGTTGTAAAATAAATATTGTATAATATAATGTGTTTAATAAACATGAATTTTCACAGGTAATTTTGCCGAATGGCATAATTATAAATTCTATATTTAAAAGGAGATTACTTTTTGAAAAAGACAATCAAATCAGTGGAGATTGTAGCATAACCGGTAGGTTTGTAAATACAATCACACAAGCCTCCCACATTGGTGTCAACAATTTTTAGGAGGAAAAACAATGAATAAAATTGACTATATAATTCGTTTGGAACGAAAAGAAGAACAAAGAGCAACCGAAGCTCTCGTAAGAGAAGCATTCTGGAATGTGTATCGTCCAGGCTGTCTTGAACATTATGTGCTTAATCAGTTGAGAAACGACGAGGCATTTGTACAAAAGCTTAATTTTGTAATTGAAAAAGACGGCAGAGTCATAGGTCAGAATATGTTTATGAAGGCTATCATAAAGGCTGATGATGGCAGAGATATTCCTATACTCACAATGGGTCCTATCTGTATTACACCTGAACTGAAAAGACAGGGCTACGGCAAAATTCTGCTTGATTACTCCCTTGAAAAGGCCACGGAAATGGGCTTCGGAGCAGTTTGCTTTGAGGGTGACATCAACTTCTACGGAAAAAGCGGTTTTACTTATGCCGGTGACTTCGGTATCCGATATCACGGTTTGCCTGAGGGTGCAGATGCTTCCTTTTTCCTTTGCAAAGAACTGAAAGAAGGGTATCTCGATGGTGTTACAGGTGAATATGCAACACCTCAGGGCTATTTTGTAAATGAAGATGAAGCAGAGAAATTTGATAAGCAATTTCCACCCAAAGACAAGTTAAAGCTTCCCGGTCAAATTTTCTGAAAAACGAATTAAAACCAGGGGCAGTGCACTTCGGTGTACTGCCTTTTGTTTAAATAAATTTTAATTTATTGTTATAGTTGTTTTTTTAGCGGTTGCAATATAGTACTACCCAAAACCGAGAATTCAACCATAATGCAATCGAGTGAAACCCATATTGCAATTTGCATATGTTGCAATAAAAACGCCGAAGTCTTGATGAAAGATTTCTGTGTTTTTTTACTGCTTTTATTGTCACTTCTTTTACATCAAAAGCACCCCATGATAAACGGGGTGGCTTTTTTTGTCTATTTAAAGTATTTATCAACTGTAATTCACGCCTATGTCAATCAGTCGGGCTACATTGTATGCGACGTTACATATCAGTTAGTTTATTTGAATTCTCTCTGTATCAATAATGTTTACAGCTTTTTTATAGCATTGGCCGAAAATTCTTTTATAATTTCCAAAACGCTCCTTAAAATTTTTACACAATTGATATTATTTTTACATATTGCACAGACTGTTATGATTTTTTTTGAATACATTGTTTTTATAATAAATTGAAAGATTGAATAATTTTTTAGGAGTATTTTGCTTAATTTTTATAATATTTACCATAATTGTAATAATCTGGTTGCTATCTGGTCACACACATACTATAATTATAACAAATTTAATGCTCATCGAGTATTAATAGCGAGCATTTATAAGGTAATGTCAACAATAATGTGCTTGAAAATATCCATATTGACATTACTTTTGCAATGATCGCAACATATTTATAAGGAGAATTTAAAATGAAAAGACTATTATCACTCATTTTGTGTTGCTCAGCATGTTTGAGCCTCACCGCCTGTAAAGAAGACGAAACCCTTAATGTTGACAAATTGGTACCAGCAGCTTCGATCGCTTCTTCGTCATCTGATGAAAGCTCGGCAGACACAACTACATCGGAGTTAACCTCTTCGCAGGATGAAACAAGCTCTGTTGATGAAACAAGCGATGTATCAAGCAAAAAAACCACTTCAACCAAAAAAACCTCTAACACAAAAAACACTTCCAGTAAAAAACCCACATCCTCTAATACATCAAGCAAAACACCTTCCTCAGATACATCATCAGAGTCCGAAATGACTCTTAGCCAATATATTGAGAATAACAGAGACGACTTGGAAGCACTTGAAAATGGTGGAGCTGAAGAGGTGGATGGAGACGGATTTATAAAAATTCTTGCTCGCGGAAACTCACTTGTTATTAAATTTACGATGGCACTTCCGCCGGAAACTACACCGGAGGATATAGAATTATTAAAGGCAGAATTTGCATCAACTCTTAACAAGATGGAACCTAAAGATGTTGAAAAAATAACAGCCGCACTTGCAGAATTGAAAAAGGAAGTTCCGTCTGCAGAATCAATTATACTGGAATTTGTAACCGATTCCGGAACAGTTCTTGGTTCAAGAACATTCTCATAAATTATAACAATTATAAATATCGGCGGTGCCGATAATAAACACTCCCCCATTAGGGCATAAAACCGGATGAGCTATTGGCTCATTAAAAGATTTGACAAACTCATTTCTTTTCCGGCTGCCCCAATGGGGGTTTTTATTTGCCTTTTTATCTGCTTTTGGGTAAACGGTTATAAATATTTTTTCGTTTGAATTTGACATATGGTTCTTTTACAATGCTTAAACGCTCATCGCTACTATCGTCTTACCAGCATAGCAAATAAAAAGGTAGTTGAGCACATAATAATACCGCTAACAACCGTTTTATATTACATCACATTTTTAAACATTATATTAAATATATAGCTAAATCATAAAAACCATTATGATTAAAAGCAAACCACAAAAAGTTTAAAAACAAATTCAAATTCTTATATACCAATAAACTTTTTATATATAAATCAAAAGCGCAGGGATAAACCCTGCGCTTTTGATTTTAAGTATACTTTAGTCGAGCTCTCCCCAGTTTTCGTTGCTTGAAGACTCAGAAGCTGTCATGATTTCTTCTACTTCAAACTCTACCATTTCCATTTTCGGCATTTCGAACATTATTTTCACCTCCGGATAAA